>DKIV01000022.1 GCA_002454425.1 Sphingobacteriaceae bacterium UBA6709
CTTTTGAGATAAATACAGATGAATTTGATCCTCTTTCTTCTCCATTCGATCGATGTCGAACAACTCTGTCAGGCCTTCTGGTAGCAATAGGGATAATAGCTCTTTCTCCAAGTTCTTTTTGCGCGTAAAGATAAGATTTTATTAATCCCTCCACAGGTTTCCGGTTTGATCCCCTTTTGAGGCACGCGTTAGCGTCCGGTTTTTCTGATCTGGAAATTGTCGCAAACTACCCCGACTTACGTCGTGATATGCCTACTTATTCCTTGTCGGCGTAGCTATCTTTGTATTACATACCAAATTAAAATAGCAACCATGAAACTAAATCCGTATTTGAACTTTGATGGAAAGGCAGAAGAAGCCTTTTTATTCTACCAGTCTGTATTTGGAGGGGAATTGTTTCTGCAGAAGATGAAAGATGCTCCGGAGGCTGAGCGACTCTCTGAAGAGGAGAGAAACAGAGCGATGCATGTGTCGTTGCCTATTGGTGATGGACAATTTCTGATGGCTTCAGATTGTCTGCCGAGCGCAGGGCATGTGTTGCATGTTGGCAACAATAATTATATATCGTTAAGTCCCGATAGTCGCGAAGAGGCAGATCGGATATTCCAGGGTCTTTCCGCAGGCGGAGACGTGGAAATGCCGATGGAGGATATGTTTTGGGGCGATTATTTCGGATCCTTTAAGGATAAGTTTGGTGTATGCTGGATGATCAATTATGCTAACAAAGCATAGCACATATACGCTATAAAAATGCCCCCGTTTTCTTAAGATCGCGGGGGGCATTTTTTATGCTTTTTTACTTCCTTCAGGGCGAGATCCTTTGGATCTGTTACCGCCAAAATATCGTTTATTTCTTTTCTTCGCCTGTTGCCGTTTTTCTGAACTTGAAGGAACGACTTTTACGGAGGCGTCGACTTTCGGCTTTTTGTCACGCGTATTTAGCGATATTTGAAAAGGGTGATCTGCGACCTCTATTTGTTGACGTGTTGTTTTCTCAATGTCTTTTAGATATTCCAATTCCTCTGGATCACAGAAGGAATAAGCATTTCCGTCTCTTCCGGCGCGGCCCGTTCTACCAATGCGGTGCACGTACACCTCTGGTTGATTAGAGAGATCGTAATTAACCACATACTGAAGTTCATCAACATCAATACCGCGGGCAGCAATATCGGTGGCAACCAATACACGGGTTTTCTGATCCTTGAAATTACTAAGAGCTCTTTGGCGCGCGTTCTGAGCTTTATTTCCATGGATCGCCTCTGCCTTAATATTGGCTTTAGAAAGCTGTTTCACAAGCTTATCCGCACCATATTTCGTTCGGCTGAATACGAGGACGGTTTTAATATCCTTGTTTTGTAAGAGATGTACTAACAGCGCCGTTTTATCTTTCTTCTCAACAAAGTAAACCCGTTGATTTACCTTCTCAGCGGTAGTAGCAACTGGTGTAACCTCAATTTTTACTGGCTTATTTAGGATAGAGTCAGCGAGTCCCGCAATTTCTTTAGGCATCGTTGCCGAGAAAAAGAGCGTTTGTGCACGCTGAGTGGTAAGTGCAATAATTTTCTTTACATCGTTGATGAAGCCCATATCGAGCATTCTGTCAGCCTCATCCAGCACGAGTATTTCGGTTGATTTTATGCTTATCAAACGTTGGTTAAGCATATCAATGAGTCTGCCAGGCGTGGCTATAAGTACGTCAACACCATTTTTAAGATTAGCTACCTGAGTGTTGAGCGATACACCGCCATAAATTACGGCGTGCTTTATAGAAAGGAACTTTGAGTACGCGGCAAAACTCTCATCAATTTGTATTGCCAGTTCGCGCGTAGGAGCGAGAATAAGAGTATGAAGTTCGCGTTTGCGAGAGAAGTCTTTTCGGCTGTTTTCAAGAATCTGTAGTATGGGTAGCGCGAAGGCCGCCGTCTTACCCGTGCCTGTTTGAGCGCAACCAAGCAAGTCTTTCCGCTCAAGCACAGCAGGTATCGCGGCTTCTTGAATGGGAGTGGGATTCTCGTAACCCTCAATTTTTAATGCCTTAAGGAGGGAGGGGCTGAGATTTAAATTTTCAAATGACAAAATACGTGATCTAATTTGTATCGTATGTATAACAATGTTGTATCCGTCCTATTGAGGAGGCTATCGTTATAATTTGTGCAAATATAATATAATAAATGCTTAACTCGCTGAAATATATAAGTTTGATATCCTTAGATGGTGCGTAGAGCGTTCGCAGGCAGGAAAAACAAAAAGCCGACAAACATTGCCGGCTTTTCAAGTAAGTAGCTTAAGAGTATTGTTAGATTTTAACTTTTACAACACCCTTTTTAATATTGCCTTCGCCAATCATGGGCGCATGCGCGTCTTCAGGGAAGAAGATTACAAACTGCCCAGCTTCAAGCGTGAAATACATCTGAGGTTTATCATTGAAAAAAATAACATCTTTTTCAGCGTTATATTCAGCAACCGGAGAATTAGTAGTGCTACGATCGCTCCAGCCCATTGTTTCAGTACCAGAGATCACTACCTGAATATCAATTGCCTTATCGTGAGCCTCAAATTTTGCAGCATCAGCAGTCACTCCCGGTTTATCAGAAACAGCAAGTGTAAGACTTCCTTCTTCGATAACAGATTTGCCTGGCTCTAATGCGTTGAGATCTTGAGATCTTAAAAATTCAAAGGCTTTAGCGAAGCTTGGGTGCACACTGAAATATTTGTCAGCGTTTGCAATAGAATCAATGATCATAGATTTTAATTTAGGAGGTTTAAAAAAGAGAAAGCAACTTGCCTGAGCAAATTGCTTTCGTTGGAAAAATCTTATCTCTGAACACGACCAGAAGCATCACCTTTGATAAGGGTGCTTACTTCGCTAAGAGTAGCGTGGTTTAAGTCGCCAGGAATTGTGTGTTTCAATGCAGAAGCACCAACACCAAATTCAGCAGCTTCGCCCATTGGCATGCCGGTAACAAGACCGTAGATAAATCCAGAAGCGAATGAATCACCAGAACCTACGCGGTCAACGATACGTACGTTATAGTGTTTAGTATGGTAGAATTCAGTACCATCATAAACAAGTGCAGACCAACCATTGTCAGAAGCACTGTGGCTTTCGCGAAGAGTTGAAGCGATATATTTGAAACCAAATTTTTCTTTCATCTGCTGGAATACATCTTTGTAACCATCCAGGCTTAATTCGCCCTTAGTGATGTCAGTGCCAGAGCTCTTGAATCCTAAAGTTGTTTCAGCATCTTCTTCGTTACCGATACAAACGTCAACATATTTGCAAAGCTCGCTCATTACTTCTCTTGCTTTTTCCTTGCTCCATAATTTCTTACGGTAGTTAAGGTCGATACTAGTAGTAATACCTTTCGCTTTCGCAGCTTTTAAAGCCTCAAGAGTTAAAGCAGCAGCCTTGTCGCTCAATGCAGGAGTGATACCTGTAGTGTGGAACCAGTCAGCACCTTCAAAGATTTCATCCCAGTTAAATTCAGAAGCATCAACATCAGCGATAGAAGCATCAGCACGGTCATAAACAACCTGAGACGCACGCATAGAAGCACCTGTTTCAAGGAAATAGATACCTAAACGTTTGCCACCTCTAGCTACATACTGAGTATCAACACCATATTTTCTGATGTGGTTAATAGCAGCTTGTCCTAATGCATTATCAGGCACTTTAGAAACGAAAACTCCATTCAAGCCGTAGTTAGAAACAGCTACAGCTACGTTTGCTTCGCCACCGCCGTAAGTTACATCGAAACTTTCAGCTTGAACAAAACGCTCAAATCCGGGAGTTGAAAGACGCATCATGATCTCTCCCAGTGTTACTACTTTTTTAGACATATTTATTTTTTATATATTAAAAAGGCTTGTTAGCGATTCCTTTTATCAAAAAGAAATCAAAAGTATATATTAAACATCATTGTCATATAACAAAGTGCAGGTTTTGTAAAAAAAAATGTGCAAACGTTTCCGTTTAAATTCTCAATTCACATTGCTTTGCAAAGATTGATATTTTGTTAATTTGCAGCTTGTTTTATTGAAAATGTGTTAAGCCGAGTACGGGTTTTAAATAGTGATCTTGCGCAAAACACCACTTATTCGATTTAAAATTTTTACATTAGCCACATTAATCGCTTTTTAAAATCACTAAGTTAATATTATAATGGAAAAGAAATCAGAACTTTTAAAGCTTATTCAGGAGCAAGGTGTATTACCTTTATATTTCAATAAAGATAAAGAAGTTTGTCTTGATCTCTTGAAGGCGCTTTATTCAGCAGGTATCAGATCTGTAGAGTTCACAAACCGTGGCGAAGCTGCTTTAGAAAACTTTAAAGCTATGCGCGCGCTTTGCGATACTGAACTTAAAGGTATGACTTTAGGTATTGGTACAATTAAAGATGCGGCAGCTACACAAACATTCATTGATGCTGGTGCAGATTATATTATCAGTCCGGGCTTGGTTGAAGATGTTGCTGAAGTTGCTGATAAACACAACATGCTTTGGGTTCCAGGTTGTATGACTCCAACGGAAATCATCAAAGCTGAAAAAATGGGAGCTAAGTTCGTTAAGTTATTTCCTGGCGACAGCTTGAAACCACAGTTCTTAGCTGGTATCCGTTCATTATTCCCTGATCTTTTATTTATGCCTACCGGTGGTGTTGATCTTGATGAGGCAAACATCTCTGCATGGTTTAAGGCCGGTGTTTGTGCTGTGGGTATGGGAAGCAAGCTTGTTTCTAAAGACATTATGGATAACAAGAAATACGACGAACTCGTTACTCTTACAAAGAAGGCTGTTGAAATCGTACAGTCTTGCAAAAAATAGCTAACCGATAACCAGAAACATAAATTTAGATCAAATGACTGAGACCAAGATTGGGAAATATAGATGGGTGATTGCCACTCTTCTACTTTTCTCAACCACCATCAACTACATGGACCGAAACGTTATCGGTTTCCTGAAGGACTATTTCTGTTCGCCTGAAGGCTTTGGTTGGACTCCGCAACAGTTTTCCTACCTGACTTCGATCTTCACCCTGTTCTATGCGGGTTTTACGCTTATCGCAGGATGGATTATTGATAAAGTGGGCTCAAAGGTAGGTCTTGCCGCATCTCTTATTGTGTGGTCTGCTACCGGAATCCTGAGTGCCTTTGTTGGAAAAACTCTTATAGGCCAATGTATTGCAAGAAGCTTGTTTGGTGCCGGTGAAGCAGGAAACTTTCCAGCTTCTATTAAGACCGTTGCTGAATGGTTTCCTAAGAAAGAGCGCGCGTTGGCGACAGGTGTTTTCAATTCTGGTTCTAACATTGGAGCTATGATCTGTGCTATCTTCGTTCCATGGGCTTTATTGACCTGGACAGGAGATAGTAAATTCCTTGGTTTATTCCATGGTTGGCAGATGGCGTTCATCTTAACTGGTATCGTTGGTTTCTTATGGTTGGCGTTCTGGGCAATTTACTATGCTTCTCCTAAGAAGATGCTTGAAAAAGGTAAAATCACTCAAGCGGAATATGATTATATCCACAGCGATAAGGATGAAGTTGTAAACGTTAACGCGGAGGCTGACAGTAAAGTGTCGTGGGGTAAAATGCTTACCTACAAGCAAACCTGGGCTTTCGTGCTTGGTAAGTTTATGACCGACGGAATCTGGTGGTTCCTGCTATTCTGGTTACCTACTTATGTTCGCCAACAATTTGGCGCTGGTTTGTCAGCAGAAGAAGTGGCTACTCGTGTAATGGTCTCAAACTTTGTGGTTTTTGGTATCGCTATTATTGGATCTGTATTCGGCGGTTCTATTCCTATGTCATTTATGAATAGAGGCTGGCAGGCATATCGTGCCCGTATGACCGCGATGCTAATTATAGCATGTGCGCCTTTATTATTATTAACGACGCAGACGATGGCCGGTTTCGGTATTGTTAGTGCGATTGTTATTATCAGTATCGGTGGCGCTGCGCATCAGGCATGGTCTGCGAACTTGTTCACCACTGTTTCCGACATGTTCCCTAAGAAGGCTGTAGGTACTGTTACAGGTATCGGTGCTGCTGCCGGAGGTTTAGGGGGCGTTTTAGTTCAGCTTCTTGCCGGTTATCTCGACGGTACATTCTCAACGAATACTGCCTACGGTGTTATGTTCGGCGTTTGTGCTTTTTCTTATCTTATTGCCTGGGCAATGATGAAAGCATTGGTACCGCGTCATAAACCTATTACTGATTTGTAATTGTCTGAACAGACGTTCAAGTATAACGAAGGTTGCTCTGCATAGGGCAACCTTTTTTTTTTGCGCCTTCTATAGCTTTTTTTGCGGGATTTTAGATTTTCGTCCGGCAAACTGATCGAATTTTCATTAATTTTCTTATTTCGTTATAAGACTGTAAATCCGATAATATTTTATCTATGTTTGTATGGCTGTCTGTGTTGCTATTTCGGCTTAGAAATGCGCATTGCGGCAACTAGTAATTATTATAAACAATATGAGTGAAAAGTTAAACCTTGAGTCAATCTTTGTTGACGAGAGCCAGATTCCCTCAGAATTCCGGATTGAAGAGCTACACCAACGCGAATATCTTTCCAATGGACAGATGCTGCCATGGGATGGTCCTGTTAGCGAAGTGTACTCCCCGGTTTGCATACCAACTCCTGATGGTCTGAAAAGAAAGCTGATAGGTAGTTATCCGGTATGCACAGAGAAGGAAGCAATGGAGGCATTGGATGCCGCTATTGCCGCATATGACAATGGTAGAGGCGAATGGCCTACCATGAGTATTGACGACCGTATCAAATGCATGGAGAAGTTTATCTTCAAGATGGGAGAGCAGCGCGATTTAATCGTCAAGCTTATCATGTGGGAGATTGGTAAATCTTATGCTGATTCAGCGAAAGAGTTCGACAGAACTGTCGAATATATCAATGCTACCATTGATGCTCTCAAGGATATCGATCGTGAATCTTCAGGATTCCGCATCGAGGAAGGTTTGGTTGCACAAATCAGACGTTCTCCGCTAGGCGTGGTATTATGTATGGGACCGTTTAATTATCCGTTAAATGAGACCTTTACTACGTTGATTCCCGCAATTTTGATGGGAAATACACTTCTTTTTAAACCACCTAAGCACGGTACTTTATTACACTATCCGTTGTTGAAAGCATTTCAGGAGTCTTTCCCTAAAGGCGTTGTCAACACAATTTACGGTAGAGGAGCAAATGTTACTCCAGGCTTGATGGCTACAGGTAAGATCAATGTCCTGGCATTTATCGGATCCAGTAAGGTTGCAAATGATCTTAAAAAACGTCATCCTAAGATTAACCGTCTACGCGCTGTATTGAGTCTTGACGCAAAGAATGCTGCCATTGTTACTAAGAACGCTGATCTGAAGCTTGCTGTAAGCGAATGTATCCTGGGCGCCTTGTCGTTCAACGGACAGCGTTGTACCGCTATTAAGATCATTCACGTACACGAAGATGTGGCTGAAGAATTCCTGAGACTTCTTGATGTGGAGATCGCGAAGCTTACCCGTGGTTTACCTTGGGATAAGAATGTGAAGCTTACTCCTGTAACTGAGCCAGGAAAGCCGGCATATTTGATTGAGTGTCTCGAAGATGCGAAATCTCATGGCGCTACCATTACCAATGAACGTGGCGGTGAGAACTACGCCTCATTCTTCTATCCGGCAGTGGTGTACCCTGTTAACGAGAAGATGAAACTCTACAGAGAAGAGCAGTTTGGTCCGATCATTCCGGTAATGCCTTTCAAGTCTATTGAAGAGCCCATCGAATATCAGATTGATTCTCCTCACGGGATGCAGGTAAGTATTTTTAGTAATGACGCTCAGGAAGTGTCAGATCTGATTGATCCTTTCGTGAATCTGGTAAGCAGAGTGAACATCAACGCGCAATGTCAGCGTGGTCCTGACGTATTCCCTTTCACGGGTCGTAAAGACAGCGCTGAAGGAACGCTCTCAGTATATGATGCATTACGTTCTTTCTCAATACGTTCTTTGGTTACAACCAAGCTGAACGAAAGCAATAAGAAGCTTTTCAATACTATTGTGAGCGAACAAACTTCGAACTTCTTAAGTACCAAGTATATTTTCTAGACGAAGTATTTAGAAGCTATAATAAAAAGGCGGCCATGCAGTTAACTACATGGTCGCCTTTTTCATGTTAAATCTGTTTGATCTGAGTGTTTTATAATATTAACGCTGTCTTTTCGCTGTTCTTCCACGTGGAACGCAATTTTCGCCTAACAAATAATACCTTAATTTTTTGTAAAAAAGAGATGGGCGGCATAGGTCTTCATCTTTATAAAATATAACCAATTTCTTTCGTTACTAAGAATTTTTGTCTTACATTCATTTTTTGAAAATGTACTTATAACACTTATGTTATTTGTGGACGAAAGGGATAACATCAATGTCTTTATATTTTCAGAACTTGAGTTTAACGATACAACTGGTGACAGCCCCGGCTGAGCCTGGTAAACTCTCGGGATATAAATTGTAAAAAAAGCAAAATTTAGGCTTTTATTCGTGACTGAGATAATCGTATCTTAAGCCCCAAATTTAACGGTGACTAATATTTTAGCGTGTCCGTGTGCCGTTCTATTCGGTATTACGCTTGAAGAATCTATCTAAATATTATAGTAAACAAATTGAAACAACGTATAACAAAGAGAAAAACTAATAAACCCTGAATTGAATATGAACAATCTTGAACAGTATGATTACATCATTTTCTTTATCTATTTTCTTGCTGTTGCCGGATATGGCTGGTGGATTTATGTAAAGAAGAAATCGGAAAGTGAGGGTTCTAAAGATTACTTCCTTGCGGAAGGTTCTTTAACCTGGTGGGCCATCGGAGCGTCCCTTATATCGTCTAACATCTCTGCAGAGCAATTTGTTGGAATGAGTGGTTCCGGCTTTAAAGTTGGTTTGGCTATTGCTACCTACGAATGGATGGCGGCACTAACGCTTATTATTGTCGCGGTGTATTTCATACCGGTGTATCTTAAGAATAAGATCTACACCATGCCTCAATTCCTCCAGCAGCGTTATAATAACACCGTAGCGATGGTTATGGCTGTTTTCTGGTTATTGTTATACGTGGTTGTAAATCTTACATCTATTCTTTACCTCGGTGCCATTGCCGTGAGCGGTGTGTCGGGTATTGATCTTAACTGGGCTATGATAGGCCTCGCCGTATTTGCAATCTTCATTACATTGGGAGGAATGAAGGTGATCGGTTATACTTCGGTAGTTCAGGTATTCTTCCTGATCCTCGGTGGTTTGGCCACGACTTATATCGCCCTTCATCAGGTATCGGTACATTTCGGAATGGGTGACGCCTGGAGCGGTTTTACAAAGCTGATTTCTGAGGCTCCTGAGCACTTCAAGATGATCATACCTAAAACTGATCCAAACTACATAGACCTTCCAGGTTTAAGTGTGCTTGTGGGTGGTATGTGGATTGTTAATCTTAACTATTGGGGCTGTAACCAATACATCGTTCAGAGAGCTCTCGGTGCTGACTTGAAGACTGCCCGTACAGGTATTCTTTTCGCGGCATTTCTTAAATTGCTCATGCCGGTACTAATCGTACTCCCAGGTATTGCAGCGTTTATACTATATAGAGAGAAGGTGGGTGAGTTTACTCATATTACTAATCCCGACGCGGCATATCCTGTATTGCTGAACCTGCTTCCTGTTGGACTGAAGGGACTCTCATTCGCAGCGCTGTCTGCGGCAGTGGTAGCTTCTCTGGCTGGTAAGGTAAATAGTATTGCTACTATTTTTACGCTGGATATTTACAAGAATGTGTTTAACAAGGAGGCCAGTGAAAAGAATCTGGTTTTTATCGGTAAAGTCTCTGTTATCGTTTCAATGATCCTGGGTGTAGTTATCGCTCCGCATTTGGGAATGGATAAGCAAGGTGGATTCCAGTATATTCAAGAGTATACAGGTTTCGTATCGCCGGGTATCTTCGCGATGTTCCTTTTAGGATTCTTCTGGAAGAAAGCTACCTCAAACGCGGCACTATTTGCTACGATCGGTGGTTTTGTCTTCTCGGTGATCTTCAAATTCCTTCCTGACTGGGTAAATCTGGAGCCATTGCATCAGTTCGGCTTCTCTGTATTTAATGCCGCCTCTGGTCTATGGGAAATTCCATTCCTTGATCGTATGGGACTTGTATTCGTTATCTGTATGGTGGGTATGTATCTGATAAGTGTCGTTGAAATACGCCGTGGTGTAAAACCTGAGGCTTTGGAAGTTGATACCACTATGTTTAAAGTAAATCCAGGCTTCGTTGCCGGTTCTGTGTTGATTTGCGGAATCCTCGTCGCTCTTTATACCTTATTCTGGTAAGATAGCCCCTTGTGGGAAAAAGAAAACGGGATTCGTCTGGTATGACGGATCCCGTTTTTTATTTGTCTGCTTTTGGAAAGATTGCGCGTTAAGAAATCCTTTTCAGGTCCCTTATAATAGCGTTCCCCGTAGAATAACAGCGGCGATGCTAAAGTATATTACGAGGCCTGTAACGTCAACCAGGGTAGCCACAAAAGGCGCCGATGAGGTTGCGGGATCAAGCTTAACTCTCTTCAATATTATAGGAATCATAGATCCGCTGAAAGTTCCCCACAATACGATGCCTATTAAAGAGAATAAGATGGTCGTTGCCATGAGCAACCAATGTTCGCCGTAGTTGTACCAACCCAGATGTTGCCATAATGTTATTCGCACGAACCCGAGAAAACCTAAAGTTAAACCTAGTAGAAGTCCCGATTGGATTTCACGACGCATAACGTACCACCAGTCGCGCACCGTTAATTCGCGTACGGCCATGGCTCTGATAATCAACGTTGCCGCCTGCGATCCGCTGTTTCCGCCGCTAGAGATCACCAAGGGCACGAATAATGCCAATACTACCGCTTTTGAAATCTCTCCCTCGAAGTAACCCATGGCTGTAGCTGTAAGCATCTCACTAAGAAAGAGTATCACCAGCCATCCCGCACGCTTTTGCACAAGTTGCAGCAGGGGTGTTTTTACATACGGAAACTCCAGTGATTCCATACCCCCGAACATCTGCATATCGCGGGTATCCTCTTCTTCCGAGGCATCCATCACGTCATCAACAGTGACCACGCCGATGATCACGCCGTCGGCGCCCACTACGGGCAGTGACACACGGTCATATTTTTTAAAGGTTACGGCAGCATCTTCAGTGGTGTCATTTACTCCCAGCGTAATGCAGTTGTAATCCATTATTTCGTTCAGGTGTTTAGACTCCGGGTAAAGAATCAGCTTGCGTATCGGCATGTCATCAACAAGCTTCCCTCTTTCGTCGACAACATACACAACATTGGCATTCTCATTGTCCGGTTGGTTATCCTGCAAATAACGAATAGCCTCCTCAATGCTCATATTGCTTCTGAGAGTAATGAAATCGGTATTTATAAGACGTAGAACGGAATCTTTAGGGTAGGTGAGTAGCTTCTCCGATTCTCTTTTATTTTTCTCGTTAAGGTATTTTGTTGCCGTTGTGAAGTCAACATCTCTTAAAGAAGATAGGAAAGAGATTCTGTCAGTAGAAACCAGACTATTTAGTAAAACGCTTCTCTGTTCTTCAGAGAGGCTGTTGAAGAAATCTTTCTGGTTGTAGCGCTCCAGAAATGGAAAGATGCGTACTTTTTTTGGAAGATTAAACGTTGCGAAAGTTGCAACAGCACTCTCCAAAGGGATGGTATTTAGAATAGCCGCAATATCAGAAGGGTAAATCTGATCTTCGGCACTTCTGGAAAAATATTTTTTTATATCACCGCTAAATAGCTGACTTGTAAATTGTGTGATTATTTTCATGCGTATAGCTTAACAGGTTGCCATGATGGGTTAATTTCAACATGTTATCTCTCCGACACGGGAAGAGAACCTGAACGCACTTAATAATATTGGCGAATACGTATAAAAGCTTCATTTAGTCCGCTTTTTACTTCGCTAAATACAGATTTTTGTAGGTGTTTACGGGATGACAGAAATTTCATAGTACTACACGTTGCTCCAGCCAGGGAAAACGTTAGCACCCGGCCAATTATTTTAAGAATGATAAACTACAATGGGGACCGGAATCCATATATTAATTGTTACTGTTTAGAGGACTTTTTAATCGCTGGCAAATGTGAAACCTTTACCGAAATCCTCACTTTTTAATTTTGCGCAAAGGTAGGGAAAAAGAAATTATAAACGAAAAGGATTTTTTCTCTGAAAATGCTACTGTAGCGGCTTTAGCTCAAAGGAAACTGTGGGTTGAAAAAACAGCAACGACGCTTCGACCGCATTTACCTGTTTTGGGGATTAGAGTGAGTAAATCGCGCGGCATGGCGTTCTTTTATTCCTGACGTCGGTCGACAGACAATGCCCGACATACAGGAGTATGCACCTGTTTATCAATTTATTGACTGCCAGATCAATCGTGGACCTTCTATTGAATCTTTACTCATTTGTCCGAGCTTGATTAAAGCCTTTCCTGGTTTTGTCGGCGCTGGCGTTTGCCGCTCTGCCGGCATTAATCAGTACGGCGTCAAAGTGATCGGCAACCATTCCGCCTGACCCGCTGCTTTTACTGACCTCCGAAACAATGCCACTTTCTTCCGGAGCTGTTGATGTACGCTCATTTACTTTCGCGGCCTTCCCGGCAAAATCATTTTTAGCATCTTTTAGAATTTCATCCATGACCATAAAACTTTAATTTTCCTGCTGCCTGAGCGCTCCCGGCGGCTACGGAGTTGTCAGATCCGCTGCAATGGGTACCGGCACGCAGCGATGACAGAACAAAGATGAGATATGTTTTTTTGCAAGTCAAGAGCATGTCCCTTAGCTGCTTAACTCTTCAGCGCTCAGTGCTGTTCTTCACTACAAAGCCACTCTGCTCATCATCCGGATCCTCTCTGGCAGCAGCTTAGCTTGAAAGTCAGCATGGATATAGGATTGTCCTACCATGTCGCATTATGTCACATAAAAGCACCCCAAAGACGCCTGCACAAGTCACACCCCCGGCCACCTTTTCCCGCCCCTTGCTACCCACCTGTTCCGAGACAGACTCGGGACAGACTCGAGAGACGCTCGAGTGGTGATCGACATTTCATCGACANNTGCTGTCTGTTCCGAAGCAGTCTCGAGTCAGACTCGAACCAGGTAGGTAGCTGATCCCCAGCCGAGGGAGATGGGCGCCATAACAGAAAACGGGCATCAGGGTACGTGCACATTTTATAAAGGATTAGGAAAATTTTTTAATGTAGCTTCGTGTTTGTGTAATTTTTTGAAAATCAGAAAATTGCGATTGGTATTAACCTATAGGATAGTCTTATTGTGTTTGTAGTTTAAATTTTAAACGCTGATCTGTGGAGTATTTTCAAGACTGGTATCCGGATAGGCAGGAATAGAGTGATCGCGTGCAGTATGGGGGATGCGATGAAGTAGCGGGAGCTGAGTTCAATGATGTGAGTTCGAATAAGAATAGGCAAGAGTCACGTTTTTCTTATTCGAACTCATGTCGTTGAATTCAGCTGTAGAAGCTGCGTCAGGAAATTTGGGATAGTAGCCTTAAGCCGATTATTTTATCTCAATTAGATTTCCGCTTTTAAATACTTTTTCAGGCGAAAAAAGGGACCTTAGGTCAGTCAGAGGATTTGTCTTCAGGATAAGCAAATGCGCCTTGTATCCTTTTCTTATCAATCCTCTATCGCTAAGGCCAATGGCTTCGGGACCTGTCTTTACGCATGCCTGGATGGTTTGAAGGGCTGTCATGCCGCAGCTTTCCTGTAGTCTGAGGAGCTCCTCCTGTAGCGGTTGTGTTTCCTCTTGGGTTGGATATATCCAGTCTGTGCCGGCGCTAATTCTTAGGCCGATATCGAAAGCCCATTTCGCAATGATCGGCGCGCATTTAAGCTTATTGTTGAATGCGGAGTAAAGGGTGGCGTCCAGAATGATATCGTGTTTTTTCATTTCTTTCAAAACAGTAAATATCTTTGATGAGTCAGGAAGCAACCCTTTGTATATTGCCTGCCAGGCTTTGGATATTGTAAATTGATTATCCGGTAGTTGCTGAAAAACAATATCGTTGGCATGCGACATGGTATTTACAGCTGCCTGAGCAACATACAAGGGCTTGGTAGGGAAAACGCTTGCATGACTCCAGGCCTGAAGTCCGGCCTTATGAGCTTGCTTAGTAATCTCTTCAATGATTTCCCTTGTCAGACTATCATATATTTTTATTCCAGTTACACCAACCGACTTGGCTGCCGCTACTGCCGGCTTAACATCCGCTACTGAACTTATGGCCCGATACCATGGAGTAGTTCCAAGGCCCTCGGCTTTACTGCCGCGACTCAATAATTTAAAATATTCGGGGCCGGCGAATTGAGCGGCGTAAAAGATGTCTGGGCCCGGCATACCTTGTTTTTCGGAGGACAGCACAGCCTGTAATTGTCGGGAGTCACCCGCCATGTCACGCACTGTAAGGATTCCATGTTTTACCAGGTTTGCGCAAATGCTGTCGGTGTGACGGCGAAGAACATCGGGAGCGGTCCTGGAATCTGTTGCCAGATGAACATGAGAATCGGTGAGCCCGGGGGTAATATACTTGCCGGTACAGTCTATCTGGTCAGATACCCTGGGCAGCTTCTTATCATTCCGATATATTGCTTTTATTGTGCCCTTGAGCAACAGTACAGAGCCTCTGTAGGGTTGTACCGATGCATCGCCATCAATGATCGTAGCATTTTTTAATAGTAAAGGTTTCTCTTGAGCCTGTAGGGTGGATCCGGAAATAGAGAAAACGGCTAGCGTGACAAGCAGCCTAATTGGGAATAGTTTAAAGTACATAGTAAAATACTGTGGTGGCTTTTCTTAAAGCCTAGAATAAGCCGGAGGGCATGTACCCTCCGGACTTGATATTAAAGTTCTACAACCGCTTTGATGACGCCATTGGCAGGATTCAGCCAACTGGCAAATTCATCCTTCACCTCATCGAATTGCACACGATGAGTAATATAAGTTGCGGGATTTACTTTTCCGGATTTCATTGATCGGATTACATGTTCGAAGTCCTCGCGTGTAGCATTTCTGCTGCTCATCAAAGTAGATTCCCGTTTATGGAATTCAGGATGGCTAACAATGAGCTCTCCTTTTTGCAATCCTACAAGCACGTAACGAGCACCATGAGCCATGTATAAAAACGCGCTGTTAATAGCTTTCTGGTTCCCTGTAGCATCGATTACCACCGTTGGATAATCGCCGTTTGTAAATTCCTGAAGCTTGGCGTGTACGTCGTCGTTCATGCCATTGATGGTAAACTCTACACCGAGTTTTTCGCGGCAGAAATCGAGTCGTCTGTCATTAATATCCATAGCGATAACACGAGCGCCGGCAATTCTTGCGAATTCCATGATTCCCAATCCTATTGGGCCGGCACCAATGACCAATACAAATTCACCAGGTTTAACGTCTGCTCGTCTTACCCCGTGGGCACCGATAGCTAAAGGTTCTACGAGCGCAAGTTCATCAAAACTCAAGCCATCGCCATGTATCAGAGAATGCGATGGTACTGAAAGATATTCAGCCATGCCGCCATCCACATGTACACCGCATACTTTGATGTCGGTACAGCAATTAGGTTTACCGCTACGACAGGCGATACAGTCGCCGCAATGGAAGTAAGGGATAAAAGTAACAGGCTCTCCGGCAGTGAATCCCGCCGCATTGTCACCTTCAACAAATTCGGCGGCAAGCTCATGTCCTAATACGCGGGGATATGCGAAGAATGGCTGTGTGCCTTCAAATGCATGTAAGTCTGTTCCACAAATCCCTATTCTCTTAATTTTTAATATTGAATGGTCTTTTGTCAGTTGGGGTTTTTCCCTGTCAGCGTATTCAAACTGACCTGGAGTAGTACAAATAAGCGTTTTCATTATTATGTCGATCTAAATGATGTTTAATTTAATTGCGTTCTAAAGTGATATGCCCTTATTAGAGCGAGTAAAACTTTTGCGCATTGGCGCCCCAGAATAGTTCAAGTTCGGGCGCCGATAAATGTTTATTAGTATAATTTCTTACGATGGATATCATACGTTCATAGCCGCCTGCAACGAGACAAACCGGCCAATCAGAGCCGAACATCAATCGCGAAGAACCAAAGGCCTCAAAAACAACGTCCAGATAAGGCCAGAAGTCTTCTTCTTTCCAATTCTTCCAGTCAGCCTCGGTTACCATTCCTGAAACTTTACAAAGAACATTTGAGCACTCAGCCAGATTACGAATGCCCTTTGCCCAATCGGTAATGGTACCTTCTTTAATAAGCGGCTTGGCGATATGATCTAGCACAAATGGTTGCTCCGGGAAGTTTGCGGCTAAATCAGCGGCATAATTGAGTTGGTCACTGAATATAAGAATGTCATACGTGAATTTGTGTTTTGCCAGGGCAGCGATACCCCGCTGAAACTCCGGTTTGAGCATCAGCGCGCGATCTGTTTCGCCCTGAAGTACATGCCTGAAGCCCTTCATCTTGTCAAAAGCACTGTAATATTCCAATCTTTCCCCGATGTTCTCAGCTCTAAGATCTACCCATCCTACGATGCCAAGAATGCGTTCTGATTGTTCCGCCAGTGAAAGTAAGAATTTGTTGTCTGCTTCTGATTGATCGGATTGCACGGCTACAGATCCGCGGATGTTGGCTTTGTCGAGCTCTTCTTCAAGGTGTGCCGGAAGAAAATCGCGACGTATAACTTCCATATCCGGTGTAATCCAACTATCTCGAACCGGATCAAACTGCCAGAAATGCTGATGAGAATCTATTTTAAGCATGTTTATTGTGTTTAAAAGAAAGTAAAGAATGACGCTACGAATCTAAATAAAAAAGGGTCGCGGAAGCGACCCTTTTTTATTTCTTATTTGCTTTCCTGTTGTTGCAACCGATGTCCTCGTAGTCCAAAAAACAGAACCATTCCAAAGCATATCAATGGCACGATATAGGCCGTTTGTATGCTGCCTGTTTTATCTGAAATAAAGCCCATAACTACCGGTGCGATAGCGCCTCCGATAATTGCCATCACGAGGAATGAAGAGGCGATCTTGGTTTCCTCTCCCAGTCCCTTGATTCCCAGAGCAAAGATTGTTGGGAACATAATTGACATAAAGAATGGCGTAGCTGAAAGCGCGTAAATTGCTGTGTTACCCGATTGTGTAACAGCTACAGCAAGCAAGGCAATGCTTATAACGGCATATATGGTAAGCAACTGTGCTGGTTTAATGAATCGCATCAGGAAGGTTCCTACAAACCGGCCCACCATGAATCCCACCATGGCGATAGAGCCCCACATAAAAGCTGCATCTTTCTCACTGATATTAGCTACAAATTTTGAAAAGCGAATGAAAAAGCTACCCACACCCACCTGAGCACCAACATAACATAGCTGTGTTAAAACGGCCCATGAGAGATGCGAATGACGCAGCACTTTTGCAGAGAACTTTGTGGCATGTCCTTCAAGCTCGCTGTCATCTGCTTTCACTTCCGGTAGTTTAATTGCCGCAAACAATCCCAGGAGAATAAGTACAACTACCGCGATGATGATGTATGGCATTTTTACAGTGTCAGCTTCGTGCTGCAGATAATCGTTCAGCGCTTGAGGTGTCATTGCCTTTAGCTGTTCCTGACTGTACTCAATACCTGAAAGAATAAATTGTCCCCCGATGATAGGTGCGAGAAAAGCTCCCACGCCATTAAAAGACTGAGCAAAGTTGAGCCTCTGCTCCGAAGTTTCCTTGTCGCCAAGTATGGAAATGTATGGATTGGCAACCGTTTCGAGAAACGTTGCCCCACTGGCGATGATAAATAAAGCCGCCAGAAAGAACGTGTAGTTTCTTGACGAGGCTGCCGGTATGAAGAGTATAGCTCCTAATGCATATAAAAATAAGCCGAAAAGAATCCCCTTTTTGTATCCATATTTATGCATAAACAAGCCGGCAGGAATAGCTATTACAAAATAGCCCATTGACACGGAGATATCTATAAAAGATGATTGTGTGTCGTTTAATTCGAGTGCCTTGCGCAGGTGCGGGATTAATATGGGGTTGATATTATGCAAAAACGCCCATAGAAAGAATAATGAGGTTACCAGAATTATCGGTAACAAGTATTTGTTTTTATTTTCCATTACTGTGTGTTACAGGTTGGGTTAGCGAATAAATGTAAAACATTTAAGAGATATTAGTGCCAATATTAAGAACTTTCCTTTGAAATGTGTCCTTTACCCTGGAAAAAATGATATAAAATTCGGGACTTTCGAGCTGATGGCGTTTAACTAATCTCTGGATATTCACGATTCAGTTACTCTGGATCCTCACTGTTGTGCGCAAAAGTCTTTTAGCGTTTGTATACAAATGGTAAACATGAAAAATTAATGAATTTCCTGCGCTTTGCGTATTGGTGCTTTGTTAGCTGTTTTAAGATTGTATTAAGAAACGATTTGTTAACATTTGAAATGTGTAGAAATTGTGTCCGAATTTTGATATAATTTCATTTGTCGGCGGGTATTGATAGCTAATTGGTAATTTAATAGGTGTGTAACTGACGCTTGATGCCTTGTTTTTGGGGTGATATTGGGCAATATTGTACACGATATTGTAAATATTCTACAACTCCGAAGTGCCGTCGGCTCATAGCTTTGGTTTTAATGTTGTAAACAATTAAAACCACTTAGATGAATGTACTTTTTTACTTAAATCCAAAACTTATGCAAGCCGGATAAACTGAGTTTTCCGAATCAGCAATTATAACTTACAAAATCCTTGGCCCCCCGAAATAAAGCGGGATGGCTTTTTATTGCCTATTTTTTTTAACTATTTATGATGCAAAACTACCAAAAGAGTCGTGTCAGCGGCTCGCGGTTAAAGAGAAGTCTAATTCCTTTGATCGGCCCCCTACTGCTTGCCAATATTTCTTATGCAGCTCCAATGCCGATTGCCGAAATTATCAATGTAACACAAGCACAGACAAGTGTGACGGGAACTGTGAAAGATGATAAAGGTCTGCCACTTCCGGGTGTGAGCGTTAAATTAAAAGGAACCACTATTGGAGCGATAAGTGATGCCAATGGGAAGTTCAACCTGAAGGTTCCGTCTATTAGCGGAACGTTGGTGTTTGTCAGCGTGGGTTACAAATCTCTGGAAGTTCCCCTTACGGGCAGAATTATCAACGTCAGTCTTAAGGAAGATGCTGTAGGATTAGAGGATGTTGTGGTTATCGGTTATGGTACCGTTAAGCGACGGGATCTGACGGGTGCCGTAGCGTCTGTAAAAGCGGATGATATCGTTAAAACACCAACAAACAATCCACTGGAAGCCGTTCAGGGTATGGTTCCCGGGCTGGATATCACGCGTAGCTCCGGAAATGCGGGAGCCTCTATGAATGTACAGTTACGTGGTACCCGTACCATTAACGGAAGTTCAAATCCGCTTTACATCATTGACGGTGTGCAGGGCGATAACCTTGAAACCGTTAATCCTAATGATATTGAATCAATAGAAGTGTTAAAAGACGCGTCGTCGACAGCGATATACGGTTCTCAGGGAGCAAATGGGGTAGTTATCGTTACTACCAAGAAAGGTAAGGCCGGTACAACGAAGATCAACTATTCCGGATACTATGGAATTGACGGAATGGCTCAATATCCTGAAGCGCGCTTGGGCGATTCTTACATTGCCTTGCGTCGAGAGGCTTACCGTACAACCGGAGTATGGAACAGCGCCGCTGATGACACTAAGATCTTCAGTTCGGATGAATACAATGCTATTCAAAATAATCAATGGGTAAACTGGCTGGATCTGCTGATGCAGAACGGTACGCGCCAAAGTCATAACGTTTCTTTTGCCTCTGGAACAGAGAAAACGAAGTCGTACTTCTCCGCAGGATACTTTGGCACTGACGGACTGGTAAAGAATAATGATCTTAAACAGTATAACGCGTTAGCAAATATTGATCAGACCTGGAAGAAATGGGCAAAAGGAGGGATACACACCGCTGTGGCACACTTAAGCGGCAATGCTCCCGGCACTGATCCTTTTTCTGTGGCAATGACGACACAGCCCTTTGGTACTCCATTTAATGCTGACGGAAGCATCAATGTATTTCCTATGAATGGAAATGAAGGTATTCTGAGTCCGCTTGCGGATAACAGAGGACGTGAAACATCTACGAATAATACCCTGACCACGCGTTTGGCTCTTAACGGATATATTGAATTAACGCCTATTGCTGGTTTAACCTTCCGTTCTGTATTCGGATCAAATATCGTCAACAGTCGTAACGGACAGTTTTACAGCGCTACGGCAAGGAAAACCGTTAACACTCGTCGTTCAGAAGCATCGCTGACCACCAATAATTCCAGAAGTTATAACTGGGATAATATTCTTACGTATTCAAGAGAATTTGGTGATCATTCCCTTACGCTTACGGGTTTGACAAGTTACACTAACGGTAAAACGGAAGACTTCTCCGCCTATGGTCAGGATCTGGTTTATTCAACTCAGCTGTTCTATAATCTGGCGAGTACCAATGCTGCAAACCGTCAAATCTCCTCCGGATATGTTGGTACAGCTACCATGTCATATGCCGGACGTATCAACTACTCGTATAAAGGAAAGTACTTGGTAACGCTGACTAATCGCTATGATGGCGCATCCCGTCTTTCCGAAGGCTATAAGTGGACCTCGTTTCCTTCCGCTGCCGTCGCATGGCGTATCAGCGATGAAGATTTTATGAAAGACGTTAGCGCTGTTTCTGATCTGAAACTTAGAGCCAGCTATGGTGTTGCCGGTAACTCCGGAATCAAGCCTTATGGCACACAAAGTCTGATGGCAGTTCAACGTATGGGTTTTGAAAATACCCCTGCCGCGGCATACATATACGGCAGTATTCTGGGTAATAAAAACCTGGGTTGGGAGATCTCTAAGACTGCAAACATAGGTGTTGATGTAGGTTTCCTTAATAGTAGGATCAATGCAAGCATCGATGTTTATAATACCAACACTTCCGACATCCTATTGCTTAGAAATCTTCCTCCGGACCTGGGCGTTGCATCAACATATCAGAACGTAGGCTCAACAAGAAATCAGGGTATTGAGGTAATCGTTAACTCCAGAAACATAGATTCTAAAAACTTTAAATGGAATACTGTACTGAGCTTCTCTGCAAATAAGGAGAGGATTACCAGTCTCATTTCAGGAACGGATATCTTCTCATCTTCAGCGGAAACAGGATCTCTGTTAATAGGTCATCCTATTAATTCCTTCTATAACTATCAGAAGCTGGGAATCTGGCAAACGGACGAAGCTGACGCTGCTGCGGCGCTTAAGTTCGGAAATACGCCATTCCAACCAGGCGATATCAAATTGGCGGATCTGAACAATGATGGTTTCATTAAACCGGGTGACGACCGTACCTATATTGGTTCAGCTGTTCCAAAATGGACGCTTGGTATGCAGAATACTTTAAACTTCAAAGGTTTCGATTTTAGTGTTTACTGTATCGCTCGTTGGGGACAAATGATTAAAAACGAATTGTTGGGTCGCTATAATCCCGCTGGTGAAGGCAACAACGGACCTGCGTATTTTAATTATTGGACGCCGGAAAATGCTACAAATGATTATCCGCGGCCACGGGCAAATACTAACCTGAATGCTTATGCCGGTAATACTACTTTACTGTATGTTGATGGTTCGTATTTCAAAGTGAGGTCAATGTCTTTGGGTTATACCTTCTCACAGAAGACGAGCAAGAAGTTATTTGTCAATAATCTTCGTGCGTATGTATCATGCAATAATCCCTACGTAACGGCTAAGAGCCATCTTGTTAAATATTATGATCCTGAGCGTGGAGGTTCTGAAGATTCTCCGCTTACGCGTCAGTTTGTTTTCGGTATTAACTTCGAATTATAATCCCCGTCGTACATCATTAAATTGATCAAAATGAAATTCAATAAAAAACTTATATATATGCTTGTCGCGGGAGTAATGGTCACCAGCTCCTGTACTAAAGATCTAACAGAATATAACCCGGCTGGGGCCACTTCAGATGTGCTTGTTCAGACGCCTGAGGGTTTCCTCACCATTGTAAATGGAGCGTATTCATATGTTCCGTTAATGTATGGCAATAACGAAGCGCAGCTTTTCCTTGGCGAAATGGGTACAGATTTATGGTTTAATGAGAACAAATCACAATATGCGCCAGAAATTACACAGTATCGCAACCTTACTCCGGTAACAGGGCTTGTTTCAACAGCCTGGCAAAACCTGTATGCCGCGATAAATCTTTGTAATCTGGGTATAAATAATCTTGATAAGGCGGGAATGACTGCCGATCAACGTCGTATGCGCGAGGCGGAGCTTCGTTTTCTGCGGGGATTCTATTACTGGCACGTGGTGGAAACCTGGGGTGGCGTGATCTTGAATACTGAAGAAACAAAGACTACTATCTTTGATAAGAAGAGAAGCTCCGTTGAGGACTTTTATAAGTTAATAACTTCAGATCTGCAGTTTGCGGCTGACAATTTGCCTGCAACATTCAGCGGAACTTACGAATATGGTCGCGCGACACAGGCTGCAGCGAAGGGATTTCTTGCGCGTGCTTATCTGTCATGGGCTTACCAGGTAACTGGCACCGCCGCGCAATCGTATTTTCAGAAAGCCCGGGATATTGCCGCTGACGTTATTGCCAGGAAGGCGAGTTACAATTTAGATTTGTATGCGAACTATGCTGATCTGTGGGATCCTAATAATAGAAATCCGAATAATGCTACGAAGAATAAAGAAGCAATGTTTCTTGCTACTTTCTCAACAAATACGTCGTTGAATGTTAACGGGAATGCTAACCGTACTCATATGTGGTTTCTAAATAACTATAGCGGTTATCGCGGGAACAAAATTCCGGGTCTTGATCTGAGCATTCAATACGGTAATGATCAGAAGAATCGTCGCTTTATGCCGACTTGGGCGTTGTTGAATTTTTACAATGCAAATATCGACGCTCGTTATGCAGGAACTTTCCAGGAGGAGTGGCGTGCTAATAGCAGTTACACCTGGACCGCTGCTGACGCCGCCCGTTTTAATAAGGATGCTTCCGTGGTAGGAACGAAGATTAATGTTGGTGATCTTTCGATGCTTGTAACGAAAGGGATTGTGCCTGATCAAAGCAAGTTACCATATGTAGTTTACGACCGCAACTCAACCTACAATGCAGCTAATAATACGATCAATTCTGTTAATGGTGACCGTTTTGTGGTGCTAAAGAAATATCTTGATCCACTGACTCGTATCGGTACGACATCTTATCCGGGTTACTCAAATACGATCATTATGCGTTTAGCAGAGATGTATCTCATTGCGGCAGAGGCTGATTTTCAGTTGGGTAATAATACGGAGGCTGCGAGCTTTATTAACGTGTTACGCACGCGCGCCGCGATTAAAACGCCGGTCAATCACACCGCTGAAATGCAGGTATCCGCGGGGGATATTACGCTCGATTTCATTCTTGATGAGCGTGCCCGCGAATTATGCGGAGAATATCAGCGTTGGTTTGATCTAAAACGTACACACAAGCTGGCAGATCGTCTTGCTAAATATAACCCCGACGTAACGATGTTTAATGATAATTACTATCTGAGACCTGTGCCACAGACGCAGATGCAGGCAATCTCAAATCCTCAGGAATTCGGACAGAATCCTGGTTATTAAGAATTAAATATCGTTGATGTTTTAAGCGCCGTACCGACTTCGATCAGGAAGTTTGAGTGCGGCGTTTCTTTTAACTGCCATTGTGGTGCATGGTAATGCCAGGATTATATATGTCAACTCCTGTCAGGTTGGCATTTTTTTTAAATTCACGTAAAGCCTCTTGTGTAAAAAAGGAAATTTTGACAAGTAAGCTGAGTAAAAAAGCCCGTATTCACGTTTGGCACAAAAACTGATGATGAACGAACCAAAAACAATATAAAAATTACTATGGCATTAAATATCAAACCTATTGCAGACAGAGTAGTAGTAGAAGCTGCTCCTGCAGAAGAGAAGACAGCATCCGGCATCTATATCCCTGACACGGCGAAAGAAAAACCTCAGAGAGGTACCGTTGTTGCTGTAGGCGATGGAAAGAAGGATGAGCCTCTTACCGTTAAAGTAGGTGATCAGGTATTATATGGCAAATACGCGGGTACCGAGATTACCTATGAAGGAAAAGAATACTTAATTATGCGCGAGGCTGATATCTACGCGGTATTATAGTCTTTATTAATCCAATTAAAAAACTCAAGGAAGATTAGCCGATCTCATACTTAATGGTCGGTATAAAAAACCACGAATATTAAAATGGCAAAACAAGTTAAATATAACGTTGAAGCGCGTGACGCTCTTAAGAGAGGTGTTGACACTCTTGCTAATGCAGTGAAAGTTACTTTAGGTCCTAAAGGCCGTAATGTAATTATAGATAAGAAATTCGGTTCTCCGGTAGTTACTAAAGACGGTGTGTCGGTAGCAAAGGAAATTGAACTTAAAGATAGCCTGGAAAACATGGGCGCTCAGATGGTGAAGGAAGTAGCGTCAAAAACTGCTGATATCGCCGGAGATGGTACTACCACTGCTACTGTATTGGCTCAGGCTATTGTAGCTGCAGGTATCAAGAACGTAGCTGCCGGTGCTAATCCTATGGATTTGAAACGTGGTATCGATAAAGCTGTTGCCGCGGTAGTTGCAAACCTTAAAAACCAGTCTAAGACTGTTGGCGAGGACAACAACAAAATTAAGCAGGTAGCTAGTATCTCTGCAAATAATGATGAGGTGATCGGTTCTCTGATCGCTGAAGCGATGGGTAAAGTAGGTAAAGATGGTGTGATTACCGTTGAAGAAGCTAAAGGAACTGAAACTGAAGTGAAGACTGTTGAAGGTATGCAGTTTGATCGTGGTTACCTTTCACCATACTTCGTTACCAACGCTGACAAAATGGAAGCGGAACTTGAAAATCCTTACATCCTGATCTACGACAAGAAGATCAGCAGCATGAAAGAACTTCTTCCTGTTCTTGAGAAGCAAGTTCAGACTGGTAAGCCACTGGTAATTATCTCTGAAGATCTGGATGGTGAAGCTCTTGCTACGCTTGTTGTTAACAAGATCCGTGGTTCACTGAAAGTGGCTGCTGTTAAAGCACCAGGATTTGGCGATCGTCGTAAGGCAATGCTTGAAGATATCGCTATCCTTACTGGCGGTACCGTGATTTCTGAAGAAAGAGGTTACAAGCTTGAAAATGCTGACCTTTCTTACTTAGGTCAGGCTGAGAAGATTGTTGTTGATAAAGATAATACTACCATTATCAACGGCGCAGGTAATGCTGAAGATATCAAGGCTCGTGTTGGTCAGATCAAAGCACAGATCGAGACTACTACTTCTGATTACGATCGCGAAAAATTACAGGAACGTCTTGCTAAATTAGCAGGTGGTGTTGCTGTTCTTTATGTAGGTGCGGCTACGGAAGTTGAAATGAAAGAAAAGAAAGACCGTGTTGATGATGCTTTGCACGCTACTCGCGCTGCTGTTGAAGAAGGTATCGTTGCTGGTGGTGGTGTTGCGTTCATTCGCGCAATCGAAGGTCTTAAAGATATCAAAGGTGCTAACGAAGATGAGAACACTGGTGTTCAGATCATCCGTCGCGCAATCGAAGAGCCTCTTCGTCAGATCTGCGAAAATGCAGGTATCGAAGGTTCTATCGTAGTACAGAAAGTGAAAGATGGTGCTGATGACTTTGGTTACAATGCCCGTACAGATTCATATGAAAATTTGATCTCTGCAGGTGTTATTGACCCAACTAAGGTATCACGTGTAGCATTGGAAAATGCCGCGTCTATCGCTGCTATGCTTTTAACTACAGAGTGTGTCCTTGCTGACGATCCTGAAGATGAGAAAGCAGGAGCTGCTATGCCTCCAATGGGTGGCGGCATGGGCGGAATGATGTAAGAATCGTTTAATCCATATACAAAAGGCCGGATTCTATTAAGGAGTCCGGCCTTTTTTGTATCTGGTCAATTTATTGTCTGATGACAGACGATTTTCCACTTGCAAAGTTGGATACGATTAACAAATGTATCCCTGTTTATATACAAATCTATACCCTTGTTTGCTTGCCAATTCGTTATCCTTGTAGCTGTTGCAGTGATAACCATTTAAACACGCTAAGCAGATGAGGAAAAATCTAAGTATTCAATTATTCATACTTTGTCTCTCAGTACTTTCAAACAGCGTCATGGGCCAGACGGGCTATAAAAATCCGGTCATCAGAGGTTTTAATCCCGACCCAAGTATCTGTAGAGTAAAGGATGATTTTTATTTGGTTACATCTTCCTTCGAGTATTTCCCAGGTCTTCCCATTTATCATAGCAAGGATCTTGTGCATTGGGAGCAGATAGGACATTGCCTAACCCGCGATACGCAATTACCATTGAAAGATGCGTCGGCCTCTGGCGGTCTCTATGCTCCTTCTTTAAGATATCGCGACGGAAAATTTTATGTTATCTGTACGAATGTTAGTGGGGGTGGCAATTTCTATTGTACGGCCGAAAAGCCGGAGGGCCCCTGGAGCGATCCCATTTGGGTAGGGATAAAAAGTATCGATCCTGACATCTTTTGGGATGATGACGGAAGAACTTATTTCGTTACTCAGGGCGATGAAGGGGTGCGAGTTACAGAAATTGATATTCTAAGTGGTAAAGTTTTATCTCCCGAGCATTTAGTTTGGGGAGGTATGGGCGGGAGGTTTCCCGAGGCTCCTCATATATATAAGAAAGATGGATTTTATTATTTGTTAATAGGTGAAGGAGGAACAGAGTACGCGCACAGTGCTACTATCGCGCGAAGTAAATATCTAATGGGACCGTATGAATCCTGTCCATTGAATCCTATTCTGGCACATGGAAACAGGCGCGGGCAAGGTAATCAGATACAAGGCGTAGGTCATGCCGACCTTGTTCAAGCGGAGGATGGTTCTTGGTGGGCCGTGTTTCTTGGCTTTCGCGTTACCCAGCCATATTCCTATTATCACATATTAGGACGGGAGACTTTTCTTGCGCCCGTCGATTGGCCCAGGGGTGGCTGGCCTCAGATTAATGGCAACGGGACGATCGATATAAATATGTCCGGACCTACGCTTCCGCTAGCTCCGGTAAAGGAAAAAGAAGCGCTTATTTCTTTTGAATCTTCAAAATTGGGCGCCGAGTGGCAATTTCTAAGAAATCCAGTTAGAGAGAACTATTCATTGAACGAAAGAAATGGATATCTCCGTATCCGGGCATCTCCTTACACACTAAACGAAACGAAGTCGGTTTCCTTTGTGGGAAGGCGGCAGACAGAACATGACTTCTCAGCCGGCACGGCCTTAGAGCTCGTTGCGAACGATGACCTTGAAGAAGCTGGTATCACCTTGATCCAAAACAATAATCATCATTATGATTTCTTTATACGGAAGAATGGTAATGGATATGTTTTGAGTGTAAGAGTGGTCATAGGATCTTTAAGATACATTGCCGCGCAACGACAGCTCGTTGGCCCAAAAGTAAGCTTACAAATAAAAGGAACACCGTTGTCTTATACTTTTGGCTATTTAGACGAGATGTCTGGAGTCTTTCAGGATCTTCAGACTCTGGATACCCGATATCTGAGCACAGAAGTGGCTGGTGGTTTTACCGGAGTGATGATTGGTATGTATGCTTCGGCTAATGGACATGCATCTGACGCAAAAGCGTATTTTGACTGGTTTAAGTATGAGACGAAGCGATAACCAGTGTAGCTGAACTCGTTTAAATTATGGGTGAAAGTATTTGAAATAACGGAATATCAATCAACTTTGGAGTACGGACGGTAAAAAGAAAGAGTTCCAACCTTATTGGGAGGAACTCTTTTATAATGAAAGAAGCAGGCTTTTATTTCTTTGCTGCCTGGTCTACCATGAATTTGTAAACCGTTGTGGTCTGATATGTCTGACCTGGTTTCAATACTGTGGATGGGAATGCGGGCTGATTAGGTGAATCCGGGAAGTGCTGTGTTTCTAAGCATAGCGCAGAGCGACGTTCATCGGTCTTGCCACCTTTAAGCTTGTGTGTGCCGTCCATGAAATTGCCACCGTAAAACTGAATGCCTGGTTCTACAGTATAAACCTCCATGACGATGCCTGATTTGTCGCCTTCAACGATAGCCACTTTCTTAAGGGCATCAAGTTTTTTGTTGGCGATTACATAGTTATGATCATAACCCTGACCGAACTTAAGCTGCTGGTCATCGGCATCAATGCGAGAGCCAATGGTTACTGACTTAGTAAAGTCGAGTGCTGTGCCCTTAACACTTTCTATTTTTCCGGTAGGAATCAGTGTTGAATCAACAGGAGTGTATGAATCAGCATTGATCTGCAGGAAGTGATTGTTTACTGTGCCACTGCCTTCGCCATTCAGGTTGAAGAAGGAATGGTTGGTGAGATTAACCACCGTAGCTTTATCAGTTGTCGCGTGGTAAGCGATCTTTAGTTCGTTCTCGTCAGTCAAGGTATAAGTGACTTTTACATTAAGGTTACCGGGGTAGCCTTCTTCTCCGTCTTTTGCAACATACGTAAGCTCAAGCTCTGATGGCGAGATCTGTTTTGCATCCCATACTACACGAGAGAAACCCAGTGGCCCTCCGTGAAGACTGTTAGGAGCATTGTTTATAGGAAGCGTGTACTCATGACCGTCAAGGGTGAACTTGCCCTTGGCAATGCGGTTTCCGTACCGTCCTATCGTAGCACCGAAATAGGTGTCGGCACCTTGGGTATATGCTTCAACGTTGTCAAAGCCCACAACTACATCTGTAGAGTTTCCATCTTTGTCAGGAACGATAAGTCCAACAACACGGCCGCCATAGTTGGTAATGGCAGCTTCCATGTTTTTCTTGTTCTTTAGGATGTATAGATCGGTTTGTTTTCCGTTGATTGTTTTTTCAAAGCCCTCTTTCGAAGGAAGCGCGGCTGTTAAAGTTGAATCGGCCATATCACTCGAGTTATTTTTAGTGTTTGGATTAGAGCATGCAGCTGCTACGACCATCATTGCCGCGCAGAGCCAGGGGTTTTTCAAAGATACTTTCACTACTTTAATTTTGATGGTTAATTTCCGTACTTATTCCATTTTGGGGAATAACTTTTGTCGGTGTCAATTTAACATTTTAAAACAAGATCAAGCCAGCTATCTGGAGATTTTTATGTTCTTATCCTGAGATTACTTTGTTGGCTG
Source organism: Sphingobacteriaceae bacterium UBA6709 (assembly GCA_002454425.1). Classification (GTDB taxonomy): domain Bacteria; phylum Bacteroidota; class Bacteroidia; order Sphingobacteriales; family Sphingobacteriaceae; genus Arcticibacter. Next base: position 29,334 of record DKIV01000022.1, read on the forward strand.
TTCCACGGTATCGACGATTTGCATGTCGAAGAGTTCTGCGATTTTGGATCTGAGGCGAGTCTTCAACTCATGCATATCAGGTTTATAACCTAGTTCAAGTTCGAGAGAAGTAACGGCCTTATCATCTATCCCGCAGGGCACAATGTTATTGAAATAGCTTAGCTCTGGATGCACATTCAGGGCGAAACCATGCATGGTAACCCAACGGCTGCAGCGGACGCCCATGGCGCAGATCTTACGTGCCCGCGGACTTTGCGGTTCTATCCATACTCCCGTGAACCCGTCAAGACGGTCGCCCTTGATGCCATAGTCGGCTAACAGCATAATAATGGCCTCTTCGAGGGTGCGCAGATAGCGATGTATATCAGTGAAAAAATTGTCGAGATCCAGAATAGGATAACCTACGAGCTGGCCGGGACCATGATAGGTTATGTCGCCCCCCCGGTTAATTTTGTAGAACGAGGCATGTTTGTCCTCGAGGCCCTGATCATCCAGAAGGAGATTTTCAGGCTTTCCGCTTTTACCCAGCGTGTATACATGTGGGTGTTGTGTAAATATGAGGTAGTTATCCGTAGGTATTGGAGTTTCGAGGTTTCTGTTTTCTGTTTTCTCGTTTACTACCTTTTTAAATATTTCTTCCTGGCGATCCCAGGCCTCCTGATAATCTACCTGTCCCCAGTCCTGAAATATTACGTGCTTATTTTTCATAACCTATCGTTTAGAAGCTGCTGCTACCGCGGAGGATATTTGATTTTATCAAAATACCAATCCCACCATATAGTTGTCAAACCGCATATATTTTACTTCAAAAGTTTGCGATTTGCTTCCGCAGTGCAAGTTAGCAGAAAAGCTGCCTTCGCCGGAATATTTGAAGGCAGCAAGATGAATATTATCTTTAAATGATACATTTTTCTTGCCGTGCAGCTTGTATATTGCTTCTTTAGCGCACCAGCAGGTATAGAGCTGTTCTACCCGTTGCTCTTCTTCAATAAAATTTAATTCTTGTTCATTGAGGAACTTCTTCTGTATCCTGACAATCTTGTCCATGATCTTCTCGATGTCGATGCCCACAGGTTTGTTCTCGCTAATCATCACGGCAGCATAATCAAAAGAATGGCTAAGTGATATGTGAAAAGGAAAATTTGTGAGATAGGGTTTTCCGTGATCGTCGATCTTGCAATCGATATATTGATCGGTTTCGAGCATTTCTCTAAGCAAGACACGTGTCGCCAGCCAATGGATATTTCTTTTTCCATTGCTAAGGCTGTCGAGGTACGCTTTCTCCTGATCGTTCAATTGTAAACGTGGGTAGAGCTCGTCAAAGCTTTCTGTAATATGCCATAGGCCAAAGGCCGTGGTGTCGTCTAGTTGCTTTCGATAAGCAAGTGCCATTGTCAGAGTTGTTAAAAGCTTGCAATTATACCAATTTGTATAAGCAATTAGTAAAACCTTTAATTTGTTTTCTAATTAAAATTATGACCGCGAGAAATCCTAATTCATTATTGCGATTTTTTTTGATGTCAGAGGTCGGTAATTATCATGAAGCCGTGATTTATCCATAAATTTAACCCAACTCTTATAAATATGATTCTTTCAGATAAACAAATACTGGCTGAAATAGAAAAAGGCAGTATCATCATCGAACCTTTCGATCGCGAATGTCTTGGCACTAACTCTTATGATGTGCATTTAGGTAAATACCTGGCCACATACAAAAGCAGGGTTCTTGACGCGCGCGTGCACAATGAAATCGACCATTTTGAGATCCCTAAAGAAGGTTATTTGTTACAACCCCATACTCTTTATCTTGGGGTAACCGTAGAATATACCGAAACCCACGCGCATGTTCCTTTTCTGGAGGGTAAATCAAGTACGGGGCGTTTAGGTATCGATATTCATGCTACAGCCGGAAAGGGAGACGTGGGCTTTAGCAATACCTGGACCTTGGAGATATCGGTGGCGCAGCCGGTGCGTATTTACGCGGGGATGCCTATCGGTCAGCTTATTTATTTTGGCGTAACCGGTGAGGTTGAAAAGTCATACAGCGATAAGGAGAATGCTAAGTATAACAATAAAACCACGCGCCCCGTTGAAAGTATGATGTGGAAGAATAAGTTCTAGTTTTATACAGGCTTCGGCCTCAATTTCAAAGTAACCATTATGAAGACCCGCGCATTAGTCCTGTTGTTTTTTGTAACTCTTGCATTTGGGAGCATGGCATTGCTTCCTGATGATGGCCCGATGACGCGTTTGTTGTCGAGGTTGGAGCGTTTTCATGCGGAGCATCCCGTAGAGAAAGTTTATCTGCACCTGGATCGGCCGTACTACGCTGCCGGTGATACAATTTGGTTTAAGGCTTACGTGGTTAATGGCACAAAGAATGAACTGTCAGGGTTGAGCAAGGTGCTGTATATTGATTTGATAGGGCAGGACGATTCGGTGAAGAGGAAAATCAAGTTGCCAATATATAAGGGGCTTTCCTGGGGTAATATCGCTCTTGCCGATAGTTTACTTGAGGGAAGTTACCGCTTACGGGCATATACAAGCTGGATGAGGAATAATGACGAGGCTTACTTCTATGACCGTACGCTCGATATAGGTCCAAATTATGCAAATAAGGTTTTCGGAAAGGTGGAGTATAGTTATCCGATGCTCGGCGATAGGCGTATGGTAGAGGCTGTACTGAGCTTTGTGGATGAAAAGGGATTGGCGTTGTCTGGAAAAGAAGTGAGGTATCAGGTAACAATAGGAGATGAGCGGCTTGCCCGCGGGCGCAATTTTACAGATGATAAGGGCCAGATACGACTCTCTTTTGCCGGCAAAGGCGGTGCTGCACCGGAGACAGGAACGATTAGCGCCACCATGACGATGGAAGGAGATAAGGTCGTGACTAAACTTTTTTCGGTGAAGAAAATGTCTGATGCTACGGATATACAATTCTTTGCGGAAGGAGGCGATCTGGTAACGGGGCTTGCCTCCAGACTCGCGGTAAAGGCTACCGGAACAGATGGGGAGGGCCGCGTCCTGAGTGGAGACATTAAAGATCAAACAGGAGCACTTGTTATATCAGTAAACACCGGGCATGCGGGAATGACGAGTTTTTTGTTTACTCCCGAAGAAGGTAAGCAGTATACGGGGAGCTTTACGTTGGCAGATGGATCAGTAAAGACCGTAGCTCTGCCAGTTGCAAAGGCATCGGGTTACGTTTTAGCCGTAAATAATAGGAAAGATCTATTAGTGAGCATACAGAGCTCAGCTGATAAGTTGGGCGCCGGACAGTTAACGTTACTAATTCAACAGAATGGACTTGTTAAGTATTTGGCTTCATCTCCCGCGAATCGCGCTGAAGCCACCGCGCATATTTCCAAAGCTCGTCTCTCGACGGGAATAGCTCAGCTCACATTGTTCGATAAGGATGCCAAGCCTGTGGCTGAACGTTTGGTGTTTATTAATAATCCAGAAACTGTGAAGCTGAGTATGAGCACGGATAAAGAGGAATATGCTAAGCGAAGTAAGGTGAATATGAAATTCAGTGTGCGGGATTCTATCGACTCGGCAGGCTTTGCTAACTTCTCTCTGGCTGTAATTAACGAGACAAAGGTTCCAGTAAATGAGGATAAGGAACCCAATATCTACACGAACTTGTTGTTGAGTAGTGATTTAAAGGGATATATACAAGAGCCTGCATATTATTTTAGAGACGCGGGGCCGCAAAAGGAAGCAGAGCTTGACAACCTCATGCTCACGCAGGGATGGCGTAGATTCAGCTGGCAATCAATTAATGACAGTGTTGCTCGTCCTAAGTTTGATGTAGAGCAGGGAATTGTTATCAAGGGACAGATTACAAACGATGGAAAAAAGCCAATGCCCAACGCCCGGTTACTGCTGATGGCGACAAAAGGGAGTGTGTTGATTTTAGATACCGTTGCCGATGAACAGGGGCGGTTTAGTTTTGGTCCGTTGAGCTTGCCCGACAGTGTAAGTGTCATCATTCAGGCGCGTAAGGCGAAGGGCGGTAAGTTTGTTAACATACGTCTGGATAACGTGCCGCCGCTGGCTGTAAACAGGAATCCGAATACCGGAGATGTAAGCATCAACATGAATGAGAGTATGCGTAAATTTCTTCAGGCGCGGGCAGGAGATATTGATTTGTTGAGGCGCAATGGCATGTTACGGCGTAATATCGTTTTGGATGAGGTGAAAATTGTTGAGAAAAAGCCGGCTACGGAAGCGTCCCAGAATTTAAATGGGGCAGGGCGCGCCAACTATGTTTTGCAGGGGGAGAAGCTCCAGAACTTCATGGATATATATCAGGCTTTGATGTCGGTGCCGGGATTGTTGGTGCAGAATGGTGTTATTAGTTCCACGCGCAGTCCGGGAAGACCGATGCAGGTCGTTGTCGATGGAATGTTTATGGAGCCTGACATGCTTAATACGCTGATCCCGCAGGATATTCAGTCTATCGAAGTGCTGAGAACCATTGAGTATTTAGCTATATATGGAGGACGAGGAGCTAATGGTGTGCTGGTAATAACTACAAGAAGGGGAGATCCCGGTTACGTGCGTAACTCTTACGCGCCGGGAATTATGACCTTTCATCCGCAGGGCTACTCTTACACACGTGAGTTTTATGCACCACGATACGATAAGGGAGCACGTACAGATCTTCCGGACCTGAGGAATACTGTTTACTGGCAGCCAAATGTAACGTCGGATATGAGGGGCGAGGCTTCAACGAGTTTCTTTACAGGAAGTGAACCAGGTACGTATCGGATTGTTATTGAGGGTCTAAATGGGCAGGGAGCGATCTTTCGGCGAGTAAAGCGTATCTCTGTAAAATAGGTTCGAGCTTGTTGAATGAAAGATAACTTACTGTCTGCTTGAGCTTATTTGCACATGGCGAAACATCACGTCGATATTTTGGTTATCTTTGAGTCAATACGGGTGATAAATATTAAATCAAATTGAAATGAAAGCTCTCGTTTTTGTCTTGGCTCTATGTTCTTTGGCTTTCTTTGCCAAAGCTCAATCTAAATGGGAAGTCCGCGCAGGATATGGTTTAGCGTCCGCTCAGGAAATTGTGGATGGTCTGGCTGATATGACAACATCATTAGGTAGCCTTGGTACTGCTCGTTCCTCAACGGATTTAAGTTATGGCCCCATTTTAGTAGGTGTTAACTATTTTCCGATGCCTAAATTATCAGTAGGCTTACAGTACTCTAACACTAAAATGAATAATGATATTACACTTGAATCAGGTGGTATGTCTAACTACGAGAATTTATATCATGTAATTATGGCTAGATCTGATTACTATTATAGTACTGGCTTTGTACAGGTATATTCTGGCTTGGGCGCAGGTGTGTCATTTTCGAAATCTTCTCCAACTAAGCAGACAACGGGTTCTGAGTCTAAATCCACAGATTTCGCCTATCAGGTAAATGCCATCGGAGCCCGTGTTGGGCGGACTATCGGCGTTTTTGGTGAACTTGGTTTCGGATACAATGGTGTTCTTAATCTCGGTATTTCGGCGAAATTCTAAATCAGAACTTTTAGCAGGCGCTCAGGCGTTTGATCAAATATTCTTATACGTACAGGCTTGTTAATTCAATTAGCAAGCCTGTTTTTTTGTCAGCATATAGGTGTTTGTTTTGCTGTTGTGGTATATCGGCTCTCTGATTTTAATGCAAGGCTCGCATCTAAGGCTGATAAGTAGGAGTATATTTAAGGGAATTTTCTTTGCTTGGCTGATAATGTGTACTTTTGCGCCCTATGAATATTCGTTTGGCTGCGATTGAGACAGAAGTTGAAACATTTACCCTTGAGGAAATTCTCGCGGGTTTAAAATCATCGCACAGATTAATCCTTTGGAATGATGAGATCAATACTTTTGAACATGTGATCTTTTGCTTGATGAAGTACCTGGATTATTCAGAGCCTCATGCCGAGCGTATTGCATGGACCGTTCATAATGAGGGTAAATGTGCCGTGTTAGAAGGTTCCTTTACTGAGATGGAGATCTATAGAAAGATTCTTCAGCGTGAAGGGCTTTCGGTAACTGTGGAATAGTTTTATAAAAGCATAAAATATGAACGCCTGTCATGCGCATTGAGCGAAAGACAGGCGTTCATCATAAATCTTATTTATCATAGAGCGGGCTGCTTATTTCGCTGGCAGCAATACCTCCTGTTTCTCCTTAGCGGAGAGTTTCTCGAATTTCTTGTAACTATCGTTCAGGTAAAGTACGATATCATATTCACTCAAATCTGTGGTTGACATATCAGGGCGATAAAGAATCATGAATGTCTTAAGGTCTTGCCCTCTTATAGGAAGGTATTTTTGGATATTCTCTTCGGTGAATACCTTTCGGAGTTCAAGTTCATGTTGCTTCTCCAAAGCAAGCGATTCAATTTGAGCTCTTTTCTTCTCTTGTTTTTTATTAGTAAATATCCGGACGTTCAAACCGCCGATTTCGCGACGGCTCCTGTCAGCGGAGTTAGCTTCCTTACTGAAGTAGTCAATTTTGTTTGTTACAGTTTTGCCATCAAAGGGGTCTTTGGGAAGGTCAATAGGCACTGCTTTCTGCTGACGGATCTTGACCTCTTCCAGGAGATTCTCGTGTAAACGAAGAAAAATAACATAGTCTGTTTTGCTGCCCACAATGAGGGTGTCGCCATTGAATGAGAGATTATGAACGATAATAGAGTCTCCAGGACGCGCTTTGATCGTAAAAGCTCCTGCTCTGTTGGTAACAGCGCCGGTGTTGAGACTGATGTTTCTCACTGTGGCCATATCTATAGGCTCACGGGTGTCGAGGTTATAGACCTCTCCATGTATTTCGCGAGTTCCGTGTTGTGCAAACACAGAACATGCCGACATGAGGATTATGATGAGTAAAGATAGTTTCTTCATTTGTTGTGAACCGTTTAGTTGTTATCAGGAAACGAATGTATTAAATAAAAGGTTTCAATGTAATAATGCTTTTACCTAAGGCTGTTATATAAGCTTCTGATAGGTGCGCCACCAAAGATCAGGCATTTCACCGTTTATGGCCATCTGATAATCTTCATAGCGGCAAGGTACCAGATGAAAGCGTTCATTTCCCGAGACACTTGCAGGATAAGGTACCTGCATCCACCACCGGTCGGTTTTCTTGCTCTTGACGAATACCAGCTCATGGCTATTTTCCTCGAGAGATGCTCTATAAATAAGGTATTGCGATTTGGGCTGTAAGGGGAAGTCTTTTTTTCTTTGGTAGTAGCCCTCAATAAAATACCATATTATCTGTGCCACAAGCATCGCCGTTTGTCCGTTGCTATCATACGCCGGATTAAATTCATAGATGCCGAAAGAGCTAAGCTTGTCGTTCATGCCCGCATATCGCGCAAGCTGACAGGCTTCCTCACCGTAAAATCCATTAGGGCCTGCATTCGCGTTTCCTGTAGCATCGGAAGATCTTATCGCAGAGATATCGAAACTGATCATGTTGGCATTGCGGATGATCGGTTCGGCATGACTTAAATTTCCATAAAAGTCGCCCAGTCTGTTTACATCGAAGAGGAGCTTATCCATAACCCGAAGACTTTCCTGACTAGTATAGTACGTTTGGTAACCAATATTACTGTAGTTAAATAAGAAATTCGGTTGGTGAAGGAATATTTTATTCAGGTAGGATCTTGAGGTTACAGGCGCTTCATTATCTTCTTCAGCTTCATCTAAATCAATTCTGGAGTCGATAACCACGAGGTCCACCTTTTGTTCCAAAGGCTCGAACGCTGCGTACTGAGCGTACGTAAGATCCTGTCCGCCGCCAATAATAATCGGTAGGACATCAGCTTTCATTAGTTCGGTAAGGACAGTCTTAAGCGCAACGTACGTGTCCTGAACGGTATGTCCGGGTCGAATATTTCCTAAATCGCTAACCTTTAGGTTGCTGGTGCCGCGAAATAACTCGTAGAGTTTGTCGCGTACATGATCAGGAGCAATAGCGCAACCCTGGTTGTTTAAAGCTACGCGGTCGTCAAGAACGCCTATAATGGCGATGTCCATATGCTCTTTGGTGATCACAGGAAATCGTTCAGTGTAGATGTCGACAATAGAAGCAAGCTGGTTTTTCGAGAAGCTTTTGTTTTTTGCAAAGGCCTCTGTGGCAATAGGACTGAAAAAATCGGATAAAGACATAATCACTTCAAATATCCGTTTAATAGATTACTTTTGAAAGAATTTCAGATTTTAGGAGGATGATATTAGTTACCGGAGCAACCGGCTTTCTTGGGGCAGAACTAGTTAGGCAGCTTGCAGCGTCAGGCCAGCAGCTACGGTGTCTTAAGCGTAGCAGCTCAACAATTCCGGCGTTGCTCACGACCGCGGATATTGAATGGGTTGATGCCGATATTCTTGATTACTTTGCACTTAAAGACGCTTTGCTTGGAGTGAGTGAAGTGTATCATTGTGCCGCGCTGGTGTCGTTTCTACCATCAAAATACAAAGAAATGATGCGGGTGAATGCTGATGGTACCGCGTTGCTCGTGAACTTATGTATGGAAATGGGCATAAGAAAGCTTATACATGTAAGTTCTGTTGCCGCTTTAGGCGAAGCTAAAGATGGTGTTGTTCGCGAACGAAACTTCTGGGAATTCGATGGCTCACAAAAGGCATATTCGATTTCTAAATATCAGGCGGAAATGGAGGTTTGGCGAGGCATTGCTGAGGGCTTGAACGCAGTGGTGGTGAATCCGTCGGTAATCATTGGCGCCAACGCGGGGGGCAGAGGTAGCGGACAGATCTTTGCTACAGTAAAGCGAGGCCTTCCTTATTACACTTCCGGATCCTGCGCATTGGTAGACGTGCAGGATGTAGCCCGCGCAATGGTGTTGTTGATGAACTCTGACATCAGTGCTGAACGTTTTATCCTGAATGCCGGCACCTTATCGAATAAAGCTTTTTTTGAGGAGATAGCGGCGACTTATGGTTCCAGGCCACCGAAAAGACTCGCTGGCGCTTTTGCGTTGGGAGTTGCCTGGAGACTTGCGTGGCTATGGTCGCGGATAAGAGATAAAGAGTATGCTTTTAACAAGGAGATCGCTCAAAGCGCCCAGAAGAAGATGTGTTATTCCTCTGATAAGTTTTTAGAATTTTTTCCCGACTTTACCTTCCGGCCTATCATAGATAGTATACGGGCGGCCGCGGGTGCGTAACAACTACCATATAAAAATCATGAAGAACTACTACATAATTGATTTCGACAGCACATTTACTCAGGTTGAGGCCTTAGATGAGCTTGTTAGAATATCGCTAAAAGATCATCCCGACCGGGAGTTGATTTATAAACAAATTGAAGATTTCACTAACGCGGCCATGGAAGGCCGTTTATCATTCAGAGAGAGCTTGTCGGCAAGAGTGAAGCTGTTGCATGCGAATAAGGAGCACCTAAAGCAGCTGGTGAGCCACCTGAAGAGAAAAGTGTCGGCATCCTTCCTGCGTAATCGCGAGTTTTTCAAGAATCATGCTGATGATGTACTGATTGTGTCTGGAGGGTTTAAGGAATTTATTGAGCCTGTGGTATCTAATTATCACATAAAGCGTGAGAATATTTATGCCAATAGTTTTACGTTTGATGCGGAAGGCAACATCACTGGTTATGACACCAGTAATCCCTTGTCGGAAGAAGGAGGAAAGGTGAAGCTGCTACGTCAACTGCAGCTGGAAGGCAATATTTATGGCATTGGCGATGGCTATTCTGATTTTCAGCTTAAAGAATCGGGACTTATACAAAAGTTCTACGCTTATACTGAGAATATCGCGCGGCAGAGTATCCTCGAAAAAGCAGATTATATTACGCCTAGCTTTGATGAGTTTCTGTATCTGAATAATCTGCCTCGGGCGATTTCTTATCCCAAGAATCGTATTGTATGTAAGGTCGTTGGTGAGGTGCCGGATGCGTCATTGCAGATATTAAGGAAAGAAGGACTTACGATTAGAGAGGATTCCAGTGTGGGTGATCTGTCTGATGTGGGCATGCTACTCGTCGCGGATGGTATAGCGATAAAAGATCATCAGTTAGAAAATGCCGTTAAGCTTAAGACGATCGGTTATCTGGGTAATAGTAAAAAGCAGATCTCCTATGATATAGCCACCGAGTTGGGGATAGTGATTTTTGACGACCCTAAGATGAATCCCCACGATGCTGAGTTTATTCCGAAACGTATGTGCGGCTTCATTAATAAGGGAGAGACTTTTCTTAGTGCGAATTTCCCGAGTCTGCAATTGCCAAAAATGGACAATGTGCATCGCCTGATTCATATTCACCGGAACGTACCGGGAATCATGGCGCAGATAAACCAAGTCTATGCGGAGCATAATATCAATATCGTTGGTCAGTTTCTGATGACGAACTCGCAGATAGGCTTCGCGATCACTGATATTATCGCAAGATACGACTCGGAAATGCTGAAGAAGCTTAAGGAGATTCAACATACTATAAAATTCAGGATTCTATATTAGTGATAACGCTGGTGCTTTCGCGGCATGATAAGGTTATTCTCCATGAGCGTTACGTGGCACCTGGTTGGCTTGCGTTTATTTCCTGATCTTTTACCGATGTAATAGATGCGGGAATTTTGTTAATTTGTATTTCATAACTAAATACCAATAAAGTGACTGAGACTTTAGATATAAAAATTGAGAGGACAAAAGCTTCACGGTTGAGTAGTACTGATTTCAGTGATCTCTCTTTCGGAAAGGTTTTCTCCGATCATATGTTTGTTGCTGACTATGAAGATGGCAGCTGGAAGAACTTTCAGATAGTTCCTTATGGTGATATTTCGGTAAGTCCCGCAATGTCGGTGCTTCATTATGGGCAGGCATTTTTTGAAGGGTTAAAAGCGTACAAGCTTGATGATGGAAAGATTAGCATGTTCCGTCCTTATAAGAATGCGGAACGTTTTAACAAGTCAGCGGCGCGTTTGTGTGCTCCGGAACTTCCGGAAGATATCTTTGTGCAGAGCATCGCGGCACTCGTAGACGTTGATAAAGATTGGATCCCTTCCGGGGAAAATCAGTCTCTTTATATCAGACCGTTCATGTTTTCTACAGATCCGTATCTGGGAGTGCAACCGTCAAAAACATACAAGTTTATGGTTATTACTTCGCCGGTGGGAGCCTACTTTGCTAAGCCGCTGAATGTAAAGGTTGAAACTCATTATTCCCGGGCATCCGAAGGGGGCTTTGGCTTCGCGAAGGCGGCAGGTAATTACGCCGGCAGTTTATACCCTGCATTGGAAGCTGCTAAAGAGGGTTTTGATCAGGTGATATGGACAGACTCAAAGGAGCATGCATATATTGAAGAGTTAGGGGCAGCAAATCTGGTGTTTGTGATTGACGGAAAGCTTATTACGCCTTCTACGCGTGATACGGTTCTTAATGGCATTACGCGCGATAGCGTCCTGACGCTTGCCCGTCATTGGGGTATGGAGGTAGAGGAGCGTCGTGTATCGGTAGCGGAAGTGCTTGAGGCATCTGAAGCTGGTACGCTTACAGAAGCGTTCGGTGTGGGTACCGCGGCTACTATTGCTCCTATTGCCAGCATTGGTTTCGACGGTAAAAAGTATCAGTTACCGGATCTGGATAAGGCTGAGTTCTCTAAGCGTGCCCTGAAAACATTGAATGAGCTTCGCTATGGCTTGTCACCAGATGAGTTCGGCTGGAACTATCTGGTATAACATTCCATACTAGGGATATACATCCGGATGCCGGGATAGGTTCTATCATTTGGCATCCGGATTTTTTTTAGACGTAGCATCGCTGGCTGCTCTTGCTTGAAGAGACAGCTTAACGGTGCTCCAACCAATATTTACCTTAAGTGCCATTTTTGCTGTTATGAGACTTGTAGGTCTTGATTATTTGCGGGGTGTCGTCGCGGTTATGATAATGATCTATCACTATACCTTGTGGATGACAGGTACAGTGAATGAAACATTGTTCCTGGCAAAGGTGGGTATCTACGGGGTATCTATTTTTTACATCCTGAGTGGCTTCACCCTGTTTTATGTTTATGCTGACAGTCTGAAGTTCAACACTCGTGGTCTGTCATCGTTTTTTACCAAGCGTGTTTTTCGCATTTTTCCCTTACTGTGGCTTGCCATTACGATCACAGAGATCGGCGAGGTATTAGTTCAGGGAAAGGAACTGCCCTCATTCTGGCAGCTGTTTTTGAATTACTCTGGTCTTTTCAGTATTCTGGGCATCGATCAATATCTCGCTGTGGGATCCTGGTCCATAGGGAATGAGCTGGTATTCTATCTTCTCTTTCCAATAATGCTGTTGGCACTCCGGCGTAAGCCCGTTCTATATTATTGCGGCTTATTATTCCTGGCATGCTTATACGTATACTTTAGTGCGTTTGCGCTGGATCCTAAGGTAGCGCTAAGCAAGCAGTGGACCCTGTATATTCATCCGTTGAATCAGGCTTTCCTTTTTTTCGGAGGCTTTGAGATGGCGCATATTTATCGCGCAAAAAGTATTAAGCCCAAAGCATTTATTGTGTTATCGTGTATCGCAGTATTCGTTTTTATACTGACTCCCTACAGCGGTAATTCTATTGAACTGGTTACCGGCTATCGGCGGTGGCTGCTCACCTCCGTTTGCATGATATCGTGCCTTCTGTTTTTCAATATCAAACGGGCGTGGCCTGCCCTGTTAGACAGACCTCTGTCGCTTCTGGGCGATATCAGCTATTCCTTATATTTAATACATCCTTTAGCATGGATGTTTATTTCTGAAATTGCTCAGCATTATCATGTTTCTGGATATTATCGGTTGTTAGGAATACCTCTGAGCCTGTTAATTGCGTGGGCATCGTATAATTGGTTAGAGAAGTATTTCGTGAGATTAGGGAAGAAGATGATCCACAGCCGGTAGTTATCAGCAATATATCATCTTTAACAAAAAGACCTGCCATCCTGTCATTTACGCAAATTGTTTGTACTTTTGCGGTTAAAGCAGAAAAAGAGATGTATAATTCAGAGCATAGTGTAAAGGACCACGATGAGAACAGACAAGGGGAGGCGTTAATGCTTGACGCAGAAGGCCCGGGTGATGCAAGAAAGCTGTATATTGAAAGTTATGGTTGTGCCATGAATTTTTCGGACAGCGAGATCGTGGCTTCGATTATGACCGATATGGGTTTCCAGACGACAGGTGATTTTAAAGACGCGGATGTTGTATTCATAAATACCTGCTCTATTCGTGAGAATGCTGAGCAGCGTGTAAGAAATCGTCTGAAGGAGTTTGGCGCGGCTAAGTCCAAAAACCCCGGAATGATTGTTGGCGTGTTGGGGTGTATGGCTGAGCGTCTGAAGTCTAAATTTCTTGAAGAAGAAAAGCTGGTGGATCTGGTGGTAGGTCCTGACGCATATCGTGATCTGCCTACTTTGATAGACAGCGTTGATGGTGGAAATAAGGCTGTTAATGTACTGCTTTCAAGGGAAGAAACTTATGCTGATATTAATCCTATTCGTTTAAATTCAAATGGAATAAGCGCCTTTATTTCTATTATGAGGGGCTGTGATAATATGTGTACGTTCTGCGTTGTGCCTTTTACCAGAGGACGCGAGCGTAGCCGTGATGCCCATTCTATTGTTAAGGAGGCTGAGGATTTGTTTAATATGGGTTATCGGGAAGTTACGCTGCTCGGTCAGAACGTAGATTCCTATAAATGGACTTCCGCTGATGGTACGGAGTTCGTAAACTTTGCCACGTTGCTGGAAATGACCGCATTGGTTAGTCCTGATTTACGCATCCGTTTCTCTACTTCGCATCCCAAAGATATTACCGACGAGGTGCTTTACACCATGGCTAAATACGATAATATATGTAAGTATATTCATCTTCCTGTACAATCCGGAAATACCCGCGTGCTCGAATTGATGAACCGTACTTACACCCGCGAATGGTATATTAACAGGATTGAGGCTATCAGAAATATTGTCCCTGGTTGCGCGATCTCTACGGATGTTATCGCCGGGTTCTGTACTGAGACCGAAGAGGAACATCTTGAAACGATAAGTATGATGGAGTATGTAAAATACGACTATGCTTATATGTTTATGTACTCAGAACGTCCGGGCACACCGGCGGCGAAGAAGTTCAAGGATGATGTTCCCGAGGATGTCAAGAAACGCAGGCTTACTGAAATCGTGGATCTTCAGCAGAAGCATTCTTTTGAGCGTCTCAGCGAGCAAGTGGGTCAGGTGCAGAAGGTATTGATTGAAGGATTTTCCAGACGTTCTAAGGAGGATTATTGTGGTAGAAATGATCAGAATGCTATGGTTGTGTTTCCGGTAGATACCGCTTATAAGCCAGGTGAATACGCGGAAGTGCTTATTGAGCGTTGTACCGCTGCTACGTTAATTGGTCGCCTGGTATAGACGTTTCTTAAATATTAATACTTTATCAGGGACTGCATGGCAGTCCCAATATTTTTAAATACACTGCATGGATATTCAGGATATAAAAAATCGTTTTGGGATTATCGGAAACTCTCCCTTGCTGAACCGTGCAATTGATATCGCGAGACAAGTAGCTCCCACAGATATTTCCGTACTTATAACCGGTGAGAGTGGGAGCGGTAAAGAAGTGTTTTCGCATATTATTCATCATATAAGCGCGCGCAAGCATGGTCCCTTTATTGCCGTGAACTGTGGCGCTATTCCTGAAGGGACGATAGATTCTGAATTGTTTGGTCACGAAAAAGGATCTTTTACCGGCGCTCATGAGTCGCGTAAGGGGTATTTTGAGGTAGTAAACGGTGGAACCATCTTTCTTGACGAAGTTGCGGAACTTCCCCTGGGCACACAAGCCCGCCTGTTGAGAGTGCTCGAAAGCGGTGAATATCTTAGGGTTGGATCCTCAAAGGTTCAGAAAACTGATGTACGCGTGATTGCGGCAACAAATGTTGACGTCTATGATGCTGTTCAGAAGGGCAAGTTCCGCGAGGATTTGTATTACAGACTGAGTACGGTGCCCCTGAAAATACCTCCGTTGAGAGATCGCAAGGAGGATATATATCTGCTTTTTAGAAAGTTTATCGCAGACTTTACAAATAAATATCGTACGCCCTCTATTGCGCTGGATGCGGATGCTCAGCAGATATTGACGAATTATAGTTGGCCGGGAAATGTGCGTCAGCTGAAGAATGTTACAGAGCAGATTGCTGTTCTTGAGAAAGATCGTAACGTCAATGCGCAGAATCTGTTGAATTATATTCCTCAGGAAAACGCCACGAATTTGCCGATGCGTATATCGAAAGAGAGTAAAGAGGACTTTTCAGAGCGCGATATTTTGTATAAAGTACTCTTCGACATGAAGCGCGATATGGTTGATTTGAAGAAGCTGGTAGCCGAGATTATTCGTGATGGAGTTAATTCCCAGTCGTTAAGAGAGAATCCTCAGCTGTATAATCAATTGTTACACCATGAAGGCGACTTCCCTGCGCCTCCGGTCATTGGAAATCAAGCTCCCCTGGTTTTGCATAATCACGATGCGCCAGTACAGCATGAATATAATTTTACACCTCATACAGAGGAAGAGGATGAGTCGCTTTCCCTCGTAGACAAGGAGTCTGATCTTATAAAGAAGGCATTGAAGAAGCATAAAGGTAAGCGTAAGCTTGCTGCTCAGGAACTGGGAATTTCCGAGAGAACGTTATACCGTAAAATTAAAGAGTTAAATCTTAACTAAGATGAAGAAAATGAGGCTTGTAGCGATGGTAATATTTGCCGTGCTATTGTTTGTTTCTGAGGGGTGTGGTGTCTACAGTTTTTCCGGTGCTTCAATTCCTGCTAACATGAAAACCGTTGCCGTTCAGTTCTTTGAGAATACAGCTCCGCTGGTACGTGCCGGGTTAAGTCAGCAGTTTACTGAAACCCTTAAGGATCGTATCAGGAATCAAACGCGTTTGAGTATGATAAGGGATAACGCTGACGGTAACTTTGAGGGGCGCATTACCGATTATAGCGTTAAATCTATAGCCGTTACGGGAAATGAAAGAGCAGAGGGAACCAGACTGAGCATCACTGTCAGTGTCAAATACACGAATCAAATAGATGAACAACTCAGTTTTGAACAATCCTTTACGCGATTCAGGGACGTACAGGGAAGTAGTATCATAGGACAGGAAAATCGTCTTATTGGAGAAATTAACAACGATTTGGCGGAGGATATATTTAACAAGGCTTTTGCTAATTGGTAAGTATATATTAAAAAATAAATGTTTTGGGGTTGAACAATTTTATGGTGACAGGAAAAATTGATATTACAGACTTGCTACTTCCGTCGGAACGGGTTGAGGCGGCGGATATAGCGGCGCTGAAGTATCTGGTGTTGAGATATCCTTATTGTCAATCGCTACAATTTGCATACTTAAATTCTTTGCGTCTTTCTGATGAAAGCGCTTTTGAATCTTATACAGGAAAGGCTTCCCTGTTTGCGCCGCGTAGGGAACTTTTGCATGATTATATACATCGGCCGGACGTGTTTGCAAAATATGACGCACCAGTGGTGACGGGCGTAGCTGATGCTGCCGCTGAGCCGGGATTGGCGGTTCTCGCTTCTGAACCTCAGCTTGAAGCAGAAACGCTAGCTCTGGAGACAGAAGTTCCTGCGCATAGTAATCTTGAAGTTGCGGATGTAATGATCGAAACGGTCATTCCTGAGGCTGAATTACCTGTCGTTCCCGAGATTGAGGAAACTCCTGATGGAGATGGTGATACGGTGGCTTCAGATCCTGATTCAAACGAGCTGATTGTCGAGGAGGAGGAGCTAATACAGGCAGCTACAGAGGATAGTGTTGTTGAGCCTTCAGCACCACTTGTAATAGAAGATAACGTTGGAGAAGATATTTCGCAGCCTGAATCTATAGACGACGAGCAGGAGGTCGGCTCATCTGCGAAGTTAGAAGATGCCGCACGAATTGCTTCCAAAGATTATTTTATATTTAACGAGTCAGCAGTGGATCCCCTGAAAGGCGAGCGTGAGCCTGTGAAGGTTGACGTTACGCCCTACGACGATGATACCATGCCTTATACCTTTCTGTGGTGGCTTCATAAAACCAGGAAAGAGTATTCTTCGACATATCAACCATTCGTCAGGAACCCCTCATACGTTGCTCAGAGTCCAGCTGGCGAGTTGAATCAGCAGATCATTCAGAATATTTTTCACATTCAGCCTGAATTGAACACTTTCGAGGCTGCTGCCGTAGCATCGACCGTTGAATTTGAGCTAAAACGTAAAGAGGATGATCTTATCGACCGGTTTATTAAAGACGAACCGCAGATAAAGCCGCCGTCGGCTAATAAAATAGATAATGAGAATAAGGCTCGTAAGAGTGCTGAGGATAGTTTTGAGTTAGTATCAGAGACACTGGCGAAGATATACCTCGATCAGATGCTATATGCAAAGGCGATAGAAATTTACCGAAAATTAAGTTTGAAATTCCCGGAGAAAAGTCGTTATTTTGCAAGTCAAATTCAAGAGTTAGAAAAGAAAATTAGTTAATAGCGAAATATGTTTTATTTACTTATCGTTCTGGGTATTATTGTTTGCATTTTTTTAGGCTTCTTTATACTAATCCAGGAACCAAAAGGAGGCGGCTTGACTTCCGGATTTGCGGGAACAAATAATATTATGGGCGTGCAACGCACTGGCGACTTCCTCGAAAAAGGAACCTGGAGCCTGATCATTGCTTTGATGGTTATCTCGCTTCTTATTAACGTAATGATTCCTAAGGGCGCTGCTAATCACAATAAAGAAGGTGAAGAAATTCAACGTCAGTTGAACAGGTCACTTCCTACCGTGCCTGTAACACCAAGTGCATTACCAGGTGCAACTGCACCGGCGGATTCAAACAAGAAATAATTCGTCTTCAGATATTTTAGTGAGGCCGGTCTGCGATGAGTAGACCGGCCTCGCTTGTTTTAAAAGTTTTCTAGTGTATTGGGCTAATGAAGGGTTTCTGTGAAAAGATGCCCTTTTTTATTTACTTAAGCTTCGTATAATCCGCCCCTTTGGTACCCACCTGGTTCGGAACAGACTCGAGACAGACTCGGAACACGCTCGAGTGGTGATCGACATTTCATCGNNATGGGCATTTCATCGACATCTCATCGACTATTGCCCATGACTTGTCGATGAAATGTCGATGAAATGCCCATGAACAGTGCTGTCTGTTCCGAGTCAGTCCCGAGTCAGACTCGAATCTGATAGGTAGCCGCTGGCTTGCTTTGTATTGAAATACAGGGATGTGATCTGAGGAAATTTTTCAATATTAATTAACGGTTAATATCTCAATTTAGAAACTCAGTGTGATTTTTCTTTGAATAGTTAACACTGTTAATTAGATTTGCAGTGTTAATATTAATATGGGAATAAAAGAACGTAAAGAGAAACACCGGGAGGATTTGAAGCGGCAGATACTGAATGCTGCCAAGATGCTTTTTATGGAAGATGGTTATGAAGCAACATCGATTCGTAAGATCGCAGCGGCAATAGAGTTTAGTCCCACCACGATCTATTTGTATTACAAGGACAAGAGCGATATCGTATATGCGCTTCATCAGGAAGGATTTAAGTTGTTGGCTGACTACTTTCGGCGGGACGCTAATATCGAAGATCCATTTGAGCGTTTGAAGGCAATGGGGCTGGCTTACATTGATTTTGCATTGCAGCATCGCGAGTTTTATGAGTTAATGTTCATTATGCGTGAGCCGCTGAGTTTTATTGAGCAGCACCGCGATGATAATGGTGAGAGCTGCTGGCCTGAAGGACAGGAAACTTTCCGCGCCTTGGTGTCTACGCTTGAAAGTTGCCAGGCTCATGGTTACTTCGTTGGAGAGGAGACGGAGGCTTTGGCACTCATGGTATGGTCAACGATGCATGGTATGTGTTCATTAATGGTGCATGGTCATTTAGAATTCATTGGTCAGGCGCGTCAAAAATTCAACAGCGGAGCCGACGCATTGGCAGCTTCGTTTCAGGCCTTTGTAAATGTTCTCGAGAAGATGAAATAAGATATTTATAATGAGTTGATGATGAAAATTATAGGTAAAATTTTGGCAGGAGTATGCATGCTTTTCGCGTCATTGTCGTCCATGGCGCAGGAAGCTCTGGAGAAATATATCAGCGAGGGTTTTCAGCAAAATATCGTGTTGCAGCGGAAGACTGTTTCATACGATCGCGCGGTCTTAGCACTGAAAACTGCCAGGAGCATGTTTGGTCCTTCGGTCGATTTTGAATTTGGGTATCAGACAGCGAAAGGTGGACGACAAATTCCCTTGCCTATTGGAGATATGCTCAACGGGGTGTATTCTACCCTAAATCAACTTACACAGTCGGCCTTGTTTCCTCAGATTGACAACCAGACCATTACGTTTTTACCTCAGAATTTCTACGATGCGAAAGTACGAACCTCTGTGCCCATAGTTAATACAGATCTTATCTATAATAAGCAGATAAGCGAAAGGAAGGTGGTGCTTCAGGAATATGAGGTGAATGCTTATAAGAGAGAATTGGTGAAGAGCATTAAATCCGCTTATTATAGTTATTTAAACGCGATGTCTCTTTTGAGTATCAGAAAATCGTCGCTGACGCTTGCTCGTGAGGGGCGTAGGGTAAATGAGAAGCTGCTGGAGAATGGAAAGGGACTACCAGCGTACGTATTACGAGCTAATAGTGAGATCGCCGCCTTAGAGGCAGAGATAGTTCAAGCACGCCAACAGGTAAATAATGCCAGGTTATATTTTAACGCGCTGTTAAATCGGGAGGCTGAAGCCGAGATTGATACAGTGTTTGATACAGAGGCGCATCTGTCTGTTTTGAGGGCAAGCGTGTTGACATCTGAGGTGAGTTCGGGCCGTGAGGAATTAAAATCTCTGGCTGAACTGGTGAACATCAATGAACGTGTGAAAAAGATGCAATCGCAATATGCGGTACCCAGGATTAACGGGTTTGTGGATTTAGGATCCCAGGCTGAAAATTGGAAGTTCAATGGCCAGTCGAGGTATTTCATGGCGGGTTTACAGATGGCCTTTCCGGTATTTGCAAGTAACAGAAATAAACAAAAGATAAAGGAGGCGGAACTCAATATTCAGGATTCGCGTTTGCAGCTGGCAGATACCCAGCGTCAGTTGGACATGAGTAGTCGTGTTGCTCTTAATAGTCTAAAAGCAACATGGGAGGCGCTGAGTGCTTCGAGAGAACAGCTTAAAGCCGCGCAGGCCTATCAACGATTGATCGAGAAAGGTTACAGCGCGGGATCAAATACATATATCGAGACGGTAGACGCCCGCAGTCAGCTTACATCGGCACAAATGGCATTGAGTATAAATATGTTTAACGTACTGCAGGCCGCGGCAAATCTGGAGAGAGAAACGGCAGGTTATAATATTAACGAATAATGATTATGAAGAAATTCAATTACTGTTTAATAGTTAGTACGGTTTTATTGTTGCTGTTATCTTGCGGCAGGCATAAACCAGCGGAGCAGATTTCTGGCGGCGAGGCTGTACCTGTAAAGATTCAGGCGTTAAATCGTGGAGAGCAACAAATTGTTATTAGCGCTACGGGTTTGATTTCAACCGATGATGAAACGGTATTGTCATTTAAGACCGGCGGTGTGATATCCAAGGTGTTAGTTAAACAAGGGGATCCTCTAAAGAAAGGGCAGCTACTGGCAGTTTTGAATCTGACGGAGGTAAACGCCGGATACAAGCAAGCTCAACTCGCTTTAGATAAGGCAAAGCGCGATTATACCAGAGCATCAAGGCTCTTCGCGGATAGCGTGGCCACGCTTGAACAAAAGCAAAATGCAGCCACAGCATTGGCAATTGCGGAAGAACAGTTACGTGCAGCGGGATTTAACAGGGCTTACTCAGAAATAAGGGCTTCGGGCGATGGTTTTGTGTTACAGCGTTTTGCCAACGAAGGCCAGGTTGTGGCGCCTGGGACGCCCGTGTTTCAGGTAAATGGGGGAGGTTCCGGGGGATGGATCGTTAAGGTGGGCTTAAGTGACAGACAATGGGCGCAATGTCGCGTTAATGACTCGGCCTCGGTTGTGACTGATGCCCTCCCGCATGAAGTGCTAAGGGGCTACGTATACCGAAAGTCGGAGGGTGTGGATCCCTCCTCGGGTATATTTACCGTGTTTTTAAAGCTGAAAGCTGAGAGAGTATCGAAGCTGGCGTCGGGCATGTTTGCGAAGGCACGTATCTTCAGCAGTCATGCCGGGGAGAATGGCTGGAGCATTCCGTATGATGCCTTACTGGAAGGAGATGCCGGCATCGGGTACGTTTTTGTAACGAACGATAAGAAGACGGCACGTAAAGTTGAAGTTAAAATTCAGAACATAGGTAAAGATATGGTTAATATTTCTGAGGGACTTGAGGACGCGAAGTATCTTATAATTTCAGGAAGCCCTTATCTGAATAATGGCTCAGCGATTAAAATTCAGTAATCTAAAGACTATGGATATTGCTAAATATGCGGTTAAGAATTATCAGTTCACGCTGATAATGGTTCTGATGGTCATCGCTGTAGGGATAAGTACCTTGCTTACGATGCCCCGAGCGGAAGATCCCGATATGAAGACCCCTCAGTTTCCTGTCGTCGTGGTATATCCGGGAACCAGTCCCAAAGATATGGAACAGCTGGTGGTAAAGCCGCTGGAGTCTCGCTTTTACGCGTTGGATAATATTAAGAGAATTAAGACAAGCATTCTGAATGGGCTTGCGGTGGTAACGGTGGAATACCGTCATGGTAGCGACTATGATGATAAGTATCAGGAATTGACAAGAGAAATTGGGGCGGTACGGCAGCAGTTACCTAAAGACATCTACAGCATCGATGTGCAGAAGGTAGAACCTTCGGGAGTAAATATCTTACAAATAGCACTAATCTCGGAGAATGCTTCGCGCGTGAAGCTTAAGAAGTATGCGGAGGATCTACGGGATGATCTTGAAAAGGTGAAGGCTCTGAAAGATGTTAAGATCCATGGACTGCCTTTGCAATTAATAAGGGTTGATGTGCAACCGGATCGACTTAGTGAGCTGAAGATTCCACTTGATAATGTAACGCAGGCTATTCAGAGTGAAATCGCTAATATTCCCGGGGGCAGTGTATTTGCCGGAAATAAATCGTTCAGCGTGAAGACAGGTGAAGGATATCAAAGTATTGAAGAGATTAAGAATACTATTATTTCCAGTAGCGGCGGGAAAAATGTGCTTCTCTCTGATGTCGCTGACATATATCCTGATTTTGCTGCCGAATCGCACATGACAAGGCTAAATGGCCATCGCTGCTTGTTCGTTACCGCCGCGCAAAAGGAGGGTGAGAATATAAGCGAGACTAAGGAAAAGTATGCGGCGGTTATCGGTACTTTTAAGAAGTCGCTGCCCGCAAATATTGCGATGACCATTAATTTTGACCAGGCGGAGAACGTTAATCATCGCCTGATCGGTCTTGGTGAAGATTTTCTCATTGCGGTACTGCTTGTGATGATCACATTGTTGCCCTTAGGATCCAGGGCGTCAGCGGTTGTAATGATCGCTATCCCTCTTTCGCTTTCCATTGGATTGGTGCTGGTGCATCTGGTAGGCTATAGTCTTAACCAATTAAGTATTGTCGGCTTCGTTGTAGCGCTTGGTTTACTTGTCGATGATAGCATTGTGGTAATAGAGAATATTGAGCGATGGATGCGCGAAGGACATTC
This sequence comes from Sphingobacteriaceae bacterium UBA6709, assembly GCA_002454425.1. Lineage (GTDB taxonomy): Bacteria > Bacteroidota > Bacteroidia > Sphingobacteriales > Sphingobacteriaceae > Arcticibacter. The sequence continues at coordinate 52,093 of DKIV01000022.1, forward strand.
GCGACTGGACGCGTCTTTGAAGGCGACACGACAGATCGCCATGGCTGTAGTAGGCTGTACGGCGACTTTGGTGATTGCCTTTATGCCGCTGATGTTCATGCCTGAAGCTTCCGGCGATTTTATCAGGAGTCTTCCTACTGCGGTCATCAGCTCGGTGTTGGCCTCAATGATTATCGCCCTTACGGTAGTGCCGTTTCTGGCAAGTCGCATTTTGAAGCCCCACGAGGATCCCAATGGAAATCGTGTGTTACAAGCTTTTCAGCGCGTTATTCATGCCACATATGCCGTGTTTCTTGATAAGGCGTTGAAGAAACCATGGCATACGCTAGTGATTGCGATCATTATCTTCGCCTCATCCCTTGCCCTTATTCCGGTGGTTGGCTTTAGTTTATTCCCATCGTCGGAAAAGCCTCAGTTCCTTATTGATATTACCTCCCCCTTGCAGTCGAATATTTATTATACGGACAGCATCTGCAAGAAAATTGAATTGAAGTTGAAGGGAATGCCGGAGGTTAAATACTATTCATCTAATGTTGGCAAAGGCAACCCGCGAATTTATTATAATGTGGTTCAGCAGAATGAGCGTATGGATCTCGCGGAGATATTCGTACAGCTTAAGGAAGATGTCAAGGCAGATAGGAAGCGCGAGATTATTACAGAGCTGCGCAACCTTTGGACGCCTTATCCGGGTGCAAAAATTGAAGTGAAAGATTTCGAGCAGGGTATACCGATGATTTCACCAGTTGAGGTACGCCTGTTTGGGGAAAATCTGGATACGTTACGATCACTGGCGTTACGGGTAGAGGAGACGCTGAAAGTTACCCAGGGGGCAATTTATGTTAACAATCCTGTAAGGAATAATAAAACGGATCTTAAGGTAGAAATAAATAAGGCGAAGGCTTTGGCCCTGGGGGTGCCCTCGGCGTATATAGGAAAGACCATCAGAATGGCAGTGGCAGGTATGGATCTGGGAGTTTACTCAGATCCTTTGACCGATGATAATGATTATACCGTACGGCTAAGTGTTCCACATAAAGGTTATCCTGATTTTTCGGTGTTCAATAAAATCTTTGTGAACAATGTGCAGGGTACAGCTATTCCGCTTGCGCAGTTGGCTGACATACGGTTGGAGTCGTCGCCATCTAACATCAACCACATCAATAAACAAAGGACAGTGTCTGTGAACGCTTTTGTGAAGCAGGGCTTTCAAAATGATAGGGTCATTAAAGATGTCATTGGAAAGATGGACAAGTTAAAGTTGCCAGGAGGATATCATTATGAGATGGGAGGAGAAGTGGAGACTACGCAGGAATCCTTTGGCGGTTTTGGCACCATTATCATGATTACAATTTTGCTGTTCATAGCGGTGTTGGTGCTTGAATTTAAAACTTTTAAAAGTACACTGATTGTGCTGTCGGTGATTCCCTTGGGCATCGTTGGCGCGGTGCTTGCCTTGTTCATTACAGGAAATACGCTTTCATTTGTTGCTAGTGTTGGTATTGTGGCGCTGGCGGGAATTGAAGTTAAGAATACAATTCTTCTGGTCGATTTTACGAATCAGTTGAGACGGGAAGGGATGGCGCTGAACGAGGCCATTGAGAAAGCGGGGGAAATACGTTTCCTGCCTATTGTGCTAACGTCTCTTACAGCGATCGGAGGCTTGTTGCCGATCGCATGGTCTAGCAATCCCTTAATTTCACCGTTAGCAATAGTGATGATTGGAGGGCTGATAAGCTCTACCCTGTTATCGCGTATTGTTACGCCAGTAATCTATAAGCTCATGCCGCCCACTATTGACAAAGGCGAAGAAAATGTAAGTCAGTTGTAATATTTGAGCAATCCAGTCGTCTTATAATGGCAGTGTAGGTGTAGATAAGGCATCTTCTAATGGTGAAGAGGGTTTTAAAATGGCGATTTAAGTCAAACTGCATCGTGCCGGCATGAAAATGTTAATAAGCTTAATATATTTACGAGATGAAAAATAACTTCTTATTTGCGTTGCTGCTTGGACCAGGTTTGGCAATGGCACAAACACCTTTCACAATAAAAGGTCAGGTAGGTAAGCATAATGCTCCGACTAAGGCATATCTGTTTTATGGGGAGAATAACATGCCTCAGGATTCCGCTATTTTAAACAACGGCAGTTTTCTGTTTAAAGGTAACTTACAGGGACAGTCGACCGTGAAAGGCGCTATTGTCTTAGATCACAAGGGGCAGGGTTTACGTGCGGCGATAACTGGCCGTGATGTTAAGGAATTATTTTTTGCGCAAGGCCAGACAACGGTGAATTCGAAGGACTCGGTTGTGAATGCGGTAGTAAGCGGAGAGGCTAATAAAGCATTCGCGGAGCTTAATACGGCGCTTAAGCCCTTGGATGCTGAACAAGCTGCAGTGTATTCTAAATTTAGAAATGCCACACCTGAACAACAAAAGAGTCAGGATTTTGTAGCACCTCTTCAATCAGCGTTTAATGACTTAAATGACAAGAAAAATGATGTGCGTAAGAAGTTTATAATGAGCCATCCGGCTAATTATGTGAGCGCTGAATTGTTCGCTGAAATTGCTGGTCAGCAACCTAATGAGGCTGAGTTAAAGCCTTATCTTGATGCTTTGTCGCCGGCGCTGAGAAATACAAGTCCTGTTAAGCGGGTGCTTGCTCGGGTGGAGGCTGGCAGGAAGACAGCAATTGGCGCTACAGCAATTGACTTTACACAAAACGACGTTGACGGCAAGCCAGTAACGTTATCTAACTTCAGAGGCAAATACGTACTTATTGACTTCTGGGCATCCTGGTGCGGTCCATGTCGTCAGGAAAATCCAAACGTAGTAAAAGCATATAATAAATTTAAAGATAAGAACTTCACTATTATCGGAATTTCTCTTGACAGACCGAATGGAAAAGAGGCTTGGTTAAAGGCTATTAAAGATGACGGTCTTGCCTGGACACAAGTGTCTGACCTTAAGTTCTGGCAGAACGAAGTTGCTGTAGCTTATGGAGTTCGAGGAATTCCGCAAAACTACCTTATCGATCCGGCTGGAAAAATCGTTGCTTCAAACCTAAGAGGTGAAGCTCTGGAAAAAAAATTAGCTGAACTGTTACCCTAATAGCAAAAAACTTCGCTTCTTTGTTACTCTTTATGGTAACATTTTTTGAAGCAACCCTCGAGCGCCTTTCCGTTCATAGAATCGGGAACAAGGCGCTCGAGGAGTTTTACGTCCTTTCGGACAAGTCCCTGAACGTTGATGATGAGGTTCTCAATACCTTGTTGATGCAGTATTTTCTCAAACCCTTTGAGAAGGTGAATGAGGTATATCGTTTTATGCATTCAAGTAATGATTTGGAACTTAATGAGATATATCACTTTGCGAAGTCTGTATTTGAACAACGTTCAGATTTTCACGAATCAAGTCAGAATATTGCCAAGTACCTGTATGAGGTATCTAATCACCCTAAGATTAAGTCGGGAGAGCTGTATGTAGCACTGTTTAGCAATGTTCAGATCGAGGGCGAGATGCAATCGGCCCTGGGGATTTTCAAGTCCGAGACAAAAGAGCCATTTCTGAAGATCTATCCTGATAGCGAAGGTTTCAGGATGGAATATGAACAGGAGGCAGTAAATATTCATAAATTGGATAAGGGTTGCCTTGTGTTTATTTCTGATATGGAGGAAGGCTTTAAGGTAGTGGTTACCGATCAAACAAATAAAAGCTCAGAGGCCGTATATTGGAAAGACGAATTTCTACAGTTGAAGATCAGAAATGATAGTTTTAATCAAACGAACAACACCCTGGGCGTTTATAAGAACTTTATCAATAACAAGCTCGATGAAGAATTCGATTTATCCAAGACAGATAAGATCGATTTGCTGAATCGCTCTATGAAATACTTTAAGGAGAAGGAGAGTTTCGATTTAGAAGAATTTTCAAATGAGGTAATAGCAAACCCGGAAGCCATCGAATCGTTCAAGACCTTTAAGAGTAGTTACGAGGAGGAGTTTGATGCCGAGATTCCGGATACCTTTGAGATTTCTGATGCCGCGGTAAAGAAGCAAGCGAAGGTATTTAAAAGCATACTCAAGCTGGATAAGAATTTTCATGTTTATATACACGGGAGCCGTGACTACGTAGAGCGAGGATTTGATGAGGAGAAGAACATGAACTTTTATAAGCTTTATTTTAAAGAGGAAGAATAATAGCACATGAATTTATACCTTTGAGCCTGAGAATCCTCAGGCTTTTATGTTTAGATATTTTTTTTTCATACTATTAGCGTCAGTAGTGCTTTCTTCTTGCTCGTCTCCTGTTAAAGACGAGGATTTCCACGGACGATGGAAATATCTTGAAGTAAGTAACCCCGAGCAGGTGCCGTTGCACGTGCAGCGTGGCGAGGAGCTTGCTCATCTAGATCCTTCGATATCCTTTTCACCTAAAGGAGAGTTAGTGATGAATTGGGGCGGCAAAGTATTGTCTCATGGGACATATACCATAGAATATCCCAATATCGTCTATACTGAAGCTCTGGATAAAGGAAAGAGTAGAGTTATTCGTTTTCTGATAAAGAAGTTTGAAAGCGATACATTGGTGTTTCAAACCGGGGAGGCCGATCCCGTACGTGTGAAAGCGGTAAGAGTTAATGAATAAACATTCACTGTATTAACAATTAGTAGCTCAAGTCTATGCTTCGGAAATATCTTTGCCTGTTAATTCTTTTTGTGCTTTCAGGCACCGCTGTGGCTCAGATCGACAGTAGTTCGCTAACTGCTCCGCAGGAACAGGATATTGTCCATTCTTATCAAGATTCCATACAACGACTGAGATGGCTCGCCATGCGTGATTCGGTACGTAGAGTCCGTGATTCTATCCATGCTGTATCAGATTCGGTACTGTTGTCATGGGTAAAGGCGCCTGCACGCGGTCGTCCGAATCGTTTTCGAGACAGTATTGTTCAATACTACATGGTAAAGAATCTTGACTTTAACGCGTGGAGAGCCCGTTTCGACAAGATTTCTAAGTACGATGCAGGAATGGCGCGACCGAAAGGTGAGCTATGGGTGGTAATTGTGGTGTTCGCATTGCTTTTACTTTTTGGAATCATGCGAAGTTCTTTCAGTAAGGAGTTAAATGCTTTGGTTTTTGCTTTCTTCAGTAATAGAACACTGGGGCAAATAAACAAGGAGGAAGACTTTTTCAATTCGTGGCCGTTCGTTTTTCTGTATTTGCTGTTTGGGTTTACCATTGGTATGTTTTTTTACGAATGTACAGGCTACTATCAGCTTACTTACGGCTATAGTGGTATCAGCTGGTATTTCCGCTTGTCTTTGGTGATTATTGCCATGTATACAGCTAAGGTTTTTATAATAAACATTCTTGGCTTTCTTTTTGGAGTTCGTAAGCTTGTAAGAGAGTACTCTTCGATTTTATACATGAGCTATACGTGCATAGCGATATTATTTCTGCCAATAATTTTGGCTTTTTGTTTAAGTCCGGCACGTTTTTCGCCCTATTATATTAATTTATCGTTAATTGTGTTCGGTATTGTTGTGATTTTTCAATTTATGAGGGCGGTAACGAATATTTTATCAGGGTATAGGTTTCCGAAATTTTATTTAATTATCTATCTTTGTGCCCTCGAAATCTGTCCTTTGTTGATACTGATAAAGGCCTTGAGATTCTAAAAAGATATGCCAGAAGACAGAAAGAAAAAGGTAAAAAGCATCCTTGTAACTTTGCCAAAGCCCGAGTCGGAGAAGTCACCTTATTATGATTTGGCAAAGAAGTACAATGTAAAGATTGACTTCCGATCTTTCATACATGTGGAGGGTGTGCCAGCGAAAGATTTTCGAAAAGACAAAATCAGCCTGGCCGAACATACTGCAGTGATTTTTACAAGCCGTAACGCCGCGGATCATTTTTTCAGAATTTGTGAGGAAATGCGTTATGAAGTGCCGGCAGATATGAAATATTTCTGCCTGACAGAAAACATCGCCTTGTATCTTCAGAAATATATTCAGTACAGGAAGCGAAAGATCTTTTTCGGCAAGCAGACTGCTGCTGATTTAGCGGAAGTGCTGAAGAAAAATGCGTCTGAGAAGTTTCTCTATCCTTGTTCAGATGTAGCTAAAGAGGAAACGCAGAAGTTTCTTCAGGACAATGGGTATAATTTTACGCCAGCGGTGCTTTTTAGAACTGTGTGCAGCGACCTGTCAGATCTTGCGGAAGTTTTTTATGACGTTATCGCGTTCTTTAGTCCATCCAGTGTTCAATCTTTGTACAAGAATTTTCCTGATTTCATTCAAAATGCTACTCGTATCGCTGGTTTTGGAGCAAGTACGCAGAAGGCTATCCTGGAGCATGACCTGCTTCTTGACATCCCCGCGCCTACGCCTGCAGCGCCGAGCATGACCATGGCAATAGAGCAATATATAAAAACAGTTAATAAATAAATTGATTGTTGCGTTGACTATAAAGATGTTAATGTAACTTTTTGTTGTAATATTCGTATAAAACCTCACCGGAGATGCATATATTCATGTGCAGCACTTGTGAGGTTTTTTTTATCTTCCGATATTGGGAGTAGAATTAAAGTTTGGATTGTCATCATCGATGAAAAGTATACGTATTGTTATTCTGTTAGCGTTCCTATCAATAATCTTATTCAGTTGTGGTAAAGGTGGCTCTGAGGGGGAGCTTGTAGGCGTAAGAACACAGAAAGTTGTAAGTACAAGAGTTCCCTATGGAATGGTGTATGTTCCGGCCGGTAGTTTTATTATGGGGCAGACAGACCAGGATATTACCTATGCGCAGACTGCCCAGAATAAGCAGGTTACTGTGCAGGCATTTTATATGGACGAAACCGAGATCACCAACGGGGAGTATCGACAATTCGTGAATTGGGTACGTGACTCTATTGCGATAACAGATTATCTGCAAGACCCTAGTTTCTATATTCAGCCCAAGAATCAGGCAGCTGATGCTTCTGGTCGAAAATTTATCGATTGGAAAAAGGTTGGAGTAGATGGACAGAATATCTGGTCGTCTAAGCGAAACCAGGCCTACGCCAATAAATTGCAATCCATGTATTATCAGGGAGAGGATCGTGTGTTTGACCGTAACGAACTGGACGTTCGCCTGTTGAAGTACAACTTCGCCATCATGAACTATCGTGACGCTGCGAATCAGCGTGCTAATAAGGCCAAAAGGCGCTCCGATTTCATCTTTAGAGATACGGTAGCCGTATATCCTGATACCCTGGTATGGCTTGCGGATTTTGCCTACGCCGGGAATGAGCCACTTACGCAAGGATATTTCTCGCATCCCTCATTTGCTAATTACCCCGTTGTGGGGGTCACCTGGCGTCAGGCCAGAGCCTTCACTGTGTGGCGCACACGTTTATATGAAGGAGGATCGCAATCGTCTCGTACACCGCGCCTGCCATTCGAGTTGCCTACGGAGGCAGAATTCGAGTATGCTGCCCGTGGAGGACGTGTAGGTACAGATTATCCATGGGGCGGACCCTATATCAGGAACGCTAAAGGCTGTCTGATGGCAAACTTTAAGCCGGGTCGAGGAAATTATAACGATGATGGTGGAACAGTTACCGTAAATGTGCGTTCTTATTATCCGAATGACTTTGGTTTATATAATATGGCGGGTAACGTGGCTGAATGGACGGCCTCAGCTTTTGACGAGTCGGCTTCCACGTTCGTGCATGATATGAACCCTACATTTAATTATGAGGCGCGGCGTACAGACCCGGAAGTTTTAAAACGTAAGGTGGTTCGCGGTGGTTCATGGAAGGATATAGGCTATTTCCTACAGAACTCCACACGAACCTACGAATATCAGGATACTGCAAAATCTTATATCGGCTTCCGGTGCGTAACACGCTATCCGGGACGTGACAGAACAGATAAGTAGTAATATCAAGAACATACAAACAATCATAACTAGACAAAAAAATCATGGCAAATAAGAAAAAGTTTAACCTCTTCTCTCTCCATACCGCTATCTCCTGGGGTGCGAGTATTGTAATTATCGGAGCTCTTTTTAAGATTCTCCATTTAGGTGGAATTATGGGTAACTACATGATCGGTATTGGTTTGGGTATCGAAGCCATTCTTTTCTTCTTAACAGGATTTACGCCTCCGGCGGACGATGTCGATTGGACCCGCGTATATCCGGAGCTATCAGATGATTATACTGGCGAGGTGAGACGTCCTGTGCAGCAGGTTGCTGCAGCTGGCTCTTCTACGACGCAGGCTTTAGACAAAATGCTTGCTGACGCTAAGGTTGGTCCTGAGCTTATTGAGAGTCTCGGTAATGGATTAAGAACTTTTGGCGATAAGGTAAATGCGATTTCTAACGTGGCGGATGTTTCTCTTGCGACCTCTGAATTTGCAGGAAACGTAAAAAGCGCGTCGGCGAAGTTTAATCAACTCGGCGATGCGTTTGATAAGGCGGCATCGGGACTTGTTGAAATGGCTAATACAAACGTTGATTCCAAGGCGTATCATGAGCAGGTTAACAATCTTGCGAAGAACCTGTCGGCTCTTAATGCCGTTTATGAGCTTGAACTACAGGACTCAAGTGCTCACTTAAAGTCAATGAACAAGTTCTATCAGAATCTTGCCCTTACCATGGAAAACTTCAATGAGTCTATGGAGGATTCTAAACAGTTTAAAGAAGAAGTTGGACGCTTAGCTAAGAATTTGAGTTCTTTGAATGCGATTTACGGAAATATGCTCTCTGCGATGAACCAACCTCGTGTTTAATTTTCTTGTAACTATTTTATAATTCAAAAATGGCTGGAGGAAAAGAAACTACAAGACAGAAGATGATCAATATCATGTATTTGGTATTGCTCGCTATGCTTGCTTTGAACGTATCAGACACGATTCTTAATGCTTTCAAGAATATAAATGATAGTCTTGAAGAATCAAAATCTAACGTTAACACAGGCGTCGATCAACTCTTTGCGGCTTTTGAGGCTACGAAGTTGAAGGAACAGCCTGAAAGAGCAAAGCCTATTTACGACAAGGCCGTAAAGGCTCGTGATTTGGCGGAAAATCTAAACAATTATATAGAGTCAATTAAGCAACAGTTTATTACACAGGGTGGGGGATACGATCCGGAGTCAGGCGATCTTAAAGCTCGTGATAATCAGGATATTGCTCCGGGATTAATGCTTAATAAAGGTGAGGGTAAGCGACTGAAAGATAAAATTAATAATACGCGGGAGCAACTTCTTGCTCTTCTGGATCAGAAGGATCGTGAGAATCTTAAACTTGCTTTGGCTGCGAATGACTTTAAGAAGAATGTGAATGGTAAGAAACGCTGGGAAGAGGTGAACTTCGGTGATGGTACTCCCCTGACCGCTGCGATGACTATTCTTACAAAGTTGCAGGTTGATGCTAAGAATGCCGAAAATGAAGTTGTTAAAACTATTCTCGGTAAGATGGATATGGCGGTTGTAAATCTTGATAAGTTTGAAGCTGTGGCGGTAGCACCTACGTCTTATGTGTTGCAGGGGCAGCCTTACAGCGCGGAAGTTTTTCTTACCGCTTATGATAGCAAATCAAATCCTTCAATTTCTATCAATGGTAGTCCCGTAGCAGTACGCGATGGTCGCGGAACCTATATGGTTAACACTTCTAAGGAAGGGGTTTTCTCCTGGACCGGAACAATTAAAGTTCAACAGACCGATGGCTCGATAAAGGAATATGCCACACCTGTGCAGAAGTATCAGGTTGCGCGTCCGTCGGCCGTGGTTTCCCCAGACAAGATGAATGTCTTTTACATGGGGGTAAACAATCCTGTTTCTGTATCAGCCCCCGGTATCCCCGTTGAGAACCTAAAGGTTAATATTTCGAGCGGTAATATCAGTGGAGCTAACGGAAAATACAATGTTAAAGTGAATGCTGCTGGTACAGCGACAGTAACGGTGTCTGCTCAATTAAGTCCGGGAAAAGTACAAACTATTGGATCTACCGAGTTCCGCATAAAGCGTATTCCTGATCCGGTTGCCCGATTTGGCGGTAAGTCAGGAGGTACCTTAAATACAGCTGCAATCAAGGCTCAATCAGACGTATTCGCGGTGCTTGAGAACTTTGATTTCGATGCCAAGTTCTCAGTAACACGTTTTACGCTTATCGTTGCCAAGCCTCGCGCGGACGCAGTTGTTTTACAAACCTCAGGGAACTCATTTAGCGCGGCTATGCGTTCAGCCATTGCAGGAATTACTCCGGGAACGCGCGTTATTTTTGATAATATCATTGCTGTAGGTCCTGATGGATCTCAGCGGTCTTTAAATTCTATTGCGTTAACTGCAAATTAGTTGATATGAAGAAGTTTTGTCTCCTGTTTATATTTGCGTCGTCATCCTTTCTGGCCTTCAGCCAAAAGCCTGATCTCAGCAACTCTAAGGAGCCGGTTGCAGAAACAGACACTCCTGTGGATGGATATTATAAGCAGAATAACATTCAGGATGCTAAGGTTACTCCTTATGCGAATGTTCGTGAGTCTGATGTGATGTTTTCGCGGCGTATATGGCGTGAGATGGATCTGCGCGAGAAGATGAACGCGATCTATGCCTCTCCCAAGAGTCGCCTTATTGACATTATTATGGATGCGATAAGTGCTGGTGAACTCACTGCCTATGATGCTACTGTGACGACGAAACAGGATCCTAACGGTGACGCTTTCACAAAGAAGCTTAGTCCGGAGCAGGCAAAGGCCACCTTCGTAGATAGTGTACTTATTGACGATTTTAACGCTAACGGCGAGAAGGTTGGCACACGTATGGTTGGTGGCGAATTCAATGCCGATAGTGTGGTTAAATTTCGCATTAAGGAGGACTGGATCTTTGATAAGAACCGCTCCGTGTTCGAGCCTCGTATTGTGGGTATAGCTCCCATGAAAAAGATCGTTGCTGCCGGACAGGACTTTGGTTATCAACCCGCTTTCTGGATTTATTTCCCTGCGGCAAGACATATCTTCGCGACTAAGCCCGTAACTTCACGTAATAATGATAATATTGGTCTCAGCTATGATGATGTGTTTGTTAAGCGATTGTTTTCCAGTTATATCGTTAAAGAGTCCAATCCCCGAAATGAATCTATCCGCGATTATAAAGAGGGTATAGACAGATTATATGAGTCGGAGAGAATCAAGAAAGAAATTCTTGATTACGAACAGGATCTCTGGTCTTTATAAAGCTTCGAAAAATAAAAGGGCTGCAGATATATTTACATCTGTAGCCCTTTTATTTTTCCTTTGAGCTAAGTTGGAACAAGCAATCGAAGTACAGCAGGAGGGCAGCGCAACTTAATATATGGACTAACGATCCTGGTTCCGGCTTGACACACTACGCGCCTTCTTCTTCTTGCTCTGTATCCTGAAAAGGCGATGCCTGCTCCTCTCCGCTAAAATAGTCCTGTAGGGCTTTAAGTTGACGCTGGTTTAGCAGCGTTTTTAGTTCCTCAACATTGGCTTCCCGAATCTTTTTTACGGATTTAAAGTGTGCCAGAAGCTTTTCAGCCGAAGTCTTCCCTATTCCCGGTACATTTGTAAGCTCAGTAACCAGCGTACCTTTATTTCGTTTACTCCTATGAAAGGTAATCCCGAATCGGTGTGCTTCATCCCGCAGTTGCTGGATAATTTTTAAGGTCTCCGACTTTTTATCTAGATATAATGGATACTGATCGCCGGGATAAAACAACTCTTCCAATCGCTTGGCAATACCTATTACAGTCAACTGTGTTTCTATTCCTAGTTTCTTGAGGCTCTTCATTGCTGAGGAAAGTTGCCCTTTGCCTCCATCGATGATTACCAATTGCGGTAGGGGAGTTCCTTCATCAAGCATACGACGATAACGTCGGTATACAGCTTCCTCCATGGTTGCAAAATCATTGGGCCCCTCAACCGTTTTAACGTTAAAATGGCGGTAGTCTTTTTTAGAGGGACGCGCGTCTTTAAAGACCACTATCGCTGAGACCGGATACTTACCCTGAAAGTTTGAGTTGTCAAAACACTCAATGTGTTTAGGCAGCTGATTTAGATGAAGGTCTTTCATCATCTGATTAAGGAGGCGTTCCGTTTTAACTTCAGGGTTCAGTTTCTCGTATTGGTCGATCCTCTCCCGTTTGAAGAATAAAACATTCTTTTGCGAGAGTTCAAGCAGTTTTTTCTTTTCTCCCTGTTTGGGAACCGTGAAACGAATTCCCTCTGATTCTACGTTCAGTTCAAATGGCACTATGACCTCCTTTGAGTTGCTCTCAAAGCGTGTTCTGAATTCTGAGATAGCAAATGACAGCAGTTCATCATCGCTCTCATCGAGCCTTTTCTTTAGCTCCAGCGTCTGGGTCTGTATGACTGTTCCGTTTATTACTTTCAGGTAGTTTACGAATGCGTATTTTTCGTCAGATGCAATACTGAATACATCTACATCCGTTATTGAAGAATTAACGATTGTCGACTTGCTTTGATAGTTCTCGAGCAGTTCCAGCTGGCGCTTAAGGCGGTGAGCATTCTCAAAGTTAAGTTCCGCCACTGCTTTCTCGAGGTCTTCCTTGACGCCGCGAATAACCACCCCAGTCTTTCCGTTGAGGATATCCTTAATATCTTCAATATTTCTTTCATAATCTTCTTCGGTTTGTAATGCCTGACAGGGGCCTTTACAGTTTCCGATTTGATATTCCAGACATACCTTAAACTTCCCTGCCTGAATATTTTGCTGTGTCAGCGGCAGATTACATGTTCGTAGGGGGTATAGCTCCTTAACGAGGTCAAGGATTGTATGCATCATGCTTGCCGAAGCGTAAGGGCCGAGATATTTAGACCCGTCTTTGATGATCCGGCGCGTCCAGAATATCCTTGGAAAAGATTCTTTCTTTATTACTATCCAGGGGTAAGTTTTATCATCCTTTAATAAGATGTTATATCGGGGCTGATGTTTCTTTATGAGGCTATTTTCGAGCAACCATGCGTCTATTTCGGTATCAACGATGGTAAAGGTAATGTTGGCAATTTTGCTCACCAGTACCCGGGTTTTTCCACTTATCTTAAATTGATCGTTATTGAAATATGAAGAAACTCGGTTTTTCAGGCTTTTAGCCTTTCCTATATAAATAAGTTCTCCGTTCGCATCCCAAAACTGATAAACTCCGGGCTTCCCTGGAATTTTTTTCAGCGCTTCTCTATAGTTAAAACTCATTTGCTGCTTTCTTCCTTAAAATAAGGGGGCAAAAGACCAACTCTTTTGCCCCCAAACAAATATTGTCCCCAATACACCTAGCGGGCCTCCGCAGGAGACGGTGCCGGTTGCTGTTGCGGCGTAGTACTATTGGTCACTGCCGCGCTGTCAGGGGCGGTGCTTTTCGTGTAGGCATTACAATCGATAGTAATCTTCAGCCCTCCGGATGGGGGTTCAAAATCACCCTTAGAGTAATTCAAGCTCTTGTCAGCGTAAACCTTTTGCATATAAAGCGCGAATACCGGCAATGCTGAGTTGGCGCCTTCACCCTGATTTGTTGAGGTAAAGTGTATGGCACGATCTTCAGCGCCCGTCCACACTCCCGTTACCAACTGCGGTGTAATACCAATGAACCAACCATCAGAATTACGTTGTGTAGTGCCCGTTTTGCCCCCTATAGGGTTAGTAAGCTTATATTTATACCGCAAACGTACGCCTGTTCCTTGTTGTACCACGCCTTTTAGCATGTCTGTCATTACATAAGCCGTTTGAGGATTCAGAGCCTCTACAACCTTTGGTCGACGTTCATATAGAACATTGCCATTTTTATCCTCGATACGTAACAGGTAAATAGGTTCTGTCCATAGACCGTGATTGGCAAAGACTGAATATGCACCTACCATATCGTAAAGCGTAGCGTCAAAAGTTCCCAGACATATTGATGGATAAGCGGGGACATCCGTCGTGATGCCCATTTTTTTAGTAAGTGTCGCCACAGCTGTAGGTCCTACCTGCTTCATCATATATGCTGTAACCCAGTTTTGAGAACGCGCTAACGCGGTTTTCAAAGTAATATATCCTCCCGGTACGGTATTGTCGGATCTCGGTGCCCAGCCGTCGATATTTATAGGCTCATTGGGAGCCTGGTAACATGGCGAGTAACCATTGTTTATTGCTGCGGCGTAAGTAAATGGCTTAGCCGTCGAACCTACCTGCCGCGCGCCCATCTTCACCTGATCGTATTTGAAATGTTCAAAGTTTATTCCTCCTACCCAAGCTCTGATGTAGCCGGTTTGCGGCTCCATAGACATCATCGCATTGCGCAGTATCAGCTTATAGTATTTGATGGAATCCATTGGAGTCATCGTGGTATCGATGTTACCCTTCCAAGTAAATACAGCCATCTTTGTTCTGGTATTGAAGTTTTTCTTGATCTCCTCATCTGAGAGTCCTTCTTCCTTGAGAACTTTGTAGCGATCGGAGCGCTTCATGCCCTGTTCCAGTAAGGCGGCGGCCTCACCTACAAAAGGATTTCTGTTTCTCCACAGTTTATTAAATTGTACTTGTAATACCTTGATGTAATCGCGTTGAGCGGCTTCCGCATATTGTTGCATCTTTGAGTTGATGCTTGTGTAAATTTTCAAACCGTCACGGTCAAGATCATAAGGCGTGCCGTCAGCTTTTTTGATATTCTGATCCTCGAATATTTTTTGAATATCGCGTTTCAATACAGATCTGAAATATGCCGCGTATCCTTCATTATGACTTATTGGACGGAAGTTCAGTCCCAATGGCTTTTCCTGATACTCTGAGCTTTCCTGATCCGTCAGATATCCCGCTTTGCGCATGTTATCAAGTACGGTATTTCTTCGTGCTAATGCCCGCTCAGGATTACGCGTTGGCGAATAGAAAGAAGGTCCTTTAAGCATTCCGATTAATAGCGCTGCCTGCTCGGGGCTCAGGTGTTCCGGTGTAGTATTGAAATAGGTCTGTGCGGCTGACTTAATTCCAAAACTATTGTAAGAGCCGAAGTCCACCGTGTTAAGGTACATCGTAATGATCTCTTCCTTGGTGTAGTTTCGCTCTAGTTTGATGGCAATAATCCACTCCTGAAGCTTCTGTATAACCCGCTTAAGATAGTTGTGCGCGCGTCCTTCTTCCTGGAACAGGTTTAGTGCAAGCTGTTGAGTGATGGTACTTGCCCCCTGTTTTCGTCCTACCAAATTGTAGAATATGATAGTAAATGTTCTTTTGAAGTCGATGCCGGAATGGCTATAGAATCGCACGTCTTCGGTCGAAATCAGCGCGTTAATAACGTTAGGTGAAATTTGATCATATCGTACATTGGATCTATTCTGTACAAAATACGAACCCAGAACAACACCATCGTCTGATATGACATCCGAGGCAAGATTACTTTTTGGGTTTTCAAGATCGCGGAAAGATGGCAACTTGCCGAATAGGCCAAGACCAATGCTGAAAATTACGATAATTCCGAACGCGATAAAGCCGATTATGATTTTCCATAAGTTAACGGTATATCGCCGGACGTCCTCTCTCGTCAATTGTTCCTTTTTCTGTGGCATAGAATTATTTTCTGAAAATAAAATTGTCTTTAATGTGTTAATGGAACTACTTAAGTTCCTTATAATATTCACGATACGCTTCTATTGAAGTTCGCGAGTTGAGCTTTTCAAGAGCTTCCCTTGAGATTACAAAAGTATCATATCTTTCCTTTGCTATCTTCATAATCTCAGCCAATAACGGCGAAATCTTCATTTTATACGCTGTTACATCGCTGAGCGTTGAAAAGGGACCTGTATAAATGAGGGCGTTTTCATCATTCACCAGCCTTAATTGATGTATAACCTTTCCCGCCGCATAGTGTGCTCTGTTAAACTGCCCAATTCCGAACCGTGAGGGACTCAGGTCAAGCTGAGCGGAATTTACATTTATTACGAAATAATAAGTTCCCTCTTCCGGCAGTTGCGGACGATCTTCCCTTGCCGATTTTTCTGCTAATGTATCAGGCGCTGATATCTGTAGCTTCGGATCACGACGTTCTTTCTTCTCTCTGGGTCCTTGCGCCACGACCTTACTTATGGCGCTATCCCGAACGCTTGTCTCAATCGTGTTGGCAATTATAATACTTTTATCCGGGATGCCCTCATTGATAGCGGCTTTCTTTTGCAGGCCGATATCTGTAAAAGGATCGCGTGTGTCGCGGATAAGGACAGGACTACGTTGCTCTAATTCGACGCGATGTTGCTGGATATATACTAAATGTTGATTTACCAAAGGGGTCACGAGGGAATCTGCCGGATATCGGAGCAAATGATCTTGCAGACTCTTTTCAAACGGAGCTAATCCTGAAAGATAGCCGGTAGCCAAAATGCCGAGATAACTATATTGTGCCGCAAGACGGGGGGCAGGGTTGAGGCTGCTTACCTTGCTTGTAAGGGCGATTAGTTCATGATACTGTCCGTCCTTATACAGGTTGAAGGCTTTTGTGTAATGCTCGTAGTCGGCTTCCGTTTCTTTTGCTGGCAATACCCCCAACATGGCCTGCGCGTATTTTGAATCCGGAAACCGCCTGCTGAGCGAATCTCGATATCGCCCGGCGAGTGTAGTATTGAACGGTAGAAGTAGCGTGTATAACTGATAATAACCTGACGCAGTGTAGCTACTTTGGGGTAGTCGCGTTATCAATGTATCAAGATTTCTAATGGCCTCTCCGTGATTATTCAACTGATCTTTATAGAACATCGCTAGTTCATAATACGCGCGCGCCATACGTTCTTTCGAAACGAGCATCGCTGCCGGATTCGGCAACTCAGAGATATTGGAAAAATTCTTTATCTCCCTGTCATCCTCTTTAATTGAAGGGGTATCATATTGATTGCCGCGCCAGTTATCCGAATTTCCTCTTTTTCCCCATACGCGCTCAAATTCTGAGCGACCCTGCGCTACAGCTCTGGGGTTATTGAAGTAGAATGCTGCCGACGAGGAGGATTGATCTGTCTCGGCAGCGGGTCTACGTACGGGTATTGTTTCGGGAATCTCAACATAGCTTCTGCCGTGTTGGAAGGCATCCTCTCTGGCAATGATCTTATAATATTCAGACAAGGGCTTTATATGCTCGCTCCGTTGTTTATAATTTGAATAGAGAGGATGTGTTTGTGGCAGATATACTAATGCTGAGTCATAATAGGATTTGGAAAGCGCATAGTCTCGCCTGTTAAATGCGAGTTCGGCAAGCTGATTATAGCTCTGAGCGGCGGTTACAATGTAACGGTCATCCTTGAGGCTCGTTGAAAGGCGAAAGCTCTTGTTGGCCTGCTCTTCGTCTTTGTTTTTCAGATAAATAAGTCCCTGGTGATAATACAATACCGGGCGAAACGAGAGATACCGCTCTTTACTCAATAGTTTAGTAAGAACGGTCATGCCTGGATCGCCACCCTCTGTGCCTTCCGGGGCATCTGCTGCAAGAGCAAGAAGCGCGTTAAGATGTAATTCCTGGTTGCTCTCATCTTTAGCTATTACTGAAAAGAGCCTGTGAGACTCCTTCTTGTTTTCGTTCGCCTCTAACTGTGCTAATATATAGATCCAGCGAAGTCTATCACCTTTTTCTGTAGATCTGGCTATCGCCTCACGTAGATATTGCTTTGCTGCCACTTTTTTTTGTTCTAACAGGGAAAGTGCTGCCTGCGCTGCTTCTAGTCTGGCGGTTATTCCAGTTTTCGCTTCCCGATATTTCAGGATAGTATCGATGGTTGAAGCGGCTTCGCTTGTAAATCCTGATTGAATGAGGCATATCGTTCGTGCTACCAACGCATTAAGGCCTTGGTTCTTCATAGAGGGGAACTGCTTGTAAACGTACTGGTAATACTCCGATGCGCTATATAAATCGCCTTTCAGATAGCTTGCCTCCGCTAACATGACGTAGGCGTCGTCTACATAGTCACTTTTCTTTTTTTCAAAAATAATGCGGTTAGCTTTGCCCACAACAGAATCAAGCAAATGTGCTGTATCGTCGTCAATATGTAGTTCGGGTCTTATGAAAATGGGCAAAAGCTGACTATAATCATCCTGGTAGTCTATTAGTTCAGACCGCTGCACCTGCGTTAGAATTTTTCGCGCGTTGAAAAGAATATTATAACGGACGCTGAAATTCTGGAAGCTATGATTTCCCGTAGTCTCTCTGCCGCTACCACATCCGGATAGATAGACTAGCATAAAGCCAAAGGCAAATGTCAATACAAGCGAAGCTTTGTTCTTCAAAATCGGCATTTATTTTAAGTTTTGCAAAAATAGAACTTTATGAAGTCCTTTTTTAATAGATTCCAAGGACCCGCCTCATTTGCGCTCTTAATTATCTCTGGCGCCTCAGTTGCTAATTGAGGAAAAGTAGGTATTTGCCTGTTTTAGGGCGCACTATTGGAAATTTGAGTGATGCCCGGTAGGTAATAAAAATATTTGTTTGTTTTATCACAAGAATGTTTAGTTTTGCCCAAACACGAAAGCTGAATGTAAATTATGAACGGAGCGAAACCCGATCAGCGAAAGGATACTCCTGAAAAAGCCAAAAAGACTTTAAATGGTTACGCCTATTATTCAGGATTAGGATTTCAGATGCTCGCAGTTATTGGGATCTTCACGTTTATCGGTTACAAAATTGATGAAAATAGAAGTTCCAACACACCCTGGTTTACCGCGTTATTTAGTTTAATAGGAGTATTTGGCTCGATGTACTTAGTTATAAAATCGATAAAGGATAAGAAATCTTGAAACCCATTCGTTTTGTAGTTAGTTTCGCTTTGTACGTATTCGCGGTTGGCATGATCGCATACGCGATTGATCTTAATACGGCGAAAAGTGTTTTAGCTCCAAAGTTTTGGTTTTTCTTTTCGTTCTTAGCAATATTGACATTGTCGGCGTATCTGTTTTCCTGGATCGGAATTCGTCGTGGCGCCAAAGAGTCAGTGTTTATTTTGTTGGGAAGCATGATCTTTAAATTGTTGCTTTCCGCCTCCTTTGCTTTGTTTTATATCACAAAAATTCAGGCTGATAAAGTGATATTTGTGCTCAATTTTATAATACTATATTTATTATTTAGCGTCTTTGAAATGTGGGCAGTGTTATTTAACTTGCGCCACCCAAATAAATCGAAATAGTACGAAATAGATGGATTTAAACTATAATTTAAAACTTGGAAAGTTAGCGAAAGGTTTAGTAGCCGCTCTTTTCCTTATCTTCATGAATGCCTCAACTTCCGCAGTACAGGCTCAGTCACATGAAGAGGCACACGCAACCGAAGCTCACGGCGCGGAGCAAGGAGCTCCCGCAGCTGATGAAAAGTATAATCCTACGCCTCCTATCATGGAGCACATTTCAGATTCGCATTCGTGGCATCTTTGGGGACATACGGAAGTTGCCCTGCCTGTAATTGTTATTACAGATAAAGGAACGGAAATGTTTTCCTCCGCAAATTTTCATCACGGTACTGAAGCATATCAGGGCCAGTATTATACTTACAAACTGGTAGATGAAAACCTGATGGTTGTGGATGCTGCGGGAAATGTAGATAAAGGCGCATCTGCAAAAATCTATGATTTTTCCATCACCAAGAACGTTGCGGCAATGTGGATATCAATGGTCTTGTTACTTGTTATTTTCCTTTCAATATCTTCAGCGTATAAGAAGCGCGCAGGTAAAGCACCTAGGGGAATGCAGTCGTTCCTTGAGCCGGTAATACTCTTTGTGCGTGATGATATCGCTATCCCTAATATTGGACATAAGTACAAAAAGTATATGCCATTACTGCTCACGTTGTTCTTCTTTATTCTGATAAACAACCTTATGGGTCTTATTCCGGTATTTCCCGGAGGAGCCAATGTCACTGGTAACATCATGCTCACTTTTGTGTTGTCGTTCATTGTTCTACTTGTTGTAAACTTCAGCGGTAATAAATATTACTGGAAGCACATTCTTATGCCTGATGTTCCAAAATGGCTTTATCCGATCATGCTTCCGGTTGAGCTTATTGGCGTGATATCCAAGCCCTTCGCTCTTATGATTCGTTTGTACGCGAACATCTCTGCTGGTCACATCATCGTCCTCAGTCTTGTATCGTTGATCTTCGTAGCAAAGTCGCTGTACGTTGCACCTGTATCTGTAGCCTTCGTTCTTTTCATGGACGTCCTGGAGCTACTGGTTGCGTTTCTGCAAGCGTTCATTTTTACGATGCTCACTGCGCTCTTCATTGGCTCAGCCGTAGAAGATCATCATTCTCACTAAAGAAAACATTTTTAAACTATATAAATAAATACAATTATGGGAGGTTCAATAGCTGCAATTGGTGCAGGTTTAGCTGTAATTGGTGCTGGTATCGGCATCGGACAAATTGGTGGCAAGGCAATGGAAGGTATTGCTCGTCAGCCAGAAGCTGTTTCTGAGATCAGAACTGCAATGATCATCGCTGCTGCCCTTGTTGAAGGGGTTGCGCTGTTCGGTGTGGTAGTATCTCTTATGGGTCTTGGATAGTCGTCGAACTATTTGAAACGAACAAAGGCCGGTATTTAACGATTGGTTTTTTCCGGCCTTTATTTAAAAATGAATTGACAAAGATTCGCTGGAGCCTACTCAATATAATTGTATAACTATCTGTTGCGAATTCTAAAGAAATTAAAAGAATATAAAACTGGTCACCTTGATCAGCTTTATTCATTGCCTTAATAAAAAATAAAATAGAAATGGGAGAATTATTTGAGGGCCTGTTAAACCACCATCTTGGATTTGTAGTATGGTCTGGCGTTTCCTTCATATTATTGTTGATCATTCTTGCTAAGTTTGCTTGGAAGCCCATCATGTCTGCGGTGCACGAAAGAGAGCGCTCTATTGAAGATGCTTTAGATGCAGCAGTTAAAGCTAAGGAGGAAATGGCTCGTTTGACCAATGAAAACGAGTCTTTACAAAGACAAGCTCGCGCCGATCGCGATCAAATGTTGAAAGATGCCAAAGGTATTGCTGATAAGATTGTTGCTGAAGCCCGCGAAGCTGCTCAGGCTGAAGGCGCTAAGATGATCGAAAAGGCTCGCCAGGAGATTGAAAGCCAAAAGACTGCAGCATTAAATGAAGTTAAAGGTCAGGTGGCCGCACTTTCTATTGAAATTGCCGAAAAGGTGCTTCGTCGTCAGTTCGATGATCAGTCTAAACAAGAAGCTCTTGTGGCTGAATTATTAAAAGAAGTTAAGCTAAACTAAGGTTTAATTAGCGGAGTCTCTGCCAGCGATTGCTGTTCATCAGACTTCGAACCATATAATCATAAGATGTCGGAAATACAGGTAGCATCGAGGTATGCAAAGTCACTTATTGATTTGGCAGAAGAGCAAAATGCTCTCGAGCCTATCAAGGGAGATATCGGAAGTTTTCTAAACACGGTCAAAGAGAACAAGCAGCTCGCTGCAATTCTGAAGAACCCCATTATTCACGCCGATAAGAAGATTACCATTCTGGATAAGTTATTTGGTAAGTCTTTTCATAAAGTGGTAATGGCTTTTTTTAAGATTGTCATCAATAAAGGTCGTTCCGAAATTCTTCAGGCTACAGCCGTTGAATTTATCAATGAATATAATGTACGTAATGGCATTATCAAGGCTACGGTAACTTCGGCTGCTGCGCTTACAGAGGCTAACAGATTGGCGCTTGAAAAGGCGGTTGCTGATGCCTCAGGATGTAAAGTGGTACTAAATGCCAAGGTTGACGATTCATTGATCGGTGGCTTTGTATTAAAAGTTGGCGACAAGCAGTTTGATGCCAGCATTCTCAGCAGCTTAAATAAGCTGAAGAGAGAATTTTCACAAAAGGTTGCGCATCAGGCTTAAGCTGTGCGTGTTAATGTTAATAAAATAAAAAACTAGATAATAACTATGGTAGAGGTAAGACCAGATGAAGTTTCGGCAATCCTGCGTGAGCAATTGTCAGGCTTTAAATCAGAGGCCGAACTTGAAGAAGTAGGTACCGTGCTGCAGGTTGGCGATGGTATCGCCCGTGTATACGGCCTCACCAAGGTTCAATCAGGTGAGCTGGTTGAATTCGATAATGGATTACAGGGTGTTGTATTGAACCTTGAAGAGGACAACGTGGGTGTCGTATTGTTAGGCCCTGCTGATGAAATCAAAGAAGGCGATACAATTAAACGTACTAAGAGAATTGCATCTATCCGCGTGGGTGATGGAATGTTAGGCAGAGTGGTAAATACCCTCGGTCAGCCAATCGATGGTAAAGGTCCTATTGTTGGCGATACTTACGAGATGCCTATCGAACGTAAAGCGCCGGGAGTAATCTTCCGTCAGCCGGTAAACGAGCCTCTGCAAACAGGTATCAAAGCGATAGACGCGATGATTCCTATCGGTCGCGGTCAGCGAGAGCTTGTTATTGGTGATCGTCAGACTGGTAAGACTGCTGTTTGTATCGATACTATTATCAATCAGAAAGAATTCTACGAAGCAGGAAATCCTGTTTATTGTATATATGTCGCCATTGGTCAAAAGAACTCTACGGTAGCTAGCTTGGTACGTACCCTTGAAGAAAACGGCGCGATGCCTTATTCTATCATTGTTGCGGCTTCCGCGGCTGATCCTGCTCCAATGCAGTTCTTCGCTCCATTTGCTGGCGCGGCCATCGGCGAATTCTTCCGCGATACCGGACGTCCTGCGCTGATCATCTATGATGACTTATCTAAACAGGCTGTTGCTTACCGTGAGGTGTCTTTGTTATTGAAGCGCCCTCCAGGCCGCGAGGCTTATCCAGGTGATGTATTCTATCTACATAGCCGTCTGCTGGAAAGAGCTGCGAAGATTACTACTTCCGATGTTATTGCTAAGCAAATGAACGATTTGCCTGAGTCTTTAAAAGACATCGTTAAAGGTGGTGGTTCTCTTACCGCGCTTCCTATTATCGAAACACAGGCAGGTGACGTTTCTGCATATATCCCAACGAACGTAATTTCTATTACTGACGGACAGATCTTCCTTGAATCTAACCTGTTCAATGCGGGGGTAAGACCTGCTATTAACGTAGGTATCTCTGTATCCCGCGTAGGGGGAAATGCTCAGATCAAGTCAATGAAGAAAGTTGCCGGTACGTTGAAACTTGATCAGGCACAGTTCCGTGAGCTTGAAGCGTTTGCGAAATTTGGTTCAGATCTTGATGCTGCTACCAAATCAGTACTTGATAAAGGTGCGCGCAACGTTGAGATCCTGAAGCAGGGTCAGTTCTCTCCTGTATCAGTAGAGAAGCAGGTAGCCATTATTTACGCAGGTACTAAAGGCCTTCTTCGTCAGGTGCCGGTTAATAAGGTTAAGCAGTTTGAAGCTGAATATGCACAGCTGTTGGAAACCCGTCATCCTGAAGTGTTGGCAGCTCTGAAAGCAGGAAAGTTTGACGACAGTCTAACTGAGGTGCTTGAGAAGGTTGCAAAAGAACTTGCATCGAACTATTAACAGACATTACAGTAAGGTAGCACTGTTACCGGGGTTTTGACCTCGGTACATTGCTATTGTACTCACAGCTTATAATAATGGCAAATTTAAAAGAAGTTAGGAATAGAATCGCGTCAGTAAGCTCCACACAGCAGATTACGAAGGCCATGAAAATGGTGTCGGCTGCTAAGTTGAAGCGTGCTACTAATGCTATTCTTCAATTACGCCCCTACGCTGACAAGCTTAAAGAGATTCTGGAAAATCTTTCAGCGAGTCTTGACGATTCGTCATCTCCATATATTCAAGAGCGTGAGCCTGAGAAGGTGTTAATTGTTGCGGTTTCCTCGAACAGAGGCTTGGCCGGAGCTTTCAATGCAAATATCATAAAAACCGTAAATCAACTGATTTCCGAAAAGTATAGTCGCCAATATGCTAACGGCAACGTGAGCATTGTCGCTATCGGGAAAAAGGCTCATGATTTTTATGAGAGAAGGAGCTATAAGCTTATTGGTAATAATACAGAATTGTTTAACAATCTGAGCTTTGAAAATGTGTCTACTGTAACGGAAGATATCATGAAGGGCTTTGTAGATGGCCGTTATGACCGCGTGGAGATGGTGTATAACCATTTCAAGAACGCTGCTATGCAGTTCATCTATACAGAACAATTGTTGCCTCTTAAGCAGTCTGTTGCGCAGGATAAACCCGGAGCTAAAACTGATTACATTCTTGAGCCTTCACAGGAAGATATCGTTAATGAACTGATCCCGAAATCAATCAAGATTCAGTTATTCAAGGCGGTTCTTGATTCTCATGCTTCAGAGCACGGGGCACGGATGACCGCGATGGATAAGGCTACTGATAATGCCGGTGAGTTACTTCGGTCTTTACGCTTGTCGTATAACCAGGCTCGTCAGGCAGCGATCACTACAGAACTTACCGAAATCGTAAGCGGTGCTGCGGCACTGTCGAATGGTTAATATATCTTAACATGTATAAAAAAGGGGATTGCATCATCTGGATGTGATCCCTTTTTTTTGCACTCTCCGGGCTATTTGTGTTCTTGTAAGCACATGCCTGAGTCTGGTGTTTGGACTTCTTTTTCTGCGGATGTTGCCAGCATGATGGTTCTGTTCTCTGCAAAGGGAATCCTCTGGGGGCGGGATATCGCTAGTTTCTCGTCTTTTCAATTTCCCGTTTAAATTCTGTCACTTTTATATACTTCGCGCGTTTATACTCTTTATTCAAGGAAACCTAAGTCGTATATTGAGCGCCATCGACAGGCGTATTTATCACCTTTTGAAATTTACGTTTAGATCAGTATCAACACGATCTTGGAAAGATCTATGTGCTAATACTGGAGAGTGACTTTAAATCAGAACACTATGGAAATCAGAAAAATTGGAAATTCAGAATTGTCCTTGTCTGTGATCACATTCGGAGCCTGGGCTGCCGGCGGTTGGATGTGGGGCGGAACAGAGAAGAAGGAAGCTGTCGATGCAATCCGCGCGGCCTATGCGCATGGGGTTACATCTATTGATACGGCACCCATTTATGGGCAGGGAGATAGCGAGAGTATTGTGGGCGAAGCAATAAAGGATATTCAGCGTGATAAAATTCAAATTCTTACGAAATATGGTTTGCGCTGGGATCTGAATCAAGGCTCGTTTTATTTTAAAAGTCAAAATAATCAGGGTCAGGATATTGATATTTATAAGTACGCTGGACGGGATAGCATTATAGCAGAATGTGAGAATAGCCTAAAGCGTTTGGGAACTGACTATATAGATCTTTACCAAATTCATTGGCCTGATGAGACAACTGCGATAGATGAAAGTATGGAAGCTGTCGAGCGCCTGATTACACAGGGCAAGGTTCGTTATGCGGGCGTTTGCAATTATAATGTCGAGCAAATGAAGCAGGCCTCATCTGCAATGAATATTGTGTCTGATCAGGTGCCTTATAGTATGGTTAACCGTGGTATTGAGGAAGCTTTGATTCCTTATTGCAGGGAGCATGGTAAGTCTATTCTGGCTTATAGCCCTATGGAGCGGGGCTTATTGACTGGTAAGATTAAACCAGGCCATGAATTTGCGCCTGGCGACCACCGCGCGGAGAACAAATATTATTCTCCTGAGAGCATATTGAAGGTGAATGCATTTTTGGACAACCTCCGTCCATTGGCAACAGAGAAAGGAATTAGCTTGAGCCAGCTCGTATTACGCTGGACAGTGGAACGCCCGGGCATTACCATTGCGCTTGCGGGTGCCCGGAATGCCGAGCAAGCCATAGCTAATGCGAAGGCTGCAATGGTCCATTTAAATCAGGAGGAAATAGACTTTATCAATACAGAGCTTAATACCTTGTAGTTAATCAGGTTTAGAAATAGTCCCCGGAGGCGCTCGTCAGAGCAAGACGCCTGCGGCGACTACTTCTTTCGGGGTACTTTAGCTCCTGCTTCTCGTGCTTCTGAAAGACCTATTGCCACCGCCTGTTTTTTACTGGTTACCTTTTTCCCGCTGCCGGTTTTCAACGTTCCTTTTTTCATCTCATGCATTGCCTCGCCGACTTTTTTTTGCGCTTTTTCTGAGTATTTAGCCATGATCGTTTTTGTTTGTATGCATAGATGTGCAAAAGGTGTGCCTCGATTGTTAGAGATATGTGTTTTTATGAGGTTAATTATAAATCATTTTGTATTTTGGCTGGATCATTTTATAATATGGAAAACGTGGAAAATAAACTTGTGGGAGAAAAGCAACTAGACAACGCAAACAATCCGGCGCATTACAGCATGATGGTGGTAGGCATATTTATCATCATGGTAGGGATGCTTCTTCGCTTTTTTGGTGAATGGGCTCTTATTGATTTAGTTTCAAATCTTATTGCGCTTGTTGGTATTATCGTAGCCCTTAAATCTGTTTATAATATCCTGAAATAGCCTTTTCGATATTAATATCAGGAACTTGTCGAAGATCGTTGGTTCCTGATATGCTATGCTAAAATAAAGTCTGATGGTAGTTACAAACTATCAGAGAGTACGTCGCATTTTAGCGAAATGGCTTAAGGTGCTACCGCCTTACGTTTTTGTTGTTCGTTGCGAAGTTCGTTGAACATGAATTTTGCTGCCTTGAGACTATTATCCCATGCCTGTTCCGGAACTTCATTGAGTACTTCTAGAAAGTCTTTCCATCTGGAACCAAGATCTTTTCCATAACTTTCATAAAATCTAAACGTTAATCCTCCAAAGCCCTCTTGTTCGTTTTGCTTTAGCTTTCTTGAGATAACACTACCCCCCAATGTAGAGCCTTCAAGTACATACATCGCTCCCAATGCTGACGCTTCATCGTATATAACATCTGATTGCTTTAACGAGCTGATTAAAGCAGGTGTTGTGCCTAATTCTTCAAGGTCGTCCAATAGTAAACTGGTTTTCTCACGCTGGTCGATCGATAAACGCTCCCGCGTTTCCGGAGATAGTTGCGAGAATATAAGTTCTTCATAAAGCATATGTATGGTGTAATTACTTAGGAGTAGTTGCTCATAAGATTTTATGTCGAGTGTTCCACTCATGATGGCTTCTGAATCCATCAGTCTTTCCAGCTGGTCGTGCTCTTCACTTGTGTTTGTTTTTAATAACGTGTGCAACATAGGTAGGGGTTGAATTTGTCGTTAAAGAATTGTCTTCTTAAAGTTTTAATTTATGAATAATAATAAATTAAAGTCTTATTAATGAATAAAAAGCGAATTAATAGGAATTAATTTTATAGTTTTAGTTGTTGCTCCCTCACAGGTGAGCCATTATAACAATTAGAAATTAAGGAGAGAAGATGTTTCAGGTAGATTTAACGAATTGTGATAGAGAACCGATACATATACCGGGCAAAATCCAGCCCCATGGCTTCTTGATAGCGATTGATAATAATAAAGACATCAGTCATTGCAGTACCAATGTAAGTTCTTTACTTGGTGTTCAGGCGGAAGAGCTTCTTAGAAGACCAATCTCCGATCTGGATTCCATTCTTGGTCTTCAGGAAACTGACGGAAGTTTCTTTCAGCAGCTCGCTAACGTGCAGGCTGGCCTAAATATACATCAACCCAATAATTATACTTTTAATTTTCAAGGAGCCCCGTGGACATTTACGGTTAATAAATCCGGTGACTTTCTTATTCTTGATTTTGAACCCTTGCATTCTGACCTTGGCGTTGATTTGCAGGCAAAGGTTGGAAGGTCGCTTTCTGAGATTCTTGCCGACAGAAAGTTGGACGTACTGCTCAATAATAGTGTGAATCAGATTCGGGATATTATAGGCTACGACCGGGTAATGATCTATCGCTTTCATGACGATGGACATGGAGAGGTGGTAGCAGAAGCCAGGGGGGAGCAGCTCGATAGCTGGTTGGGGCTGCATTATCCTGCATCGGATATTCCTCAACAAGCACGCGCCCTATACCTCAAGAATCTTGTACGGCTGATAGGGGATGTTAATTCGGTACCGGCAGAAATTATAACCTTTGAACAAGAACCTCTTGACTTAACAGACAGTAGCTTGCGTGCGGTATCCCCTATACATATACAGTATTTAAAAAATATGGGCGTGGCTTCGAGTTTTAGTATTTCTCTGCTAGATCAAAATTCGCTCTGGGGGCTTATTGCCTGTCATAATTACGTACCACGTGTAATAAATTATAATCAACGTCAGGGAGCAGCACTAATAGGGCAGGTATTATCATCAGCGATAAGCTTCCGTCATAATGAACTTATTCAGCATGCCGGTATGTCGCAGAAAGATAACTTAAATCGTCTCGTGCGTTATCTGATGAGCGATTTGGAACTTCATGACGCTTTACTGGGACAAGAGCTTAGCGCTTTGGATATTCTGGATTCGCGCGGAGTCGCCCTTTTTGTAGATGGAAGAATTTCAGCCAAAGGCATGGTTCCTGATAAGGAGCAATTAGAGCGTTTTTTTCATTGGTTGTCAATGAGTATTTCGGGTAATACTTTTCAAACACATAATCTCTCATCGTTCTTTGCCGAAGCAATTGAATATAAGGAAATCGCGAGTGGTGCATTGGTGAGCCGATTAAGATCGGGTCCTGATGACTTTATCGTTTGGTTCAGACCTGAACATCTTTCCTTTGTGAAATGGGCGGGAAACCCGGAAAAACCCAGCGCTCTTGACGAACGTGGATTGCCATTTATTTCCCCGAGAACATCCTTTGATGTTTGGTCTGAAATGGTTAGGAATTGTTCCGTTGCATGGTCGGAGACGGATAAGATCATTGCTAGTCAGTTAGTGGAAGAAGTGAATTATGCTATCACAAGAAAAGCCGCTGAGTTACGTCATCTTAATGAGAAACTCAAAGCTGCTTATTCCGAACTTGATACTTTCAGTTATACAATATCCCATGATCTAAAGACTCCATTAGCAACGATAAAGAGCTACGCGCAATTGATTCTACGCGGCATGGAAGATGATAAAATTCGTTCTATGGCCGATCGCATTGAGTTGGGTGCCCGTAAGATGCAGTTTATGATTGACGAGGTGCTGAACTATTCAAAGGTAGGACAAACGGGATTGAATTTCGAAATGGTGGATGTCGCTCAATTATTGGCTGAACTTAGAGTAGATATGCTTGTCACCGCGAGTAACCCCAATTTAACGATTGACATTGGAGATTGCCCGATGGTTTACGGTGACGCCACGATGTTGTTTCAGATTTTCTCTAATCTAATAGGGAATGCGGTAAAATATTCATCCATGATGCCGGACCCTTATGTGTCCGTTAGCGCCTCCTCGTCGGCAGAGCATATTATATTTACTGTAAGAGATAACGGCATAGGAATTCCTCATAAAGATCATGAAAGAGTTTTTGAGTTATTCTCAAGGTCTCATACAGGGGAAAAATTAGAAGGCTCGGGCATCGGATTGGCCATCGTTAAAAAGATCGTGGAGAAGCATCAGGGACGAATATGGCTTGAATCGGATGAACGCAACGGTACTGCCTTTCACATTCAGTTTAAAAACGTGCAACATCAGGTGGCATCATAATGAACAGGACTTCGGCTGCCCGCAAATAATCTAGACTATTTGGGTTTGTAGTGCGATTCTGTTAGAATTTCCTGATAATTGGTATTTTTCATTAGCGCCTGAAGACTTAGCTCTCTATGCTCTGCCATAAAATGTTCCACTATTTGCCATCCGCAATATATGGCCAGCTTAGGCGATGACTGTTGGGCGTTGCCTAAACCGGGAGTAAAGGGCGCCTCCGAAAGATATTTCTGAACCTTCATATAATCTGTTTCGTAAAGAAGATTCTCTTCCAGGAAATACCCCCAAACCTGTGCCTCATATTGTTGCGCCCATTGTTGCTGTTCCCGTGAATAACCCATGAGAACGGAGTCGGCAACGTCAGGCAAAAATTTATTTAGCAGATACATGATCTTTCCGTTGTATATCATCCTGTCAAGGAGGGTGTTAAGACTATCAGGCTCAGGGAACATATCTTCTCTCACAAAGGTTTCCATGACGCGAGGGGTGATGTGGTCCGGAGTAAAGCGTCGGGAAATGTATTGAGGAATGCTTTGTCTCAGTGCAGGATAGAATTTTGAATTGGCTCCAAGAAACATATCTAATCCAATGCCGATATATTCATTACCAACCGGTACCTGAACAGCGAAACCTGAAAAGAAACTAATTACGCGGGGAATCTTCTGTTGCGGGAAATAGTATTTTACATATTTAAAGGCTTGGCTAAGTTCCTCGTTCTGCTTACTCATATCAGGAAATACTTTTTTTACTTCCTCCCGCAGAGCGTTATAATCGGGGTTATGAAGAACAGTTTGCAGATTTTTATAATAGGATGTATCTCCGGTAGAGCCCACCTGTAGGATTCCCGACATGAAGTCATCGTAGAAAATTCCGTATTTATTCCTCAATAGGATAGCGGATTTAGCCAGACTATCTTTTGTTAACAGATCAATATCCTGGTCGAATCTTTCTATCTTGACTTCTACCGGTATATTGTTAACATCAGGTCCTTTTCCTTGCTTACAGGCGCTAATAGTAAGGCCTATAAAAAAAAACAAGTAGATTTGAGGGATTCTTATTGCTATCATCTTTACTGATGCGAAAATATGAAAAAACAATTTCTAATTATCTTATTACTCTGCTGCTCTGCCTTTGCAAAGGCCCAATATGGAAATAGCGGTGTTGAGCTTGGTTTTACTGCCGGTCCTAATATCGGTTGGTTTTCTGTTGATGATGTTGACGCTGCTAAGAATGATGGCGTGAAGATCGGATATTCTTATGGAGTGCTTGCCGACTTCACGCTCGCTCCTAATTATTATATAGGTACGGGCTTCACCCTGACATCTGTACATGGCCAGTTAATAGCAAATAGCGTAGCTTCGTCATCATATACGATCACTAATAGCTATAAAGTTAATTATGTGGAAATACCTCTTACGCTCAAGCTTAAATCGGCACCTTCTGATTTAGGCCGCTTTTACGGCCAGTTTGGATTAGGAACAGGCTTCAGAATAGGTAAGAAAGGATCATCGGAGGGAAAAAGGCTGGGAGAAGCCGCGGAATCTTTGCCCGCGGGGCATCTCGACAATGTCAACCGTATTCGCCTGAGTTTAGTCATGGGCGCTGGTGCGGAATGGAGTATTGGTAATGGTATGTCATTCCTTACTGGCCTGACCTTTAATAACGCATTTACCAGAACCTCCGGCAACCCGGAGATTAGTAGCAAATATGTAGCTTTGAACTTTGGGATTTTCTTTTGATAAGGACGGCAACCCTTATCGATATCCCAATCTAAGATATTAACAATGAAAATAGCTTTAGCTCAATTAAATTATCATATTGGCAATTTCGACGCGAACAAGGCCAAAATCCTTAAGGCCATCGATGAGGCCAAAAAGCTGGGAGCGGAACTTGTAGTATTCGCAGAGCTCGCGGTATGTGGCTACCCCCCCCGCGACTTTTTAGAGTTTGATGAGTTTATTGATATGTGCGAGCAGTCGATAAGAGAAATTGCTGCGTCATGTACCGATATTGCCGCCATCATAGGTGCACCATCGAGAAATAGCGATGCTAAGGGAAAGGATCTTTTTAATTCAGCTTATTTCCTTGAGGCCGGAAAAGTACAGCAAGTAGTGCACAAGGCTCTCTTGCCAACTTACGATGTGTTTGATGAATATCGCTATTTTGAACCGGCAAGGAACTTTTCATGTGTTGATTACAAGGGTCTGAAAATTGCGTTGACCATATGCGAGGATCTTTGGAATATTAACGACAATCCATTATATGTCAGTTCTCCTATGGATATCCTGGTTCTGGAAGACCCAGAGCTGATGATTAATATTGCTGCGTCCCCTTTTTCTTATAAGCATGATGATGATCGTGTAAAGGTGTTAAGTGACAATTGTCGTAAATATGGCCTTCCCATGCTTTATGTTAACCAGGTGGGAGCCCAGACGGAGTTGATTTTTGATGGGGGCTCTTTTGTGTTTGATAAAGATGGCGAGATGTTGGATCAACTGCCATACTTTGAAGAGGATATTAGAATGTTCCATTTTGATGGTTCTGTAATATCCGGACTCTCTCCGGTGCCTTATGTTCCTTTGCCTGATATTGAACAGATTCATAAAGGCTTGCTATTGGGCATTAAAGACTATTTTACTAAGTCAGGATTCACTAAGGCTGTGTTGGGATTATCCGGAGGCATTGACTCCGCCGTAGTGTGCGCGTTGGCTGCCGAAGCTCTAGGCGCCGCTAATGTGACAGCTGTACTAATGCCTTCGCGTTTTTCTACAGATCACTCAATTCAAGATGCTCTTGATCTGGTGAACAACCTGGGCTGTCAGCATCATATCGTTCCAATTCAGGAAGCCGTGGCAGCGTTTGAGCATATGCTCGAACCGGCTTTTGCCGGTTTGCCATTCAATATCGCGGAGGAAAATATTCAGGCAAGGGCCCGGGGACTTATTGTGATGGCTTTTTCAAACAAGTTCGGGTATATTCTTCTTAATACTTCTAATAAGAGTGAATGTGCTGTAGGCTATGGCACGTTATATGGGGATATGTGTGGAGCAATCGCTGTTATCGGAGATGTCTACAAGACGCAGGTATACGAGCTCGCAAATTATATTAACCGCGAAAAAGAAGTGATCCCGCTTAATAGTATCGTGAAGCCACCATCCGCGGAGCTGAGACCCGATCAGAGAGACAGTGATTCTCTTCCTGATTATGACGTACTTGATCGCCTTTTGTTTGAATATGTAGAACAGAGAAAGAGCTCCAGGCAACTAATAGCCGAGGGTTTTGAGGAGACTATGGTAAAACGGGTCATTAAGTTGGTTAACAGCGCGGAGTTTAAACGATACCAAACGC
This sequence comes from Sphingobacteriaceae bacterium UBA6709, assembly GCA_002454425.1. Lineage (GTDB taxonomy): Bacteria > Bacteroidota > Bacteroidia > Sphingobacteriales > Sphingobacteriaceae > Arcticibacter. The sequence continues at coordinate 84,942 of DKIV01000022.1, forward strand.
CGCCGATACTAAGAGTTTCACCCAAGGCTTTTGGTATGGGACGCAGGATGCCTATCGTTGGAAAGTACCTTTCCTAAGTAGACCGACGACTACGAATAATATGTAAAAAAAATCTAAATAATTACCTATGAAAACATTGTCATTAATTTTTTTAATGCTGCTGAGTTTTAAAGCCGGCAGTGTGTATGATTTTAAGCTTAATTCTATTGATGGAGAGAAGCTTGAGCTGTCGCGTTACAAAGGCAAGAAGTTACTGATTGTAAATACCGCTTCTAAGTGTGGTTATACGCCTCAATATGCGGAATTGCAAAAGCTTGCGGATATGTACAAAGATAAGCTGGTTGTTGTTGGTTTTCCTGCGAATAACTTTGGGGGACAGGAGCCCGGCTCAAATAGCGATATTGAAGCGTTTTGTGAGAAGAATTATGGAGTTACGTTTCCTTTATCAGAGAAGCTTAGCGTAAAGGGTGAAGACATTGCTCCGTTATTTAAGTTTTTGACAACGACGGAGAATCCCGACTTCACTGGCGACGTTAAATGGAATTTCGAGAAATTTTTGATTGATGAGCATGGAAAACTGATTCATCGGTTTAGATCTAGTGTTAAGCCCTTGTCGTCCGAATTGACTAAATATTTGTAATTCAGTAGCTTGCTTTATTTTTGTAAAAAATTTTGCATAAGTGGGAATTAACACCCATATTTGCATTCCCAAACGGGAAGGAGGCTTAGCTCAGCTGGTTCAGAGCATCTGCCTTACAAGCAGAGGGTCACTGGTTCGAATCCAGTAGCCTCCACACAAAGGGACAATGAACATAAAATTCATTGTCCCTTTTTTGTTGGTCTTAAGGACAGTAACGTGCAACTTACAACTTCGTTCGCTGCACGCCGTTATTGTCCCCCGGTATTATAGAAAGTCCCTTAAAGTTTGTATCCCGTTTTCAGGAAGAGATTAGCAATTGTTGTGACTTCCGTTTTTGTTAAGAATTCGTCGAAAGATTCTGCTGCTGCTGCCTTACTTACGGATGTTCCATTGATCCCTGTAATTTCAACTCCTGCCTGCATGGTGTTGTTTTCGCGGGTATAGACAGGATTTACAGCGGCAATTCCGGTGTCGTTTCCGCTGTCTCCCGTCCCCAGGCTAATCCATGGCTTTAACGTTGGAGCTCCGTTGGCCGCAAGCATCTGGCGTATATGTGAAGCATGTCTTGCCTCTACAGAATGTATTTGAAGAGCAGTGGTAAGCACCGCGTTTCCTTTCAAAACGGGTGCCTGACCTTTATATGCTCTTACCCCCGTGTCTTCAAATGCCGTGGCTACTTTTAGAAAGGTAGCATAGTCGCTGTATACCGCGCTGAAGGTACCTCCAGCGGTAAAGTCGAAGTTTGCGTATTCCAGCGGACTTCTTGCCTGATTTCCCAAGGCTCCTTTTAAGAGGTCAACATGAGCCTTTTCGTGATCTCTGATTACGGTTATGGCAGTTGTTGGCGCCCCGGAAGGGATGAGACCGGGAGCGGCCAACAGCGCGTGATTATAAAAATGGTATTCCAGGTATTCCAGTGTAAGCGCAAAATTAAGCACGTCATTAACCGATGCCGGTGCAGATTGCCCATAGGCTTTGCTGAATAGTGATCCCAAAGCCATAGGCATTGCTGCTAAAGAAATCTTCTTACCGATTTGAAAAAAATCCTGCATTGCCTTGCGTCTTGGATTTATTCTCTCATAGATCTCGCCATCAACTTTCTCAATCTCTTCTAAGATGTTTATAATATTCATGATGTTTAGATTTAAAGGTTAATAACAGTGATTTTAGTCTTGATGTATTTGCTTGCGGCTGCTAATACTTTGTCTGGCGATAAGGCCGCATCTAAGCCTCCTCCAGCATTCGACCCCAAAGCGCTTAGACTTGATAGATCGGCAAAGGACCCATTGCTGATTTGATCTCTGACCCAGGCTGCGTGTCGAGCCTCTACTGAAACTATCTGTCCGGCAATAACGAGGTTTGCGTCAGTCTTTATCAGTACTCCGGCGCCATTGTAAGCCGCTACTCCTAAGTCCTCAAACGCTTGTGCCGCGGCGAGAACGCTTGCTCCATCGCTGAAGTTAATTGATGAAAAGTCGACTTCCAGATCACCGATTGCCGCGCTGCCGAGTGCTTTTTTGAAAAACTCCCGATGTGCTATTTCATGGTACTGGACGTCCTGAAAGTAGTTTTTCTGCGTTGTAGTGAATGATGACGGGGGCGCGGAGGCCACTTTTATATAAAAGGCTGCTTCCAATTGCTCTAACGCATAAGCATAATTTAGCACGCCCTTATCGTCCTTAAAGTTTAAAGTCGCGCCGTCAGAAGGAGTAGAGTCGTGATCTTTCTTACACCCTACGGCAACTAAGGCCATGGCGGCGGCTCCGGCGCCAGCATATTTTAGGAAGGAGCGACGTTGCAAACTTGCGTTAAAACCGTCATTTTGAAGGGTTATGGTTTCCTGGTTCTCTGTTAACTTTTCCATAGTAGATGTTTTATGGCGTTAATTCAATTGTTTAATTAAATGCACTTACGAGAGTTGCGGATGTTTGGATTTCATAATTGAAAAAATATTTTTCAGTTGTGAAATGTAGCAGCCCGGGAGACAATAGCTCGTTAAAAGTTTGTCTCCTTTGCTAGCCATCGCACTTGTGCTGCTCCTTACAGCGCCTGGATGTACATGTGTGTCTTAAGAATCGTATTCTGGGCGTTTGTATAAATAGCGGATTTTAGTATCTATTGAGTTGTTCTTGTTACGCTTGTGTTATTTGAAGAACTTTTTTGAAAATTCGCTGTTAACAAATTGTTGAAGGATTTGCAAGAGTCAATCCATGGCAAATCTTTCCACGGGGCAGTATTTTTTAATTCATCATCTTTGAAAAACCAATCGAAGCTAGCTGAGCACGAAATTATCTCGCTATTGTTACAAAAAGACGAGAGGGCGTTTAATTATCTTTACGATAATTATGCTGCGGCTATCTATGGGGTCGTCATTAAGATAGTGTGTGAAAAAGAGTATACTGACGAGATCATGCAGGATGTTTTTGTGCGTATATGGAAAAATATTCAACAATTTGATAGGGAAAAAGGACGTTTATATACCTGGATGATTTGTTTAGCCCGAAACACAACTTTAGATTATGTTAAGTCTAAAGGTTTTCAAAATGAACAAAAAAACCAGGAGATTCCCGATTCCGTAAATAACAGTGAGCAATATGCTACACTTTCCGATGTTGAACATATAGGTATGCGCGAGGTATTGTCGGGCTTAAAACAAGAGTGGCGTATTTTAATAGAGTTGGCCTATTTTAAAGGCTATACGCAGCAGGAGATCGCAAAGGATCTTGATATTCCTGTCGGGACGGTTAAGACGAGAATGCGAAACGCATTCATTGAGCTTAGAGTTTTGTTAAAAGATTACAGATAACATTGGATACTAAAGAATACATATCGTCTGGTATTATTGAAGCCTTCGTGATGGGTACGGCTTCTGAAGAAGAAGTGCGTATTTTGCATTGCATACAGGAGCATAACCCGGAGGTCAGAGAGGCTGTTTTGGAAGCACAGCTCACTATTGAGCAGTTGGCGTCCTCGCAAGCAGTCATTCCTCCTCCTGAACTAAAGGCAACGATATGGAATAAGCTTTCAGGCGAGGAAAGTTCTCAATCGCCGTTACATGACATCCGTCCCGAGTTTGTTGCAGCCAGCGAGCCATCGGTGAGTAATGAAAAATCCCTTTCTTTCAAATGGTCCTTAGTTGCCGCTAGTTTGGCCTTAGTGTTCAGTATCGGTTTAAATATTTATTTGATTCAAGTGCGCAGGGATCGCGATGCTCAAATTGTCGCGCTCTCTAACGCTCAAAAGAGTAGCAGCTTGGAAAATCGGCGTCTTCAGGAAAAGTGGGCTTTGGCGAGTAATCCGAAGATGAAGATCATCCCTCTGTTAGGAGTAGGAAGTCATCCGGACATGAAAGCTATCGTATATTTTGATAGAGAAGCAAAAAGTGTTTATTTGACTCTTGAGAATTTACCTAAGACGGCGCCAGACAAGCAATATCAGCTATGGGCTATTGTAAATGGTGCTCCGGTTAGTCTGGGTGTTTTTCAGCAGGAAGACAATGTTGTCCAGAAAATGACGGATGCTGCTGACGCGCAGGCCTTTGCCATTACCCTGGAAAAAGCTGGCGGAAGCTCCGTGCCGACAATGTCCAACATGTACGTAATGGGAAAAGTCTGAACTTTCACCATACATCATTAACGGTGCCGGCCTGCGTGTTATCCTTTGGGGCGTATCAAGCTGCGTTGAAACGGGCTCTGGTGGTTATCATACAAGTCTAAGGTGTTATGCAGTTGCTCCAGGATTATCTTTTTAAGTTCCGGAGGGTTTATAACCTTCACTAAACTCATAAACTGGCATATCCAACTTATCAATTCCCGATTGATGCCACAGGTTAAGGTCATGATGTAATTGCCGCATTTCTTTATTTCGTAATTCGCTGTGGGATGCCAGAAATGCGAGCTTATATATTCGCCGGCAGCTCTTGAGAACTCAAGCTCTATCTGATATATCTGAGCGTCCAGATTTTCGGATATTCCGAAACGCCTGTCCATTTGTTCCTGCGTAATGTGAACATAAGCCGAGTGATCGAACATATCGTTGGTGGTGACAAACTCTTTCAGCTGAACGATAGACAAAATGATGAGCCTATCAATCTCATCTTCAATAGCTGCCATATAAACGCAACCGCGATGGTATAAGATCTGCATAGGTAGCAGGAGGTGTTCGTTCTCGTAGAATCGTTCTTCCATGCCACTATGATCTAATACCAATTTTAATATTTTGATTTTTCGCTGATTCTGTACTGCCCAGATGCACTTATTTAGAACATCGTTAAAGTGTGCGGAATAGGGCTCCTCCTGGAACTTACTCGAGCGGATTTCTAATTGATGCGCGTTGCTGTTGTATTCAAACTTACTTTTGCTGTTTTGCTTATAAAAGGCAGCTTCGATAAGATCAATATCTTCACTTCGGGCGCTTAGTATATTCAGAGGTGTAAAGTTCCGTAACAGATAGAATGAGTTAATGAATTCATCGGATACCTTTTCGCTTACTGATTCGTTGAATTCAATCTTCCAGGTCTTACGATTTTTTTCGCTTTGGGTAACTTTTAGGTGTTCGTTTTTCTGAAGAAGGCCATTAATGAGATCAAGATCTCTATATAGCTGCCTTTGGGAAACGTTAATTCCAACATTTTTCGCCCATCTTTCGATGATCTCGATAGTCACAGCTGATACTTTCAGCCTGTTGTAAATCATTAAAAGTCGCCTGGCTTTTGTTGGCATAACAGCAGAGTTCGAAATACGTTATTAAAAATACTTATACGGGAGCCCTCACACAGGGCCAAATCAGCATCTATAGCATTAGCTAAATGTCGGCTTAATAAACGTAAAAACAAAAATACCAGCCGCTATCCGATATATAATCTCGTAGCTGGACTGGTTAAGTTTTTCTCCATTAAATGGTAAGTACTTTATTGAAGGTTGAGGTGCCTGCGACTCCGCAAACGCGAGCCTCATAAAGTTTCGGACAGCTCTCAACCCTGGCATCTTGAGAATGCCTTATTTGAAAGCCTTTTAAACAAATATAATAGCTCAGTTTGACAAAGCTTGTCAAACAGCGATCTTTTCAAATACAGGAGCTTAGGGGTGGACGCTCATTTTTAAGCAATTAGCAGTGTTCTTCATTACTGTTAATTGTCAGCAAAAAAAGAATTGGAGAGATTTTGAGGCTTGAGGCACGATAGATACTGAGAGTTTCCTGTTTTACACGAAACCCTCAGTCTTTATAAATCTAGTTCGTTGAAGGGGGCTTAAACTGAAAAAGAAGTGCCACAGCCACATGTTTTAGAGGCATTAGGATTATTGAAAGTGAAGCCGCGAGCATTTAATCCATTCTGGAAATCGATCTCCATGCCTGCCAGATATAGACCATGAGCTTTATGCATATAGATTTTTATACCATCTATCAAGTATTCCTGATCGCCATCTTTTTTATTGTCAAACCCAAGAATATAGTTCATACCCGCGCATCCGCCACCCTCAACGCCAATTCTCAATCCGAACTCGTCACCTAATTCCTGTTGATCCTTCAACTTTTTCAGTTCTGTTTTAGCTCCATCTGTCAACGTTACGGGAGCTGTAGGACTGGTAATTTCCATGACAAAATATTTTATTGTATATTATGAAATAACAAATATACGGTGAAAATGACCATTTTTGAGCCCTCAAAATGTATTTGACCTCTACATAACATATAAAGTATGATGTCTGCAGTAATTTTTCTTTTGGAAGTCCTTAAGCTGACTTTCGCAGGGCTATTGGTGGTTTTTGTCACATATCTCATTATGCGCCCATATTTACGTCTCCTTGTAGATCTTGCACATCGATCTCCGCAAGCTACTTCATTGCCTATTACCTTGCCCCTGCGTCTTCAGGCGTATGAAAGGCTCGTTTTGTTAATTGAACGATTAAACCCAGTAAACCTGATGTTGCGGGTTCCTCCCGGCGATCTTGATATACATTCTTATCAGCAGGTACTCGTTAACGAAATTAAAAGCGAATTTCTACATAATGTAACGCAACAGATATATGTTGATCAGATTTCCTGGAATGTCATTTTGAAATTACGAAATGATACCATAGCTTTAATAAATAATGCCGCTCAAGTTTCAGAGCCGGATATTAATACTACCGATTTTAGAAAAAAAATTATTCGTCATATTGCCTCTCTGGAAGCAGATCCTTATTTGCAGGGTGCTGAAATTATCAGACGCGAAATTTCCGCTTTTCTGTAGTTGATAGAGCAAGCCGTCTTATGCTGCAACTGATTTTTGTTGCATGTTGAAGGCACTGCTTACTTCCATTGTCATGATAATAAATTGCCCTCGTGTAGCGTGTGGTTTGAGGATGAAAAAGTGAAAAAATGTATGTGTTTTTTTCTGTTTCCGGCAGATTTTTTTATGTGGAAAACAATAAAAACAGATGTGGATATCTATTTAATTGCCAGTGAATGAGTTAAGGAATATTTGAAAATATAGTTTTTAAAGCTGATTTTTTTTAGAATATTCGATGTTCTAAATGAGCGCTATTTTTCAAATTGTCACTTGTTGAAAATCAAAATATTAGTAAAAGTTCTATGGAAAAAACGTGTACCAAAGTGTGGAATGAATGTCTTTCAATAATTAAAGACAATATTCCGGCACAGAGTTTTAAGACGTGGTTTGAGCCCATCAAAGCGTTACGTCTTGAAGGCAATGTGCTTACCATACAGGTGCCAAGTTTGTTCTTTTACGAGTGGCTTGAGGAACATTATGTAGGCTTACTACGTAAAACCGTTAAGAAGCAATTGGGCGAAGAAGGTCGGTTGGAGTACAACATCGTTGTTGAGAAATCTTCCAACAGCAAACCTTACACTACCAATATGCCCTCTAACGGCAATGGTTCCGAAGCTAAACAGCAAACTATTCCAATTCCGGTTGCGCTTAATAAGGATATTAAAAATCCTTTTGTTATTCCGGGATTGAAAAAGCTACAGGTTGATCCGCAGTTAAATCCCAATTATTGCTTCGAGAACTTCATTGAGGGCGATTGTAACAGATTGGCGCGGTCTGCCGGTTTTGCCGTGGCGGCAAAACCCGGGGGCACTTCTTTTAATCCGTTGATGTTATACGGAGGTGTGGGATTAGGAAAAACCCACCTTGCACAAGCCATCGGTAACGAGATCAAAAGAATAAACCCTGATAAGCTGGTAATCTATGTTTCTTGTGAGAAGTTCTGTCAGCAGTTTGTAGACTCCCTGAAGAATAACACGATTAACGACTTCGTTAATTTTTATCAGGCAATGGACGTAATCATCATGGATGACGTGCATAACTTTGCCGGTAAAGAGAAAACACAGGATATCTTCTTCCACGTATTTAATCATTTGCATCAGTCGGGTAAGCAGATCATTCTGACTTCCGACAAGGCTCCTAAGGATCTGTCAGGTCTTGAAGAGCGTCTTTTAAGCCGCTTTAAATGGGGCTTATCAGCCGATCTTCAGGTTCCGGATCTCGAAACCCGTATGGCAATCTTGAAAAAGAAAATGTATACTGATGGTATTGAGTTGCCTGTGGAAGTGATAGAGTACGTTGCTCACAACATTGATAACAATGTACGTGAACTTGAAGGTGCTATGGTTTCGCTGCTTGCTCAGGCTACACTCAACAAAAAGGAAATTGACCTTGGCCTTGCCAAAATGATGCTGAAGAACTTCATCAAAAATACTTCTAAAGAGATTTCTATGGAATATATCCAGAAACTCGTTTGTGAGTACTTTGAAGTTCCTGTGGAAATGGTAAAATCTAAAACCAGAAAACGAGAAATTGTGCAAGCCCGCCAAATCTCTATGTATCTGGCGAAAAGCTTAACAAAGACCTCCCTCAAATCTATCGGGCAATTCTTCGGTGGTCGTGACCACTCTACGGTAATCTACGCGTGTCAGACAGTAGAGGATCTTATCGATACTGATAAGAAATTCAAAAACTACATGCAGGATATCCAGAAGAAATTGAAGATGGGTTAAATCTAATACTTAGGTTATTATTAAGAACGCGGTCTTATTTGTTAAATCATTTAAGACCGTTTCTTTTTTAAGACCTTCCCTCCTTGCTATCGTCCCCTGTTGTTCAGCATATTGTTTGATTCTCTCATGGCTTCAGACATTGCAACTGTCGCTTTTTTTTATAGCTTAGCAAGCAGTTATTTATAAACCAATGAACCAGAAATATGAACGATTCTTGTCCCTTGACGTGTTTCGCGGGATGACAGTGTGCTTTATGATCATTGTAAACACGCCGGGGAGTGGCGCTAAAGCTTTTGCTCCCTTGTTACATGCGGACTGGCATGGATTTACAGTTACCGATCTGGTTTTTCCTTCTTTTCTTTTTGCTGTCGGAACCGCTATGAGCTTTGGTGCTTCCCGCTTTATGACGCTAAATGCTCCCTTTTGGCAATTAGTCATCAAAAGAACCTTGCTTATCTTTCTCATAGGTCTTGCCATTAACTGGTTCCCCTTTTTTGACTATTCCGATAGTGGCATCCATTTGCGTTCCTTTGCCGGCGTGCGTATTTTGGGTGTCCTGCAGCGTATTGCTCTATGTTACTTCCTGGCAAGGCTCGTGGTTCGCTTCGTAAAGTCGCAACGCGGCATAATGAGTGTAAGCCTTCTTTTTCTCTTACTTTATTGGTTGGCTCTGTATGTATGGGGAGACGCGTCAGATCCGCTGAGTATTACTGGAAACGCTGGTCTCGTTATAGATAGGGCACTTCTGGGCGAAGCTCATATGTATCATGGCGAGGGCCTGGCCTTTGATCCGGAAGGCTTCCTGAGCACCATACCTGCCACCGTGAATGTGTTGATCGGGTATCTGACCGGCACTTATATTATCAGAGCGGGCAAGGGGTTTCAGACCATAGGCGAATTAGCATTGGCCGGTTGCGGATTGTTGTTCGTTGCCTGGTGCTGGTCTCATTGGCTACCTTTCAATAAAAAGCTATGGACAAGTTCTTTCGTGATGTTAACGGTAGCTCTGGATATGATCGCTGTTGCAGGGCTGGTTTACGTTATTGAATTGCGTAAGGTGAATGCCCGAAGCCTGACGGTATTCTTTGATGTATTTGGTAAGAACCCGCTATTCATCTATGTGCTTGCTGATGTGTTGGTGATCTTGCTGTATTCGTTTACCTTGACTCCCGGAGTGTCGCCTTACACTTGGATATCCCTGAATATCTTCCAGGTCATTGCTCCTGGCCCCTGGGGCTCATTGTTATTCGCCATCGCATTCATGCTGTTTTGTTGGCTTATAGGATATGTACTTTACCGACGCCGGATTTTTATAAAAGTTTAATGCTTTGTCGCCATCATCATGCTTAAGAGGTAATTACCTCCTTACGCATCCCCGGTTTTATATTTGGGGGTTTTTCTTGTAGTTTTGGGCATGGCAAACTCCTTACCACAGTCATTGTTGAATAAACTGGAGAAACATCAGGGCATTGACAGAGATGCGTTTATTCAGGAACATGAAGAAGCAAAGAGTATCACTTCTATCAGATTGAATCCGGCAAAGCCCGACGCCAGATTTGAAGGCGAGGAGCAAGTGCCCTGGTGTCTTACAGGTCGCTATCTGCCTGAACGTCCGTCTTTCATCGCTGATCCTCTCTTTCATGCCGGTTGCTATTATGTACAGGAAGCATCATCCATGTTTCTGGAGCAGGCACTACGCCACAGTGTAAATTTAGATGCCGACCTGCGTGTACTTGATCTCTGTGCCGCGCCGGGAGGGAAAAGCACGCTGATAGCTTCATTGTTAAATGACCGCAGCTTGTTGATATCCAATGAGATCATTAAAAGCCGGGCTCCAATACTCGCCGATAACATGAGTCGTTGGGGAAGTATCAATAGTGTGGTTTGTAACAATGACCCTCGTGATCTAGGAAAGCTGAGAGCCTTCTTTGACGTCATGGTCGTTGATGCTCCGTGTTCCGGTTCGGGGATGTTTAGGAAAGACCCCGCGGCAATCGACGAGTGGTCCGAAAATAATGTTCAGCTATGTAGTGAACGCCAGCAACGTATTCTCGCTGATGCACTCCCTGCTCTAAGAAATGGCGGCGTACTCATCTATTCTACATGTTCGTATTCCGAGGAAGAAAATGAGCAGATTGCTGACTGGCTGTGTAAACATCATAAAATGCAGGCTCTGCGAATACCCGTAGATAAATCCTGGGGAGTAGTGGAGACGTATTCTCATGAGTATAAATGTCCCGGATATCGCTTTTATCCTCATCTTGTGAAGGGAGAGGGCCTTTTTCTGGCCTGTTTTGTGAAGATGGACGGCGAGGATGCTGATAGTTATAAGCCCTTTAAGCCTGCGAAAGCGAATATGCAGGAGCAAGCTATAATTAGGCGCTGGCTTACTGATGATGATCGTCTGTGGTTACTTCCCGTGAAAGATGGTTACTCCGTAATTTTAAAGACCTTTCTTGATGATATCACCTATTTGCAGTCGCGCCTATATTTGAAGAAAGCCGGAATTTACGTTGGAAAGGTGCAGGGAAAAGATCTTGTTCCTGAACATGAACTAGCGTTAAGCGCTATCCTTAATCCCTCCGTACAACGCCTCGAGCTGAGTCTCGCTGATGCTATTAAATATCTTCGTAAAGATAGCCTTGAAATTGATTATGCCATTGTCGGATGGGCATTAATGTGCTATCAGGGTAGAGCCTTGGGATGGGCGAAATTGCTGCCAAGCCGCATTAATAACTATTATCCTAAAGAGTTGAGAATAATTAAAGAAATAGAGGCATAAGCTTGCGGCGTATGCCTCTATTTCTTTAATAAGCTCCTATTGACAGCATTACCAGCGTGCAGCCATGCACGGTCTCTATTCCCTGCTTTTGCGCCATGGCCTCAAGCTCCATATTCTCCGTTCCGGGATTGAAAATGATCCGTTTCGGATTGGTCTCCAGAATGTAGTCGTAAAGAGGCCGTTGATTCGATGGACCAACATATAATGTCAGCGTATCAACATCGGCATGGATCTCATCCGGCTTTTGAATCGGTACTCCTGCAACCACTCCTTGTTTGATGCCCACGTTAATAATTTCATGGCCATGTCTGGTAAGAGAGTTTGCTGCTAAATATGCGTAGCGACTACTGTCGGGGGTAGCGCCAAGAACCATCGTCTTTTTCATAACATTCGTTTTAATTAAAGGAACATGTTCTTTACTGCTTCTGCACAATTCATGCCATCAATAGCAGCAGAAACAATTCCTCCCGCGTAACCCGCGCCCTCACCGCAGGGAAATAAGCCCTTCAGGTCGGGGTGTTGCAATGTTTCTTTATCTCGCGGCACCCTTACCGGCGATGATGTTCGTGATTCTACGCCAACAAGTATCGCCTCATTAGTATAATAACCTTTCATTTTTCTTCCAAAAGCGGGAAGCGCTTTACGCAGACGTTCGTACACAATCGACGGCAATACCTCCACCAGCTCGGCGCTGCGGGTTCCGGGGAGGTAGGAATTTTCCGGCAGATCTACAGATAATTTTCCTTCAACAAAGTCGACCATGCGCTGCGCTGGTGCCACAAGTTGCCCTCCGCCGGCCTGATATGCTCTTTGCTCTACCGCTGCCTGAAAGTTAAGTAATGACAATGGGTTCGCTGGATCTGCTACATCTTCTAATCCTATTTGTACTACGGTGCCGGAATTTGCAAAAGGGTTGTTTCTCTTCGATGGCGACCATCCGTTTACTACAATCTCATTAAAGTCCGTGGAACAAGGAGCAATGATTCCTCCCGGACACATGCAAAAAGAGAATACTCCCCGGTTGTCAACTTGTTCTACAAGACTATAATAAGATGGTGGTAAATACGGACCACGGTCAGCAGAATGATACTGTGCCTGGTCAATGATCTGTTGCGGGTGTTCAATTCGCACGCCCAGCGCGAAAGGCTTCGCTTCAATGCTGAGTCCTTGTCGTTGTAGCATATAGAAGACATCACGCGCGGAGTGACCTGTAGCGAGGATGGCCGCGTCTGCTTCAATTTTATCGCCATTGGAGCTAAGAACCCCCTGAAGCACGTTGCCGGATATTAAAAGCTCCTGTACCTTACAATCAAAGATCACCTCACCACCGGCATTTAAGATGCTTTCGCGCATCGCCGTGATGATTTGCGGCAACTTGTTCGTTCCTATGTGCGGGCGGGCATCAACAAGGATGTCTTCCGTGGCTCCATGCGCTACGAATGTTTTTAATACGTATTGAACATCGCCTCGTTTATTTGATCGGGTGTAAAGCTTTCCGTCAGAATACGTGCCGGCACCTCCCTCCCCGAAGCAGTAGTTTGATTCGGGATTTACCAGCCCTTCTTTGTTTATAGCTGCCAGGTCGCGTCGCCGCTGGCGTATTTCTTTTCCTCGTTCTAAAATAATAGGCTTCATCCCCAGCTCTATACAACGTAAGGCTGCGAACAGGCCTGCGGGGCCGGCCCCTATAATGATGACACGCTTTTTGTCATGAACGGGTGGATAGCTTTTTGTAAAAATTTCAGCGACATAAGGTTCATCGATATATATGTCCGCTTTTGCTCTGAAAACCACGTTTTTTCCCCGCGCGTCGATAGAGCGTTTCAGAATATGTACCTTAACTATTCGGCTTTCAGCAACTTTAAGCGAACGCGATGCTACTGTTTTTATTTCTTTCTCGTCGTCAGCCTGATGAGGTGCGAGAACAAGTTCTATCTGTTTGATCATAATTTCTGCCTGGTTTTTATCCGGGAGCAGTAACAAAGGTATGAATTTTGAAATCTAAGCCGTAAATTAACAACATTTCTGAATAAGCTTGATGCTCCCCGGGGCCTTCAGCTTTACAGTATTTATTAGAAAATTTACTAAACATGAGAAAATTACTTTATTCTATATTTGCATTATTTGCAGTATTATCACTTTCCTCTTGCGGTTATAACAGCATGGTGCAACTCGATGAGCAGGTGCAATCGCAATGGGCACAAGTGCAGAACGTTTATCAACGACGTCAGGACCTCGTTCCTAATCTTGTTAATACCGTTAAAGGAGCCGCTAACTTTGAAAAGGAAACGCTTACACAGGTGGTCGAAGCTCGTGCTAAAGCAACCTCGGTAAATGTAGATCCTGACAAACTGACACCCGAGAATATTCAGAAATTTCAGAGTGCTCAAGGTGAACTGAGTAGCGCTATCGGGCGTTTGCTCATGGTTACCGAAAATTATCCTGAGCTGAAAGCTAACGCCAATTTCCAGGAATTACAGCAGCAGCTTGAAGGTACCGAGAACAGAATTACCGTTGAGCGCCAAAAGTTCAATGATGTTACCCAACAATATAACTCCAAAATACGTTCTTTCCCTAACAACATCATGGCTGGCATGTTCGGCTTTGAAAAGAAAGGATACTTTCAGGCCGAAGCCGGCGCTGACAAGGCTCCTAAAGTAGAATTTTAAGATTTATTACATGGCAGCATTGTTCTCAGAAAAGGATCAGGAGTTAATAAGGATCGCTATTGAAGATGCCGAGAAGGCCACTTCCGGAGAAATAAGGGTTTGTGCCGAGAAAAATTGTAAGACGGAGCCCATAGAGCGGGCTTCGTCTTATTTCGTTAAGATCGGCATGGACAAGACCGCGCACAGGAATGGCGTCTTAATTTATATTGCTACTGAAGACCATAAGTTCGCTGTCATTGGTGACAAAGGCATCAACGAGCGCGTGCCCCCAGGTTTTTGGGATGTCATTCGCGAAGCTATGCTCGAGAAGTTTCGACAAGGGCTCCTCGCTGAGGGCATCGCTGCCGGGATCAGAAGAGTAGGTCAGGAGCTTAAAGTATATTTCCCCGGTTTTGATGATGACAAAAACGAGCTCTCTGATGATATAGCTTATCTTTAAGTTTTGTGGCAGTGATTTTCTGCCGTTGAGAGGCTACTCTCCAATTTTTCATTTTAAATATAGAAGTTGAAAAAGATATTCTTTTTAATATTCAGTGCCTGCCTTTTCTTCGTGCAGGTAGTGGCGCAGGAACTCCCTCCTAAGTCGGCCACACTAGTTACCGATTTTACCAATACCTTGTCGGAATCAGAGAAAAGTGCCCTGGAGCAAAAGCTTGTGGCCTTTGATGATTCAACAAGTACGCAGGTTGCTGTGGTGATCATGCGTTCCGTGGGTGCTTATGACATTGCTCAATACGGAGCGATGCTGGGTCAGGCCTGGGGTATCGGAGGGAAGGAACATAACAACGGCGTCCTGTTACTTGTAGCGCTCGCTGACCGTAAGGTAACTATACAAACCGGTTATGGCGTAGAAGGGGCCCTGCCGGATGGACTCACTTTTAGAATTATTCAGAATATTATAAAACCAGCCTTCAAAAGTGGGCGTTATTATCAGGGCATCGATCGGGCTACCGACGCTATTATCTCTGCGGTGAAAGGCGAGTATAATGACCCTCGTGAGCGTGGCGACAGTAATGGTAGCTTTGCTGTAATTCTCGTAATTATCGTTGTCGTAGTCATCATTGTCATTGGGCGCCGTGGTGGCGGCGGCGGTGGCGGACGTGTTATAGGCAGCCGCGGGGCCGCTGATGTCCTTTGGTGGACCATGCTATCTGGTATGGGTAATCGCGGCGGTGGCGGCGGCTACGGCGGTGGCGGATACAGCGGTGGTGGTGGCGGCGGCTTCGGCGGCTTCGGTGGAGGAAGCTTCGGTGGTGGCGGTTCCAGTGGTAGTTGGTAGGTTTAATTTATTATTCTGTTTATATGATAAGGAAAGATTTTATTGAGGCTGAAATTCAAAAACTCAATCAGGTGCTGGCGAAAATTCTGTCGCTAAAGAATGATGGCAATATTCAGGAAGGACAGCGCCTCGCTTTTCAGTCCCTGCATGATGTTTTTGGACTAGGCGTTGATTACCTGCAGGATTGTACGGCAGAGGATTTTTTAGCGGAGGTGCGCGCCTGTAATTTCTCCGCGGCAAAACTTGATATGCTTGCCCGATATTTGTTTGAGGCTGTTTATCCTTTTGAAGAGACCGATATTACCTTCGCGTGTCTAAATAAGGCGGCGGGGATTCTTGCACTCTTGGAGTCTAAATACAGGCAACAGAGTTTGGACAATATCGGCAGACGTGAACAGATTGAGAAGTTTCTAAATAACAGACAATATGAATGATTCCATGAAATGGGAGTTACTATCCTCTCGTTATCTTGTAAAGGAACGCTGGGCGACCTTGCGAGTGGATGCCTGTAAAATGCCTGACGGTACCATTGTTGATGATTATTACGTCCTTGAGTATCCTACCTGGGTAAATGCTGTGGCTATTACAGAAGATGAGGAGGTAATTCTTATACGTCAGTATCGTCATGCGGCAGCAGAAGTGCTACTTGAAATCCCAGGCGGCTGCGTAGATCCAGGGGAAGAACCTGCTGAGGCTATAAAAAGGGAATTACTGGAGGAAACGGGCTATGCTTTCAAGGATATGGTTTATATGGGGGCGGTATATGCTAATCCTTCGACCGCCGGAAATATGACCCACTCCTATCTTCTTTCAGGAGGTGTCAAAGTTCAGGAACAACATCTTGATGGCCGCGAGCAGATAGAGGTTTTGCTGGTAAGTAAAGATGAATTGAAGCGCCTTGCTTTACAAAACAATTTTCCGCAAGCCCTGCATGCCACGGCGGTATTTCATGCTTTAGCTCGCCTCGGCTTGTTAAGCTGAGGCCCCCTGAGTTCATAACAATAGGAGAGATGCTACAATGGCATCTTTTTTTGTTTCTGGGTAGCGGTGTGCCATCGAACGATATCAAATGTTCCGCTTCGGATACATATATTGATATATAGCTTTAAGCATGATACACCCACTTCGCCCCTTGGCGAACGTTATTCCTTAATATCCGAAAATGCTCTTGTTGCTGAATGCTCCCTATTCCATCTTCCGGCGCCCCA
>DKIV01000026.1 GCA_002454425.1 Sphingobacteriaceae bacterium UBA6709
TGTTATGGGCAATAGTCGATGAGATGCCCATGAAATGCCCATGTAATGTCGATGAAATGTCGATCACCACTCGAGCGTCTCTCGAGTCTGTCTTGGGTCTGTCTCGAAGCAGGTGGGTAGCAAAGGGGTACAAATGGCGGGCAGGGGTATGACCTGGGCAGGGGTCTTCGAGGTGCTTCTATGTGACATAATGCGACATGATAGGACAATCTTATATCTATGCTGACGTTCAAGCTAAGCTGCTGTCAGAGAGGATCCGGATGATGAGCATAGCGGCCGTGTTGTGAAGAACGGCACTGAGCGCTGAAGAGTTAAGCAGCTAAGGGACATGCTCTTGACTTACGAAAAAGATTATTTCATCTTTGTTCTGTCAGCGCTGCGTACCGGTACCCATCGCAGCGGGACTGACAACTCCGATTCGCCGGGAGGGTTCAGGCGGATGGATCATTAAACTTTAAAAGTCATGGCAGGAATTTCAAAAGGCGAGAAAGGCCGGCTCGTAGTTAGCAAAAGGGACGCAGGTAAGCGGACATCAACAACATCGGCAGTGTGGCTTCCGGATTTCAATATTAAGAAACGCGGCGACTAGAACAAAATGGGCATCGAATGATATGAGGCCGTTCCCTTTTTTGATCGCAAGCTTTACAGGCACCAGACTTAGGTACTCCATGTTGGCAAACAATTTATACTGGAAAAAATGTCAATATCAGGTCAGGTAACTGATTTAGTAAACATCAAAGCAATAGTAACAATATCTTTACGAGATATTTCTATTTTAAGGAAAAACATCTTACAGAATTCATGTCAGAAACAAAACTCAGGCGAAATTTATCGCTGTTGCAGGCTACCACTATCAACATGATAGATATGGTGGGGATAGGCCCCTTTATCACCCTCCCTATGGTAATAGGCATTATGAATGGTCCCTGGTTTTTATATGCCTGGATTGCAGGATGCATACTTTCCTTTGTTGACGCGTTCATCTGGAGCGAGCTGGGAAGCGCCTTACCAAAAGCGGGGGGCTCTTATAACTTTCTTAAAGAAGCATATGGACCGGAGGGCGCCGGAAAATATGTGAGCTTTCTCTTTGTATGGCAGACGATCTTTCAGGCACCCTTAGTCATCGCTTCCGCATCCATTGGGTTTTCAGCCTATCTGTCCTATTTACTGCCCATGGGTACCTTTGAGATGAAAGCCGTTAGCGGACTAATGGTATTGGCCATTATCGCCTTGTTATACCGGCGAATAGAGAGCGTTGGAAAAATCAGCGTAGCGTTTGGGGTGATTGTAGTGGCCACCATTGTATGGATTTGTGTCTCCGGCTTTTTATTTGGAGACATCACGCGTCCCGTTAAGCAAATAAATGAGGGCTTGCATTTCGACAAAGGATTTATGGTCGCCCTGGGTTATGCTTCGGTAAAGAGTGTCTATAGTTACCTCGGATACTATAATGTATGCCATCTCGGTTCAGAGATAAAACAACCGGAACGTAATATTCCCAGAAGTATGTTCATTTCAATCTTCTTCATAGCGACACTATATCTTATGATGAATATAAGCATTACAAGCGTTGTGCCCTGGCAAGAGGCCATGCATAGCGACTTTGTCATCAGCTTGTTTATGGAGCGTATCTTCGGGGCGGGTGCAGCAAAAGCTGTTACGGTATTAATTCTTATTATTGCGTTTTCCTCGGTATTTTCAGCAACGCTGGGCTATAGTCGCATACCTTATGCCGCAGCCCTCGACGGCTCCTTCTTTAAAATATTCGCACGTGTGCATCCGACCCGCCAATTTCCTCACATATCACTTCTATTTATAGGAGGAGTAGCGTTCATTTTCAGTCTGCTCTTCAAACTCACTGAAGTAATAAGCGCTATTCTGGCTATGAGAATTATTGTGCAATTTATGGGACAGGCCATAGGTCTTTTAATGATCCATAAAAAAGGACTTTTAAAACTACCCTACCGGATGCCATTATTTCCTGTACCGATAATTATCGGTTTAGTAATGTGGCTGGCTGTACTACTATCCACAGGCCGATTTATGGTACTTACTGGCCTGGGGGCGCTTTTAACGGGCTCATTGGTGTATTTATTTTTAGCCAGAAATAAAAAGGTGTGGCCATTTGTTAAGAATAGGTAAACTTGTTTCTTGTTAATTTTAATGCAGTTAGCAAAAATAATATTCAAAATTAACGATTTTGTTAAGCTTGGCTCAATAGTTGGTTATGATAATTATAAAAAACTAAACAGCACATTGTTTAGTTTTTAGTCCAGGGTAAAATTCTTTCAACTGCAACGAGATGCTCAATTTACATAGTGATTTAATAAATAACCTCCTGCTTAATTCGCTGCTTGATGGCTTACCGGAAATCTGGCTTGACAAATTGGATATTTCAATGAAGAAAGATCTCATAAGTGGCTTCTATAATGCGGGGGTGCTCAGTATTAATTTGTCGGCGTTTAATAGAAATAACTTCTATGACCGGACGATAAAGGGCAACTTTGAGCAATATGCCAATCAGCTATGTGAGGATATGTCTCCAATACTGCTCAACTCCTTGCGTTCGCTATTTATAGGATTTAATGAAAATCTCACCGAGTATAAAATAATTTTGAATTTTGAGGGCCGAAGCACAGACGACGTACCGGCAGTGCAGCACATGTTAAATGTTTTCTAAGTAATACTCTGACAACAGTCACATTTTACACGGGGTTATATCATTTATTCCACCCGCAACATTCCCTATACTTGTAACAGTAATTGTTGCTGCCCCTTTAATGCAACATTTTCATAGGTAGATGTAGAACCAGACGTAATCATTATGTCTGGTTTTTTTATTTCTCCTGTAAGTGGCGGATAGAACAATCACATATTACAAGCAACTGACGGCATAAGGAAGGAAGCTTTATAAACAAAGTGTATCTTTGCAGGCATGAGTAAGCACGGAAGAATATTAGTAGCTATGAGTGGTGGAGTTGATAGCTCTGTGGCAGCGGTGATGTTACACGAACAAGGCTATGAAGTTATCGGGCTGACTATGAAAACCTGGGACTACGCCAGTTCGGGAACCAATTCCAAAGAAACCGGTTGCTGTAGCTTAGATTCGATCAATGACGCGCGGTCTTTAGCTGTAGATTACGGATTCCCTCATTATATACTCGATATTCGTGATGAATTTGGCGACTTTGTCATTAACAACTTCGTTGATGAATATCTGGCGGGCAGAACGCCTAATCCCTGTGTACTCTGCAACACTCATATAAAGTGGGAGGCATTGCTGAAGCGCGCTGATAAACTTGACTGTGAATTTATAGCTACCGGACATTACGCCAATATCCGTCTTCAGGATAGTGGAAGGTATGTAATCTCCAAGGGTAAAGATGAGAATAAAGATCAGTCTTATGTACTTTGGGGCGTTTCGCAACAAAATCTTGCGCGTACAAAGTTCCCGTTAGGTAGCTTTGCTAAATCTGAAATCAGACAAATGGCTTTAGATATGGGGCAGGAAGCCATTGCTACGAAAAGTGAGAGCTACGAAATATGCTTTGTACCTGATAACGATTATCGTTCTTTTCTACGCCATCGTGTAGAAGACCTTGACCAGCGCGTTGGACCGGGTAATTTCATCTTGTCTAACGGACAGGTAGTTGGAACACATCAGGGATATCCATTTTACACCATCGGTCAGCGTAAGGGTTTAGGAATTGCCCTGGGCCAACCCATGTTTGTAACAAGCATTCTGCCGGAGAGCAATACCGTGGTATTAGGAACCCAGGATGAACTAAAGAAACACAGTGCGCTTGTTCGTGGATTGAATCTCGTTAAATACGAAAGTATCCCCTCTCCCATTGAAGCGGTAACGAAGATTCGATACAAGGACGCGGGATGTACAAGCACCATTGTTGAAGAAGACGGGCTCATGAAGGTTGAATTTACGCATGCAGTATCGGGAATTGCTCCGGGTCAGTCAGCGGTGTTCTACGAAGGAAATGATCTTCTTGGAGGAGGATTTCTGCTGTAAAGGCAAAATTACCTTTCTGTTAAGCTTCAATTAAAAGACTTATCGATATTTTTTTCAAGTCTTCTAATGCCCAAATTTAAAGAATGTTACCGATAATATCCTTCCTTATCCTGGGGTTTACTGTCTGTGCCGAACATTTTTTTAATGTAATGCATTTTGCAGAATTTCTATTAATGCCTTTATTTGTAAAAAAACGGGTTTTGAATGGCAAAAAATTTACTTATCGTCGAATCTCCGGCTAAGGCCAAAACAATTGAGGGATATCTTGGCAGCGAATTTCTCGTTAAATCGAGCTATGGGCATATTCGCGACCTTGTAAAAACCGATGATGCAATTGACATAGAGAATAACTTCAATCAACGATACGAAGTGCCTTCGGACAAGAAAGCGGTAGTATCAGAGTTAAAGAAGTTAGCGAAAGACGCAGAGATCGTATGGCTCGCGTCCGATGAGGACCGCGAGGGAGAAGCAATTTCATGGCATTTATACGAAACCCTGGGATTGAAGGAAGACAAGACAAAAAGAATTGTTTTTCACGAAATTACGAAGCCTGCTATACTCAAGGCGATTGAAAATCCCCGAAAAATAGACTACAATCTGGTGAATGCCCAACAGGCGCGCCGGGTGCTCGACAGGCTTGTGGGCTTCGAGCTATCCCCTGTTCTATGGAAAAAGGTGAAGCCCTCCTTGTCAGCAGGCCGGGTACAGTCTGTAGCCGTAAGATTAATAGTTGAAAGAGAGCGCGAGATAAATAAGTTTCAAACCTCGGCAGCATATAAGGTAAACGTGCTTTTTCGCACAGGAAAAGCTAAAGAGCTTTTCAGAGCCGAGCTGCCGGAGCGTTTTGAGAAGCAAGAAGAGGCTGAAAAGTTCCTGCAGGATTGTAAAGAAGCGATATTTAAAGTTCAGGGTCTTGAAACACGTCCTACAAAACGCAGTCCCGCACCACCCTTCACAACATCTACCTTACAACAGGAAGCTAGCAGAAAGTTGGGATTTTCCGTTTCCCGAACCATGACGATTGCTCAGCGCCTGTACGAATCGGGAAAAATCACCTACATGCGTACAGATTCGGTGAATCTCTCGGAATTGGCTCTGGAAGCTGCAGCTCAGGAGATTAACCAATCTTATGGTTCCGACTACCATCAGCATCGCAAGTTCAAAACCAAATCAGCTACGGCACAAGAGGCCCACGAAGCGATACGTCCCACATACTTTGAGGAACATACTATTGATGGCGAAAGTGCGGAACGACGCTTGTATGAACTGATATGGAAACGCGCTATTGCCTCACAGATGAGTGAAGCGCGCTTTGAGAAAACCTCAGCGAAGATCAGCATATCAAGTCGTAACGAGCTTTTCGCCGCGAATGGCGAGGTTATGAAATTCGACGGCTTCCTGAAAGTATATATGGAATCTACGGATGATGATCAGGACAATCAACCTGAGGAAAACGGAGAAAACCCTATTCTTCCACCATTACATCAAGGCCAGGAAGTTTACGCACGCGAAATCAGAGCCACGGAACGCTTCAGCCGCCCCCCTGCGCGGTATACTGAAGCGAGTCTCGTAAAAAAACTCGAGGAGTTAGGTATCGGACGACCATCAACATATGCTCCTACGATCTCAACAATACAGAATCGTGGATATGTTGTAAAAGAAGATCGTGACGGAAAGACCCGCACGTATAACGTGCTTGTGCTGGAAGAAGGCGTCATCAATAAGGACTTAAAATCAGAGATAACAGGAGCTGAGAAAGCGAAGCTCTTCCCTACGGATATAGGTGCTGTGGTTAACGATTTTCTCGTTCAGCACTTTAAGGGTATTGTGGATTTCCATTTTACAGCGAACGTTGAGAAAGAGTTTGACGAAATAGCTCACGGCATGAAAGAATGGACGGAAATGCTGAAATCATTCTATAGTCCCTTTCATCAGGAAGTTCAAAACACCATTGAGACCGCCGAGAAAGCACGTGGAGAGCGCGATCTGGGTCTTGACCCTGAAAGTGGCAAGAAGGTATCTGTCCGCATCGGCAGATATGGTCCTTTCGTACAGATCGGCGATACTGAAAACGAAGAGGAAAAACCACGCTATGCAAGTCTCCGGTCAGGGCAGATGATTGAAACCATCTCTCTTGAGGATGCATTGGAGCTATTTAAGCTTCCTAAGAAAGTTGGTGTCTTTGAAGATAAAGATATGACCGTAGCCATAGGACGCTTTGGACCGTACATCCGTCATAACAGTGCTTTTTATTCACTACCAAAGAATCTTGACCCTCACGATGTTGTTGAGGAGCAGGCAATTGAAATAATAAAGGAAAAACGTCAGAAAGACGCAGAGAAGCTTATTAAGACTTTTGAGGAAAACCCGGATGTGAAGATCCTCAATGGTCGTTGGGGCCCTTATATTGAGTACGGAAAAACCAATATTAAGATCCCGAAAGGGACGGAAGCGAAAGACCTTACTTATGAGACCGTTACCGCGCTTTATGAAGCCGCGGAGAAGGAACCCAAAAAGAAAGGCTCCCGCTTTTCGAAAAAGAAATAAACAATAAAGATCTGCGATTGCAGATCTTTATTTATTTTAATACATCACCGCCTTTTATTTATGGGAATTTGCGGCTTAGGGAAACTGCGCAACAAATACCTTGAAAATTGGTTATACAGAGAGTTTTCATCATATAAGTAATTATCAGATTTTGAAAAAAGACATTGACTTTAATAACGTTGAGCAGGTGAGCATTGCAGTAGTGCTCGAAAGAGAAAGTCCGGAAGCAAAAGTATGGAATGTCTATCTTATTAACCTGCGGGACGAGAAACTTAAAACTGTTTTAGTATCCTCGAAAGGCTATGGTGAAAAAGATGGCCAGGACGTGAAGACATCTGTATTGCGTCATTCATTGGGAGATCTGGATGCCCAGGCGTTCAAGGCGATCGAAGCTATTGATGAACAGGTCTTTGGCTTGACCAACGAGTATTTTTTGACCTACTATGCTGGAGGACGTATGTACGATAAAAAGTTCGTATTCCTGCCTGAGAGTATCATTGAGAGCAACATTATACGTATTCCCTTGGTAAATAAACCTGGCGTAATGATTGGATGATAAAAGATTAGCTGATGATTTATTATCCGCTATATGGCTAGTTTCTTACCGTTCATATCCTATATTTGATAGGAAATAATCAATAGCGAATGTATCATTTAGAGGATCAATTATTCCGCTCTGTTTTTGACCAATTATCAGAACCCACGGTAATTATAAAATCCGCGTTGGAGCGGCGGGTGGTTCTTCTTTGTAATAAGGCATTTCGCGAGCTTAATCAGGATCTGTATATCCGATGCAGTGGTATGGACATAATGGACTTCCTTAAGGATCTGAAGCTTGAGGATGATGTTATGAACAACATCTATCGGATGGTTCAGCAAGCTTTCGCCGATAAACATACATATCGTTTACAACCCTTCTCCTCTCCTGTTACGGGCAATACCCAACCATGCTGGTGGCGCTGTGAAGCCTGCTATATCGATAGCGCTGAACAAGACTCGACTTATGTAATGGTGACTTTCCGTGATATTACGGAGCTTATTGAAGGAACCAAGGAGAGTGATTTCCAGGCTGACGCTATACAAATCATTACACGGGCCCGTGAATTAAATGCCGAGCTGGCAAAGGAAAATACACGGCTTAACCATGATAATCGCATATTAGAAGATTCAAAGACGACTCTGGAAATCATCAACGCTGAATTGAGTGAATCAAATCAAACGCTTGAGGCATCCATAGATGAAGGGAAGAAATACCTTACTAAAGCAGATGAACGACTTCGCGCCATCATTGAGGAAGCTCCTGTAGCTATAGCAGTACTTGATGGTCCCGATTTCATCATAGAGTCTGCTAACACCTTGATGCTTGCCTTGTGGCGGCGTGATCAAAATATTATAGGACGGCCACTGCTGGCAGCACTCCCTGAATTGAGGGGGAAGCCATATGAACAATTGTTGAAAGGGGTCTATGACTCGGGAGAAAGTTACCACGGATCTGAAGCCTTCGCCACCCTGGGCGATGAGGCCAACCGCGGCGGCGGCTTTTACAATTTCGTCTATCAACCCTTAAAAGATGAAGCCGGTGACACTTATGCGATTATTGTTGAAGCGCATGAGGTTACCGAGCTGGTGCAGTCCAGGGAACAGGCAAAGCAAGCGGCAACACGGCTGAACACCATGGTCGCAAGCACACCCATGGCCATGACCATACTCAGGGGAAGGGATTTAATAATCGAGATAGCCAACAGTGCTGTGCTTAAAATATGGGGACGTCCGGAATCTGAAACCGTCGGCCGGTCTATACTCGACGTGTTCCCGGAATTGTTATTACAGGATTTTCCCGGATATCTCGAAAATGTATTTAACACCGGAAAGCCTTTCGCACTTAAGGAATCGCCGGTGATTATGCAAATGCCCGATGGAAGCATTAAAAATATCATCGTAAACTTTTCTTATGACCCCATCTTTGACGGGGATGGCGCGGTGGAATCAATTCTAGCCACGGTGCATGACGTTACCGAGGTAGCCGAGACTCGTCATTTGATCGAAGAGCGAAATCAGGAACTTCAAGCCTTACATGAGGAGCTACTGGCCTCAAATGAGGAGCTGACAAGTGCTAACGAGCAGCTTAGTAAGGTGCAGGACAATCTTAGCGATTTGCTTATTAAGCTTGCCGAAAGCGAATCGCGGTTCAGACAGATCTTTGAGCAGGCTCCTATCGGTATTTGTGTACTCACAGGGCCGGATTTTAATATTAGCTTGGTAAATGATGCCATATTGAAGATCTGGGGGCGTACTCGTGAGCAAACGGAAGGCAAACCTCATAGGTTGGCTCGCCCCGAGTTAAATGAAGGACCGTTTATGGAGTGGATCGAAGCAGCCTACCACAGCGGTACACAGAGCAGGCATAAGGAAGTTAAGGTAAGCCTTTATAATGGCGAAGGTAAAGATTATCGCCAGGCATTCGTCAACTCGATACATCAGCCATTCTTTGACGTCTCCGGAAACATTACCGGCATTATACTTACTTTAAGTGATGTAACGGAAGAGGTATTGGCACGACAAGAGTCCAATCGTTCGCGTGAGAAGCTTAAACTTGCGGTTGAACTTGCGGATCTGGGCACCTGGTATCTGGACCTTCAGGAGTTCACTATGGTGGCCTCCGACCGGCTCAAGCACCTCCTTGGTTATAATCATGATGATAACATTGGTCTTGAGGAAGGAATAGCGTGCGTAGATGCGGGGTATCGCGAGATGGTGCGGCAGGCAATCCACGACAGCATCAATTTCGGAAAAGATCACGATATGGAATTTCCGGTAACGGGATACCGTGATGGAAAAAAAAGATGGTTAAAGTCTAGCGGCAAGCGATATCTTGATGAGCGTGGAAATCCTTTGCATTTTTCAGGAACGGTACTTGACATTACCGCGCGAAAACTTGAGGAGATACGTAAAAATGATTTCATTGCGATAGTAAGTCATGAATTAAAGACTCCTTTAACAACCCTAAAGGCATATTTACAGATGCTTCATTCAAAAACGAGTGAGAATAACCTCAACGATTCATTTATAAGGGTCGCCTTAAAGAAATCTCTTAGTCAGATTGATAAGATGAATCTCCTGGTAAAAGGCTTTCTTGATGTGTCGCGGCTGGAAAACAGCACCATGCATTTGGAGAAAACGTCATTCGATTTAAATGAGCTCTTGAACAATCAGATGGACGACATGCTTCTGCTGTCGCAATCGCATCGCATTGAAATTAAACACCAGTGTAATATAACCGTTGAAGCTGATCGTGATAAAATAGCGCAGGTTTTAGGAAACTTGCTTAGCAACGCCATGAAGTATTCGCCGGTTAACTCTGTAATCAGCATTCAATGCGAGGAAAAAGATGGAATGGCTGTTGTTAGCATAACAGACAAGGGAATAGGAATCAAGCCTGACGACTTGAAAAAGATATTCGACAGGTTTTACAGGGTGGAAAATGAACAGACAAAAACCATAGCCGGATTCGGCATCGGATTATATTTATGTTCTGAGATCATTAGTCGCCATCGTGGGAATATATGGGCGACAAGTGGCAGTGAACAAGGTTCTACCTTTTTCTTTTCACTCCCTCTCGGGGAAGTAAAAACAATTGACTATGCTTGAAAATCTAGACTTAAGGCATGTTATGGTGATAGATATTGAGACTGTATCTCAATATAAAGACTATCAGGAACTGCCGGAGCCAATGCGCGCGTTGTGGGACAGAAAAGCAAACTATTTGCGGAAGGATGATGAAACCAATGAGTCGCTGTATCCCCGTGCCGCTATTTACGCTGAATTCGGCAAGATAATATGTATTTCAATGGGGGTGTTTGTAGCATCTGCTGAAGGCCCCATGATGTTACGGGTAAAATCTTTCGCCTCTGATAACGAAGGTGATTTGCTGAGTGAGTTTGTCGCTTTGCTCGCCCGGCAGCCTGCAGATCTCATACTCTGTGCTCACAACGGTAAAGAGTTCGATTTTCCTTACCTTTGTCGACGCATCCTGATAAATCAGTTACGTCTGCCGATACAGCTTAATGTGCAGGGAAGAAAGCCCTGGGAAATAAATCACCTTGATACGATGGAATTGTGGAAGTTCGGAGATTATAAGAGCTACACCTCCCTAAATCTCCTCGCGGCAGTATTCGACATTCCTACGCCTAAGGATGATATTGATGGCAGTGAGGTTTATGAGGTTTACTGGCATGAAAACAATTTGAAAAGAATAGTAATTTATTGTCAGAAGGATGTTGTCACTACGGCACGTCTTCTGATGAAATTTAAAAGTTTATCTATAGTTGACGATGAAGACATTGTATATGTCGGAATTGAGGCTTAACAGATAATAAAATTTAGTACTATGGCTAAAAAGAACGCGTCACATATCAGCGAAGTGTTAACACAGCTGATAAGCGATATATTTAAAAAAAGTGGTAACAAGCCGCTAAACTATAAACAGCTGGCTGCGAAGCTAGCTCTTCCTGATGCCAATGCGAAAGAGGCTCTTCTTAACTTGCTTCAGGATAAAAGCCCGAAAGGCATGTTCAAAGAAATAGAACGGGGAAAGTATCAGCTTAAAGACCTCAATACTCTCCTTACAGGAACAGTGTCCATGACCAGTGATGGTTCGGCATTTGTAATTCCTGATGATGAATTTGAACGGGACATCTATATTGCTCCCCGTAAACTAAGAACAGCATTACATGGCGACCATGTAAAGGTGTACATCTTCGGTAAGAAAAGCGGTGGCAAGAAAAAGGAAGGTGAGATCGTAGAGATCTTAAAACGCGCCAAGATGGAGTTCACAGGAGTTGTGAAGATCTCCGATCATTTCGCCTTTTTCGTGCCCGATGACCGCAAGATGTTGCACGACATCTACATTCCTCTTGAGGATCTGCAGGGCGCGAAAACCGGTCAAAAGGCCGTAGCCAGCATCACTGACTGGCCTGCGGGAGCAAAAAATCCCATAGGTGTTATCAAGCACGTGCTTGGCAACGAGGGAGAAAATAATACGGAGATGAGTGCTATTCTTGCTGAGTATGGTTTTCCGCTGGCCTTTCCTGATGCCGTAGAGCAAGAAGCGAACGCTATCAATGAGGAAATAAGTGAGGAAGAAATCGCACGGCGTCGTGACTTCAGAGAGGTGCTTACCTTTACCATTGACCCTTATGATGCTAAAGATTTTGACGACGCCATATCCTTTAAGCAGCTGGAGAATGGAAATTTCGAGGTAGGTATTCACATTGCGGATGTTTCACACTACGTAAATGAAGGATCAGCACTCGATAAAGAAGCTTTTGAGCGCGCCACATCGGTATACCTTGTTGATCGGGTAATTCCCATGTTACCGGAGCGCCTGTCGAACGGGCTGTGTTCCCTTCGTCCCAATGAAACCAAACTATGCTTTTCAGCCGTTTTTGAATTAGACAGCAATGCTGACATCCATCAGGAATGGTACGGAAAAACGGTTATTCACTCGCGCAGACGCTTCACTTATGAGGAAGCGCAAGACATCATTGAGGGCAATAGCGATGAGCTGAAAGAGGAAATATTAACTCTTAATGGATTAGCGTATAAGCTGAGGGACCGCAAATTTAAACAGGGGGCGATTAACTTTGAAAGTACTGAAGTTAAATTTAAGCTAGACGACGAGGGAAAACCTCTTGGCGTGTATGTTAAAGAGCGTAAAGATGCTCATAAATTGATAGAGGACTTTATGCTGCTTGCCAACAGGAAAGTAGCCGAATTTATAGCCAAAAAAGGCAAAGGGAAAAAGAAGCTTACCTTTGTCTACCGCGTTCACGATGCACCTAATATGGAGATGATAACCACGTTTTCATCGTTCGCAGCGCGTTTCGGCTATAAGCTGAATACTAAAACGGACAAGGAAACCGCTCGCTCTTTAAACAAGCTCATGGAGGATATTGAAGGAACGAAGGAGCAAAATGTGCTTACCCAGCTTGCCATACGTTCTATGGCCAAGGCGATTTACACCACAAAGAAGACCTCGCACTACGGTTTGGCATTCAATTATTATACCCACTTCACCTCTCCTATTCGCCGGTACCCGGATGTCATGGTACACCGTTTACTCGAAAGGTATCTTGAAGGCGGAAAATCTGCCGATGAGGCCGATTACGAAAGAATGAGCATCCATTCATCGCAAATGGAGAAGAAAGCCGCTGACGCCGAGAGAGCTTCTATTAAGTACAAGCAAGCCGAATACCTTGAGGAAAACGTCGGAGTACGTTATACTGGAATTATTTCGGGAGTTACCGAATGGGGCATGTACGTCGAAATTATTGAAAATAAATGCGAAGGGATGATCAGATTAAGGGATATAAACGACGACTTCTATGTGCTTGACGAGAAGAACTACCGAATCATAGGTCAACGTAAACGTAAGGTATTTCAACTTGGAGACGAGGTAGAAATTAAGGTAAAGAAGGTAGACCTATCGAAGCGTCAGATAGATTTTAGTTTAGTCACCAGTAGTAAATAGGCATATTGCCAGTTATTGCTGTCAATCAAAAAGTAATCAACCGCCGTTCACGGTTTACCGTAGTACCATAATTCAATTTGATAAATAATAAAATGTATTCGACCGAGCAATTACAAGATCTGATAAATAATCATATCTCAGTGTCGCAGTTCCCCCTGAAGCCTCAAGAGCTTTACGACCCCATTCGTTATATTCTTTCATTAGGAGGGAAAAGAATGCGCCCGGCCTTGCTCCTGATGGCTTGCGATATCTTTGAAGGATCAGTGCTTGAGGCTTTGGATCCTGCCTTAGCTATTGAGATTTTCCATAATTTCACGTTGGTTCATGACGATATCATGGATAAAGCTCCTTTGCGTCGTGGCAAAGAGACTGTTCACAAAATATGGAATGAAAATGTAGCAATACTTTCCGGCGATGTGATGTTGGTTGAAGCGTATAGTAAACTCGCTCAGCTATCGCCGAACATACTTAAATCTGTGCTTACAGAATTTAATGGCGTGGCTCGCGGCGTTTGCGAAGGACAGCAGATGGATATGAACTTTGAACAGCTGGACAATGTTGGCATTTCCGATTACATGGAGATGATCCGTCTGAAGACAGCAATATTACTGGGAGGTGCGTTAAAAATAGGTGCTATTATCGCTGGCGCTAACGAGCATGATGCTGCCCTGATGTACACGTTTGGTGAACATCTCGGAATAGCCTTTCAGCTTCAGGACGATATTCTCGACGTATACGGTGATCCTGATAAATTCGGAAAACAGGTGGGAGGCGATATTCTTGCCAACAAAAAAACCTATCTCTTATTAAGCTCCTTAGATCAGGCTACCGCGATAGATAAAGATGAGTTAAACTATTGGATAGCGAAAGATAGCTTTGAGGCTGCCGATAAAATTACAGCTGTAACAGATATATATGACCGTGTAGGCGCCAGGATTATTGCGGAAAAGGAAATGAGCAAACAAGCGTCCTTAGCAATTGAGGCATTAGAGAAAGTTGGAGCACCGGTAGAACGAAAAGCTCAATTACGAAATTTCGCAGCGCAACTGCTTATCAGAGAGAATTAATTTATAAGCCGCGAAGCGACATTCTTAGATTTCAGAATTGAGCGTCGCGGCTTCCTCCTTCCAGAGGCATCTGTATCCAAAGCCCGAATACTGGTATCACAAAAAGAAACGGGGTTTCTATCAACTATATGACAGAAACCCCGTTTTATGAAAAGTATCTCTTAATTACTCGGCTACAGTAGCTGCAGCAGCTGGAATTACAGAAACATAAGATTTGTTATCAGCTTTCTTTCTGAAGACAACACGTCCATCAACAAGAGCAAAAATCGTATGATCTTTACCCAAACCTACATTCTTATCAGGATGGTGTTTAGTTCCACGCTGACGAACAATGATATTTCCGGCGATAGCTTCCTGACCACCAAAAATTTTGATACCTAAACGTTTGCTATGCGATTCGCGACCGTTCTTGGAACTACCAACGCCTTTTTTATGTGCCATTTCTTTTTATATTATTGAATTGATATCAATTCAGTTTAACAATCTGTTTAAATTAGAATCTTATAAAGAGATTCCTGTGATTTCGATCTTAGTGAAAGACTGACGGTGACCGTTGCTCTTCTTGTAACCTTTACGACGTTTCTTTTTGAAAACGATTACTTTATCACCTTTTAAATGAGACACGATCTTAGCTGAAACTTTCGCGCCAGTAAGAGCTGCTGCGCCTACTTTAATATCGCTTCCGTTTGCTGCTAACAAAACATTGTCAAATTCAATACTAGCGCCCTCTTCTCCTTGTAAACGATGTACAAAGATCTGCTGGTCTTTTGCAACCTTGAACTGTTGTCCGGCTATATTTACTATTGCGTACATTTGTTAAATATGTTTTTTTAATGAAGCGCAAATATAGAAACATAAATCCATCATTCAAAACTTTTTGGAAAAAGCGACAATAGTGTTGTTCCATACAACAAAGTGTCGAAACTTTCAACACTTTTAAATCCTGCAAAATATTAAATTATTAAATAATACGCTAATTAACAGAGATTTGCAGAAATTCAAGATGATTGGCACGGTTATTCGATAATAGTTGGTACAGTGAAACTAAGTACAAACTAAAAATAAAAGATCATGAAAAAGACAATGTTATCGTTAGCTATATTAGCTTTTGCAGGTGCTACAGCATTTAGCACTACAAATCATCAGTTAAACATGTCAAAGAGCTTTGTTAACTCTTCCATGAACGACACTACTGATACATCGAAGACTCCAACAAAGCCTTCAGATACGACATCTATCAATCTGGCGTATGCTGTTCAAGATACAGTAAAAGATACAACAACAACGCCAACTCCTACCCCAACTGACACAACCAGTAAGGTAGTACTTTATAAGTAACGATTAAAAGGGCAGTATAAGTATCGCGCATTAAGGAACACATACTTATACCGCTCTTTTAAATTGTATTTGCAATTAAAAGATTAACCTCTTACAGCAGTCCCGCTCGCTTTTTTTACGATTGAGCGCGGACTGCTGTTTTTTTTTGGGGTAGGTCAACGCCTTTTAATGAGCCTGCAATTAGCCAAATCCAACCACACAGATAAATATCTTCGGGAATAAACGCACGTAACTCTACTCTAAAATTGTATTTGCTATCTTTGACGGCCCGATGAAATCTACAATATCAACTTACAAACAATACTACCGCGACAATCTAAAGTTGGCGATACCTGTTGTCATCTCTCAATTAGGTCATACCCTGGTGCATACTGCCGACAGTGTTATCGTGGGCCATTTCGCTGGCACAGTACCCCTGGCGGCGGTATCTTTGGTAAACAGTGTTTTCACCGTAATTCTTGTTGCTGGTCTCGGAATCGCTTATGGCCTCACCCCTCTTATTGCGCAAGCGCATGGTAAAAGAGATATCGCGGAATGCGGAAAATTATTGATCAACAGCCTGATAATTAATATAATTTCCAGCGTTGTGCTATTCTGCTTCATCTACTTTGGTACCCTAATCGCTATAGATCATCTGGATCAGGATCCTGCGGTGGTGCAGCAGGCCAAGCCTTACCTTGCCTTGCTTGGCATATCGATCATTCCACTTATGGTGTTCAACACGTTCAAGCAATTTGCGGAAGGTCTTCATTTCACGCGCCAGGCAATGATCATTTCTATAGCCGGAAACCTGTTAAATATATGTCTTGGCATAACGTTCGTAAAAGGATTATTCGGCATTGAACCGATGGGTGTAAAAGGTGTGGGCTGGAGTACACTTATCGACAGATCGTTAATGGCGATAGTTATGACATACTATGTGTTAAAATCTCACAATTTCCATAAGCACATAAAAACCGCCAGAATAACCAATGTCAGTTGGAAGCGCATAAAAGGGATCCTCAAGCTGGGAGGCCCTGTTGCTATGCAATATACGTTTGAAGTTAGTGCGTTCAGCGGTGCGGCCATTCTCATTGGAACCTTCGGAGCGGTGCAGCAAGCAGCACATCAGGTGGCTATTAGTCTGGCCTCTATAGCATACATGATGTCCAGCGGCATCGCCGCAGCAACAACAATACAATCCGGAACGAACTTCGGAAAGGGCGATTTTAAAACCCTCCGCATGTCGGCCAACGCCAGCTATCATATTGTTATGGCATTTATGTGTATCACGGCTAGCTGCTTTATTGCCTTTAACCATATCTTGCCGATGATATACAGCGACGACCAACTCGTAATTTCGGCAGCAGCTACCTTACTGGTCATTGCCGGCATCTTTCAGTTCTTCGACGGCTCTCAGGTTATCGGCTTAGGAATATTGAGAGGCATGGGTGATGTAAATATCCCAACGCTCATTACCTTTGTTGCTTACTGGATTGTGGGGATACCTCTGGCCTGGTTGCTTGGGATTATCCTGGAAATGGGATCTACAGGAATATGGTATGGATTAACGGCAGGCCTTCTCTGCTCATCCGTCCTGCTATACTTCAGGTATCGTAAAATGATCGCGCGCTATCCTATGACGGTATGCGTTAATAAAGAAATTTAGGCTAAGTTTGCATTTTTGAAAGGTATAATTAAAGACGATGGATTTTAAACTTGGAGAATTCGTTCGATTTGTGGACGAAAAAATGGAAGGTTACATCACAAGGATATATGATAATGGTTTGCTTGGCGTAACTGGCGAGGACGATTTTGAAATTCCGGTACCCGCATCTAAAGTTACGCACGTACATGGTCATTCATACGATAAAAAAACCGGTGGGAATGTCGTGGCTACAGTACAAGCACCCCTCACTCCTGATGAGTTTATAACAAAAGGCATAAGCATCGCTGTTGCCCCCGATACGCGCAAAGCATCAATCGTTAACTTTTATCTGGTTAATGACACATCGTTCCAGCTTTTCTTCAGCTTAAGCTCGGAACGAAACAAAGAGATACGGGGCGAATTCGCCGGAATTGTTAACCCTTCTTCTGCAACGCAGGTGTTTACTGCCTCCTTGCCGGAACTGGACTACTGGCCTTCATTCATCTTTCAGGTAGCGTATTTTACTACGCATAACCAGCAGCTGCCGGCTCCCTTTACTAAGCGTGAGAAATTTAAATCCAAAGATTTTTCCGGTCAGCGAAAACTTATATCCTCAGTAAAGCTTG
Source organism: Sphingobacteriaceae bacterium UBA6709 (assembly GCA_002454425.1). Taxonomy (GTDB): domain Bacteria; phylum Bacteroidota; class Bacteroidia; order Sphingobacteriales; family Sphingobacteriaceae; genus Arcticibacter. The sequence continues at coordinate 17,759 of DKIV01000026.1, forward strand.
ATGCCTGGTCTATCCGACTGGACGAAGAAGAGGTTAAGATTGATCCAGAAAAGCTAAAAGAGAGTTTCTTCAAACCAAAGGAGGAGAAAAAAGAGATAAGCAAGCCTCTGAAAGAGCTAGATCTGCATATAGAAAAGCTTATAGACGACTATCAGGGTCGCAGTAAAACTGAGATCCTCAAAATTCAATTGGATGCCTTCAAGAAGGCGCTGGATAGTGCCATTGTGCATAAGCAGAGCAGCATCGTGTTTATTCACGGCGTGGGAAATGGCACCCTAAGGAACGAAATACATAAGCAGTTAGGGCGAAACAATCATGTTCGAACCTTTATGGATGCCCGTAAGGAGAAATTTGGCTACGGCGCTACCGAAGTCATTCTTAAATAGAAGACATGCTTATTAAACAAAAAGGGGCGATTGATTTAAATTTCGATCGCCCCTTTTTGTTACTTGACGAATGAGAAGAGCTGTTCTTTTGGTTTACGTACTTTCGGCACATTCACCATCCAGTCATTGCCCTCATCTCTAAATCCAACAGGCAACAAGGTCACGCTCTTCAGTCCTCTTTCTTTGAGATTAAGGATCTCATCTACCCCTGCAGGATCAAATCCTTCCATTGGGGTAGCATCAAGCCGCTGTTCCGCTGCAGCAACAATAGCAATGCCGAAAGCGATGTATGCCTGACGGGCTGCGTGCTCGTAATTAAGCCCGGCAGGTCTGCCTGTATAATTCCCCAATAAAAATTTCCTGTAGTTATCCATCCGTTCATCAAAACCGCGCTGTTTTACCATTTCTTCAAAATACGCGTTAATGCGACTTTCCGTATAATTGTCCCATGCGGCAAAGACAAGAAGATGAGAACAATCCTCAACAACCGACTGATTAGCGGCAACAGCACGAATCTTCTTTTTAACCTCAGGGTCAGTTACTATGATCACTTCAAAAGGTTGCAGGCCACTAGAGGTTGGCGCCAGACGAATGGCTTCAAGAATCGCTTCAATTTTGTCTTGCTCAACTAGCTGCCCATTCATTGCCTTTGTGGCGTATCGCCATCTCAGCGTATTTAATAATTCCATATGTTCTTTTAATAATGCATAACAAAGATGAAAAAGCGCCAACCAATCACTGTAATTATGTAATCATCAATTAAATATTTACAATGCTTTGATGACGGCGGTGGAAACCCTATCTTTGCGCCGAATTGGTGCACCTGTAATAAGAAAACAGGAGATTAAAAGGGAATCCGGTGTAAGTCCGGAACTGTCGCGCAGCTGTAAATACTCTGCCATCTTTGATGTTCAACACGTCACTGCCTTTAAGGGTGGGAAGACAACATCAGGGGGAGTTAAGTCAGAATACCTGCCATTCAACATAGTATTCGGAGCTTTCGCGGTTTAAAGCATTGAATGGGTTATATAGCATAAACACTATGCTTGTCGCACGCTCATGCCTATCCGCAACACTGCTCCGAAACAAATATTTGCGGTATGCTCTCACATAAAGATTTAAGGTTTATATTGCTGCTGCTTATCCCCTTAACGGGAATGGTAAGTATTGGCCGCGCCCAAACAAAACTGCAGGATAGCATAAAATTGCAAAATCTAAATGAGGTAAATATTCTTATACAAGATCGCCGGAACGCCCGCTCGCTGAGTCCTGTACAGATGATGCGGGGTGGGGAATTACAACGAAGTAATAATCTTACAATTGCTGACGCGCTACGTTATTTTTCGGGCGTACAATTGAAAGACTATGGCGGTGTTGGGGGACTAAAGACGGTAAATGTACGCAGCCTGGGAGCCAATCACACAGCGGTATTTTTCGATGGAATAGCTATCAGCAATGCTCAGAACGGACAAGTTGATCTGGGTAGATATTCTATCGATAACCTCGAAGAAATCGCCTTGTATAACGGACAACGATCCGAGCTCCTACAGCCCGCGGCAGCTTACGCATCCGCGGCATCGATCTATCTCAAAACTAAGAGGCCAGCTTTTGCCGACGGAAAAAGACTGGGCATAAATGCTGCAATAAAAGGCGGATCCTTTGGACTCATAAACCCGACAGCTAACCTCGATTTCAAGTTGAATGAAGCGCTAAGCCTACGCTTAAGCACAGAGTATTTAAGATCAAACGGACAATATAAATTCCGCTACACCAATGGCGTATATGACACCACTGCTGTCAGAAGTAATGGCGATATCGATGCCCTGCGCCTGCAAGCAGCGCTTTATTCTAATGATGCGGAGAACGCAAGAACGAGCTGGAACGTGCAAGCATATTTGTACAGTTCTGAGCGAGGACTTCCTGGTGCCATAGTGTCTAATCGCTTCGATTATTATCAGCGTCAAAGCGACGAAAATAAATTCCTACAGGCGGAACTACAACATCAATTCAGCTCACGGTATAGCCTCAGGCTGTATGGACGCTACGGCGAAGACTTCACAAGATATACCGATCCTGAATACATTACCACTACCGGAATACTTAAAAACGAATACCTGCAAAAAGTTGCCTACCTGTCGTTGGCTCAACGCTTTAAGAAGAATGAAAATTTAAGCTTCGGCCTATCAACAGACTTGCAGTATAATACGCTGGACGCCAATCTCTACAGATTCGCATACCCTCAGCGCCTGACAGTACTCAATGCTCTGGCCGCTGAAGCAAAGCTTGGCAAGCTCCTGCTCAGCGGAAATCTCCTCAGCTCGCTCATCTATGAAGATGTCCGTCATTATGAAACCGCTAGAAACCGCAACAAGCTCAACCCAAGCTTATTGTTCCGCTATAGTTTAATAAAAAATGAAACCCTGCTGTTACGAGGTTTCTATAAGTCGATATTCCGCATGCCCACATTCAACGACCTTTATTATACTTTTGTTGGCAATAGCCAGCTGAACCCTGAGGAAGCCATCCAATATGACCTGGGGTTAATATGGCATCAGAATATTCAAGGCAACACACTGAAATATATCGACATACAAACAGATGCCTACTATAATACCATAGACAATAAGATTATTGCGGTACCCGGAGCAAATCTATTCCGATGGACGATGATCAATCTTGGCAAAACATCAATTAAAGGGCTTGATGCAGCGGTAAAAATTTACGGCACAGTAAATAACGCCCTTAACTTCTCTTCTACCCTCAATTACACGTACCAGTCTGCAAAAGATGTGACCAGGAATAGCGATACTTATTCGCAGCAGATTCCTTACACTCCAAAGCACAGCGGATCCTTCGTCGCCTCAATATTTAATGAACGCTGGAATGCCAGTTATTCTTTTGTTTATACCGGAGAGCGCTATAGTCAGGCTGCAAATATCCCGGTAAATTATCTTCAGCCGTGGTATACCAGCGACATTTCCGCCCAATATCTTTTTAAAAAGTACAAAAGACAACAATTAGCCTTACGTGCCGAAGTAAATAACATCCTTAACCAGCCATACGATGTGGTGCTCAACTTTCCGATGCCCGGTAGGAATTACAGATTTACCTTAAGCTATAAAATATGAGGATGAGAAATTTATATTTATGCCTCTGCCTGATACTGTTCGCACTTTCCTGCAGAAAAGATGTCGGTCCGATACCTGAAGAACAGGAACAGATTTTGGTGCCTCAGCCAGATGCTTCACCCAGCGGTTTGTATCTTCTTAACGAGGCTAATATGAACTCCAATAAAGCATCTCTCGACTTCCTTAATTTTAAAACGGGAGTGTACCGCCGGAATATCTATAATCAGGCCAACCCCTCGGTAACTAAAGGTTTGGGCGATGTAGGTAACGACCTGCTGATCTACGGATCAAAAATGTATGTTGTATTAAACACATCCAATAAGGTTGAAGTTCTGGATATGCACTCCGGTAAGAAACTTGGACAGATAAATATCGCTAATTGCCGTTACCTTTGTCAGTACAATGGAAAAATCTATGTAAGCGCCTATCTGGGCGCTGTCGCTGACGCCTCAACACCCAACGGTATCGTCGCTGAGGTTGATACTTCCAATTTCTCCATTACCCGCCGTGTAAATACCGGACGTCAGCCCGAACAGTTAGCGGTGATTAACGGGAAGTTATACGTTGCTAACTCCGGAGGATACAGTCCGCCGGACTATGAGCGCACGGTCTCTGTAATTGATATCAACAGTTTCCGGGAACTAAAACGAATAGATGTCGGCATCAACCTACACCGCCTTAAAGCTGATCAATACGGCGATTTGTACGTAAGCTCTCGTGGCGACTATTATAATATACCATCCCGCCTATATGTAATCGATACGCAAAAAGATGAGGTTAAGAAATCGTTTGACCTCGCGGTCTCCGATCTTTGCATCGCCGAAGACCTTGCTTATATATACAGCACCGAGTGGAATGCCACACTGCAAAAAAACAGCATCAGCTATAACATTTTGGATGTTAAGAACGAAACGCTGCTAAACAGACCATTTATCACCGATGGGACGCAGGAAAAAATAAAAATCCCTTACGGCATTGCTGTAAACCCGCAGTCAGGCGACATCTATGTTACCGATGCGAAAAACTATGTTGTGCCTGGCAGACTCTATTGCTACTCAAGCACCGGCCAACTGAAATGGGATGTTGAAACCGGGGATATCCCTGCACATTTTGCTTTTGTTTATTAAATATGATGATCATAATGAAAAGAAAATACTTATATATCCTTAGCAGCCTACTTGTGCTGGCATCATGCCGCAAGGTCGACGAATATCAAGATTCAGTAGACATACAGAATTTGAAGGCATCGTATACCATTTCGGATACCATAAAGATTAACGTCGCGCCCTCCTCCAATATCAAAGGATTGCAATGGAAATTGAATGATGAACTCATTGGAACAAATGATACGCTGAACGTTCAATTAGGTGCCTACGGTAAGTATACGCTCAGCGTTAGCGGCACCATGGACAATAAGGAATTTAACAAATCGATTCCCTTAGAGATTAAGCCGTACATAGCTGCTGGCGCTAATGTTAGCGACCTATATGCCACAAAGCTTTACGAGTTTACACCCGCACCAGGACAGTTTATCAATGAGTTATCGACCTTAAAGTCAGCTACCAGCATTCTGGGTAATGAAAAGGGCCTTTTAAGCCTGGGCGCCTGGGGAGGCTATATGGTGTTAGGCTTCAACAAACGGGTAAATAACGTTAGTGGTAAAGCAGATCTGGAAGTAAAGGGAAACCCGCTCCCTACCTGGGCAGAACCAGGTGTAATATGGGTTATGAAAGATGAAAACAATAACGGACTGCCTGATGACACCTGGTATGAAATAGCCGGAAGTGAGTCAGGAAAAGACGGAGAGATAAAGAATTACGAGGTTACCTATTACCGTCCCTCACAAATTAAAAGCGCCGAAGATATACGCTGGATAGATAATAAAGGAAACAGCGGAGTGGTAAAAGCGAATACATTCCACAGGCAGAGCTATTTTCCTTCCTGGATCAGAGGTAATCAGTACACCATCAAAGGGACGCTGCTTCCGAATAGCAATCTTAATAAGACAAACCCTCAGATGATTACGAACATGTCTTTCGAATACGGATATGCCGACAATAAGACTGACGCCAATGGAGGAGATCTTATTGACATAGAAGATGCCATTAACGCGCAGGGGAACAAAGTAAGCATCTCTGGAATTGATTTTATCAAAATCCAAACCGGGATGATGGCTGATGCCGGCTGGCTGGGCGAAGCCTCTACTGAGATAAGTTTCGTAAAGAATCTGAATCCGAACACACCGTAACACACTGAAATACACATTTTTTCAACTCAAAACTGATTTGAACTGGGATTGCTATGTCCTGAAAAACAGGACTCCTGCTCAATCAGTTTTTACACACGATTATTAAATAGATAAAGAACTCATTAAAATGAAAATTCATTACTCATTATGCACTGTGGCTTTAGCGCTGGCTCTTGTTTGTTCCTGTAAAAAAGACGACACCTACCCTCTTCCTGAGGTTGTAGGTGGCTTCGAAAATGAGGGTTCTTATAACACCAGTGTCGGCGATTCACTCCTGCTACATCCCCAGATCACCAACAACCGCAATATGGTATTCCAGTGGACGGTGAACGGCGAGCAGACCGGAAAAGATTCTATACTAAATTTCAAACCGGCAGAGCGTGGTCTGTATAAAATCGCGCTTAAAGGCATTAGCAAGGGAGGCGAAATCAACCTGCTTTACGAAATTAATGTCCTGGGCAAATATGAAAATGGTTTTTATATAATTAACGAAGGATGGTTCGGCCACGGTGTTGGCACCGTTTCCTATTACAACTACAAAACAGGTACGCTCACCGATACCGTATTCGTTAAAGAAAATAGCGGTAAATCAATCACTGGCGCCGGCTCAACACTTCAATACGGCACCATCTATGATAATGAACTATTTCTTGTTGCGAAAATCGGAGGCAACATCGTAAAAACAGATGCCTACAGCATGAAAGAAAAAGGACGTGTTAATGGAACTGGCAGTAACTGGCAAGCGATCGTCGGAACCAGCAAAGGCAATGCTGTTGTCAGCTCAGCGAAGGGCTTATACCTTCTGAATACCTCCACTATGACCATTGGAAATGCGATAGGAACGGAAAAAGGTCTGATTGCTGACCTCTATCAGGCTGGAGATTATATTTTCGCCATCTCTCAAAGCAAAGGATTACTCATCATCAACAAGGCAGATTACAGCACCGCAGCTACCATCCCGGGAATGATCGGCTGCGCGATTACCCCTGATGGTAACGTATGGGCAATTGGCGGAACGAAGATTTTCAAAATAAACTCCAAGACCCTGGAAACATCCGAATATGCATGTCCATTTAGAATCAACGGATCGTGGGGAGCATGGCATCCTGCTTCTGTTACCGCATCGACGACTGAAAATGCCATCTTCTTCGAAAAAACCGGTAGCTTCAATGGTACTGGAACGGAGGTATATAAATTCTCAGGTGATGTAAGCAGCCTGAACTCCCCTTTTGCCAAAATTGATGCAAATAAAGTATTTTATGGAAGTCTGGGATATGACAAGACAAACAACCTGCTAGTGGTGTTATCAATACAAGGGGGCTGGCGTAACAATTCAGAAAACAATACCCTGTATTTCTTCGATGCCGCTAAAGGAGGAACTCCGGCAAAGACGCTTGATTATAAAGGGTTTCATTTTCCATCTTGTGTAGTGTTTCAAAATTAAAAAGGGCAGTATTGCTATTTAAAGAAGCGCTATAAGGACAAGAAGATAAATACCAAAAAAATGAAATATAAGTAAAATAAGAAGTGCGATACATTACTTGTGTTCAACTAAAAAAAGAGGTGTGCTACGACCTAAACGCTGGCGGTGCTCTCTTAGGAGTTGTATCTATCAGGTTCGAGACTGACCCGAGACAGACTCGGAACACGCTCGAGTGGTGATCGACATTTCATCGGCATTTCATGGGCATTTCATGGGCATCTCNNCAGACTCGAATCAGATAGGTAGGTGTCGGGGAAAGATCGATTCGTTGCATAAGCCCGGCTACCCGGGGCGATAATAATAATAACCCATTTGCTATTACCACGCAGGTGGGTTACTTTTGTTTATGCCTGCTTACGAATCTCGTGTAGATGTACCTTCAAGGAAGAAGTTCTTCTACCCTGTAAACGCTGAACTCAAGGAATACCTTAACAAGTTTAACAGAAATATCAAGTTACCGGTAGTATACTCAGATTTGCTACGTTTCAATATGAGCATCCCGCTTCTTGACAAAAACGGCGTCGATACGCTATGGCAAACGGTTTACTATGACCAGAGCGAAATGAATGAGCTCTTTCCCAATCTCATTCACATATACGTATTGATGTCAGCGGATGGAGATCAGCAGATTGGAGAGAACCTCACCATCGCACAAATCGATTATTGCACGTTTGGAAATTCTAAGCCCTTCCGCATTCGTGTAATGAACCGCTTCAATGACAACTACGATTATTTTTATGTAAAAGTTGCAGATGCCTCCCGTGTGTATGGCCTCGAACTTGAACATATTCTGTCCCCAAATCGTATTACGTACCTCACCGATGGACATACGCTCATCGAAGAACACATTTCAGGTCTGCCAGGGGATGTTTTTATAAAGCAACGGATGAATACCTCGAAATTCAACCAGATACGTATATGCAAAGAGTTTGTAAAGTTTAATGAGCGTTGTTTTATCAGACTTCTGGGCGACATGCGATCTTACAACTATGTTGTGCACATTACGCCCGACATTGAGGGTAACCAGTATCGTATTCGGGCAATAGATTTTGACCAACAGTCATATGAAGGGCGCAAGAACTTCTACCTGCCGCATTTCTTCAAAGAAAATACACCATTGGTAATGCTTGGTATGAAACATATGGACAAAGCCACCATGCGGCAGTATCAGGAAGAAGAGCGTGCCCTGATATATAACCGGATGAAATTGGTGAATTACCGGCTTAGCAATTTATTAAAAGTAATGAAAGCCGATCAAATCTCAACGCAAGACAAAGTTGACCGCCTGGCTTCAGAACTTAGCGAATACCACCGTAAAATCTCTTTCACCAAATGCCATACTATGGGCGAACTTGTTGAAGAGCAGCTCCTCACCTACATCGAAAAGAAAAACTGGTAGTATTACAGCCCGGAGCTCATGATTTCAAAGGCTCCGGGCCTCGTGATATTGCTGAAACCCCACGCTGTTGGAGTGTCGGATTACACACTTTCAGCAAATAACTTTCCGTTTTGGGAAGAAAATTCTACATCGAAGGTTAAAAAAGCGGGAATATGACTAAAGTCACAATATAAATATAACATTATAATCCACACAAACAAGCTTAAAAACAAGAAAATAAATCATTTTTTAGTAATTATTTAATGAACGTTCAGGCGCGTTAAATAATTACTAAAATTGCTCTCCCATCGTCAAAAAGCTTGATTTATCAAGATTTATTGTCACCTTTATTTCAACAGAAACAATAAATCTTAATATCATGAAAGCTTCAAACATATTCCTCGCATTTATTTTTATCGCCTCTTCACTTAACGTATTTGCGAATGTTGATGAAGGCAACAAAGCCCATAAACTTACAATGAACTACGCGGTTCAGACCTATATCGATGCTGTGACACAAGGCAAGATAAAGGATCTTCCCGAAGTGCTAGATAAGAGTGTAAAGTTCACAACCAATCAGGGCACCAGGATCGTCAATTTCAGCAAAGCAGAGATGCTTCAAAATCTGCGAGGCTCCGAAAATCTAAAACAAAACTGTAAAACCGAATATAGTGTGGTGGAGCAGACCGACGTTAACAGTATCGTAAAGGTTGTAATGACCTATGATTCCTTTAGCAAGGTCAATTACCTAACCATCTCACAAACAAATAGCGGCTGGAAAATCACGAATGTATCCAGTATCTTCCAATAAATAGTGAATGAAGGGTAAATACGTTGGGGAAGGTCGCCATTCCATATGGTGACCTATTTTTTAATCAGCTATTCCGAGGTAAAGATGAATTACTCGTAAATAGATATACTAAGCAGCGCTTTCCTCCGCATCATCATCCTTTGCACGGCCTTCCGAGTTATCTTTTTCTACGCGCAGATTTTTAACGATATGTTGCTGCCGATCAGGTGTGTTCTTTCCCATAAAGTATTCAAGCAGGGCGTGAATGTTCGCTTCTTTAAGAATAACAGGCTCCAAACGCATATCCTTACCAATAAACAGCCCAAACTCATCTGGAGATATCTCTCCCAAGCCCTTAAATCGGGTAATTTCCGGCTTAGCTCCTAATTTAGCCACAGCCTGCTGTTTCTCTTCCTCGCTGTAACAATAAATTGTTTGCTTCTTATTTCGCACACGAAATAAGGGAGTCTGCAAGATAGACACGTGCCCACCCTTTACCAGATCAGGGAAGAACTGAAGGAAAAATGTCATCATCAACAGACGGATGTGCATTCCATCGACGTCGGCATCTGTAGCGATAACAATATTATTGTAACGCAAGGCGTCAATGCCGTCCTCGATATTCAAAGCATGCTGCAGCAGGTTAAACTCTTCATTTTCGTAAACCACTTTCTTCGTTAAACCAAAGCAATTCAACGGTTTACCCTTAAGACTAAATACTGCCTGCGTTTGTACATCTCGTGATTTTGTAATGGAACCGCTAGCCGAGTCTCCCTCGGTAATAAACAAGGTTGTCTCTTGCTTTGCCTCGTGGTTGTCATCAAAATGCACCTTGCAATCACGTAGTTTTCTATTATGCAGGGAAGCTTTTTTTGCACGTTCATTGGCGAGCTTCTTAATTCCCGCAATGTCTTTACGTTCCCGCTCCGACTGCAATATCCGCTTAAGCAATGCATCGGCAGTTTGCGGATCTTTCAGTAGATAGTCGTCAAGTTCCTTTTTTACAAAGTCGTTCACAAATGTTCGTACCGTTGGACCGTCCGGCCCAACATTCAATGAGCCGAGTTTAGTTTTCGTCTGCGACTCAAACACAGGCTCCTGCACGCGTACCGAAATCGCCGCGACAATAGAAGCCCGAATATCCGCGGCATCAAACTCTTTCTTAAAACGCTCTCTGATAGTCTTTACCACGGCCTCACGAAAAGCAGCCTGATGCGTACCTCCCTGTGTGGTATGCTGACCATTCACAAATGAATAGTACTCTTCACCATATTGCTGGCCATGTGTCATGGCTATTTCTATATCTTCTCCCTTCAAATGAATGATAGGATAACGGATCTGATCAATATTAGTATTCTTCGTCAGGAGATCATATAAGCCTTTTTCCGAATGATATTTCTGTCCGTTAAAACTAATGGTAAGACCAGCGTTCAGGAATACATAATTCCAGATCATGCTTTCTACAAACTCCGGAATAAAACGAAAATGCCGGAAAATGCTATCGTCAGGAACAAAATTAATGGAAGTACCATTCCTTTGTGTGGTATCTTTCTCGGCCTCCTCACGCACGAGCTCACCTTTCTGAAACTCCGCGATCTTTGTCCTTCCGTCACGATATGACTGTACTGTAAAGTTTGCAGAGAGGGCGTTTACAGCCTTAGTACCCACACCATTAAGCCCTACCGACTTCTGAAACGCTTTAGAATCATACTTTCCTCCGGTGTTGATCTTCGAAACACAATCTATTACCTTTCCAAGAGGAATACCTCGTCCGTAATCGCGTACGGAGACCTTATGTTCGGAAATGCTTACCTCGATAGTTTTACCGGAGCCCATCACAAACTCGTCAATCGAGTTATCAATAATCTCTTTTAACAAAACATAAATCCCGTCATCATAGGCCGAGCCATCGCCCAGCTTCCCGATATACATCCCCGGACGGAGACGTATATGCTCTTTCCAGTCTAAGGAACGTATACTGTCTTCACTATAGTTGGTATTCTCAGCCATCGAATTTACATTAATCATTAAATAGCGCCGCTAATCCCGGGACGTTGATCTTTCCACAGCCCTAAGCCCGGCGACGGCCAAAAATAACATTTTCATAATGGAAACAGGAATTCAGCATCGAATAAGCCATGCCAGCATCAAGAGAAAATACATGAATACGACATAGCTATCTGCAGCAGCAAACTATTAATGATCTCGATAATTTTCAAAACATTTAATGTTCAATTTTGCTAATAATGTAGGCGAGCAGATGTCGCCCGATCATAGATAAAACATTAACAGCCATGGAAAATCCAGAAAATAAAAAAGAGAAAAAGGAAGAATTTGAAAACAAAGAACAGAACTGGGAAAACCCGGTCGCACCTGAAAATGCTGAAGATCTACGAGATCGCGAGCAGCTGCAACGTCAGAAAAAAGCTGCCGAAATCCGCAAGGAGAACCTCAGTGACGAGGATGAATAGTGCGCACAGGACTCTCCTACGATGTGAGGAGAGTTCGTACTTCATCTTAATTTCGTAAGTTTGTGACATGTTGAATGAGCATTTAGATCCCAATCCCGATAAACTTAGTCCTACCGACAGGGATATTGAAAGGGCTCTGCGACCACAGGCATTCGAAGATTTTACCGGTCAGCAGAAGATCCTTGAAAATCTAAGCATCTTCGTGAAAGCCGCCAAGCTGCGGGGAGAGGCTCTGGATCACGTTCTACTCCATGGTCCTCCCGGTCTGGGTAAAACCACGCTCTCGCATATTATTGCCAATGAAATGGGCGTAAACATAAAAATCACCTCCGGTCCGGTACTTGACAAGCCGGGAGATCTCGCAGGCTTGCTCACTAATCTGGATCCGGGAGACATTCTCTTCATTGATGAAATTCACCGGTTAAGCCCTCTGGTTGAAGAATACCTGTATTCCGCAATGGAGGACTTCAAGATCGATATTATGCTCGAGTCAGGGCCTAACGCCCGCTCCGTACAGATAAGTCTTAATCCTTTTACGCTTGTAGGAGCCACCACCCGCAGTGGATTGCTTACCGCTCCTTTGCGCGCGCGCTTTGGCATCAACTCGCGACTTCAATATTACGACGCAAAATTACTTACGACCATTGTTCTCCGTTCAGCATCCATCCTCAATACCCCTATCACGGAGGAAGGAGCTTATGAGATCGCAAGACGAAGTCGTGGTACCCCGCGTATTGCCAACGCATTGTTGCGTCGTACGCGCGACTTTGCCCAAATTAAAGGCGATGGTCGCATAGACACGCCAATAGCGCAGTATGCTTTAAATGCCCTGAATGTCGACGAACATGGCCTTGATGAGATGGACAATAAGATCCTCATAACCATCATAGATAAATTCAAGGGTGGCCCTGTAGGTGTTAAAACCATCGCTACCGCAGTGGGTGAAGACGAAGGCACCATCGAAGAGGTTTACGAACCTTTTCTTATACAGGAAGGCTTCCTCATGCGCACATCCCGCGGACGAGAAGTTACAGAGCAGGCCTACCGCCATCTTGGAAAAATGAAACCCGGCGGTAATGCTACCCTCTTTTAGGAGTGCTCTTTAACGATGGCGACAGTGCCCTTCGCGCTGTCGCAACAAACACCACCTGTGCATAAATTCAACGTTCTGAATATGCCGCAAAAATCTTACTTTTGCAGCGAAATCAATGCGTTGTAATTTAGTCCCTGAATTCCCGCATTAATTCGCAAGCAACATATAGTCTGCCATCCGTACTTACTGAAGGTAAATACTGGGCAACAGAGATATAGGTATTGCGAAACTTGCCCTATTATTTAGTATTTATGAGTCGTATTCCAGAGATAGAAAAAAGAAAAACATTTGCAATTATCAGTCACCCCGATGCGGGAAAGACCACCCTTACGGAGAAATTCCTTCTCTTTGGTGGAGCCATCAATACCGCGGGAGCTGTGAAAAGAAACAAAGCGAACCAGAATACGACCTCCGACTTCATGGAAATCGAAAAGCAACGCGGTATCTCCGTAGCTACTTCGGTAATGGGATTTGAATACAAGGGTAAACGAATAAACATCCTGGATACGCCGGGGCACAAAGACTTCGCCGAAGATACCTACCGTACCCTTTCTGCTGTAGATAGCGTAATCCTCGTTGTCGACAGTGTCAAAGGTGTGGAAGAGCAAACAGAACGTCTTATGGAGGTGTGCCGCATGCGCAATACACCCGTAATTATCTTCATCAATAAAATGGACCGTGAAGGACAGGATGCCTTCGACCTGCTGGATGAATTGGAAACGAAGCTTTCTATCAGCGTATGTCCTCAATCCTGGCCTATCGGACAGGGATACACATTTAAAGGAGTTTACAATATTTACGACAACCAGCTGAATCTTTTTGAGGCTGATAAAACACGCATTGCTGAGCCCGTTATTCAGGTTAAGGATCTTGAAGATCCCCTGCTGGCTGAACACCTGCCGGAAAAGCCTCTGGCTAAGCTTAAAGGTGATCTTGAGCTGGTGCATGGCATCTACGGTCAGCTAGATAAGGAGCTATATCTTGATGGGCTTTTAGCACCGGTATTTTTCGGAAGTGCCATTAACAACTTCGGGATCCGCGAAATGCTTGACACGTTTATCCAGATCGCGCCGAGTCCTCACAGCCGTGAAGCTGAAGAACGCATGGTGTATGCCGAAGAGAAGGGCTTTACCGGCTTCGTATTCAAGATACACGCGAATCTCGATCCAAAACATCGTGATCGCATAGCCTTTCTGCGTATATCCTCGGGAAAGTTCGAGCGTAACAAATTCTATTACCACACACGTCAGGACAAGAAGCTGAAGTTTGCCAATCCTATGGACTTCATGGCAAATGATAAGACCCTTGTTGAGGAAGCTTGGCCCGGAGATGTGGTAGGTCTTTATGATAGTGGAAACTTCAAGATCGGAGATACCCTCACCGAAGGTGAAAAACTCCAATTCAAAGGTATTCCAAGCTTCTCTCCCGAAATATTTAAAGAGGTAGAGAACCGTGATCCTATGAAAACCAAACAGCTTGAGAAGGGAATTCAGCAGCTCACAGAGGAAGGTGTGGCGCAGCTTTTCATACAGCAACCCGGCAATCGAAAGATTATTGGTGCCGTGGGAGCACTTCAGTTTGAAGTGATAAACTTCCGTTTGGAGCACGAATATGGGGCTAAGTGTTCCTTCAGACCCCTCTCCTTTTCACGTTCCAGCTGGATTACCTCAACGGACAAAAAGGCGATGGCCGACATCATGTATCGCCGAGCATCTCACATAGGATTCGACAAGGATAATAACCCTGTATTTCTTGCAGATAACGATTGGGCAATCAATCTTGCCCAGCGTGATTTCCCGGAAATAGAGTTTCACAAGACGTCTGAATTCACTAAAAGTTAAGTATATTTCTTATAACATACATTAAAGTAACATCGTTGCGACAATCAAACGTACTTAATTTCAATTTGTTATCATTGCAGAACAATAAACACACATACCCTAAAAGGGGTACCAAGTAAACGCAAATCTAAATAACAAAGGATTATGATTACGAAAATGAAAATGTCCTCCGCTCTCTTTGCGGCTGCTCTGTTTCTGGGATTCGGAGCTAACGCGCAAACAAAAAAAGATAACAACTTAACTGATGTTGCGCCTATAAAGAATTCATTGTCTTACATTTCGCAGCTCGAACCGCTGACGTTCAAGCATAGCGCGGAAAGCATAAAGATGTTTAACCTTCCGGGTGGCCAGCAATATGGCTTTAATGCTGAAGCCATGCGTCAGGTGATCCCCGGGGCGGTGAAAAGTCAGAAGAAGTTTATTCCTGCTGGTAAGAACAACTTTAAGACTGCCAACATGAATCAGGTAGATATGGAAGCCTTAATACCAATGCTCGTAGGTTCAATTAAGGAGCAACAGGCACAAATAGAGGCACTAAAGGCCGAAATACAGTCGCTAAAATCGATGTCAGCGTTACCCGCTGCCGATAATACAAGCAACTAGAAGGTACATAAACAACAAAAGCCGTTTCTCTTAGAGAGAAGCGGCTTTTGTTGTTTATATACCTTGTGGCAGTTTACCTGGTAATACGGCTTTAATGTCTGTTAATCTTCGTAAAAAGCCTGTAAAGCGCCGAAGTAAACACCATCCCATCCATCTACAATATCCTGGAAATCCTCATCCGGAATGTTCGTATGACGCAGTTCAACGGAACACCCCTGCTTATGTTCGTGCAACTTAATAGTCACCAAAGAGGGCTCCTCCTGTTCGCCAAAGTACCATTGCTGAACAATCTTTTTGTTCTCTTCAAACTCAATATTCTTGCCGGTGATACTACCTTCCCATAGCGAAAACTCAGAACCTGGCTCCGTAGACATCTCAGCTTCTTCTCCCGACCATAAATGTATCGTCAGGGGATTCGTCAGCGCCAGATACAGATCCTCCGGCCTAGCGTTAACAATATAATACTTCTTAAAATCTTTCATCAATCTAAAAACAACATGCGGACATCCAAACAGGCTCCGCGCTTTTATGTTTCAAATATAGCTCTTTGGCAGATGCATCGCTGTTAAAAGCTAACATTTATTCACGAGCGGAAGCTTTTGTCGCTACAGGCTCTCCACAATTTTTTATCTTAGCGGCATAAGACAAATATGAACCAGACCCGAGAGATTAAGAACTTTATCTTCAGTCAATACTTCGCCGACGGGGTACGCATATCTCTGGGAGTGTTGCTTCCCGCCCTGCTCTTTGCGCAGGCTGGGCACCTCGATACAGGCATCATTCTATCGCTGGGAGCCATCGGCACCAGCATTCCGGATAATCCCGGAGCTGTGATTTACAAGCGCAACGCGATGCTTTATACGGTGCTATTCATGGGACTCATGTCACTCGTCACCGGACTGATAAACCAGTCGCCGTTCCTGCTTGGTCTGGAGGTATTATTGATGTCGTTTTTCTTCTCCATGTTCAATGTCTTCGGCAACCGCGCGGCATCTATCGGTACAAGCGCGCTGCTCATTATGATTGTGAATATTGACCGTGATTTCCGCATTGGCGAGCTTATGGCCTACACCGGATATCTTATGGCTGGAGGCATCTGGTACATGGGATTAAGTCTGGCAGTATCGCAATTCAGGCCCTACCGTATCGCTCAAAATACCCTGGGTGAGTGTATCGTCAATGTAGCGCAGTATCTGAGCATGAAAGCTGACTTTTACGATCTTAAGGCAGACCTTGACGCTACATATAATAAACTTATAGATCAGCAGATCATAGTACACCAACATCAGGACAATGTTCGGGAGATATTATTTCGCAACAATCTCCTCACGCGCGATCAAACTAATACGGGACGTTTGCTGGTACTGGTGTTCGTTGATGTCATTGACCTTTTCGAGCGGATGAGCATCAGCCATTACGACTATAAGCATATTCGCGAGCAATTCGCCGACAGTCCCGCGCTGGCCGAGTTCCACAATATTCTGAGCAATATCGCCGATCAGCTAACAGACCTCGGCGACGACATCAACGTTAACGAACGTCCACGTATAAAGTATAACTTCCAGCAGCAGCTTGAGAAACTGAAAACAAGTATCGATGCTACTGAGAATAATTACCTGCTAAAGAAGATCCTCATCAACGTAAGAGTTATCGTCAACAGAATAAATACGATATATTCTTATTTTAACCACAAGGAACTCGCCTCGATAAACATCAGCAATGAGAAGGATCTAGGACGTTTCGTCTCTAATCAACAAATGGATCCCAAGGTGTTCATTCGTAATATGAGTTTGAAGTCCACTACTTTTCGCCATGCCTTGCGCGTAAGTATTGTATGTCTGGCGGCCTATCTCATAAGTAAGCTGCTGCCTTTAGGGCATCACAGCTACTGGATCCTCCTCACGGTCACGGTATTGCTCAAACCCGGTTTCAGTCTTACCAAGCAACGCAATTACCAGCGGATGATCGGCACGCTTGTTGGCGGTATTGCCGGTGCGGTGATTGTTTACTACATAAATGATGAGGCCATTCGCTTCGCTTTTCTCATCATCTTCATGCTAGGAGCTTATAGCTTTCAACGGAAAAACTACATTGTCAGCGTGCTCTTTCTCACCCCCTATATCCTCATATCTTTCAGTTTTATGGGACTTAGCGACCTAAGCCTTGCAAAGGAGCGTATTCTGGATACTTTCCTTGGATCGCTTATCGCATTCATTTCCAGTTACTTCCTTTTTCCTTCCTGGGAATCATATCAGATGAACTCCTTTATGCGTAAACAGCTCATAGCCAACTATCAATATCTGGCAATGCTTGCTGAGCGTCTTCGGGGGCTCGGCAAAGATGAAGTTGAATATAAGTTAAAACGTAAAGAAGTATACGTAAGCACCGCTAATATGTCGTCCGCCTACCAGCGTATGCTTTCAGAACCGAGGAGCAAACAAAAGAATGTTCGGGAGGCGAGTAAATTTCTAGTGCTCAATCATAAACTCTACTCATATGCTGCCATCCTCATTGCAACGGTCGACAATGGCGGGTATACAGATGTAAATCCCATACACTTCAAGCTACTCCGGAAAGCGCTCTTCCGCCTTTGGGAAGCAATAGAATTACTAAAAACTACAGGAGATGATGATTTCAGGGAACCCGACCTGCGCATGCCGACCCACGCGGTGAACGACCTTGATCAGGATGCTGACGATAAGCTTATTCGGGAGCAACTAGACTTCGTAAATAATACCGCCGCTGACATCCTGGCGACCGCACGCCGATTTACAAACGAAACAGCGCAGGATGACACGCTAAGCACAGCAACAACATAAAGACTACAAGAGCAGCTTGCTTGCCAGTCCTAATAGTAATAGGAAGCCGAAAACATCCGTAAAGGTTGTTATGATAATTGATGACGCAATAGCGGGGTCAATGCCTACGCGTTTAAGTAATAAAGGGATGGATGCTCCCGTAATACCGGCAATCAGCAAATTGCCTGTCATAGCGAGAAAGATCACAAGGCCCAACATCCAGTTGGCATCATACAATACTGCTGCGATAAATACAATAAGGCCATTGGCGGCTCCATTGATAAGGCCGACGGTTAGCTCCTTCAGCACTGTCCGGTACGCCTGCTGATCTGTAAGATCGCTCAACGAAATACGACGTACTGTTACAGCCAGGGCCTGTGTAGCAGCGTTCCCTCCCATCCCAGCGATGATCGTCATATAGCCGGAAAGAATTACGATACGGGAAATAGTAGGCTCAAAATATCTTATTACCGATGATGCCAGGAAGGCTGTACCCAGATTGATTACGAGCCAGGGCAACCTGCTCTTTACAGCATCCAGCCAATTACCCGAAAGTTGTTCATCCTCGGACACCCCGGATATCTTAAGGATATCCTCGGTATTTTCCTCCTCGAGTACATCCATCACGTCGTCAAACGTAATGCGTCCGAGCAAATGCATCTCTTCGTCAACTACCGGAATCGCCGTCAAATTATACTGCGACAGCAGCTTAGCGACTTCTTCCTGGTCTGTATGAGCTTTAACGTATACAAAGTCCTCATTCACCAGCTCACGTATGTGTACGGTATTTTTCGACTTGATAATATCCTTGAGGGATACAATGCCTCGCAGTACCTCGTGCGAATCGACAACATAAATGGTATAAAACTCCTCGATCTCTTCCGACTGCCTGATAATCTCCTCAATAGCCTCCTTTTTTGTTAGACTGCGGTTCACACGAATCACCTGCGTATTCATGCGGCCTCCCGCGGTATCCTCCTCGTAATTCAGCAACCTGCGGATATGTCGCGCGTCTTCATCGTCCAGATCACCCAAGATCTCCTGCTGACGCGCCTCTGGCAGCTGACTGATGATATCGGTAGCATCATCATAGTCCAGCTCCTCAACAATCTCCGAGAGCTTCTCGGGATGCAACTTATCAAGCAGCTTTTCGGGGTGTGTCTCCGCATGCATCTCTGCAATGACTTCAGAAGCAATTTCTGAAGACAAGACATTGATGATACGCTCCCGGGCGTCCTCATCCAGACTCTCGAAGAGTATAGCAATCTCGGAAGCGTGATACTCGTCCAGCAGCGCGCGTAACACATCGTCATCACCTTCCAGTGCTTGCCTGAACTTCTGAATATCGGTTTTATTTAGCTCGAATGATTGCATATGCACCTAAGATAATAATTGACACCAGCGCAGCGGGTACTACCGTTTATATTTAACGCATAAATAACAATATCGTTGAGTCAGCAACCATCTTTACCTAAACGATCATAGATAGCTACCGCTTTGTGGCCCCTGATTAAATAAGAGGTCGACGATACTTAGGCCCGGAATAAAGCCCGCGCGCTCCTCGAACACCTGGAAATAAGGTTTAAAATTACGCTCACTACCTTTCTTTGGGTGTATAGTTCCTCTGTAATCCGCGCGATCATCGTAATGCTGTTCATAGCTTTCGGTAAAGCCGGAAGCACTCTTCATTTTCAACAAACGCGTTATCAGCGTAAATAGCTCATAGTTGTAATCGAACAGAAACTTCCACTGCTTATTATAAAACGGGGCGAAGTCATCCTCATAATATTCAAAATATGCTGAACGACGGTAAGACGTTTGCAAGCTCATCCAATGCAGACGTTGCCAGTCGAAGTCGTAACTGATACGTACATCCTTCACCTTAGTATGTACCTTAGAACCCTTAACTACGGGTACTACCAACGCGAGACTTCCCTGCGGGGAATAAATCAGAGCCCGATTCCGGTATGTCTGCTTCGGAAAATGCTCCTCACGTTCAATAAAAAACTCATCATATCGCTTCAACTCCGAAAACAGCTCGATAGCAGGAAGATAAAATAACGGAAATATTGCTCCTTTATCCATGGTAAATACTATGTTTGTACTTAAATTCCGCGAAAATAACGATTAAAACACATATGAAGAAGGTTCTTTCAAGCCTTATAAAATATCCGCTATATCTACTCTCACTACTTCCCTTTCCCGTCCTCTACCTAATTGCTGACATTGTATATGTAATTATCTATTATATTGTAGGTTATCGAAAAAACGTAGCACGTGACAACCTCAAAAACTCGTTCCCTGAAATGAGTGAACGTCGCCGCCGCGAGATAGAAAAAAAATATTTTCACTTTCTGGCAGATATGATGCTTGAGTGCGTAAAGATGCTTAGCATCTCCAAAAAGAGCATCCAGCGGCGTTTTCACCTAAATAACCCCGAGCTCGTGAAGGGCTACCTTGACCAGGGACGGCCGGTGGTGATTGTCACCGCGCATTATGGTAACTGGGAATGGGGGTCCCTCAGTCTTTCTGCGTCCTACGACTACCCTCTCGTCATCATCTTCAAGCCGCAAAGCAATAAAGAGGCCGAAGCGCTGATGAATAAAGTACGCTCGCGCTTCAACGCGATTATGGTCGCCATGCGCCAGACGCTGCGCACTCTGGTATCTTTCAAGGGACGGTCCTATTGGACGGTATTCCTGGGCGACCAGACCCCTGTACGCCATGAGGTAAATTACTTTACCACTTTTTTGAATCAAAAGACACCGGTTTTTTTGGGAACTGAAAAGATTGCAAAGATCACCAATGCTGTAGTAATATATAGCGTTCCTCTATTAGTGCGCCGGGGCTACTACGAGGTGAACTTTGAGCTTATCACTGAGCAGCCGCAACAAACCGCCGAATTCGAAATCACAGAAGCTCATACGCGTCTGCTTGAAAACAGCATAAATAACAGACCTGAATACTGGCTTTGGTCACATAAACGATGGAAGAACGCAAACTACAACCCTCATCATCAACAGGAAATCCTACAGTAGCTGTAGTAATACTTAACTGGAATGGACGTGCGTTCCTTGAGCGCTTTTTGCCCCTGCTTATTGAACGCTCCATGTACGAGAGTCTCCAAATCATCGTTGCTGACAATGCCTCCTCCGATGATTCTGTAAGCTTTCTGCGCCGACATTTTCCTTCTATAGGGCTTATAGAGAACAAGGAAAATCTGGGCTTTGCGGCAGGTTACAATGAGGCGCTGAAACAGGTCAATACCGACTATCTGATACTTCTTAACTCGGATGTTGAAGTGGCTCCTAATTGGATCGCTCCGGTTATTGCGGAGATGGAAAGTGATTCTAACATAGCAGCGGCTCAGCCTTTGCTTAAAGATTTTAACGATCGCCAACGTTATGAATATGCTGGCGCTGCGGGTGGTTACCTTGACATGTTTGGATATCCATTCTGCCGGGGGCGTATTTTTGAAAGCATCGAAGATGACCATGGGCAGTATCAGAATACGGCCGACGTGTTATGGGCAAGTGGCGCGGCACTCTTCATTAAGCGACAGGCTTGGCTGGAGGTAGGTGGCTTTGATGCCGACTTCTTCGCCCACATGGAAGAAATTGATCTATGCTGGCGTCTCCGTAATAAAGGCTATCGTGTTATCTGTTGCCCTCAGGCAGTAGTATATCATATCGGAGGGGGAACCCTTCAATCTGACAGTCCTTTTAAGGCGTACCTTAATTTCCGAAATAATCTCAGTATGCTCACCAAGAATCTTCCCACAGGTAGATTAGTGCCAATACTTTTTGCGCGACTGTGGCTCGACTTTATCTCCCTGCTCAAGTTTCTTGCCGAAGGAAAGTGGGGGCACGTGCGAGCTATCAACAAAGCTCATATGTATTTTTTCGCTAAGTTACTTCACAACTACCGTAAGCGCCAGTCCCACATTCCCAAGCATGTAAGCGGAATATTTGACATCAGCATTGTGTGGCAATATTTTGTAAAAAAAAGAAAGTATCTACGCGATCTTAAAATGTAATTTCTTTTGTCAGCGCCTAAGCGCTGACAAGATCTTGCGTAGTCGCCAATCTGAAAGGGAACCGGGTTTTCTGTAGAACTGTTCAATAGCATAAGGATAATTGTCTTTGCTAAAAAGGCCTAGTATCGCGATAAGCGATATTTTACCATAACAAAAGTTTAACATAAGCTTAACGCTCGCCATTGTTTAATATATATAAACATCATTTACATTTGTTAAACATACAACAACATTGGGAGATTGGAATGAATGGTGGACGAGAACTGAAAAGTTAGTTAGATAAGACGGAGAACATATTTCCATAAATAAGGTCAGAACATCTATAAATTTCCTTTCAACAATTGCATCTTTGATTGTCGACAGGCAAGTACGAAAAACAACAAATGAACAAAAACACCAATAGCAAATGGACCATGCTATTATTAACGATGGTCTGCTACTTATTCTTCTACACAGGTCGGCACAACTTCGGCTGGGCTATTTCAGGTCTAAGCAAGGAATTAAACGTATCCTACGGGTTTATCGGTTGGATCAGTTTTGCGATGCTTATTGGCTACGCGCTGGGACAGCTCATCAATGGTAATCTTTCCGATCGATTAAGTCCCAAGCTTATGGTTCTTACAGGAGCCTATCTCTCGATTGCGACGAATGTAGCGATCAGCTTCGCAAATGACGCGCGCCTGATTCTTTTCCTCTGGGGCATCAATGGATATTTCCAATCGCTTGCCTGGGCGCCCGGAGGTAAGATCATCAACAATTGGTGGGATAGTACGGAGCGTGGCAAGGCGTTTGGATTTTACACTATGTCCGCGGGATTATCATCTGTGGTAACCTATGTACTTTCAATATTCCTTCTTCAACAAGGTTATGAGTGGCGCATGTTGTTTAGACTGCCGGTGCTATGTTTGCTTGTTACGGCTACCATTTTCTTCATTTTTATAAAAGATAGGCCTGAAGGGTCGGAGCTAAATGCCACCAGCGGTTCCGACACGGATATCAGCTGGAGGCACCGTTACCGCATGGTTTTAAGTAACAGCAATTTTCTTTTGATTTGTATAGCATTCGGATTTGAAAGCATGGCTAGATATGGTCTAATCTTTTGGGTGCCGATTCATTATCTGGGCGATAACTGGAAACAACAACCTCAAAGCGTATGGGTAACATTCTTTCTTCCGCTGGGCATGGCCCTGGGAGCTCTCTGCTTCGGCTGGCTTTCAGATACGGTTCTGAAAGGCAATAGAATGGTTGCCATCCGGGGAGGCATGTTGATCAGCTGCCTGTTAACCTTGTCTATGTATTTCGTTGATAAAAACCATTTCGGACTATCCGCGACACTCATGTTAGGTGCCGGCTTCTTCGTCTATGGTCCGCAAGCTTGTTTCTGGCCACTAAGTCCTGACCTGCTCGGCCTTCGTCATAATGGTACAGGGACGGGCATTATGAACATGTTCGGGTATTTGTTTGCTGCACTTGGCGAGCCTTTAATCGGGCGCATCATTGATGTATCGGGAAGCACTCATGTGATATTCATCGTTGTAGCTCTGGCATGTCTCACGTCAACGTCGATCATTGCAGTGGTCTATCAAAAAATGAAAAAAAGCGAGTTCAGACCTATCGCAGCGCGTACATAGCTCTCAGGCAGCTAGCTTAGCGCCACACGTTGACGTTGAGCTAGCCTTGCTGCAAGGCTCCGAATCGGAGGCCATTAGATAATAGATAATAAAGCTGCAGGAGAAACGGCATCCCCAGAATGCCAAGGGTAGCATTTGAGTCGGCATGCATCATTCATTCCCTACACATGTGCATACCGTAAAGCCGTTTCTATTCCCGCACAACCATATTTTCACGAGTAACTATCACTATTTCATTAAGCGCACCATAAATATGCGAGCCGTAGTTTTTGGAGCGACCGCACTAAACGTGACTGTAAGAACAGCAGACTTTTTTAAGTCCGGAGGCAACGCAACATCAAACTCTATAAAATCCGAGCTCTTTGCATTCATAACAAGTGGCGGCAAGTCGCGGCCATTTACGTTCACAGAGGTAGTGTTACCAGCATCGCTGCCATGTAGACGTACGCGCAAGCGCCCCGCTCCTCCCTCAGCATTTCGCATCACGTAGCTGAACCAATTGCGGCTACGCCTGAAGTGTTCCTCCCGAAAAATTCCGCTTTCTGAAAGCTCAGAACGAAAACCATGATCGGACTCTGGCTGTTGCTCTCCGGGATATACTTTATCTATGGTTAAATCCTCAATACGCTGGGTTTCCCTTTCGCGCGTCCGCACCAAGGTCAGGAAACTTTCCAAGCTATCGCGCTGAACATACGGCCAATACATTAGGTAACGAGCGTCGTGTATCTGAAAAAAAGGCTGCAGAACGAGATTACGATACTTATCCTGGGCTGTCATTGCAGCCGCAGAGAAGTGCAATTTAGCAGAATCCAGCATAGTCAATCCAGCGGCCATGTCCTGCCGTTGAACCAACATAGGCGACTCCGCCAGAGCCAGCAAAGGCCCGCCTGCAATGTGTCCCATTCTTCCTGCTCCGCCGAGCGTCTCCTGATGCGGCAAACTATCGGTTACAGCAGCTAATACCAACGGCCCATACATAAATGCAATCCAGCGCGAGTGGTCAGGTAACGATACCGCCCGCAGGGAAGGTTTTATTTCGACCTCTAAACGCTCTCCTCTATCCCAGCGTCGAGTGATAGCCACATAACCATTACTATCTATTTCAGGATTCACTATTTGACCATTCAGACGCAAAATCATGGCGTCCTCCTTGAGCCAGGCCGGGCGACGAAGGCGAATGGCGAAGTGTTTTGGGTTCTTCAACTGTAGGCTAAAGAGCATTTTATTCCCGAAAGGATAATCGCCGCTTTGCGTTAACGATAGTCCTTGTTCCTTCCATTGCAGTTCAGAAGGAATAAACAAGTTAACCAATAGATCATTCCCTCGTTTGGCATAGATCATTTCACCGTACTTCCCGTGGTTTTCCAATCCCGAACCCACGCAGCACCAGAACGACTCCTGTGCCTCGGAATACACACGATAATGCGCGGGACGTATCGGCGTGAAATACACAAATCCCCCATCAGGATGTTGCGAGGATAAAATATGGTTATACAAAACTTGCTCATAAAAGTCCATGTAACGTAAACCTCCTTCATCTTGAAACAGATGACGGCTTAGCTTCAACATATTGTAGGAATTGCAAGTCTCGGGGCCTTCGCGCGAGCTGATCATCGACGAGAAATCTCCTGAGGGATTAAAGTGTTCACGCACACTATTTCCCCCAATGGCAACACTGCGATGCATAGCGACGCGCTCCCAGAAAAAGCGGCCAGCATCCATCCATTCAGGATGAAGCCCCAGTTCTGCGGTACGTACAAAACCCAGCACCTTTGGTATTTGTGTATTGGCATGCATGCCATCCAGCATATCACGCCTTTGCAATAATGGATCCAGTAACTGTCGATGTGCTAAACGCTCTGAAAGTTGAAGAAACTTTTTATCTCCAGAAATGGCATAAACATCTGCAAAGACCTCATTAATACCCCCATGCTCGCTGCGCAACATATCCTGCAGCTGCGCGTCCGTCAAGGCGGCGGTCTCAGTATAAAACCATTCCGAAAGTGCTAGTAACATTTGTCGCGCTATTTTGCGATGACTGAGCTGCCAGGCATCTATAAGCCCGGCAAAAAGCTTGTGAATATTATAGAGCGGAACCCAACGCCCATTCAGAGAGAACGACTCCGCACGAATATTTCCGGTTTTAATCTCTTGCCACAACTTAGCTGACTGAGGAATGCCGCCTATGTAACCATTTCCTGACGCCAGCTGGTAGCGTCGCAACTCGGCAAGCATATAATCCAGGCGTTTACCTATGGCAGCATCGCCTGTAGCCTCATACATATTCGACAGGGCACTCAGATAGTGCCCCCCGATATGGCCATCTAAGCCGGTATTCTCCCAATTTGCGTAGCTGCTGGCTTTAGAAGGCAGTCCTGCTTCCCGCAGAAAGGGAGCCAGCAGGCGGTCTGGATCCAGAGAAAGCATATATTTCATGTCCGTTTGCTGTGCTCTCAGAAAAGGACTTTCCAGCAGGCGTACACTCCGCAGTGGAAAGCTCGACAAAGGCGCCTTCCCCTGCCCGGCGACATTCATTGACGCCATTACTAGAGTTGCTATTAAAAATCTTTTAATCATGTGCTTGCACTAAGGGCCATTGACTGTGGTCCCATTTTAACATAGCTACCCGTAACTTGGGCACCCCATTATTCTGAGCGTCATAGGCATGATAAACCAGGTAATCACGCCCATCAACTGTACATACCGCGCAATGACCACAGCCGTGCCAACGCTCATCTCCCGCCAGCAGGATCGTCCCTCCTGCCTCCATCATCGCACGCCCCTGCCGGTCGTAGTAAGGACCATCTACCCGAGGCGCACGTCCAACAACCATTTTATACGTACTGTTAACTCCCCTGCAACAATAATCGATGGAAGCCAAAAGATAGTACCATCGTCCGCGTCGAAAGATGAATGGAGCTTCGATCGCATTCGCTCCGGCTGTAACGGCCGTTGCCACGCCTCTTTTACTATTGTTAACACCATGGCTCAGCCTGCTCGCCAGAGGACGGATAAGGCTATCCTGAGAAGACAGTTTAAGGCCATCCTCACGCAGTCGAACAATCTTCAAGCCCCCCCAAAACGAGCCAAATGCTAGCCAGGGATTGCCATGCCGATCGCACACAAGATTAGGATCTATAGCATTCCAATCAGTAATTCCCGGTGACGAGCACAGTACCATCCCCTGGTCTTCCCATTTATAATCGGGCGACGAAGGATCCAGCGTTTTGTTTATTGCCAAACCGATACAAGAATTATTTTTCCCGAATAATGACACGGAATAATAAAGATAGTAACGCCCACGGTAGTAGCTGATATCGGGTGCCCAAATATGATTCTTAAATCCCGGGACAGCCAACTTCGCCCAATGCGGACCGTCGGCAAATACCGGAGCTTCTTTCTTCCATGCTGTCATATCAGTTGACGACCATACGGAGATACCTCGACCTGTGCAAAAAATATAATATCGCTTACCCTGCCGTATCATCACAGGATCATGTACAGAAATATCTCCTTGCAAGGTGGCCTCCTGAGCCCCGCTCTCTTTTGAAAGACATAGGCATAACATTGCGACAATCAAACACTGAATTAATTTCATAGGCGGGGAAACCTTTGTGACGACAGGCATCAGCTGTCGCCACAAGGGTTAACAAATTTAAATGGGAACACTGATTACATTAAAGGAATAGGGCTTCAGCGTAACATTCATCGCCGGGCCTGTCGCACGCAACTCCTGACTAACAGGACTAACCTGCTCGGGATTGTCAAAGCTGTTTAGCGCCTCGGGAGCCGCGCTAAGTACAGTCTGCGTATATCTTGTGCCAGCGCGAGTGCCTTTCACCTGTAACGATACGCGCTGTGATACACCGCCACCATTTACAAGCTTCATAATTAACACCTTCTTGCGCTCATCCAGCACTGCAGACGCATATAGCGAGTCCTGACCTTCCAATGGTCTCCCGTCGGACAGCAGAGGCACTGTACGAGTCCCTTTATTTAGCGAGAAAAGCTTCTGCACCTGATAATTGGGAGTGCCATAAGCCTTGAGATTGTTTACCCAAATCATGTCGGGAGTCCATTGCCAGCCGTCAGCATGTGCAAACAAAGGCGCATAGGAAGCCATCGTCACAACATCGGCATTACGCTCCAACCCCGTCATGAAGGCAGCCTCCGACAATGCGCAGTACCAGGTATTGCGGTTTTCGGAACTTGCAATGGTCTTGCTTTGGGCAGCATACTCACCGGCGAACACCTTAGTATTGCCCCGCTTGTAGTTATCATATCGCCCGGCGTTAGCGAAAAACCACGCTGGCGGCCGGTAATAGTGCTCGTCAATAATATCAGCATCCATAACTCTCAAAGCTCCGTTCAGGAATTCAAACTTCGCCCCATCAGGATCTGTACCTCCACTGTTAACCAGCTTGATTTCGGGATAGCGCTCTTTTAGCACTTTGGTAAAGGCTTTCACTCGTTCTATGTACTGAGGTCCCCAATTCTCATTACCCACACCCAGCATTTTCATGTTAAAAGGCGCTGGGTGCCCCATCTCCGCACGCCGACGCCCCCAGGGTGAATCAGCAGGACCATTAGCGAACTCTATCAGATCCAGTGCATCCTGAATATATGGATCCAGCTGATCCATAGGCACAACCTCTCCTGTATTATACTGGCAGGCCATACCGCAATTAAGAATAGGAAGCGCCTCGGCGCCTATATCTTCAGCAAGTTGAAAATACTCAAAGAAACCTAAGCCAAAAGACTGAAAGTAATCGGGCGTCAGGCGATGTTTAAATTCTACGTTCCAGCGATTAATAATCAGCTCGCGATCTTCAGGTTTGCCAATGGTCTTCTTCCATTGAAAACGCTCATCAAGAGTACGTCCCTCAACGATACATCCTCCCGGAAAGCGCAAAAAACCAGGTTTCATGTCCGCCAATAGTTGCACCATATCGGCACGCAATCCTCCGGGGCGCTGCTTCCAGGTATCCTGCGGAAAAAGCGACAGCATATCAAGATCTACAATACCAGGTCCGGTGAGGCGCACCTGCACACGCGCCTTCATTACCGTAGCCTTGCTACTTAACGTCGCCTTATATTCCGTCCATTCATTACCAGCAGGCTGTATCTCCGCGCTACCCAACAACTGTCCCGTGTCATCAAGCAGCTCCACACGTAATCCGACCTTGGATACGCCTACCTGGCGTGCCTTCACGCTAAAATTATACTGCATGTCTTTCTTTAGACCGAGACCACGAAAACCTTCATTAACAATTCCATATCCTGAACTTTCGGTGGCCTCCAAACGAACATAATGGCGATTGGCCTTTCGCTCAATGCTACCTGTATTATGTACAAGATAAGCACCTTTGCCACGTAGTTCTTTCATCTCTGACCATCCCATAAAAGGAGTGTCAAATTCAAACGACCTGTTTTTTATCATCTCAGCATACAGTCCCCCGTCGGCCCCCAGATTGATATCCTCAAAAAACACGCCCCACATCGTTGGCTGTACCGCCACACCTGCAGCCTTACTATCAATGGATAATACTTTCAATGGCTGCGCCGTCACACTGCTTCCCGCGGATATACATAGTGACAGCAGTGATGCTTTATATAAACTTGTAATATTCATACCTTCTCATTAATTTATTTCAAGCATTACTACCGACAATGGAGGGAGCTCAACGTTCAGCATATTTCCATTTTTTCGGGCTCCCTTAAACTCCGCGGCGGCAACCTTAAGAGGACTTTCAAAGGTATTGTAGTCTGTAAACTTCGTTGAGCTTACAATCTTGCCCTTTACGTTGCTCCAACGAAGCTCTCCGAGATTCGAGTTGATGGTAATCTTTTTCGAAGGATCAATGTTTACCAGGGTAATATGCACACGCCCCTGTTCGTCTTTAGATGCCGAAGCGTTTACAGCAGGAAGTTTTTGCTCTCCCAACGTATAATCAGGACTACTCAACAGTAGAGGAATAAGTTTCGCATCCATATGAACTTTAAAAAGATCGAACACATAATACGTTGGTGTCAGCAACATCTTTTCTTTGTTAGTGAGGATTAGTGCCTGCAAGACGTTGATGGTTTGTGCAAGATTAGCCATCTTTACACGTTCGCAATGCTGATTAAAAATATTAAGGGTAGCTCCCGCGATTAAGGCATCGCGCATAGAATTCTGTTGATACAGGAAGCCTGGGTTGGTTCCCGGTTCAACATCCGTCCAAATCCCCCACTCATCAACCACCAGACCTACTTTCTTTGCAGGGTCGTATTTATCCATAATCGCAGAGTGGCGCTTCAGCACGTCATCCATCTTCAAACAATTCATCATTGTGTTAAAGTATTCCTTCTCGTCAAAAGTCGTTGCCGAACCTTTATGCCCCCAGCGGCCGGTAGGAATGGTGTAATAGTGCAGGGAAAGCCCCCACATCTGGTTGGCCGGCACATTGCGCATCATTACTTCCGTCCAATTGGTGTTAAAGTCGTTAGCTCCAGAAGCGATTTTTTTAAGCTCCGCCCCAGGGTAATTTCGGGCGTAGGTAGCGTAACGCTTATACTGATCAGCGTAAAACTCTGGAGTCATATTCCCCCCACAGCCCCAGCTTTCATTTCCCACGCCCCAATAGGTAACCTTCCATGGTTTATCGCGCCCATTTTCTTTTCGTAAGGTTGCCATGGGACTAATGCCATCGAAGTTTAGATATTCCACCCACTTAGCCATCTCCTCTACCGTGCCGCTACCAACATTTCCAGCTACGTAAGGCTCGCAATTTAACAGCTCACAAACTTCAAGAAACTCATGAGTACCAAAGCTGTTATCCTCTGTAACTCCGCCCCAATTAGTATTTACCATCTTAGGGCGTTGAGCCGCGGGACCTATTCCATCGCGCCAATGATATTCGTCGGCAAAGCAACCTCCCGGCCAGCGTAGGTTGGGAATGTTTATCTGCTTCAGGGCATTTACGACATCCATACGTATACGCCCCTTCTTCTGTACATTTAGCCCCTCATCAACCCATAGACCATCGTATATACAACGTCCCAGATGTTCCGAGAAATGACCATATATATGCCTGCTTATAGTCTGTTTAGCTCCGGCGAGGTCAAGACTCATAGTAACGCGCTCCTGCGCCCGCGAAGGCGAAGCGCTTAACGATAACGCGAGAAAATATAGAATGATAGTATTTTTCATTTTAGGATATTGAGTTTATTGAAGAGGCAGAGCCGGGACTCTACCTATAAGTACGTTAAAGCCACCCTTCCCCCGGCTGTTATCAGAGATTTTTTTTACCCCAGAGGCTACGTCCCTGGCTATTCAAACCTGAATATATCAGTGTCTGCTCACGTGGGAATACTTCCCAATCCAGACCACGCTCCACGCACACCTGCAATCCGGCGATGGTCAGCACCTTCCCCGAGGCATCGTAGCTCCAACTGCCGGTCAAAGCACCGCTCAGTGTGTGATCTGCAGCAAGCGTAAGTTCCGAGGATCCCTGTTGTACCTGAAACTGGTAATTAAGATTAATGTGTTCCCATTTACCCACGAGCTCTTCCTCTTTTATCGGACTCTCTGGCACATCGGCATAACGTTCAGGCATCACTACCGGCCATCCATCGGCAGTCCATCGTATCTGGCGCAGATGCCCCATCATGATAGCGTTGCTGAAGGCATTGCCGTTAACTCCCGCCGGCAAGCGCCCCTGCGACACAAAGAACCACTGTCCATTATCATTGTCCTTAAATACAGCTGCATGTGATATACCCACCCAACCCGGATGTCCGTTAAATTTATAGGGGTGAGTAAGCATAGGCCAGCATTCAGCCCCTGCTGTGATATCACGACCGCTATAATCGAGATAGGGTCCTGTCACCGACTTCGAGCGGCACACTCTTGTATTGTATGCTACCGACAGCTCATCATAAGCCAGAAAAAGGTAATAGTAGCCCGTAGTTTCATTATAGATAATCTCTGGAGCCTCCAGTCCCTGCCAGCGGTTAGCATCGCTATTCTGACGGCGTGCAATGCGTTGGCCAGCATCTCCGGAGGTTCTCAACATACCCGTTGCCGGGTTAAGTTGGGTTGCAACAATCCCCGAGTGCCAGGATCCATAAACCAGCCATTGCGAACCATCAGCAGCATCTATTAACGAGGGGTCGATGGCATTATATTTAAAATAAGCGCTCCAGTCGTTCAGATTGCGCCGACTCCAATCGTTGCCACGATCTGTGGAGCTGGCCACCACCATGCCTCGATCCGTCCAAAGGTTAGTAGCAAGATCTTCTGTTTCCATCATCCCTATAAAAGCGCGCTCAGACCAGGAGCCATCGAAGTTAGCCGCGGTGTTAGGCAAGCCGCTTTTAATATAGTTGTCAACTATAACACTATAATACATTCTAAACTTGCTGCCCACCTTTCGCACCACAGGAGCCCAAAAGCCGTACTGCGGATCTCCAATAGGACTTAAACCCTGCCTTCGACGCATAGCATTCAGCGTGTCAGCTATCCATGCCGGTGTCTTGGGCATAGCCATGCCCAAAAAATCCCAGTTTACCAAATCGCGCGAGCGACGATAAGGAAAGTGTCCTTTGCCTACATGCACATTGCCGTAGGATGCATCCGTGCCATACATATAATAATAGTCACCGCATTTCTCCACCGTCGGATCATGCACATTGGCCAGATTCCATTCACTACGCTGTTCCCAGGAAGATATTGAAGAATAATCATCTTCATATTCCGGTGCTACATAGCTGCTATCGATCACCTGAGGCTTCTCCGGTGCGGGTTCAAAAGTATATTCCTTTTTATTGCAAGCCCCCAGTGCCACTGCCACTAGCAACCCCACATTAAATTTATTCAAAAATCTCATAATCAAAAAGTTTAAAACTCTTACCATCCTGCATTTTGTCCCAGATTAGGAGCTTTTTGTGTTTCAGCATATGGTACAGGAAAAACATAGTTCTTTGGCGAGTTAAATACACGAGTAACGATATTTTCATCCGTCAGATTATTGCCGATGCCGGTACCGCCAAACGTTGTAGAACCTCCTGCCTTCGACACGCTTGTAACATAGATATTCAACAGCTGTTCATAGCGTGGCTTCGAGCGCTCGGCACTCGCTGTAACACCCTCATAGGCTTTCCAGCGTCGTAAATCAAAAAAGCGGTGATCTTCAAAGCTCAGTTCAATACGACGTTCGTTACGAATACGCTTG
This sequence comes from Sphingobacteriaceae bacterium UBA6709, assembly GCA_002454425.1. Taxonomy (GTDB): domain Bacteria; phylum Bacteroidota; class Bacteroidia; order Sphingobacteriales; family Sphingobacteriaceae; genus Arcticibacter. Next base: position 50,860 of record DKIV01000026.1, read on the forward strand.
CGAAGCTGCTCCTGTGTCATTCCGCTGTATGGAGGCATAGACACTCGTGCCCTTACCGCATTCACAGCGTTGAAGGCAGCGGACACAGGTCCCTCAGCCTCGTTCAGAGCCTCGGCGTAGTTGAGCAGAATCTCCGCATAGCGGTAGATCACCCAGGCATGAGCAAAGGTCTTCTTATCCTGCATCACCATATCAGGATTTACAAACTTCTTCAGATAGTATCCTGTGAATGTACCCCCCATATCGCCCCGATAATCAGGACCACCCACCGAAACATCCACAGCACGCTGCTCGTTGTAGTCGGCGCGCCCCCATACGCTGCCATGATGAAAAATAGAAGCTTCAAGTCGCGGATCTCTATTATCGTAGGGATGCTGAGGATCGTAACCCGACCCACTCTCATCGATAAAGCGTCCATTTTTCATCTCGTAGCTGTCTACAAAGTTTTGTGTCGGATTGGTTCTCCCGGCACATCCCGAAAAGCCGAAAGGAAGGAGGTTTATTTCCAATAAATTCGTGTACCATATAGAACGACTCAAGATCACCTCATTATTTTGATAAGGGGTCTCGTAGAAGGCCTTTTGATAGTTGGAATACAAGGTATAAGGACGGGCACTTCCGTTGTTTTTATCGATAAAATCTTTCGCGGCCTGCGCGGCCGCCGCCCACCAGTTCTTATCGTTTGACGTATTATTCAACGCGCTGGCGCGGTATAATAAAGCCCTTGACTTCAACGCATAGGCAGCCGCACCATTAATACGCCCCCAATTTCCATCCGAAGTGTAGCGGAAAGGTAGCACGTCCTTTATCTGATCGCATTGCGCGGCTACCCAGGCAAGCACATCGGCAGCTTTGCTGCGAGTCAGGTTCATAGCCCCCTGATCATCCATATCTAGAATCTTATCCTCAAGGATAGGCGCATCTCCAAAATAAGCGACAAGCTCGAAGTGTAGCAGCGCCCGAATAAACCTGGCTTCCGCCAGATAGCGGTCGCGCAGATGATCATCGTCCCCCCCAACCGCGTCGTTACTAATGATACTGAAACCAGGTTTGGGATTTTGTGGGTTATCCGGATCCACATATTTAAGAAACTGATTGCACTTTCTGATCCCCGTGAAGCTATTATTCCAAAATCCCAGCAAGGGATGATCTGCGGCAGAATAACCGTCCGTAGCAATCTTGGTATAGTAGTGAAGCCCCCAGTAGGACACAGCATTATCAGTCATACAGTCACGGGAAGCCCCCAAAAACTGCGGATCATTATATATGCCCAGACCGTCCGGCAGATTTACATAAATATTCGTAAGAAACTGCCTTGTGAGGGTAGCATTATTAAAAACCTTTTCCTCTGACAGTGAAGCGTCGTATTCTTTATCCAGAAACTTCTCGCAAGCGCTGAACATACATCCTGCAACAAGCAACAACGCGATTATCGCTCTCTTCATAATATCTTTTTTTAAAGTGCTATATTGATTCCAAAGCTGAAAGACCTCGTCTTAGGATAGGCCCACAAGTAATTGAGCGGCGACTCCGGATCAAAACCATTGCTGAAGTCACTCCAGTTATAGAGATTATATCCCCGCGCGTAAAAGCGGCACTGGCTAAGATTGATCTTTGAGATGAGCTTCGCCGGCAGCGAATAACCAACCTCGACGTTGCGTAATGAAAGAAAGTTGCCGTTCCTGAACCAAATATTCGATTGGTTTCGTGGGTAATTCCTATCGTTATCAGAGAACGTCGTCGACAGGCGCGGGTAAAGAGCCGCCACATTACGGGCATCCGCAGGATCGTCCGTAAAATAGCCCCAGGTTCTGGTCACCTCATGTGTCGTCGCGCCGCCCCAGCCGAAAGCGTAATCCATATTCTCACGCAGCTCCACGGTTCTGTTCAGGAAGGCTGTAAGCATGATACGAACATCAAAGCCCTTCCAGTCACCGCCGAAGCTTAGCGAAGGTACCATCTCTGGAACGCGCGTATACCCGTAAGGAATGCGGTCATTAGTAGTAATCTGACCGTCCTTATTCTGATCAACAAAGATGGCGTTCCCCAACTTTACATTACCTTGGTACGGATATTTACCAGCGTTAGCAGATGCCTCGGCCTGTGAACTGGAGATCAGCGCCGCATCCGAGGCCCATTTATCCTTTATATAGTATAGTCCATCTTCGTTGTTGTATGGAATATGGCGACCTGTACGCCTCTGGTAGGGTTCTAAAGGATTTATCTCGTCTATTTCCGTGAGCTTACTTTTGTTATAGGTGAACATACCTTCAATGAAATATCCCAATGTTCCGACTTTTCCGCGGTGCCCCAGCGTCACTTCAACACCCCGGCTTTCCGCTTTTCCATAGGAATCCTGCGGCACCGCCATGCCGAACATATCAGGCACCGTAGCGCGGGAAATAAGGATGTTCGAACGCCATTCCTTAAATACATCCAGTTGTCCGTACAAGCTACGCTTGCTGATGTCGAAGTCAAGTCCCAGGTTCAACATCTCTGACAATTCCCAGCGTATATTTGAATTTCCCGCCGCCGATTCATAGGTCCCCTGTTGGTATGCCTGAGATGTGCCGAAATTATAGCCGCCGCCAACAGTATATTCACCTTGAAAAGGATAGCGGCGCACGCCCGTTACCGCCTGTCCGCTACGTCCCAGTGACGCGCGCAGCTTCAACATATCCACCTTACTTTCCTTAAGCCAACTTTCTTCCGAAAGAAGCCAGCCGAGCGACATTCCTGGGAAGAAGCCAAACCTGCTCCCCTTCTCGTAATTATCACTGCCCATATATGCCGCGTTAAACTGCGCCATGTAGCGTTTATCGAAAACGTAATTCGCAATACCTCCATAGGTGAGATACCTGTTTGACGATGTATATCCCTCGACAACATTCTGATACGTTCTCATCATCGCCTGTGCGCTCAGCTCATGCCGGCCAAAGGCCCGTTCATAATTTAGCGAGCTCCATGTATTTATATTATAGCTCATGTCACGCGCCACATTCGTTGGATTTGCCAACGGCGCCGCTGTACGCTTGCGCACATATGTAAAAGAAGCTGCGTCATCTGCGGAGCCGGAATTACGATCGTAATAAAATCCGTCGAAGTTCTGACTTTGCGTATATTCGAACGTATTGTAGGCATCGAAGCCTACCATAACCTGCGCCTTCAGCCCTTTGGTTATGAAGTCAAGGTTCCCGGTAACCTTCACGTTAGAATACAGATTGCGTCGTCGATTATAGTCAATACCGCTGCCTGATAACAAGCCGGCTGCATTCTTCGAATCGTTGTCATTAGGAAGGAAAAACTTCCCGTTCGGCGCAAACACCGGATTAATGGGAAGGTTCTCCCCGGCTCCCCATGTAAAGAGTGTCCAAGTACTTGCAAGCGGCTGTGTAATCTGATCTATACGCCCTCCCAGATCCAGCGATACATTCAAAAACCTGGTAACATCCATATCGATATTCGAGCGGAGATTAAAGCGATTCAGACGATGCTGTGTTGAGTATCCGGCATTCGCCTCCGTCCATTGCGTATTATACATACCTTCCTGCCGCAGGTAAGTAAACGATACAAAATAGCGTGTCGATCGGTTGCCACCACTCAAGGTGAGGTTGGTTCGATTTTGCGGAGCCAAATCGCGCAACATCACATCATACCAGTCGGTGTTAGCATACTTAAACCTCAGCGAGGGATCAAGGCTACCCTCCGTAGCCTCTTTATAATGCTGAACATCTTCAACGCTATAAAGTGGTCTCAGGCCATCAAGGTAACGTGCCTGGTTCATGCTCATCACATAGTTATAAGCATTCTGCTGTCGCGGGATACCTGAGAGCGCCTGAAATCCAAACTCCTGATTTACGCTGATGCGGGTCTTGCCGGTGTTGCCGCGCCTAGTGGTAACGAGAATTACCCCATTAGCACCGCGCATACCATAGATTGCTGTAGCTGCAGCATCCTTTATTACCGATACCGTTTCTATGGGATAAGCATCAAGGAACGAAAGATCACGCTCCACATTGTCGACCATGATCAGTGGGCGCCGTGCCGCAGGGTTCAGCGTGCGCAGCCCTCTAACATAGAGCTCCGATTCCGACCACCCCGGTTCAGAGTTCAGCTCTAATGTCGCCACACCCGACAGCGTGCCGGCAAATGCGTTCTGCAATACCGTTACCGGGTGCCGCTCAAGATCTCGCCCCGAAACAGTCGACATCGAGTTCAGCAGATATTTCGCCTTCGTGTACGCAAAAGGTGTAGCCAGCAGCTCTTCCTTCAGCGCCATGGCCTTCGTCAGCATCACAATAAAGGGACTATCCAGACGCGCAACCTGCGTTCTATCCTTATATCCATGTGCCGTCACATAGATATCATCGCCATCGCTTACGTTACGCAACGTGAAATATCCGTCTTTACCAGTCACGGCAATGCGACTTTCTTCAGCAATATTTACCACGGCTCCCGCTATAGGTCGTTGCTCTTCATCGAGCACCCGACCTCGTAGCGGCAGTGCCACCGGCTGTGCCATCAGGACCGCGACCTGAGGAAAGAGGCACATGGCAAGTAAGCAACGTAATAGGCTCACCGGCAGCTTTATATTGTTTATACGAATCATAACTTTCAAATAATGTCAGCGTTATACATTTACCATCCAGGGTTATTAGGCATCCCGGTTTTCCATACTTCGGCCTCCGGAATGGGATAGAGATACATTCTATCGTCAAATACGCGCTCCTGTGCTATCTTACGGCTAAAGCTCAGGCCTGTTGCCGTCTTTGTGATCGTCATCCCATAGATTGGTCGCGCCAGAGCCTCCTTTGCCAGCCCCCAACGCAGAAGATCCCAGCGTCTATGATCCTCAAAAGCCAGTTCCACATTACGTTCCTTACGAATGAAGTTGCGCATAGCCTCCCTTGTTCTGAGATCAGTACGGGCGCTCAGCGGTGCCGTCATTCCAACCCTTTCACGCAGCTGCTGCAGCGCAGAAAACACGGCGGCGCCAGGTCCTGAGACCTCATTCATGGCTTCAGCATAGTCGAGAAGCACTTCGGCATATCTGATAAATATCCAGTTACGATACATCGTGCCGCCCGTAAGGTAGTTTGTCTGCGAGTCGTCGAGATACTTCCTGTTGTAGTAGCCTGTGGGGGTAGCGTTGGGGTTGCCATTCGGATTATCCGCTCCACCCTGAAAGGTATCTATCGCGCGGTTCCACCACATAGCGCCATGAAAAAGCACCGTACGGTAAAAACGAGGATCCCGATTCGTATAGGGGGTCTGATCAGTATAGCCGGAGGCGGCATTCAGCGCTGGAGTCAGCCCTGCTGAATACACCGGTGCGCCGGTAGCATCGTAGCTGGCAAAGGGCGAACTTCCATTAGCCATATCGTACATATCCACAAGGTTTTGCGACGGGCAGAGTCCGCCGCTACCGCCATAGCCTAAAGGTGACTCTGCCGGCCACCAGTCTCCCTGTGCATCATTGCGCCAGAAAATCACCTCGGTATTCCCATCGTAAGCACGGCGCGTTATTGCCGAGGAGTAATCGGCGGACGTGCCGGTAGGACGATATAAGGCATACTTTTTACCCTCTCCAAAATAATCTATGAACAGGCGCGCACGGTCAGCAGCGTCCTGCCAGGTAGCAAGCCCCAACGCACTATAATGCGCACTTGCCATATAGAGATAAACTCGACACTGCAAAGCCAGATTGATACCCTGCGTGATACGGCCAAGATTGTTAGGGTTTATACTAAAGTCACTCTCAAGGTCCGCGTAGCATTCCTTAAGCTCGCGAATAACATATTCGAAATTACTCTTCACCGACGCAGGACGCGCCAGGCCTACCAAAGCATTGTCATCATCGGGCGGTAGCGGCGTCTCAATGATCGGCAATGCTCCGTAGCGCAGGCACAGTTCCCAATAAAAATAGGCTCTGAAAAACCGGGCCTCCGCCTTCATTCGTGTAGCATTCTGCTGGCGACTGGCAGGAGTTTCATCAGCAGCCAGAGGTACAGAGTCAATACGTGCTAATAGCGTATTGCACTTGCGGATACCCCTAAAATAAAGCTCCCAGGTAGCCGTAAGCTCCGGCGCTCCGGCGCTGGCATAGTAATTCCCGATATTGAAGCTGTTGCGGGTCCCCCCTGTTGAGTAGCTTGTCACCGCCAGATCCGTCGCCGAATCCATCCAGGAGCTGTTAACACGCGCCAGTCCGTTACGTAAAAAATTATATATGTCGTAATAATAATATTCAGTACTCTTCCAGTTCGAAAATACCTGTTCTTCAGTAAGCTCATTGCTGGGCTGCTTATCCAGGAAGTCACCGAACATTTTTTCGCAGGAGCTCATCAGCGCCGTTATGAAAAACAGTATGCTTGTTAAAATCAGTCTTTTCATATCAATAGGCTTAGAATCTTACATTAACACCAAAATTTATGGAGCGCATGATCGGGTATCTGTTGGACCCTTCATTCTCCGGATCGGTAATATTGTCCAGCTTATCCCAGGTAACCAGATTATTGCCGTTAACGAACAGACGCAGTTCAGTCATGCGCAAGCGAGATACCAGCGCCCGCGGCAGCGTGTAGGCGAACTCGACATTCTTCAGCCGCAGAAAGCTGCCATCCATCAGGAAAAAGCTGTTCAGCCGTTGATTGTGATTGCCATACTGATCGTAATGCAGCAACGGGTAACGCGCCGAGCTTAGGTTCTGCGCTTCAGGCAACACGGGATTCCAGCGCTGCAGGTGATGCTCTTTTACTTTGCCTCCGTTTACGAAGGCGAACATTGCCTCAGCATCGTAATAACGTGACACTGCTGTCACCCCCTGCAGCATAGCGCTGAGTGAAAAGCCTTTCCAGTCAGCACCGACGCTGACGCTGAAAGTATTCTGGGGCAGGTTACTCCTGCCGATATAGGTCTGATCACGGTCGTCAATAAAGCCATCGGAATTCATATCCCGATACTTTAAATCGCCTGTCTTTACCGTTCCAAAGGTCGACTGAGGCATGGTGCCCGCGTTAAGATCAGCGGTGGTAATAAAACCCTCACTCACCAATCCGAAAAACTGTCCTATGGCATGCCCCTCCTGTTTACGATAGGCCGTCTTTCCCGAAGGTTCATCCATATTGATGATCTTATTTTTCGCGTGGGTAAAATTCAGACCAGCGAAATAATTCAGATTTCCTATACGATGATTGTGCTTCAGCTCTACTTCGAAACCTTCGTTACGGGTCTTGCCTAGATTTCCGGGCGACAGCGCCACGCCCAGCCACTCAGGCTTACTAAGGTAGTTGGTAAGGATATTATTTCGGTTTTCTCTGAACAGATCCATATTGAAGGTCAGCAGACTATTAAAGAACGACGACTCCAGTCCCACGTTATATTTACGAGCCTTCTCCCAGGTGACAAGGTAATTGGGAAAATTCCCCTCATAGATTCCTGTCTGCCAGTTGGTGTCGCCAAAGAGATACGCATTTCCAAGCTGTATCCAGGATGGAACATAGAGGAAACGCTGATCCGCGCCATTTACCTGATACCTATCATTTCCGACCTCTCCGTACGAGAGCTTAAACTTCAAAATATTGAGCCACTTATTGCTGCCTTTCAAAAAAGACTCATTCGTCAGCAGCCATCCTGCCGAGGCTGAGGGAAAGAAGCCAAAGCGACGTCCTGGGGCGAAGTTCTCTGATCCGTTGAAGCCGGCGTTTAGCTCAGCGAAATAGCGCGACGCATAATTGTAGGTAAGACGCCCCACCAAACCCTGATAACGCCGTGCCAGCTCCGACTGTATGCGGTAATCATTCTGATTATACAAGAGTAGTCCCGTAACATTATGGCGCGTATTAAATGAACGCTCGTAGTTCAGGGCGAACTCCATATAAGTTTTCATGGCTGTTGTCTGCGTATTGCCGGCATAGCTAAGCTCCTGATCCTCATTATAGCGAGTATAGCTACTTTGCAGTTCAGGATGGGCTCGGTCAAGCAACTCATAGGTCGCGAAACCCGCGGTGAAACGACGGTTATAATAGGTTTCGTAGTCAAAAGATACCAATCCCCGTACCGAGAGGCCACGCGTAATAAAGCCGAGGTCATGCTTCAGGTTAAAGTTAGTTTCATTTACAGTATTAGTACGTTGGTAAAAGCCACCCCGTGCCAAACGTGCTACGATGTTATTTTTGTTCTGCGCGTTACCGCCGTACAGCCCATTTTCATATCGCACCGGAAACAACCATCCGGGAGTATGATTCACTTCATAGAAAAGCTCATTATAGGGGTCGTTACTGGTGGTATTTTCGGTGCCGATATTAGGTCCTTTACGCTCCTCAAAGCGCGTAGCGAAGTTCACACTCAGCACCATCTTGCGGGTAAGGTCAAAATCGAGGTTTGCACGAAAACCATAGCGTTTGAAGTCGGTGTTCGAACTGCGATCATATTCATAAGTACTTACATTCTTGTACAGACCATCCTGGTCGTAGTAATCGAGAGATGTAAAATAACGCATACGCCGGGTGCCACCACGCACCGTAGCATTATAACGTGCCGCCGGCGACGACTCGCGCAGTATAGCTCCATACCAATCTACATTCGGATAAAGCTGCGCCTCAGCGGCACTAAGCTGCCCCTGCGACGACTTGCGAAACATATCAATATCGTCGGTTGTGTATTGCGGAAGCAGCCCGTCATTGCGCCGGGCCTCCTCTAGCAGCATCACCGAGTTATAAGAGTCAAGGAAAGAGTCCTCGCGCGTTGGACTTTGTGTTTGGAAGTTAGCGCTCAGGCTGATCTGAGGTCGTCCATCACGACCTCGTTTGGTAGTAATAAGCACCACCCCGTTGGCCCCACGCACGCCATATACAGCGGTCGCGGAAGCATCCTTCAATATTGAAATAGTCTCGATGTCATCCGGAGAGATCTGCGAGTAACGACGCTCAACGCCATCAACGAGTATCAGGGGCTGATTGTCGCCGGCAAAGGAAGCGCGTCCGCGGATGAACAGTCGCGCGTCATCAGCTCCCGGTGCGCCCGAGGTTTGGGACGTTATCACTCCCGGTAGTCGCCCCGCAATAGCCTGACTGATATTTGGCGATGACGACTTTAATAATTCCCGCGCGTCAATCTGTGAGATGGCAGCCACGACGCTCTCCTTCTTCTGTACGCCAAATCCCACGATCACCACTTCCTCCAATGCCTCCTGTGCGTCGCCCAAAGTAATAGTATAATTAAGGGGCTGTCCAACGATAAGCTCCTTAGTACGGAAGCCGATGAACGAAAATGACAGCACGTCGCCCTGCGAAGCGCGGATAGTAAATGTCCCATCAGATTTAGTAGAGGTGGCTGCACTGCCGCCAAGGAGCTTTACGCTCACGCCGGGCAAGCTTATACCTTTCACATCTTTCACCACGCCGCTGATGGTACGTTGCTGCGCCAGCGCGATGCTCATTCCGCAAAGCAGCAGCGGAACAATTAGTAGAGTTATCATAAGCCCTCTGGCTTCCTGCTGATAATATTTTCTCATAAACAAGATCTTTATTGCTGAATATCTGGACCGTACCATTCCGCGTTACTGGAAAAAGGCAGCGGTAAGGACCGGAACCCGATGTCCTTAGTTTACTTTTTTCATCCATGCCCCGGGGAAATCGCCGAAGGTGTCGTTATGCCCGGAGCCTACAATAGTTGCCGCGCCGTTTCCGCCAAGGATCTTATTGCGCGACAGATAAATAAAGACTTTCTCCCCGCCCCACTCCGCGCTGGTAAGCATCAGAATATGGGTCGTAGGATTATAATCCCAGGTGCCGCCATCATAGGTTTTGTCTGCCTTGAAGAGCATGGGATCGTTGATGCCGCTAAGGACATGCCCCCAGATAGTGCCATAATGCCAGTTTCCGGGAATATCAGCCTCAACAATATCTCCTGACGGCTCACCTCCATAGCGTTCCGGAGATATCGCCGGAACAGGCAGGTTACGTGCCGCGTTGCGGCGCGCATCTTCAATCCAGTGCATTTCGTGTATCTGCAACTGCGGCACCAGCGAACCGTCAACCGTAGCACTGTTCAGCAACAAAAAGCGTCCGTTCTCCTGGAAAACGCTCATTCCTCCCACCTTTACCCATGCCGGTTGGCCCTCGCCAAACAACTGATAGTTTGACATCACGCGGGTAAGATTCCAGAATGCATTAATACCAAGGGCATTGCGACCGGAGAAATCCTTATATCCTGACAGGGGATTTGCAGAAAGCACGTGGCATCCCAGGTAGAGGTCGCCATTGAAGTGCGTAAAGAGGATATGGTAATATCCTTTATAATATAGAAGCTCGGCATTGGTACAGGGCACCGCCTCGGTACGGTTTACCAATTGGACAGGGGTTCCGATGGGCTTGCTGGTCGCCTTTTCGATTTCCACACCATAAATACCTTCAATACTATTGCCGAAGGTCATGTACAGATGCGCACCGTCCGGCGATGCGCAAACAGAGGGTCCGTAGGCGCAATAAGCGGAATTGCGCGCGGAATACACCACCTCCCCATGATCTTCCCAGGGACCATTCAGCGACGAAGCCGTGGCATAACCAATGGTTGAGGCTTTACCTCCCGCCGATACAGAATAATAGAGATGCCAGACATTGTCGATCTTAATAATACAAGGCTGGCCGATTCGGACATTTGCAGCAACTACATTAGGATCCAGTTTCTTCATGCGGGCGGCGGCCCAGGAGTCAATCACTCCATCAAGCACATAAGCATTGTTATCATTGAGCTCATCAACAGTCACCAGGTCGGCGCTGCTACGTTGAATAAGCCCGCGCTTATAGGTTAGTCCTTCAATAGCCATATTCGTAGACCAGATATAATACCTGCCGTTTTCCCTCGCCATTGACGGCTCCTGAACATAGGCAAATGAAACGTCAATACGCGGCAATGGAATCTCCTGTCCTCCGGCAGGATCGTCCCACCAGTTATCCTTACAGGCCGACCCTAATAGCACCAGCAGCAAGACCCAACAGCGGATTGTCGGGAGTAGATTAGTTTTCATACAATACTTCTTAAGGTTTTAAAACGCTTCAGTAAAAGCAATAGAATTCCCTTCCGGCAAAAGCCGATGTAAGAAAGCCTTTAGTAACGATCAATAAATCGCACCATGTATGTCTGTCCGCAACCTCTTAATACACCTGTACCTTCACCAACAAAGCCGCTTACCGCATTCCCTTCAGTAAGACATAAACTTCACGAAATCTGCCGAAGATGGTACCATAACATTTCCCTAAATTTGCTACGAACAATACAGGCTTGAGCATAGAACATTCCGCACACGAGACATACCTCTCCCACGCTCCTTTAATATCTCCCTTATCAACAATTAGACAAGCGCAGACACGGGGCCTTAGAAAGACATAAAAAGATACGGAATTGCTTAGGAGTATCCTTAAATTGACGGAATGAACATGTCAGATGCAGTAAAGCAGCAAGCAACGCCGCTAAAACAACATACTAACATCAGATGCCGGAATTCAGGAAATCCTCTAAATGTCAGGATGACGATTCTAATAGTTTGCGTAGTGATTTTTTCATAGTAATTTGGTTTTTAGTTTTCTTTAAAGTTAAAGTATAGATGGTACAATATTCCCTTTTTGGCTTTTAGCCAAAAAAATAATTGGTAAAATTTTAACCCTTTCTCATGGGCCTGGTTATTTGATTAGGAGCAAGTTAATAAAAATAATTAAATGTACAAGATACATTTTTCAAAAAAAACAAATTATAAGGAAGAAAATAATTTCGAGATGCAAAGGCCTTTGATCGTTGATTGCCAAAGCTTTCAGAGGTGTCCCTGTGCTACATTACCATTGACTATAAAATCTTCTGGTGTCAGTCCCCCGCTACCAATTTCAGGCTATCCAGTACCGCCCCTACTTGCCGATACATTCTGTATGCCTCCGTCATTGGTAAACCCTTAGCCATTCCCGGGCGTTTATGGCCCGTTGCGGAAAGCCACGCATCTTTCATCACCTGCTGACGTTGTGCGACAAGCTTATAAATCTCCCGATTGTTAGCCGTTGCAAAGAGCGCAATACGCTTATCCGCCGCGACCGGTTGCCGCAAATGACGCAAAATCTCTTTGGCCGCAATCCAATGACCCTCAGCTCCGGGGTGCACCTGATCTTTTGCTAAACGGAAGGAAGCGTCCCTTTTTATGGCCTCATTTAATATCGCGGTCATCCTCCCATTCAAATCAATCACCTCCCAATGCTTTCGTCGTCCTTCTTTTACCAGCCACTCGCTATATTTCCGTAATACTTCGTTATAGCCCAAAGTACGCGAATGAAAATCATCGTAAACAAAGGGAGTGATGAACACGACACGTTTTACTTTCGCAGCGAGCAGACTGCTGTGCAACCAGTTAATTCCAGCTCTGAATGCCCTAAAACGCTCCTCATTAAACGGCAGATAGATCCCGTCATTTATGCCATAACAGGCAAATACCATATCGGGACGTGTCGCCTTCAACACCCTGCTTAAGCGCTCGTGCAGATCCGGTCGTGGAAACTTTCCGCCGGCGTGCCCCGGCTCACTAAGGCCGGAAACTGTTTCACTGGGCAATCCTACATTTATAAATTCATAGGTACGCTTCAGATCGCGTTGCACAAAATACGCTTCAACATCCGTAATATAGGTTCCCGCATAGGTGATACTATTTCCAAGAAAAAGGATCTTCTTAATATCCTTGCGAAATGGAATCTGCGCTCCTGCCGCAATCCCGCTTAGTATGATTAATAGGGTAAGGCAAAGTTTTGAAAAGACGATCTTCATAGAATGCTTTCGATTTAATATAGGTTTCGTTCACTCAAAACTACAACACAATTAGCAATATTCTAAGAAAAAACACGAATCAAAACGCAATAAGAATAAGATTTTTAAATTCCCTATTACAGAAGATGCCCATGGTGAGGAAACAATAGCACTTGACCGGGGCCATGGTAGCGTGTTACCTATTCCACAGATCGCCATACGCTATCCCAGTGTTTCCTCCACTCCTGGATATGTTTTAGATCGACAAACGCCTGCTCTTTCGCAGGAATCACTTTCCCTGATTTAGTAAAGACAATTTGAATCAAACCAATTTTCTCCCGAAAATGCACCTGTGAGTCATTCCCGAAATAACTGCTCCACCAATTTCCATTTTTATCCTCGAAAAAACCTGTTCCTCCGGCAGAAGGAACGGACTCATGCCTGTGTTCATAAGGGCCGTATAAACTATCAGACACCGCCAGACAGGTAGAATACCGTCCTTCATAGTTATCCGCTGCGCCCAGATAGTATCTACCCGCTCTCTTAAACAAAACAGCACCCTCGTGCCCAAGGTCGCGCATGCCTCTGGCTACACATTTAGGGGCATGATGGGCCGGATTGGTATCATAACCGGTAAAACTAACTTTCCTGAATGACTCCGCGAAGCCACTTAAATCAGGCTTCAGTCGCGCAATTTCTTTTGCCGCGCCATAAGTAAAGTATACGCTGCCATCGTCGTCTTCAAACAAGGTTGGATCAATTCCCGAAGCAATTGGACCCTGCTCTTTAAACGCGTTTACATAAGGTCCCTCGGGCTTTCCGGTACTACTTTTTAGCATTCCGATTCCGTCAGGACACATACTGAAGCAGATGTAATAGTTGTTTTTTATATAATGTATTTCGGGAGCCCAAACGGCGCGCACGGCTCTTTTAGGATGTTTACGCCATATCTTTACCCAATTTTCAGCATCTTTATTGATATCCCATACCAAGCCAACATACTCCCACTTTTTCAGGTCTATTGATTTCCACAATTCGATACCTGCCGTATACGCCCAAATATTGTCGCCAGAAGAGCCGGTGAGATAATAATTCCCATCGCCACCCAAGGTGATTACCCCATCGCGCAAATGCAATTCTAACGCGGGCCGAATGGGCGGAAGTAATCCTTTAGCTATGGCTGTCCCACTGGCCAGTCCCTCGAAATTCAAGTTGTATTCGGGTTTCGGGGCGTCGCCTTTGTAACGCACGCCATCCGTGCCACTGCGCCATCCTCCATCACCATCGCCGGAAACCTCTCGTCCGGGACCACTGATGGGCGAAAATTGTCGTGCCCATTGCGTATCAATGCCTGAGGGAATATAATCATATTGGGCCTGTGCTGTCTGACCTCCGCATACCCCCACTATCAGAAAAATAAGTAAACAACGCTTTTTCATTACTCTATGGATAAAGAAGAATACAAAGGGAATTGCAAGCAACTACGATGTTCCCCACACGCTTAACTGAAAATTACATCTTTTAATAAGCCAGGATACCCGGTTTAAAAAGAAATTCGAAGGTCACTCTGGATTCTGAAAAAAAATTAACGAAAGAAACACAGCGACTTCAGGTCATGACGTCGCCGTGAACGGAAAATCTCCCTACCAGATCACAGCACCAGCTGCGGCAGGCAGGTTCATGCTGACAGCCTTTGTGTTACTTAGCTTTTGCCGGGCAAAGTCATATTCCGTACCGGATTCTATAAGCTCGAGCTCCTTTTTTCCCATAAAAGAGAGATCCAGCTGTAATGTCTGAGTTTCCTGCTGACCATTTATTGCTGCCAGCATCCAGCGCTTACCGCTACGCCGCGCCAATACCACGTACTTGCCAGGATATCCATCAACAAAGCGTGTTTCATCCCAGTGTGCTGGCAGTTGGCGCAGGAAAGCGCGTACATATTCAGGGGCCGCGGCCATACCTTCGGGATTTTCAGCGATATGCTGAATGCCCGACTGAAAGAGCAGCGGCAAGGCTAGTTCAAAGCTGTTGCGTGTGGCGCGTTTTATTTTAGGGATCTTGCCAAACACCATCGGCGTATAATCCATGGGGTCGAAAACATTACGGATAAAAGGGATGGTAGCGCAATGCGCCGGTTGCTCATCCTCATTGCGTTGCTCGAAGGTGGCAAACTCCATACCCTTGATAGCCTCAACGGTGAGCAGATTGGGAAAAGTGCGCTGCAGGCCTCGCGGCAAAGTGGCACCGTGAAAGTTTACCATCAGCTGATAGCTGGCGGCATCACGCAGGATATCCTGATAATAGCTCATCATAGACTGTCCGTCGCCACCAAAGAAATCTACCTTTATGCCGCGAATGCCGAGCTTCTGCAAGGCCGCGAACTCATGACGACGATCTTCCGCCGTCAGCAACTTATTCCGGGGCGTATATGGCGTGGTGTTCCATGCTCCCGCGGAATTGTACCATAGCAACAGACCTACACCCTTCTTACGCGCGTAGCTTGCGAGTTGTGCGATGCTATCAATACCTATCTTACGATCCCAGTCGGCATCAATCAGGCAATACTGCCAGTGCATGTCCGCGGCATAATCTATAAAGCGCTTTTGCACCCGATATACTGTTGAATCATCTTTATAAAGCACCCAGCTCCAGGAGGCCAATCCCGGTTTTACCCATGCCCAGTCGCCTTTGGGCGCGGGTTTTGCAAGATCGGTACCGAGGGTCGACTCAACAATTGTACGCAGGGATCCCGCGGCCACCAGGCGCCAGGGACTATGCCATGGCGCGGAGAACTCCGGAAGCACCGCCTTACCGGCTATGCCCTCGCGTGGATCCGGCATATCGATGCTGTAAATACCCTCCGGCGCCGTAGCCGCCAGACGTGTGCCACAGTAGTCATTATCAGCGGCCGTCTCGCTGATCAGCAACCAGTTGTCGCCCCTGCGGAACAATGCCGGGAATACCCATCCCGCGGCTGTAGGCGCCGCGGCACCGGCCTTAATATCTTTATGGTAATACTCTTCGTAAGAAGGATTCGACTGCTCCCAGCCCGTTTTGGCTACGGACATTGGCTGTAGCCAGGCGCGGGCGTCCTCACCCAAATTGAAAGCGCTAAGCTCACGCTCCAGATGATATGTGCCGCCGTTATCGCCGGGCAGCAGGTAACGAAACGCCAGTCCGTCGTCGGAAAGGTTGAAGATCAGCTGCAATGGCTTACCCTTAGCATTCTCTAAAAATACCTGCATGGTTTTGGCATAGTAAGTAACATTGCTGCTCTTGCCGGCAAACAAAGTATAGCGATCGGAGGTAGTTCCACGCTGGCAACGCAGCAAACGCATACCCCTGCTAAAATCCTCCTCCTTCAACAACAGTCCTAATGCTGAACGTCCCAGCAATGACTGCCCGTTCCGATTAAGGGAATAATACATACGGCCATCATCTGAAAGCTCCAGGGTCATCCGTAGTTGTCCGTCAGGACTGGATAGTGTCTCCGGGGCAGCTCCTTTAAGGTTGTTAAACGTAAACGCCATAAGCAAGGCGAACGTCAGGGTAATTAGTTTGAACATAGGTTGGTTTTGTTTATTGGGGCACATCAGATAGGCCTCTCCAACTTCTTCATCCTCTTCTTAAACGCTGCTTTTACTACCTGTGCATCAGCATTTAAGTCTTCCCAGGCTATAGAAGACTACTTAAAGTACCCTATTGATTGTCAGGCAATTTATACATTAACCGTAATAAAAACAATTAACAAATAAATTCAGTAAAAAAATTCTCTCTCACCTAAGATGCCATTAAGGGAGAAGCAGCTCTTTCCCGGACCGAAGAGGATTTTTTGTAGCATCAACTGCCACGTTGGGGGAAGATAAGATGATGTCAGCTTGTTGTAGAAGATCGGGGCTGGTTAAATATACCCTTTAAAGATCACGGATACTCAAGCGTCCGTCAGGTACTCTTCCCTATCTGCATACTATATATTTCCAGCATTCCCCTTGATGCAAAAGATGTATGCTGATCGTTAGCTGATCTTCGCGGTCGTGAAGCGCACCCGAACGCTAACTTGTTACTCCAACGCAGGCAGTTCCCGGAGTTCAACAGCAAACCCTGTACTTGCCTGATTATTTGAATACACCGGATAATAAATTGATTCGGGAAAAGCTGCCCGATAGTGCCATTGAAGGCTCCGCGTTGATACCAACCAGGTCCGGTGATGACCCTTCGCAACACCATGCTGGATTAGGCTTAATATCCTGATACCTTCGGGAAAAAACTCTGGTAGCAGGATGGGCAAGACACCTGTTTCCCTGACACGCCCGATGATCATGCTCATCCTCATGGAAAGGTTGCGCCACATGACGGCAAGCAAACAAGCTATCCTGAAAAAAAATCCAATTTCTGATGAGGTAAAAATCCGTTTCATGACATTAAAAATTATAGTTCCAGGTCGTCTGAAAGCTCCCGACGACTTAGGAGTCCCCGTCAGCGGGGATACAAATGCGGCAGTCGCGCCGCTCTGACAAAACAAAGATGAGCGATCATTTTACAGAAATCAATACCCTATCCTTTAAGCACTTAACTCTTCGCCTAAAAACATACACCTTCGCGACAAAGTCCGCTCCTACGCTCAGTAAACGATGATTACCAGATTCCCGACCAGTATAGCAGGACTAGTACCAACATGTCGCACAATGTCGTATACTTTCATCAAAACTGCCCCTTCCATGGCCTCTCCCCGTTCCCTCAAATGGGCGGTGGTTCCCCCCTTGCTACCTACCTGTTCCGAGACTGACTCNNCGAAGCAGTCTCGAGTCAGACTCGGAACAGGTAGGTAGCAGGGAGTGAAAGCATGTGTTTTCGCGTTAGCGATACCGGCGTAGAGCGAGAATGAACGAAATAAAAAAATTAACCCAAAACAAAACCCGTTTGAAATAAACGAAAACCCATTTTCGTAATACCTTCTTTTTATAACCCGGTAATCCGGGGAACAGCAAGAGATAACAGGAAGCACGGCTGATCACGTTCGATATCAGTTTGTTTGCATGCCCAGGTAAATAGCCGAAGGAGAGGTCAGTGAAGGGTATTTAAAATTATTCATCGAAAAACCACATGAATGGGTACCTTTGACGCGTGAAAAAGAACAATCTGGTTATAGCGATTGACGGCTATTCATCCTGTGGAAAGAGCACCCTCGCTAAGGCACTGGCCAAGAAACTACACTTCATATATATTGACACCGGCGCCATGTACAGAGCGGTGACGCTATATTTTTTAAGGAATCATGTTGGTCTTGAGGACCACGCGGCTATCGCAAAGGCGCTGGAGGACATCCATCTGAACTTTCATACTGAAGACTTTCAAACCTTTATACATCTTAATGATGAGGATGTATCTAAGGAAATCAGACAGATGGAAGTATCGCAGAATGTAAGTGAGGTCAGCTCAATAAGAGAAGTGCGGCATGCCATGGTAAAACAGCAACAACGGATGGGACGTTCCAGAAATCTGGTAATGGACGGCAGGGACATCGGCACTACCGTATTTCCTGAAGCACAGATAAAGTTCTTCATGACCGCGGATCCCAAGGTGAGAGCCGAACGCCGTTTTATTGAACTTACAGAAAAAGGCGAACAGGTAACCATGGAAGAAATCTTTGACAATATCGCGCATCGCGATTTTCTTGATACTACCAGGGAAGAAAGCCCTTTAACACGCGCAGAAGACGCTGTCATATTAGATAATACCGCCTTAACGGAGGACGAACAGTTACAGTTTGCCCTGACGCGTATTACTCCTCTTCTGGAAGCAGTATCGTCAAAGTAGCGGGCTTAGGTATCAGGAATATTACAAAAGCATATCCCATAGGGGGCGAAGAGCGGATTTTAGAAACAAAATCCGCTCTTTTTCAATAAATAAAGCCAAAAATATTTTTATTTTCCAAAAGCAAATTCCTACTTTTGCAGTCCCGATGAAATCGGGAAAAAGGAGATAAATTAATTAATGGCCAAAAAACAAGAAGCAGAAAAGGAGCTGAAAGCTAAAACAGCTGAACTCCATGGCGCAGAAACCAAATCGGTTAAAGAAAAAGAAAACATCGAATCAGAAGCTGATTCTTTGTCAATCGAAGACATTAAGTCTAAGACACAGGCTGCCGCAGCAGCAGATTTCGACTGGGATGCAGATCCAAAAGGATTTGGCAACTACTCTCAAGAAGAGCGTGCTAAATTAGAACAGCTGTATGCCGGCACATTTAACTCAATCAACAAAGGTGAGATCATCAGCGGGATTGTTGTTTCAATCAACAACAAAGATGTAGTACTTAACATCGGCTTTAAGTCTGATGGTATGGTATCATTATCTGAATTCCGTGATACTCCGGACCTTAAGGTTGGTGACGAGGTTGAAGTATTCGTAGAATCTCAGGAAGATGCGAATGGACAACTTGTTTTATCACGTAAGCGTGCTAAGACCCAGAAATCATGGGAGCTTATTAATGCAGCTTTAGAAAACGACACTATTATTAATGGTTTCGTTAAGAGCCGTACTAAGGGAGGTCTTATTGTTGACATCATGGGTGTTGAGGCCTTCTTACCAGGATCACAGATCGACATTAAGCCTATCCGTGACTACGATATTTACGTAGGTAAGACTATGGAGTTCAAGGTTGTTAAGATTAATCACGAATTTAAGAACGTGGTTGTATCTCACAAAGTTCTTATTGAGGACGATCTTGAAAATCAGAAAACAGAAATTGTTGCTAAACTTGAAAAAGGACAGGTTCTTGAAGGAACTGTTAAAAACATCACAGACTTCGGTGTATTTATCGACCTTGGTGGTGTTGATGGTTTATTGCACATTACAGATATTTCATGGGGTCGTATCGAGCATCCGAAAGAAGTGCTTGCGCTTGACCAGAAAATCAACGTCGTTGTTCTTGACTTTGACGATGAGAAGAAACGTATCGCTCTTGGCTTGAAACAGCTTACTCCACACCCTTGGGAATCTTTAGATACAGCTATCGAAGTAGGTTCTAAGGTTAAAGGTAAGATTGTTACTGTTGCTGATTACGGTGCATTCCTTGAAATCAACCCAGGTGTTGAAGGATTGATCCACGTGTCAGAAATGTCATGGTCTCAGAACCTTCGCAATCCACAGGAATTCCTTAAGGTAGGTGATGAGATCGAAGCTCAGGTACTTACTTTAGATCGCGAAGACCGTAAGATGAGCCTTGGTATTAAACAGTTAACTCCTGATCCTTGGCAGAACATCGCTGAGAAGTATCCAGTAGGAAGCAAGCACAAAGCGGTAGTTAAGAACATGACTAACTTCGGAGTGTTTGTTGAGATTGAAGAAGGTATCGATGGTTTGATCCACATCTCTGACCTTTCATGGTCTAAGAAGATCAATCACCCTAACGAATTCACTAAAGTTGGTGAAGAATTAGACGTGGTAGTTCTTGAGTTAGATGTAGAAAACCGCAAGCTTAGCCTTGGTCACAAGCAGCTTGAGGAAAACCCTTGGGATACATTTGAAACAATCTTCACACTTGATTCAATCCACGAAGGTACTGTTATCAAAATCAGCGACAAAGGTGCTATCATAGCGCTTCCTTATGGAGTTGAAGGCTTCTGCCCTAGCAAGCATTCAATTAAGGAAGATGGTAAAGCTCTTAAAGTTGATGAAGTAGCGGACTTCAAGATCATCGAGTTCAGCAAAGATGCTAAGCGTATCGTTGTTTCTCACTCCCGTATTTGGGAAGAAGAAAGAGCAGAAGCTCGTTCAGCAGATGTTGCTCAGAAGAAAAATGATCAGAAAGCAACTTCAAGTGCCGTTAAAAAGGTTAAAGATTCTGTAGAGAAATCTACATTAGGAGACCTTGGCGTCCTTGCTCAGTTAAAAGAGCAGATGGAAGGTGCAGAAAAGAAAGGTCAGAAAGGCGAATAATTAAGCCTTCCGACAGTTTAAATATTAAAGCCTCGCATTAGCGGGGCTTTTTTTATGCACTCCAGCGCCGTTTTCTCTTTATCATCGTTTTACCCTATGATTTTGCACCGCAGGGCTAAAATGGAGATATTGATAGTAGAAATTAAATATGTTTCATACTTTCGTAACAAATAGTGTCGTTGTAATACTTAGGATACTATTTTAAATGAAATAAACGAGCTTTTTCTTCCCTGGTATAAAGGAATTATCAGCTTGATTTTATCTTTATATTATATTTTTTATTTTTGCCCAAACAAAGACTGATGCAAAACTTAACCCTACTTGACGGACAAAAGTTTCAGATTACAATCAAAAGACTTTGTCATCAGTTAATAGAAGCGCACAACGATTTCTCTGACTCTGTGATCATCGGAATTCAGCCCAGAGGAATTTACCTTGCACAACGCGTGGCAAGCGAACTGAAGGCCATCCTGCCGGAAGCCTCAATTTTACAGGGCAATCTGGACATCACGTTTTTCCGTGATGACTTCAGACGTCGCGAAGCTCCTCTCCTGCCCAACACCACAAAGATTGATTTCATCATCGAAGGTAAAAAAGTGATACTGGTAGATGACGTGCTATGGACAGGGCGAACCATTCGGTCAGCGATGGACGCCATGCTTGCATTTGGGCGCCCCGCGAAAGTGGAGCTGCTGGTGCTGGTAGACAGACTGTATTCCAGAGATCTGCCGATAGAGCCCGATTATTGCGGCATACAGGTAGATACAATAAACTCACAGCGGGTAATAGTCAGCTGGAATGAAACAGATAAGGCCGATCAGGTCGTGCTGCTCTCAGAGAAATAATAATTTATATGGAAGGTGTTTGTTAAAATACCTTTTTTAATATTACATAATTAGCTTAATATAATGGCAGAACAAGGTCAGACCCTTAGTACCAGGCACCTGCTTGGCATTAAAGATCTTAACGAAAAGGACATTCAACTGATTTTTGAAACTGCGGACACTTTTAAGGACGTGCTCAACAGGCCTATTAAGAAGGTTCCCTCTCTACGCGATGTTACCATTGCGAATGTTTTCTTCGAAAACTCTACGAGAACACGATTATCGTTTGAGTTGGCGCAAAAGCGACTTTCTGCTGACACCATCAACTTCGCGGCATCCTCTTCATCTGTAAGCAAGGGGGAAACGCTGATAGATACCGTCAATAATATTCTTGCCATGAAGGTTGACATGATCGTCATGCGACATCCCTACCCCGGCGCCGGCATCTTCTTAAGTCAGCGTGTAAACGCGCAGATTGTGAATGCGGGAGACGGTGCGCATGAGCACCCGACACAAGCGTTGCTTGACGCTTTTTCGATACGCGAGAAATATGGCGATGTCGCGGGCAAGAAGGTGGTTATTGTGGGAGACATTCTACACTCGCGTGTAGCGCTTTCGAACATCCTTTGCCTGCAGAAATTGGGCGCGGAAGTAATGGTATGCGGTCCGACAACCCTGATGCCTAAATATATACATACCTTAGGGGTTAAGGTAGAATATGATCTGATGAAGGCGCTGAACTGGTGTGACGTAGCCAATATGCTGCGCATACAGCTGGAGCGTCAGGACATAAAATACTTCCCTTCGTTACGTGAGTATTCGATGATGTATGGTTTAAATAAACAGATACTCGATTCGCTGGACAAGGAAATTACGATTATGCATCCGGGACCAATAAACCGGGGGGTCGAAATTACGAGCGATGTTGCGGACAGTAAGCAATCTGTAATTTTAGATCAGGTTGAAAACGGCGTCGCCATCAGGATGGCGGTGTTATATCTTTTAGCGGCGCAAAAACCTCAATAACAATCGAAGGATATATATCATATATACGCATTTATCGTAAAATGTGAAATAGAATATATATACTACCCGAAGAAATGCATAATTAAAGTGCTGACGTATTAGCCTATATGTTAACTTCGCAATTTACATTCAAACATGCTTAGAAAAAATATATTGCTTAACTCTCTTCTGTGTGCTACCGCGCTTACCGCCGGGGCACAGCAAACAGAATGGTACACGATAAATCGAGCCTACAAAAGTGGCATCGAATTATTTGAGAAATCAAAATTCGCCGCCGCCAGCGAGCAGTTCAGCCTTGTTGAACATACAAGACTTAGCCCTTCGAACACGGCACAACCGGAAAATAAGCAGATCACTCTTCTTAAGGAAAACGCGTTGTTCTACCAGGCGGTATGTGCTTTGGAGCTCGGCAATGATAATGCCGAAGGCTTATTTCTCTCGTATATCAGGGAATATCCTTCCAGTGCCAATACCAAGTCGGCATACTTTCAGATGGGGAAAGCTTATTTCAATAAAGCGAACTATCAGAAGGCTATAGAGTGGTTTACCAAAACTACTTCTTCTAACCTCACGGGTAAGGAAAATGCCGAATACCGGTTCAAGCTGGCGTATTCTTATTTTTCTACTCAGCAATATAATAACGCGGAGCCGATCTTCGCCAAAATGAAGGAAGAACGGGGACGCTATCAGGAAGATGCAATCTATTATTACGCGTACATAAACTATATGAACGCGGATTATAAAACCGCGCTTGCCGAATTCGAGCGTCTGAAAACCTCTACCACATACCAGGCTTCGTATCCGTACTACATATCCGCTCTTTATTTCTTAGATAAGCGCTATGATGATGTGCTGGCATATACTATTCCGGCCATCGAAACGATCGATCCTAAGTATAAACCGGAGATGTATCGTATCGTTGCGGCAACGTACTTTGCCAAAAATGATCTGCCGAAGTCTTTAGACTACTACCTGAAGTTCCAGGCCCTCGATCAGGGAAAAACGCAGAACAATCAGGATAACTATCAGCTGGGCTTCATCTATATGAAGCGTGAAGAACCTCTGAAAGCCATCAAAGAACTTGAAAGGATGCAGGCTCCGGATGTGCATTATCAGAATGGTATGAACGTTTTGGGAGAGGCTTTTATAAAAACAAATAACAAGCAAGCTGCCAGAAACGCCTTCTTCAGAGCTTCGCGTCTCGACTTTGACGCTCAACAAAAAGAGCTCGGTTTATACAACTACGCGAAACTTTCGTACGACCTCGATTTCTACTCTGTAGCACTTGAGTCCGTGCAGACCTTCCTCAAGACTTATCCCAACTCCTCCCGTACCAATGAAGCGAAGACGCTTCTTGGAGAAGTGCTTCTCTCTACGAAGAACTACAAGGAGGCTGTGAATGTGCTTGAGACCATAAAAGAAAAGAACCCCGAGACGATGGCGGTGTACCAGAAGGTTACCTATTTCCGCGGACTAGAGTTCTATAATGAGCGTGCCTTTGAAAACAGTATTTCCTTATTCATGCGCTCTCAGAAAGCAGGCTCCGATCCGGAGATCAAAGCTTTAGCGACATATTGGCTGGCAGAGGCGATGTTTGAGGTAAGGAAATACGGAGAATCAGTAGCGCAGTTTGAGCGCTTTCTGGCAATGCCCGCGGCGGCGCAGACAGAGGTCTTCAATTACGCCAATTATGCGCTGGGCTATTCCGCCTTCCAGCATGAAAGCTACTCCAAGGCGGCGACCTATTTTGAGCGCTTTTTAAGGGGCGGTGATAAAGATAAGAATACCATTACCGATGCTACCTTACGCCTTGGCGATTCATACTTCGTACTAAAGAACTACGGCGCGGCACTGGCTCAATATAATAAGATTATCGCCTGGAGAACTCCTGGCGAGGACTACGCGCTATTCCAACGTGGAATGATCGAGGGTCTTCAGAATCAGAACGACCAGAAGATCGCGACCATGCAGCAGTTGCTTTCTCAGTATCCATCGTCAAATTATTCTGATGACGCGGGATTCGAGATGGCCTACACGTATTTCGTGAAGGGCGATAACGAGCGCGCGAAAACTGATTTGACCGCCCTCATTGAAAAGTATCCCCGCAGTAGCTATGTACCTCGCGCGCTAAATACAATTGGTCTTGTTGAATATAATCAGGATCAGAACGACGCGGCACTGGCAACTTTCCAGCGTGTGGTGAAAGACTACTCGTCAACAGATGAAGCGAAACTGGCGCTGGAATCTATCAAGAACATCTATCTTGACAAGTCAGACGCCAATGGCTTCCTTGCTTATGCCAATACCACAAGCATCGGAAATTATAGTGTAGCGGAACAAGATAATATCACTTTCCAGGCAGCAAATACATTGTTTTTACGTGGAGACTATCAGGCGGCATACGATGCGATCAACGCCTATTTCGATAAGTTCCCGAAAGCTATTCAGGAAAAGCACGCTAAATTTATCAGAGCGGAAAGTCTGGTGAAGCTGAATCGTCCGGATGAGGCTATTCCGGATTATACATTCATCTTAAACGACTGGACAAGTGACTACACGGAGCGGGCGCTGATGAGTATTTCGCGTTTATACCTCAAACAGGCTAAATACAATGAAGCGGTAGTTTACCTGAAGAAGCTCGAGACAACGGCTGAGTATAAGTCGAACTACGGCTTCGCTATCAACAACCTGATAGAAGCGTATAGCAGCATGAATCAACCTGATGACGTGTTAAAATACCAGCGTATCATCAACACCTATGAGCGCTCGTCAGCGGAAGATAAGGCACGTGCCGGCCTCTTTGCCGGAAAAGCTTATATGGCTAAAGGAGACACCACCACAGCATATAAAGAGCTTCTGGATGTCTCTAATAAAACGAAGACTGTTACCGGCGCGGAAGCCAAATATCTTGTCGCCCTTCAACAGTTTAACAGGAAAGAGTTTAAGACTGCGCAAAAAACTATTTTCGACCTTGTAAAAATGGAATCTCATGACTATTGGGTAGCCAAGGGATTTTTATTACTCGCTGAAACATACGTCGCCTTAAAGGATAACTTCCAGGCAAAAAGCACTCTTCAAAGTGTTATCGACAACTATGGAGGTAAGGATGACGTAATCCCTACAGCAAAAGCAAGATTGGAACAACTTAACAAGAAGAAATAGTAAGATGAACTTTCAAAAATCGATATATACATTAAGTTTCGCCGCGTTGTTTTTTGCCGCTGGTGCTTCGGCTCAGGTAAAAAATGATAAGAAGAAAACGGATACCAAGGAGACAACAAATCAACAACCGGTAGTTACCACAGATAAGACGGGTAAGACAACTGAAAAAGTACCGGGAGTGATGACCGACGAGATTGTTGTTGAGCGCCCTTACAAGCCGGTGCTTGCTGACGCGGCCAAGATACGCCGCAGTCCTGACATGAACAGCACGCGTATCATCAAGTCAAATCAGTCGTACCGCATCAGTAATAGAAAGCTCGATCAGAACAGCGACATCAAGCAGTTGCAGGCACAGCCCCTGCCCGCTCGCGACAGCGCTTTCATATACAACAATTATGCGAAGGCCGGTTTCGGAAACTATAGCACAGGGCTGGCGGAAGTATATCTTAATACCGGAGCAGACCAGGCAATGCAGGCGGGTGCCTTCTTTAAGCATCTGAATCAGGAGGGCAAGCTGTTGAAACAGCAGTTCTCACGTCAGGACGCTGGTATCTTCGGAAAGAGCATTCTTGATGAATTTACCCTTAGCGGTGAATTGGGCTACAATCGCTACGCAACAAACTTTTATGGTATTGCCGATGGTGCTACTGCGCCATTTAGCGCGAATCCCGAAAAGCAAGCGTTCAGCAACATTAGTCTTCGTGGTGAACTGACTAAGAACTACGTTGCAAATCAGGGTTCTGACTACGGCTTAAAGGCTGACGCGTATTTATTTTCTGACAAGTTCAACGCTAAGGAAAACTCTTTTGCTCTTAGTGGCTTCGTAAATAAAGAATGGAAGGAATTCAACATTGGTTTAAATGCTTCGGCTGACTTCGCCAAGACTAAAGATTCTTTGAGCTTCAGCAATAACCTCCTGAAGATAAATCCTTATGTAAAGCTTCAGGGAGCAACATATAAGCTTACGTTGGGCGTAAACCTGGTACAGCAGTTCGGCACCACTTCGAAGTTCAATTTCTTCCCTGCGGTGACGGTTGAAATCCCGCTGGTACCTGAATACGCTACGCTGTTTGGAGGGTTTATCGGCGACGTAAACAGAGCAAGTCTTCGTGACTTCGCCAACGAGAACCCCTATCTTAACCGCAATATCGAGATGCGTAACGCTGTAGATAAAACACATATCTATGGTGGTATCAAAGGTAATGGCGGCGCGGGTCTGGGCTATAAAGCGATGGTATTTTACAAGAAAGTGGATGATATGGCGATGTTCAGAAATGACTCGCTACATATGGAACGCTTCAACGTGATCTACGATGATGTAAAGGTAACCGGAATAGAGGGAGAGATAAATGTGAAGATATCTGAGACCTTTACCCTCGGTGGTAAGTTAAATATCAACAACTATAGCTTAAAGACGCAGGAGAAAGCCTGGTTTATGCCGCAGGTGCGCCTTACAGCCAACGCGAAGGCTTACATTACCGACGCGTTAACAGTAGATGCAGAGTTGGTGATGAGTGATCAGTCGTACGGTATAGATTATCAACAGGCACAGCCTTCTCTGGTGCGCGTAAAAGGATACACAGACTTTAGTGCTGGCGCTGAATACCGCATTAAGCGTTTCGGCATCTTCGCTCGTGCAAACAACATTCTCAACACAAACTATCAACGCTATCTCTATTATCCAAAGGTAGGACTTAATGTGATTGGCGGATTGAGCTATTCATTCTGATATTTTTGTAGCTAAGAATTATTTAATTTACTTTTACCCGAATGGATATTGCGCTGTATATATCGGAACTGCTGAAAGATTGTAAGGAGATAGGGCTTCCCGGTATCGGCACATTTAGCCGTCGGAGGACTCCCTCCCGTTACGATCGGGAGGCGGGAGTCATTCATCCTCCTACAGAGGAGATTGTGTTTAGTCAGGGCAATGGGAATGATACGGAGTTAGTAAATTACTTAAGTGCCATAAAAAAGATCTCTGAAGCCAGTGCCCGCTACTTCATAAACAAATATGCTGACAGCATACGGCAGCAGCTGGAGCTTGACGGTATGGCAGAGCTTTCCGGCCTAGGGAAATTGGAAGTGCAAAACGGGGTATATAGCATGGCCCCGCTGCAGCTTACAGCAATGGCCTTTGGTCAGGATATTCTTAAAGATCCCGCTTTCGTCATTCCTCAGGAACGTAGTCCCGCGCCGACACCTCCGCCTGTAGCAAGCGTTAGCCGTTTAACAGGCAATGACTATGCAGAGGAGCCGGTGTATGCAGAAGCGGAAGAAACGAAATCGGGCAATACCGTCTCTCTGATACTGTCGCTATTATTTTTAGTGCTCATCGCGGCAGGACTGGTATATATTTTTAATCCGGAGTTTTTCAATCTTGATACGGATAAGCCCATCCACGCGCGCACGGTGACGCCGCAGAAGAAGACAACCTCAGCTCCCGCCCAGCCTGCTGTAGCTGCAGACAGTTCAAGCCTTGGCAAGAACAAAGTGGAAGTCCGGGATTCGGCTGTTACACCAGCTGTTAAGAAGGAAGCAGTTCCTGTTCCCGCGGCTAAGCCGGCGGAAGTGCTGCCACGCTATGAGGTGATTGGCGCCTCTTTCGCTCTTAAGTCTGAAGCCGATGAATATGTTAGGCGACTCAGTAAAAAAAGCATTAAAGCCAGCGTTGTAGAAGATGCCAGGAAGCCTAAGTTCAAGGTAAGCCTCGGTTCCTTCAATAACTATGACGAAGCAACCATTCAAAAAAGGAAAATACAGGCGAGCTTTAATAAAGAAGCCTGGATCTTGACGATTAACGACAAAGAAAAACAATAACACACGATGTTCCTATTACAAATCGATTCGACAATTCAAGACACAGCTGCCACTGCAGTTGTTGACGCTGCAAACAAGGCTCAGGAATTACGCTTTATGGACCTGCTGGTAAAAGGAGGCTGGGTAATGATACCTCTTGCAATTCTCTTTTTCCTTGGCCTGGTGATATTTGTTGAACGCTATCTGACCATTAGAAAAGCGTCGGCAAAGAAATCCGCTAACCTCATGTCGCAGGTACGTCAGAGTATCCTTACCGGAAAACTCGACTCAGCCATGGCACTATGCAGAAACAGCAACACACCACTGGGACGTATGCTACAAAAAGGTTTGTTGCGTATCGGTCGTCCTATTAAGGAAATTGAAGGAGCCATTGAAAATGTTGGCAAGCTGGAAGTTTCTAAGCTCGAAAAGAATATAAGCATCCTGGGTATCGTTGCGGGTATCGCTCCGATGTTAGGGTTCGTGGGTACCATCTCCGGGGTTATCCGTATTTTCTATAATATCTCCCTCTCCGACAATATCAGCATTGGTATTATTTCAGGAGGTCTGTATGAAAAAATGATTACCTCGGCCTCCGGTCTGATGATTGGTATCTTCGCTTATGTAGGCTACCATATTCTTAACATCATGGTTGATCGCGTAATCCTACGTCTGGAGACTGACGCCGTTGAATTTATCGATCTTCTTGAAGAGCCTGGACGTTAAGCATCCGTAGTAGAGAGTAAAAATTAAGGGTTCCGAAATTTTTGATCAATGAATTTAAGAAAGAAAAATCGTCCGGCAGCGGAAGTACAAACCTCAGCGATGAACGACATCATGTTCTTCCTGATGCTGTTCTTCCTGATTGCTTCGACTGTTACTAATCCGAACGTCATCAAGCTCATGCTTCCGCGTTCAGATTCCGGACAATCAATATCTAAAAAAACCGTTAGTATTGCAGTATCCAAGGATCTGGAGTATTTCCTCGACAAACAACAGGTGTCATTGGAAGATCTTCAGCCCCGTCTGCTGGCTTATAAACGACAGGTACAAGAGTTAACGATCATATTGAGCGTTGATCGCACGGTGGCCATTCAGGATGTGGTGCAGATCATGGATATCGCCAATAAGCTCGGAATTAAATTAGTACTTGCCACAGAACCGAAATAAGGCTATGCATTACACTGAAGAAAATAACTATCCCAGGGCGTTCCTCATTTCAGGAGGTATTATGCTTGTGCTGCTGGCTGTCTGTTATTTTATTGTATTCGGCATGCCTGTACAACAGGAAGTAGGTACCGGCGGTATCGTTGTGAACTATGGTACTGCTCCGGAAGGGATGGGCGATGACTACATGAGCATCGAAGAGCCATCAGTAGATCCTAACGTTACAGAACAGCAGCCAGACAAAGTGGTGCCGGAAGAAACTGCTACGCCCACTCCTGCTGCCGAAACAAACGAAAAAGCAGTGGTAACACAGGAAGCTGAAGACGCGCCTGTTGTAAAAACACCGAAAAAGACTAGTCCTGCGACTGTTGCCAGTGCCTCCACAAAGGAAACAAAGAAAGTCAGCAAGCCTGAGGTTAATCAAAACGCGTTGTACAAAGGTCCTAAATCTAAAGGAACCGGCAAGGGCGATGGTACCGGCTCTACGCCAGGGAATCAGGGTGACCCTGATGGCGATCCTCTGGCAGCGAACTATGGATCGGGAGGCTCCGGTTTCGGAAATGTAGCGCTCTCACTAAAAAGCCGTCGGTTCACCAACCTACCACGCATAAATGATGAAGGACAGCTGTCTGGAAAGATTTATGTAGAGATTCGCGTTGATAAATCCGGAGAAGTTGTATATGCGCGCGCCGGTGTGAAAGGTACTACCCTTTCAGATCAGGGACTTTGGCGAAAGTGTGAACAGGCGGTACTTGGTGCCAGCCTGAATCAACTGGAGTCAGCTCCCGACGTACAGATAGGCGTTGTTGTCTTTAACTTTAAAGTAAAATAAAGAGAAAATCAGCGTGGTTCACGCTGATTTTTTTACTACTGCTACCCCGCTACCAATTTCTGATCCCCATTTATCTTCCAAACGATAATGAATTATAAAGAAACTATCGAGTATCTTTTTTCGCGTTTGCCGATGTTCTCAAAAACCGGCGCGTCAGCATTAAAGAAAGATCTTACAAATACGCTGGCCTTATGCGAAAGCCTCGGGAATCCCCATACTAAATTCAAAAGTATCCATGTAGGCGGCACGAATGGTAAGGGCTCTGTATCGCATATGCTGGCAGCGATATTACAAAGCGCGGGCTTCAAAACAGGGCTTTATACCTCCCCTCACCTGCGCGACTTCCGTGAACGTATCCGCATTAATGGGGAGATGATCAGCGAGGCGGAGGTTGTTGAATTTACCAAGGGAATCAAGGAGGATATCGAACTTATAGAACCGTCTTTCTTCGAGCTTACCGTGGCCATGGCCTTCGACCACTTCGCCAAACATCAGGTCGATATAGCTATTATAGAAGTCGGCCTGGGCGGGCGTCTTGATTCTACCAATATCATTAATCCCGAACTTTCGATCGTCACCAACATCGGAATGGATCATATGAATATTCTGGGGGACACCCTTGCCTTAATCGCGAAAGAGAAAGCGGGAATAATAAAACGAGGCATCCCTGCTGTTGTTGGAGAGCGGCATCCGGAAACGGATCCTATATTCGAAGAAGCGGCACAGCTGGTGAACGCGCCGCTCCATTTTGCGACGGATACATTGTCGGCAAGTACCGCTGTTTACAGTCCCACCGGGGTTAAGTTAACCATTACCGGATCGTCTGCTTTACCGCAGCAATTAGCGTTGGATCTTAGCGGTACGTATCAGGAAAAAAATCTGGTTACGGTGTTGTCAGCGGTCTTACAACTACGCGCGTTGAATTTCAAGATTGATAACGATAAGATCTTACAGGCCTTAACACAGGTAAAATCCATTACCGGACTAAAGGGACGTTGGCAAACGCTAAAAGATACGCCTCTTACCATATGCGACACGGGACATAATGAACATGGCATTCGTGAGGTGTTAAAGAGCATAGCGCGTACTTCCTACAATAAGCTTCACATCGTTTTAGGGATGGTAAAAGATAAGGATATTACGAAGGTGCTTTCTCTGTTGCCCAAA
This sequence comes from Sphingobacteriaceae bacterium UBA6709, assembly GCA_002454425.1. Classification (GTDB taxonomy): domain Bacteria; phylum Bacteroidota; class Bacteroidia; order Sphingobacteriales; family Sphingobacteriaceae; genus Arcticibacter. Next base: position 82,555 of record DKIV01000026.1, read on the forward strand.
GAGGCCAGCTATTACTTTACCATGCCTGCAATAGAAAGAGCAAAGGAAGCGCGGGAGTTGGCAAAAGAGGCGGCAGTGTTTGATTTAAAAGGAGAAATATTCTCCAGCGTAAGCGAGGCCGTGTTGGCCGCGCAGGAACAGGCGGGTCCCGAAGATCTTGTATTTATCGGCGGCAGCACTTTTGTTGTCGCGGAGGTTGTCTGAATTCGAATAAAAGGCATGAATGTATGCGAAAGCGCATATATTCATGCCAATATATCATAATTTAAAGGAGACGTTTTGATAAGTCGGATACTTTAGTCACCGACAGCTGTTGCATTACCTGATAAAGCTGCGCTTTAAACATATTTATAGTATGACGACCGCCATCTTTACCCAAAGCTCCTACTCCATACATGAACGGCCGCCCCATAAAGTTGAAGGTTGAACCTACAGCACAGGCTCTGGCAAGATCGACACCAGAACGAATCCCCCCGTCAAGCATAATGGTCATACGCTCACTATAAGCAGGATTCTGCAACAATTTAATCATTGAGTATAATGACGACTGTCCCGCATCAATCTGGCGGCCCCCATGATTTGACACAATGACACCATCCACATTCAGGGCAATAGCGTCTTCCATATCTTCCTCACTGGCGATACCTTTCAAGACTAGCGGTCCAGGCCACATATCACGGATAGCTTTAATCTTTTCGACATCTACCTTACCTGTAAAGGTGCGATTCATAAATTGTCCCAGCTGAGCCAGGTCAAGACCTTTTTCCATATATGGTTTCAGAGTTGCAAAAGATGGAATACCAGCACGCAAGGTCTCAATGCCCCATGTAGGACAGGAAGCGCCTTGCAGTACATTCCGGACGGTCATCTTTGGCGGCATGGAAAGACCGCTCTTTATTTCTCTGTAACGTAATCCAAAAGACGGTACGTCAACCAACACTACCAGCACAGGGCATTGCACATCTTTCAATCTTCGCAGGATATCATCCCTAAGCTTATTTTCGGTAGGATGATAAAGCTGAAACCAGGCTTTCCCCTCTGAAACTTCCGCAATACGCTCAATGCTGCTCGTTGAAACAGTACTTAAGGTATATGGAATATTTAACTCCGCGGCAGCCTTTGCTAAGATCTCCGGAGCGTTAGGCCACATCAAACCCTGCAAGCCCACAGGTGAAATTCCGAACGGAGCACTATATGTATGATTGAAAAGCTTTACAGACAAGTCTATGTCACCTACTTTCTCAAGATATCTAGGCTTAAAATAAATATTATCAAAGTCATGCTCATTTCTGTAAAGATTGAGCTCATCATTACAACCACCTTCTAAATAATCAAAAGCGAACTTAGGAATTCTTTTTTTAGCTTTTTTCTTGAGATCTTCAACAGAAGGATATCTGGTATCGTAAATGTAATTGATTTTTGTTGTACCCATTGGTTTATGTAGTAGTAAATGTATGTGCAATATATGAAAATTACCCAGCCACAGAAGTCTGCATAAAGTAAAAGGGATAATAAATGTAGCCCTGATATTTAATATTACTTAAACTTACACGGCAAATACAGGTCCCTGAGCCTAACGAGAGAACCGCTAAATTATTTACCTGTGAAAGAATGTACGGCAGAGGAATGCTGTCGAAGCAGTGATACTTCGCGGCACCACTTATGCTTTCCTAAATTGGCTGCTTCAGATCGCCTAAGGTTTCCACTTCTTTCAGATCGTAAGGGGTTTCCTGATATACAAAATAGTTAAGCCAGTTGTTAAATAGCAAACTCGCGTGACTAGTCCAACGTATTCTGGGGGGCTTGGCAGCATCGTCGTCCTTGTAGTAATTTTCAGGCATCGCAATGCTAAGTCCTTTACTTAAATCACGTTTATACTCTTCATCGAGTGTTAAAGGCGAATATTCCGAATGCCCGGTAAGAAAAAACTCACGCCCTCCTCTGGCAGAAGCAATGGCAACGCCCGCATCCACCGACTCCGCTAGGATACTGATCTCTGGGTTTTCAGCGAGAGCTTCCTCTGAAACCATTGTATGTCTGCTGTGCGGAATAAAGAACTCATCGTCAAATCCCCGAAACAGAGGATACCTTCTATCCCGCGCGGTATGCCTGAAAACACCGAAGAGTTTACGTTCCAAGGGTATCTTAGGAACCTTATAGAAATGATAGAGCGCGGCCTGAGCAGCCCAACAGATATACAATGTCGAGGTAACATGTCGACGTGCCCAGTCGAAGATACGGGTAACCTCGTTCCAATAGGTAACTTCCTCAAACTCCATCATCTCCACAGGCGCGCCGGTGATGATCATACCATCATAATAAAGAGGTTCTATCTCGCTGAAGCTCTTGTAAAACATTTCAAGATGTTGCCCTGAAGTGTTCTTGGACGTATGCGTTTCCAGTTTCAGGAATTCCAGCTCCACCTGCAATGGATTATTTGACAGCAGACGAATAAAATCAGTCTCTGTGGTAATCTTTATAGGCATCAGATTAAGAATAAGCATACGCATAGGGCGGATATCCTGACCACTAGCACGTAAATCAGTCATAACGAAAATATTCTCTTTCTTCAGTGCCTCTATTGCGGGCAGATTATCTGGTATTTTTACTGGCATAGTAATTTAAGCGCTTTCAATACGTGATCTGACGAGCCAGATCTAACTAATAAATTTCTTGCTTGGAAGATTGCAAATGTACGGCTATTCTGTCAGCTATTCCAGAAGGAAACGGCAGGAAAGTATCAGGTTAAGGTTATATTTATTTCAGCAATTCAAATATACCGCTGGAATACAAAGGTTACATTCTCGATAAATAACATAATCCTCAATTGACGATTTCACTTGTCTTTCTAGCGTACCAGATAAAATCAACCACCCTATAAGCTAATTCCAGCTAACAATCAGCTCCGTTTAATTCATCAAAAAAATAATTGTCCTTATATTACGGCGATGATAAGAAAAAGAACTTTACTCGCCTGGATGTTCAGCCTTAGTATAGGTCAGGTTTGCGCGCAGCAACTATCGCAGCCCTTATGGGAATCCAAAAATCTTCCCGTTCCCGAATCTGTGCTTTACAATAAGCAGGATAAAAGCCTCTTTGTAAGCCTTATTGATGGAGTTGGGAATGTCAAAGATGGCAATGGCGGCGTGGTAATTCTCAACTTAGATGGTACTATAAAAAACGCGGGCTGGATTCAGGGACTCAACGCGCCAAAGGGACTGGCCCGATTTAAGAATACATTATTTGTAGCGGATCTGACAGCTGTCGTAAGTATCGACATCCCCAGCGGGAAGATCATAAATACCATGGAAATTGAGGGCGCTGTGTTTCTTAACGATATTACTGTCGACAATAGCGGCGTTGCCTATGTATCTGATACCAGGACAAATAAAATCTATCGCGTATCTAAGGGGAGCTATCAACTTTATATGGACAGCGTATCCAATGCGAATGGCTTAAAATGGATCAAGGGCAATCTGTACGCGCTGGCCGGTGATAAACTCATCAAAATAAATAAACAGAAAAAAGTTACTGTGATCGCCAAAGGTTTCGAGGCTTCCGGTGACGGCCTCGAGCAACTAAAAAATGGCGATTTCCTCGTAACCTGTTGGGCAGGAATCATTTATTATGTAAAAGCGGACGGAACCATACGAAAACTACAGGACGTTCGCGGGAAAATGAATACAGCCGATTTGGGTTATAATCCCGACACAGACACGATTTACATTCCAACCTTCAATCAAAACAGCGTCATCGCCTATCAATTGAAATAAATACTCCGGATGTAGGGAATGTCATTTTTAGCTCCTTGAAAATTCCTTCTGTTAAGATTAATTCTAAATAGATAGATATTTATATCTTTGCGGGCAATGTACGAGTTGCTATGGAAAGAAATCAGAGCCGGGGAATCCACCGCCATGAAGCGGTTGTATCAGGAGAGCTATCAGCTTCTTTTCATATATGCTTTTCGCCTTACAGCAGATCGTGATCTCGCAAAAGATTCTGTTCACGAGCTCTTTTGTGATATCTGGGAGCGTCGGCATACGCTGAGCGACGTTGAAAACGTCCCAGCATATTTACGGACCTCATTAAAAAACAAAATACTTCGCGACATCAAACGGATTGAGGCTACTGACAGCATCACCGACAGTACGCTGCATCATGATTTAGTGGAACACTCCTACGAGGAGTTACTTATCAGAACTCAGACGGGCGAATTACAACAGCAACGTTTACAACAGGCGCTGGCGCGACTTACTCCCATGCAGGCTGAGGTCATCAAACTGAAATACTTTGAAAAGAAAAGCTACGCGGAAATCGCAGCGCTACTAAACCTGCAGGAACGCACCGTTTATAATCACGCCTTTATGGCCATAACAACGCTCAGAAATGAGATCCACAAAAAGCCAATTATAAAAAAATAAAAATTATCTGGTAAAAAAGCGTCCGTTCGTACTCTCTATTTCGAATCAGTATAAATAAACACTGAGAAACTGAAATAGCGTATGAATTACAACGACTACTCTGCCGAGCGCTTTGCTTCCGATGAATCATTCATTGCTTACTGCATGAAGTCGGATAAACAGGCGGTGCTTTTCTGGGATACCTGGATACGCCAACATCCGGAAAAACTCGTAGAGATCTACACCGCCGAAGAAATTGTCTTCGCGCTTATGCTCCAGTTGCCGGAAATAGAGGCTAAAGAAGAGCAACAGCGTTTCGAAGATTTTCTTGAACAACATAGCTATCGAACTCAGGAATCGCCGAAAGTAAGCCGCTTACACTGGCTGCGCTGGTCCGCTGCCGCATGCGTATTCATGGTATTGCTATGGGGCGCATACCAATTCAATGGTCCCAATAAAGAAGTTCCTGTTACATATGTAACCCATCAAAATGGTAATGGTAAGATCTCAACGCTTACCCTACCCGACGGAACGCTCATCATGTTAAATGCTAACAGCAGCATTAGCTATCCCTCCGCGTTCGGCGAACATAGTCGCGAAATAAAACTTCAGGGAGAAGCATACTTTGAAGTCGCCAAAGATAAGAGCAGGCCTTTCTCTGTTCATACTGGCGAGCTTACAACCACGGTATTAGGCACACATTTTAATGTCGCTGCCTATCCTAATCTTAAAGCTATAAAAGTAGCTCTGCTTGAAGGCAAAGTAAAAGTTATAAATACGCGCACGAAACAGACAAGGACCCTCAAGCCCTCCCAGATGGCTGTTTACTCGCCCGCCGAAGACAGAATATCTCTCAGAGACTTTGATGCAAAGGCTATAGTGTCCTGGCATAACGGCACCCTCTACTTCGAAAACGCCGACTTTAATGAAATTGCAACGCAGTTAAAAAACAGGTATGGAATTACGCTCATAAACGATACCCACGAAACTGATTTCCGTTATTCAGGAACCTTCAACAATCCGGATTACCTGACGGTAATAAAGAACATCTGCTTTGCCAAAAGCTTAACATTCAATCAAAAACAACAAACTATCACGCTATCAAATTAACATGCGCAACATCTACTTTAAAGCTTCCCTTAAGCTTTTGACGCTCTCCTCAGCCCTGCTGCTGACAAACCCTGTGCGCTCGCAACATCCGCAAGGTACAGAAAAACATCGCCTACATATCCAGAAACGTCCCCTTCGCGAGTTGTTAAAACAAGTGGAACAACAAACAGGATATCATTTCAACTATGATCAGCATGATATTAAGGCTAATCAGGAAGTATCATTTTCCGTGTCAGCAACAAACATTGACGACCTCCTGAAGCTGCTATCCTCACGTTTTCAGCTCAGCTTTAATATCAGTGGACGTAACATCGCCATACGAAAGTCAGCAGCATCACAAAGTTCACAGGTAAGGATTATCACTGGCGTAGTCAGCGATGCCGCCGGCGATCCTATACCGGGGGTAAACATCTTTCGTAAAGGAACCCGACAGGGTGCCGTTACCAACATAAAGGGCGAATTTACTTTGAGATTAGTGGGCAGTGAGCCTCAAAACGCAGTCCTGAGCTTCAGCAGCATCGGAATGAAAACACGCGAGGAGGTTGTAGGGCAGCGAACATTCTTCAACGTAAGCCTCGAAGCAGGCATTGCCAGTATGAAAGAGGTGATCGTTACCAGCTCATACACCCGCGACAAACGTCGTGAAGAGGTTGTCGGGAGTATCTCCCAGCTGAACAATCAGCAGCTGCAGGTGCAACGCCCCATCGAGAGCTTCGATAAAATGCTTGAGGGACTTGTTGCCGGTGTGAACGTAGAAACAACAACGGAATTAAATACACCGGTGAAAGTGTATATACGCGGTCAAGGCTCCTTCCCTACTTTCGGAGCAACAAGAAGCACCTCGACGCAGCCACTATATGTTATCGATGGTATTCCCATGTATGAACAACAGCGGGGTGACGAAGCTACGATGTTTAGCAATGAGAGCTATCTTAACCCGCTTTCCAATATTAACCCGGAGGATATTAAGACGATCTCCGTACTAAAGGATGCTACAGCATCAGCATTATACGGCGCCAATGCCGCAAATGGGGTCATCATCATTACTACCAAGTCCGGAACTTCCGGAAAAACCAGCGTACAGCTAAACTATGATACGGGGATCTCATCGTTTATTAATGAATATAAATGGCTTACTGGCCCTCAGTATTATAGTCTTCTGCGAGAAGCTTATATCAATGGCGGACGCTCCGTTACGGAGGCTAGTCAGCTGGCTGGAAGTAAAACCATAGATACCGACTGGTTTGACCTTACCAACCGGAATGCTGTGTACCATAACGTGGGATTAAATATATCAGGCGGATCTGAAAAAACCACTTTCCGCGCTGCCGCAGGCTACCGCAACCAGCAGGCAAGTTCTTTAGGCAACGACATTGAGAAGATGTACTTCCGACTGCGCGTAGATCATAAAAGCGACAAGTTAAAGATGGGATTTTCGTTGAGCCCCACGGTGTCACGAAGCAATAACCTGTCGATGTATGGCGGGGTAATCCTGCCCCCGAACGTATCGCCGGTCAACGAGCAGGGAGCGTATGGCGACATCCTCGGCGTACCCAACCCGCTGGCGGTACTTAATCAAAATGAAAATAACAACAAGGGCGTCCAGCTCCTTGCTAATGCCAACGCTTCGTATCAGGTAACACCTGAAATCGCCATCTCCGGAACCTTAGGTGCCGATTACTACCAAAATCAGCAACGTCAGTTCCGTTCAGCGCAGAACGCTACCGGACGTAACCTCAATGGTTCGCTTCAGATATATGATCGCAACTATCTCGGCTACGTAGGGTTCCTGCAAGCTACCTACGATAAGACTTTCAACAACAATCATACGCTAAGCTTCCTCATTGGAACACAGGTGGAAGATAAGGAAACCAACCTCCTGCGTGGAGCCGGTACAGGCTTTACCTATGATAAACTAAGAACCCTCAACGCGGCGGCAACACAAACGGCAGCATCGTCAACAGCGGAGAATGCCGCGGTATCTTATTACTCACAGTTAGCATATGACCTTAACAAAAAGTATTATGCGAATGTAAACGCGCGCATAGATAAATCATCCATTTTCGGAGGCGACAAGCAGGTGGCCTTTAATGGATCGATAGGGCTCGCCTGGATCATCAGCAAAGAGGATTTCCTTAAGGATAACACGTTCATCAACTTCTTGCGCCTGCGTACAACATTCGGTTCTACCGGTAATTCACGCATCGGCAGCTACGCTGCCCGCGGCCTTTACAGCTTCGGCACAGGCTCCGGCGACAACTACAGCGGCAACATCATTGCCACGCCCGAGAGCTCTTCAGCACCCAATCCATCACTTAGCTGGGAAAAGAACTATAAGTTGAACTTTGGACTCGATTTCACCCTGTTTAATAAGCTGCAATTTACTACAGAATACTATCGCAATTACATCGTCGATCTGATATCCTCAGTGTTGGTGCCGTCTGAAACAGGATTCTCTACCATCTCCGCAAACACAGGTAAGATGTTGAATCAGGGCTTCGAACTCACGCTAAATGCCGGAATTGTAAGCAACAAAGACTTCTCCTGGAACCTCGCCTATAATATCGGAACAAACAGAAATAAAATCACAGCGTATAACCGCGGTTTCACATCCACATTTTCTACCGCTACCGATGCTGCCGCGCTCAAGGTAGGCAACAGCGCCAGCGCTATCTATGGTTATCGCTGGGGAGGTGTTGATCCGCAAACAGGGACCGAACGCTTCTACGGGCCAGATGGATCGACGATGACAGCTTCGCAGATCAATGCGCTTCCCATCTCGCAGACCACTATCCTTGGCGACCGTCTTCCCGATTTTCAGGGAGGCATGGTAAATAACTTCCGCTACCGCGACTTTACCTTGTCGTTCAACATCCTGTATAGCTACGGTGCCGACAAGCTCTTTAGTTATGTTGATGAAGCCGACGGCCGCAACCTGCAGAACCGCAATCAAAGCGTAAACCTGCTCGACCGCTGGCAGCGCCCCGGAGATATCACCGATATTCCTTCGCTGCTCATCAATCGTTCAATTGTTGCCAACTCCTCCCGCTATCTTTATGATGTAAGCTATCTGAAACTTTCAAACGTTAGCCTGGGATATACTCTAAAGCAACATGTAGCGCAACATATCGGCATGTCTAACGCCTCCGTATTTGTAAACGCTAACAACCTGTTCTATCTATATAAAGATGCCGGCACCAAAGGCAGAAATGGTATCGCTGAAAAGCGCTTCGTATATCCAGAAACATCAACATTCATCTTAGGCATCAGACTTGGCTTTTAATCATCTATGAAACTATATAACATCATCCTCCTGTTAGGAGCACTAATAACACTCAACTCCTGCGAGAAGCTGCTCGACAAAGAACCCGTGGATAAAATATCTATCGAAGAGCTGTTCAAAGATGTACCCGGTGCCCGCACGGCACTCGCCGGCGCATACCATCAACTACTCGAAAGCAGTCAGTATAATCGCAACCTGATGGTCTATCCGGATCTTCTGGGAGGGAACATCAAGTTCAGCACCACGGTAAATCCCCGTCTGGACGATATCTATAATGTCATTCAGACCCCTACGGAATCGTCAATGAACGAAACCTATACCGGCGCCTATTCGGCGTTGAACAATGTAAATAACATCTTAAAATATGTACCTGCCGCTATAGGCAGCGACGCTGAAAAGGCAAAGATCATCGCTGAAGCCAGGAGCATTCGCGCCCTGTTACACTTCAACCTGTTACGTATATATGCTCAGCCAATAAATTTCAGCAGTGAAGGTACGCATCCCGGCATTGTCATCAATACGGCGCCTCGCCTGTTCTCTGACTCTGCCCCTATGCGCCAAACAGTAGCTGACAGTTACAAACAGATCGTAAGCGACCTGCGCGAGGCGCTAGCGGTATTTGACGATGCTAATTCGCCGACGCTAAGTGGCAACAAGCAGTACTTCTTCACTGCGTCATCCGCCAGAGCATTGCTGGCCAAGGTATATCTATATCAGCAAAACTGGGATCAGGCATTCGCGCTGGCAGACGAACTCATAAAAAGCAATCAATATTCTCTTATTCCCCAGGCTAGTTATGTAGCCAGCTGGGAAGCCACCAGTCCCGGTACCGAATCAATCTTTGAACTTGCTATTGAGCCCTCATCAACAGGCACCAGCCTGGGCAGCTATTACAGCCTTAATGATAATAGCTATCGTATGTATGCTGCAACGAATGACCTCCGCACGCTATATTCATCGACAGACATCCGCAGTACTGCGTCACTCTACAACAGCATGAGCATCAATGGCACAACTTATTATTTTACAAAGAAATATGCCAATGGCGGCGCTTCACAAAAAGCAATCAAAATCCTCAGACTTTCAGAAATCTATCTGATCCGCGCCGAGGCTGCCGTCCGTAAGGCTACGCTTGATTTGAACCAGATGAATCAGGATCTGAACCTTATTAGGCGACGCGCTGACGCTTCGGCAGCAATGCTGAACATTACTGATCCGCAGCAGGCTCTGGAAGCAATATTCCTGGAGCGACGAAAAGAGCTCGCTTTTGAAGGCAATCTACTATTTGATTTATCACGCTTCAAAAAAGCTCTCACCAGAATTGATGTTACGGCAACAACCCCCAACCTGCAGGCCAACGACGATAAGATGATCATGCCGATACCGGCAACTACAGTAAACGCAAACAGTGAAATGATTCAAAATCAAGGATATTAATTATGATGAATAATCTAAAACTACTTTTTCTGACACTATCGCTATCGGCAGCTGTTCTAAGTGCATGCCAGAAAGCTGAACCGCCTGTAAAGGAAGATCTTTACCCCGAGCAGGCATTAAGCACACCTTCAAGTTCAGCAATCGCTACCTTCCATCAGCCGGTTTCCTATTATCAGATGTTCGTGTACCGCTACGATGAAAGTACCGCGAAATGGGGCAATAGGATTGCCGGGCATTTTTCTACTGTGCCTGCCACTGATTCTACTGTGCTTGGATTCTCCAACCCCTATGTGCAGGACAGCGGTGTTCCTCTGTTCGATATGGTACGACTATACGCTGCTGAAATCGGCAATACCAACATCAAAACTGCCGGCATCAATTCCGAAAAGGTTCTCAAATTCTTCCCCGATTATGCCAATGCAAAAACCGGAATTGTTCAGGTGATTTCGCAGGAAATTGTCATCCGCAAAGCCGCCAATGCCGGAATGTTTACTATCGGCATCAGCGGCTCGGGAACCTACGATGAGAATACGAAGCTAATTGACCTTGAGGTAAGCTTTGACGAAAGTGCCATTGGTGGCACAACCCGAAAATTTAAATACAAAATGAGCCCCGTGGCTCTCTCGCTGAACTAAATATGAAACGGTACTTCATCATCTTCTCGCTCTTCGCTTTTTTCATCCTTGGCAGTGGCTTCCTTATGGATGAGCAGCCGAATATCGCCCGACTACGCGAACTTTATAGCGGCGATCCTTCGCAATGGCCCGCCGCCACGCTTGATGAGGAAGCACGCCCGGGATTTAAAGACATAGGCCATTTACCCGAGGTAAAATACCCCCACGACAATGCCTATAGCCCGGAAAAAGCGAAGCTCGGCAAGATCCTCTTCTTTGATCCACGCCTTTCGGTGTCGGGACAAATATCCTGCGCCTCCTGTCATGACCCTGAACTGGGATGGGGCGACGGAAGACGCGTAGCTTATGGTCACGATCGAAAAACGGGTAAGCGCAACGCCATGAGCATTTTAAACACCGGCTATTACGAGCGTCTTTTTTGGGACGGAAGGGCACAGAGCCTTGAAGATCAAGCCATTTTCCCTGTCCAGGATCATGTCGAGATGAATACCACACTCAAAATCATGGTGAAGAACGTAAAACGAATTAAAGGTTACCGGGCATTATTTCAGGCAGCTTTTCAATCAGATGATGTGTCGCTGCAAAAAATACAGCAGGCTATCGCCACCTTTGAACGTGGCGTAACGAGCAGAAACTCACGATTCGATGCCTTTGTAAAAGGAAACAAAAATGCACTCAAAGATGAAGAGGTTCTCGGAATGCATCTCTTTCGCACCAAGGCACGTTGCATCAACTGCCATAACACCCCTTTGTTTAGCGACAACAAGTTTCATAATGACGGTCAGACCTTATTAGGTAGCAGAATGCAGGATCTCGGAAGCTATAGCATCACCATGAACCTTGAGGATATGGGCAAGTTCCGCACCCCTTCTCTGAGGGAGAACAATATTACAGGCCCGTGGATGCACCATGGCAACTTCCCGAGCATTCGCGATGTTATCGAGTATTATAATCTCGGCAATCCCAGTCCCATACAACGGGGCGTTCAGGTGCCTGATTCATTAAAGAAGTACGGGCGCTCAGCGATGTTAAAAAAGCTCAATCTTACCGAAGAAGAAAAATTGGCATTGGAGGCCTTCCTCCGATCTATCAGCACGAGAGTGAGTAAAATTATGCCTCCCGAACTTCCGAAGTAACAAGACATCGCCAACAAACGGAAGCGGTCGAGTGTAAAAAAATTGAGTTAATAGCACCTGTTGAATATGCAAAAAGCATAAAGACAGGTGCTATATTATTTCAAAAATCCAATTCTCTCGTCTATTTGATGAGGCTTCTTAAGCAATAACCATAAGTTAAACATCCTTAAAATTGGCTCAGGCAATTGCCAATAATTTCAAGACTTGCGTCTATCTGCTCTTCAGTAATAACTAAGGGTGGCGCCAGACGTATCTTGTTGCCATGCGTGGGTTTAGCAAGCAAACCTTGATCCATAAACTTAAGACAGATCTCCCAGGCAATATTGGAGTCCTCATCGCTGTTAATAACAATGGCATTAAGTAAGCCCTTACCTCTTACGATACTGATTATGGGATTTTGCCGCGCGATATTTTGTAGTCCCTTCCGGAAGCGCTCACCCATAACTTCTGCATTGTGAGCGAGCTGCTCATCAACAACCACTTGCAGAGCCTCCAAAGCTACCGCGCATGCTAAAGGATTACCGCCATAGGTTGAACCATGCTCTCCCGGCGCTATACTCAGCATCACCTCATCATCGGCCAGCACCGCCGATACAGGCAGCACTCCTCCTGAAATGGCTTTCCCCAGGATTAGCATATCAGGACGCGTTGTTTTATCAGAAGCTGAAATATCAAAAGAAGCAAGCATATTGCCTGTACGGGCGATCCCGGTCTGGACCTCATCGACAACAAAGAGCACATGATGTTTCTTACATAGTACGTTTACTCGTTGCAGATAATCATCATCCGGCAGTACTACCCCGGCTTCGCCCTGAATAGGCTCTACAATAAAGGCGGCAATTTCCGAATCGCGTTCAAAGAGCGCTTCCAGCGCCTGCACATCATTATAAGGCACCTTAACTATTCCTTCAAGAAAAGGCCCGAAACCAGCTGTGGCACTAGGGTCTGTCGATGCAGAAATTACTGAAATAGTGCGCCCGTGAAAGTTGTTTTCGGCGAAGACTATTTTCGCCCGCCCCTCAGCAATACCCTTAACTTTATATGCCCATTTTCGGGCTAACTTCATAGCCGACTCAACAGCTTCAACACCCGAGTTCATCACTAACACCTTGTCGAAGCCAAACAGGGTGGCCATATATTCTTCCAGCTCCCCAAGCTTGTTGTTATAAAAAGCGCGCGACGTTAAGGTAAGTCTTTCGGCTTGCCGCTGCAGCGCCTCCAGAATCCGGGGATGGCAATGTCCCTGATTAACGGCAGAGTATGCAGACAGGAAATCATAATACTTCTTCCCATCAACATCCCATAAAAACACGCCTTTGCCCCGTTCAAGCACCACCGGCAACGGATGATAATTATGAGCGCCATAACGCTCTTCACGTTCTATAAAAAAAGCTGGTTCTGTTCTGGAAGATGTATTATTCATAATGTTATTTTATTCAGGTATACGACCAAAAATAACCACTATGAAAACAAATCTAATTGAATAAGTCATTTTGACTTATTATTTGTTAATTTTAAAACAATTTAACTTTCACAAAAACGAAATCATGCATGAGTTCGATAAATTTGACAGAGACATTCTCGCGGAATTGGAGAAAGACGGCCGTGTGGCCTACTCCTCGATAGCAAGCAAATTAGGAATTTCTAATAGCATGGTTCATCAGCGCCTCGCGCGACTAAGTTCCCTGGGAATATTGGACGGTGTAAAGCCTGTGTTCAATGAAAAGAAGTTAGGTTATGACTGGGGGGCTTTTACGGGTTTGGTGCTGGAGAAAGACCACGACTCCAATCGCATTATAGAGGAGCTGAAAAAGATCCCTGAAATAACCGAATGCTATTATATCACCGGCGCTTATACGCTTTATATAAAACTGCTGGCACGCGATCATGCGCACATGCGCAAAGTGCTCTATGAAAAAATTGACAGCATTCCCGGCATTGCTAAAACTGATTCAATAATTGAGTTGGGCTGCGCGTTTAAACGTAATATAGCGATCTGATAGTTTAACGAAGTTAGCTTTAAGCAAGAGCCGGCATTGGGTACATCATGGCGTTCAATATAAACGTTAGTGCTTGCCGAAGAGCCTCCGGTAAATGCAACATCGTCAGAAAATTGAAACACATACTACGCGGGATCGTTTTTTTCAAAGATCGGGAACAGAGCAATCAAGTCCCCCACGTTGCTGACGCTCAATCATTTTCCACCCCAGTCCTCCCAGCCAAGTCTCCGTTCACTCCATTTGGAATTCTTGTCATAACAGTTGGATTTTAATGCCCATGCCGCCTGCGCTCTCCCGGCGACCTCAGAGTTGTCAGACACGCTGCAGTGGGTACCGGTACGCAGCGCCGACAGAACAAAGATGAAACAATCTTTTTCGCTAGTCAAGACCATATCCTTCAACAACTTAACGCTGCTTTAATCAGACTGCGCCTGCCGGAAAAAACCCTTATACTCATCATTGGGATCCGTTCCGACCGCGGCGTACTTTGCCTGTCAGGAGCATTGCGAAAATGTCTCACGATGTCGCAGTATGTCACATAAAAGAACCAGGACAGCGCCTGCCCGGGTCATACACCTGCCCGCCACTCGTACCCCCTTGCGACCCACCTGTTCCGAGATTGACTCAGAACAGACTCGAGACACGCTCGAGTGGTGATCGACATTTCATCGNNTGTCGATGAAATGCCCATGAAATGTCGATGACCAGTGCTGTCTGGTACGAAGCAGTCTCGAGTCAGACTCGAACCTGGTAGGTACCAGGTACCCGGCGAGGTTAAAAGTCCGAAATAGCGGAATATGCGCATTGAACGAAAATTTTCCTTGCACCTAAAGCTGTTAATTTAACAGTTTCACCAAGAGTCATTAAAACAATGATAACAAACAAGTTAAAACATAAAAAAATCCACACAAAAGACTCAGGTAGAAAACTTATGGTTAATTCGGAAAGCTTGATTTGAAATATATTTTCCAGATTACTGACGACCTGAAGGCGCTCTGTTTGAACGGCTGGACACACGCTTGAAGGGTTACCCGACGAACGCTTGTCACGAAAATTTAATACCTGGAGTTCTGAATAAGAGAATTGGTAAAATACTCCTTTTCTTATTCAGAACTCCAGGTATTTGAAAGCCGACCTGTAAGTTAGCTTTTACCCGCGCCAGAATCATTTTTGACCAGGATTCAACGCGACCATTCTTTACGAAGCAGCATCTTGCTGACTGCTTAAGTGCGCCTCTAATAAAATGATGCCTTCTTCATTACCTTGCTGGGCAGCCAGATCAAAAGCCGAAAGTCCCCGATGGTCGACAATAGTAATATCAGCGCCATGTGCAAGCAATAAGCGGATCAGTTCGTTTCTCCCAAACATCGCGGCAAACATCAACGCGGTGCCGCCGTTGCCATGTTGCTTATTCAAATCAGCGCCCGAGGTAATCAGCAGTTCAGCAACCGATGCATAGCCCTTAAAACAAGTACCCATCAGCGCGGTATTGCCACCAAAGTCGCAAGCGTCAACATCAGCGCCGGCTGTCAATAGTATTCGCGCCGCCGCCAATTGCTTATTGTAGCAAGCAATAATGAGCGGGGTATACCCTTTCTCATCATGGCCATTAACGTCAGCGTTTTCAGCAATTAAAGCCTTTAAGGAATCAATGTCGCCCATCCGGGCGGCATTGATAAGTTGTTGTGTGCTAAGTTCCATTATGCAGGTATAAGTCTTGGTTTCTCGCGTTCCCAGAAGCGGTGCTGCGCAATCATCTTACTAAATAACAGGGCAAAATCTTTATCGGCTTTTCCTACCAATATTCCTTCGCTTAATACGGTGTCGTCTTTGTAATCGGCGGGAACTTTTTTGCTGAAGTAAGTAGCGTCCAGTACTTGTACAGCATCCTCTGCAAAGGCTACCGGCTTACAATGCTTAAAAGCTTCATTGAGGAAATGCACGGCGTTGGCTTCAGCAGCAAGTGTAGCTACCGCCTTGGTTCCTCCGGCAACATACACAGCATCAAATAAAACCGAGGCTGCGGTAAGGAAGCTGTGATCAACTTCGATACTTGTTCCGGAAAGCGTGCCCTGCCGCGGAGCGATCACTTCAACCACCGCCCCTTCAGCGAGTAAAGCATCTTTGACAATAGTCAGGGAATTTACGTCAAGGCCGTCAGCGGCTAAAATGGCAACTTTCCTGCTCTTAATGGTATCCTTCACCGTATTGGCCATACTTAATGACGGTGATACGCTAACCTTTCCCTCCACTTGTACCGACTGGTAATCCACAGGATTGCCGTCTGCAGGGACATGGTGGTTTGTGGGCAATTTATCCGGCAGATCAAGGCCGAGGCCATATGCAACCTCTGAAGCCAGCCCCTTATCTATTTGCGTTAATACGCCTAACATCCGTTCGCGCACGTCTACCATTTTCACTTTACCCAGTTCGAAGGTGAGGGCATCAATAATATGCTTTTTCTCCGGAGCGGACTGGCTGTTGAAAAAAAGACGTGCCTGACTAAAGTGGTCAAAGAAGCTCTTATTACGCAGGCGTTCTTTGCGAGCTTCAATGCGCTCACGATAGCTTACAAAACCACCAGCGGCTTCTTTAACCTGCTGAGGATCATTATTGCCTAATGAATTGGGCTGATAGCTTGTTTTACCTCTATTGATCGTTTGACGCATAAAGCCATCACGTTGATTGTTATATACGGGAATAACAGGTCTGTTGATAGGGATTTCCTGAAAATTCGGTCCGCCTAAACGGGTAAGCTGTGTATCGGTATAAGAAAACAAACGTCCCTGCAAGAGCGGATCATTCGTAAAGTCGATACCCGGTACAACATGTCCCGGGTGAAAGGCTATTTGTTCCGTTTCGGCGAAAAAGTTGTCCGGATTTCGATTTAGCGTCAGTTTACCCACGCGCATCACCGGCACCAGCTCCTCAGGAACTATTTTTGTAGGATCAAGCAGGTCGAAATCATACTTAAATTCATCTTCTTCGGGAATGATCTGCAAACCTAGCTCATATTCCGGATAAGCACCGCTTTCGATAGCGTCCCAGAGATCGCGCCGATGGAAATCGGGATCTTTACCGGAGATGTTCTGAGCCTCGTCCCAGGCTACCGAATGAACCCCTAACAAGGGCTTCCAATGGAATTTTACAAAACTTGCCTTTCCTTCGGCATTTATCAGGCGGAAGGTATGTATGCCAAAGCCTTCCATCATGCGGTAGCTGCGCGGAATAGCGCGATCACTCATGGCCCACATAATCATATGTGCCGACTCGGGTGTCAGCGAAATAAAATCCCAGAAAGTATCGTGTGCCGAGGCGGCCTGAGGAATCTCGTTATCCGGCTCGGGCTTCACGGCATGGATCAGGTCGGGAAACTTGATGGCATCCTGTATAAAGAATACAGGCATATTGTTACCTACCAGATCAAAGTTGCCCTGCTCAGTGTAAAAGCGTACGGCGAAGCCGCGCACATCGCGCGCCAGATCGGTAGAACCACGAGAGCCCGCCACGGTAGAAAATCGTACAAATACAGGTGTTTCACTTTTGGTATCATTCAGAAAACCCGCCTTAGTATATTCTGCCAGAGGCTTATACAGCTTAAATACGCCATGTGCACCGGATCCGCGCGCATGTACTACGCGCTCAGGAATTCGCTCATGGTCAAAATGCGTAATCTTCTCGCGAAGGATAAAATCTTCAAGTAGCGATGGTCCTCTATCTCCTGCTTTCAGAGAGTTTTGATCGTCATTTATTGGCAAGC
Organism: Sphingobacteriaceae bacterium UBA6709; assembly: GCA_002454425.1. Classification (GTDB taxonomy): domain Bacteria; phylum Bacteroidota; class Bacteroidia; order Sphingobacteriales; family Sphingobacteriaceae; genus Arcticibacter. The sequence continues at coordinate 100,319 of DKIV01000026.1, forward strand.
CTGTATTAGTATTCATATCCTGCCCGGCTGCATCTACGGTATGCGCCTTCAGGCTTTCCGTCTTAGCGTTATCTGGTTGCGGCGCGAGTTTCTTGTCGATGGCCTTCTCTGTGCCTAGTTTAGGTGACTTATTCTTTGCCATATTAATTACCCTCCTCTGCTAAACAATTAATTCCCTGACTTTCGACCCAAGATTTTTTTTTAATTCCTTCGGTAAATAATTCCAGAAGATCGGGACGTTCATCGGGTGTTTTCTTCATCCGGAACGTCGGTTCTGTCGTTTGGTATTTCATATAAAAGCGTGTTAGTGTACAGGTTGATGATGTTAGAGAGAAACATGAGGATTACTACTTTTGTTCTATATTCATGTAATATCATCAAAGACAATGTCTGTCATTTCAAAAAAATATCGTCGATGTCTATAGTTTTTCAGGAACATTTAAAGAAGTTCGCCGCAGTAAGCGATCAGGAGTTCGAGGCCATCATGTGTTTTTTTACCACGAAGCAAGTCGCCAAGAAGGAAAATCTTGTTGAGCAAGGTCAGGTATGCAGATATCACTATTTCGTAGAACAGGGCTTGTTACGCAAGTTCTTCGTAAATGAGAAGGGCGTGGAACAGACAACAGAGTTTGCCATTGAGCGTTGGTGGCTCACGGACCATCTCGCCTATGAGCAAAAAACGACGACTGAATTTTACATTCAGGCGGTAGAGAAGACCTCGCTCATCTACATTTCCCACGACAGGCAGGAACAGCTTATGCAAGAACATCCAATCATGGAGCGCTATTTCCGCTTCGTATATCAACGGGCGTTCGCTGCGGCACAGATGCGCGTAAAGTATCTTTTCTCCCTTTCAAAAGAAGCATTCTATCATAGCCTTCAATCAAAGCACCCTGAATTTGTGCAGCGGGTTCCTCAATACCTTATCGCTTCTTTCCTGGGATTTACGCCCGAATATCTCAGCGAAATCAGGAAAAAAAAGCTTTCTTAAACCAGTTTAACTTTTGGCAGCATTTAGATCGGGACCTTTGCATTACACAATTAAATAATTAAGCAATGCAACGAGTAAATATCAACGCGGCAGAACCGCTGGCTTTAAAAGCCATGATGGGGCTGGAAACTTACCTATCTCAGGTTTCTCTTTCCAAATCTTTAAAGGACTTAATAAAGGTTCGCGCATCACAAATCAACAAATGCGCTTACTGTATAGACATGCATAGCAAGGAAGCGTTAAAAAATGGAGAAACGTCACAACGCTTGTTGCTATTATCAGCATGGAAAGAGTGCTCCGGCATTTTTACCGAGGCTGAATGCGCGGCGCTAAGTATCGCTGAGGAAGTGACGCTGATTCATCAAGCTGCATTAACGGATACTTCCTATGCAGATGCACGTAAGTATTTTAGCGAGCATGAAATTGCGCAGATTGTAATGGCAACAGTTACTATCAATGCATGGAATAGGATTTCCCTAAGCAGCCATCTGCAGGTGGGACAAGCTTTTGTATAAGGCAATGCCTTCAAGTATCTGCTAAGGAACCCATTTGCATTAAGGAACAGAGGGCAGGACTAAAAGAGTTGTAGCCCTGCCCTGCCTCCTGTTTTACTTAAGAGCGTAGTTCAGATAGCCGCCATCAACGACCAGCTCGGTACCTGTAATGAAACTTGCGGAATCTGAGGCTAAGAACAGAACCGCGTTAGCTACCTCATCGGCATGCCCGAGGCGTTGCATGGCAGTGACTGAAGCGAGATACGCTTTACCATCCCCTGGCACCGCAAGATCAAGTCCGGGAGTCTGAATGGGGCCCGGACTTACGATGTTAACGCGGATGTTTTTGTCCGCTAACTCATTCGCGGCAATTGTGGCGATTTTGTTTAAAGCGCCTTTGGTTGCGGAATATACGCTGCCGCCCGCGTTCGACGCTGTGGCCACTGTTGATGAAGTGAATATTACAGCGGCATTGCTTGCAAGATGCGGGAGAAACTGCTGAAGAGTGAAAAAGTGTCCTTTTACATTCGTGTTGAATTGCGCGTCGAATTCCGCTTCAGTAACCTTTCCGAGTGGCGAGAATGTCGCTATCCCCGCATTAAGGAAAAGGACATCTAAGCTGTTTCCCGTGGCCGCGAAATGCTGTTCAAGCTGTGTAATTTCAGATAATTTGGATGTGTCGGATACTAAGGTATTTAAATTCTCGCTATTAATTTTTCTAGCAGCCTCTTCTAAGTTATGGGCATTTCTACCCGTAATCCAGACCCTGGCACCCGCGTTAATGAATGCCTGAGCGGTAGCGAGTCCTATGCCGGTGGTTCCACCGATAATCAGTACGTTTTTACTTTTAAATTCCATGATGTTTTTCATTATTGTAGGACAAACTTAGGGTGTTTAAATTTATTTTCGTTACTTTGTAACAAAAAGTAACAGTAACTTTCGCGTAACTGAGTGACCTATGAGTAACGACGCCTGCCATAAAAAAGAAATTTTAGCTGTCCATGATACCATGGACGTGTTAAACGGAAAGTGGAAAATATCGATCATCTCCTCTATTTGTTATTACAACCAACGAAGATTCTCAGATATCCTGAACGATGTCCCGGGTATCTCTAACAAGATGCTCAGTAAGGAGCTAAAGGATCTTGAGATAAATAAATTAATAAAACGGACAGTTGTGAACAGCACTCCTGTGACGGTCCATTATAATCTTACGGAATATGGACTAACCTTGCGCGATATCATCAACCAACTTTCCGATTGGGGTGTACAACATCGGAAAATGATCACCGGCAAGTAACTAGTGAAAGCGTTCAGGAGTTGAAATCGTAGTATGGGAACTTGCTATAGCTGGTATGCAGGCGCTTTAGTCCGCTAACTTGACGCTTCGGAGACTTTAGCTTTTCGACTAGCGACTGATTTGTTGTTACATTTGAATGTACAAACACCCTCAGTGGATGTTACTGATGGATGTATAAAAATTAAAATGAAAAAAATAGGATTTTTGTCCTTTGGTCACTGGGCTAGCCATGAGGCGTATAAAACGCAATCGGCCAAAGATACCTTACTACAATCTATTGACTTATCGGTCGCGGCCGAAGAGATCGGTATTGATGGGGCGTATTTCAGGGTGCATCATTTTGCCAAACAATTGGCATCACCATTTCCGCTATTGGCTGCTATAGGAGCAAAAACGTCGACCATAGAGATCGGCACGGGCGTTATAGATATGCGCTATGAAAATCCGCTTTACATGGTTGAAGATGCCAGTGCGGCGGACCTGATCTCCGAAGGAAGGTTACAGCTCGGCATCAGCAGAGGGTCGCCGGAACAGGTAATCGATGGCTGGCGCTATTTTGGATATCGGCCGGAGGAGGGTGAGAGTGACGCTGATATGGGCAGGAAAAAAGGTTTGGAGTTTTTAGAGCACTTAAAGGGCCTCGGCTTCGCCGCGCCCAATCCCAATCCAATGTTTCCCAATGAACCGGGATTACTGCGTCTGGAGCCACATTCGGAAGGCTTGCGCGATCGCATCTGGTGGGGTGCAGGCTCCAACAGTACCGCGATTTGGGCAGCCGAAAATGGCATGAACCTGCAAAGTTCAACATTGAAAGATAACGAGAGTAATAAGCCCTTTCACGTACAACAAGCGGAACAAATACGCTTATACCGCGATGCATGGAAGGCAGCAGGACATACACGCCAGCCCCGGGTTTCTGTCAGCCGGTCAATCTTTGCGCTCGTCAATGATCAGGATCGGTATTATTTTGGACAGGACAACCGTAAGCACGACAGCGTGGGATCATTAGAGCCCGGGAAGCGTGCCATCTTCGGACGAAGCTACGCTGCCGAACCGGATATCCTTGTTAAGGAACTGGCGGCGGATGAGGCTGTGGCCGAAGCGGACACTTTATTGCTGACCATTCCCAATACGCTGGGAGTAGAATACAATGTGCATGTTCTCGAGTCGATACTAAAATACGTTGCTCCTGATCTCGGTTGGCGTTAAGATGAACCTTACCTATGGGACTTCGTTATAAGACCAGAATCGCGATCATCGGCGCCGGGCAGGCGGGACTTTCGGCTGCTTATCATCTCAGGAAATCAGGATGGGAAACTGGTCGTGACTTTATTATTCTGGATGAAGCACCGCAGCCTGGAGGCGCGTGGCAGTATCGCTGGGATTCATTAACATTGAGTACCGTCAACAGGATTCATGATCTGCCGGGAATGTCTTTTACGGACAGCCTGGCAGACGCGGAAGCCAAAGAGGTACAAGCAAATGTGGCCGTACCTCGTTACTTTAGCTTATACGAAAAAACCATCGGCATTGAAGTTTTCCGACCGATGAAGGTATTGCAAGTTTTGCGACATGATAATGTGTTCCATATAAATACTGATTCGGCTTCATTTTCAGCGCTGGGAATAATAAATGCTACAGGTACCTGGAACATGCCGTACATCCCTGAATATCCGGGAGCCGCGTCATTTCTGGGTGAGCAGTTACATACACGGGATTATAAGACAGCTGAGTATTTCCGGGGCAAGCACGTTGTTGTTGTGGGCGGGGGTATTTCTGCGATACAGCTGTTAGATGCTGTCTCAAAGGTCACCAGCACCACCTGGGTTACCCGGCGCCCTCCGATATTTAGAGAAGGACCCTTTGATGACGTGGCGGGCCATCAGGCGGTTCAGATGGTAGAGAACCGTGTCCGCCAAGGTCTAGCTCCTCTTTCGGTGGTATCTGTTACCGGTCTGCCACTCACCGAAGCCGTGCTTCGAATGAAAGAAAGAGGAGTATTGCATCGATTACCCATGTTCACAGAAATTACCGCCGAGGGAATTAAATGGGAAGACGAAAGCGAACAGAAAGCCGATGTAATACTCTGGAATACCGGATTTAAAAATTCGTTAAGTCATCTCGATGCGGTAATACCCCGGGAAGCTAATGATGGTATCCTTATGGATGGAGCCCTGGCTACGCGGGTTTCAAAAGAACCCCGCATCCATCTGGCCGGCTATGGGCCCTCAGCCTCCACCATCGGCGCCAACCGAGCAGGCCGCGCCGCTGTCCGGGAACTCATGGAAACCTTGGGATTATAAAGGCGGATAGTAACAAACTAAGATGATTATTAGATTTTAACGTATAATTCAGATGGCGAGGAACGAAAATATCTCCTTAGCCGACGAGCATCTTCGCGCTTTCTTTCCATAAATAATTGGGTAAAGACGTTTGAAGCTCCCACTTGATCGACATTGGCTTGGAGCCCTCATAGTCAACAAAATTAGCCGGCCCCAGAAATATATATCCTTGCGTAAATCCATTGGCATCTTTCTTACTTTCACGCACAAAAAGCAAAACTTTCTTATTTATCTTTAGCTGATTTATATAGGATAATCCCTTAGACGAAGTGGATGAAGTTTGATTTTGAGATTGCCAGTGAAATAAAGTTTCACTTATTGCATAATCTTCATACATGGTTGTAGGTGAAAAATCTTCCTCGGACTTTTTTAAATTAATGAATAAACCTTCCATGTTCGTTTTTGTGTTATCTGCAGCCCCCTCCCTGTTCGAACTTTGTTTTTCCCAGGTTGACAGCCGCAATGCTACAAGTATTTGCTCTCTGGTAAACCTAGAATGAATACCTAGAGGAAACGAAAAGGATTCAACAGGAAGTTCTTCAAAACATAATTGATCAATCTTTACACTGAGAAACTCCGATAACTCACGCACGAAATCCCCATTGTCGCCAATTGCTTTTATTGCGGTTTTAAGCGACTCGCCTTCTCCTGCTTTTTGGTAAAAATCATAATACGCCATCAAAGCAAAAATATCGTTGTCGTCAGAGATATCCATGCGGCCTAAGTCGAATTTATTTTCAATCAACTTTATCCAAAACCGAAAATACGAGAGAGATTCCGTGACAATCCACTTTTTCCCAAGCATAGATCGATACTTTTCTGAATTATGACTATCGCATTTTAAGTTTAGAGCTTCAGACTTTAATTCACTGAATGTAAAATTCTTATATATATCTTTTAGCGTCAAATTATAAGCATTTAAAAAATTTTGAAGCGTCAAGGGCTGGGCTGTTTGATTATTATAATCAACTAGCCTACTAATTAATTGGCGCTTGTTTAAATTAGTCGCTTTCCGAATATTCTCTAGAATGTACTCCTTTGCTTTTCTCTCTAATACAATAGATGATCCTAATGGCAAATTTGGAAAATCACGCTCAATTTCATGTTCCACTGTTGTATTTGTCTTGCCAATTAAAGATCTAAACTTCCTCTCAAAATCGTACTCCTCCCTCGCCTGCCCAACAAAATCTAAAACAGTCAATACATCTTTACCATCGTGTAACCTAAGTCCTCGACCCAACTGCTGCAGAAAAATCGTTAAGCTTTCTGTCGGACGCAAAAATAAAACAGTGTCAATCTGCGGAATATCCACGCCCTCATTGAACATGTCGACAACGAATAAAAAGTTAAAGTCACCCGATTTAAATCGCTCTACTAAGCTAATCCTGCTGCTAGAATTGTCAGAGGTTAACCACTCGCTTCTTAAGCCAACAGCATTAAATTTCTCCGCCATATAATACGCGTGATCTTTACTTGCGCAAAAGCCAATACAGCATAAGCTATTTAAATCTTTCACATATTTTTCTAGATTAGCGATGATATCACGAACACGAAAATCATTCGCGGTCAATACTTTAGTTAGCTCATTAACGTCATATCTTCCATTATTCCATTTCACTGCCGAGTAGTCGACCGTGTCAGAGATCCCAAAATATTGAAATGGACACAACAGCTTATTATTCAAGGCATCGGGTAGTCTAATTTCGGCTGCAATTCGAAAATTAAAATCGGATAAGATACTTTTCCCATCCATACGTTCAGGAGTGGCGGTTAATCCTAAAAGCAATTCCGGTTTAAAATATTGAATGATCTTTTGATAAGAACCTGTCTGAATATGGTGTACTTCATCAATTACTATATAATTATAATAATCTGGACTGCAATATGTGGGAAGGTTCAAGTTATTGAAGGTTTGCACCGTCGCAAAAATTGCGTTTTTCAATGAAGGCTGATATCCATCACCCAATAGATCGCCAAAATTTTGATCCTTCAAAACATTTCTGAAAGAATGTAATGCCTGCCTTAGGATCTCTATCCGGTGGGCTACAAACAAAAACTTAGCGTCGGGATGCTGATTACGGTAGTTTTTGAAGTCGAAAGCGGCAATCATTGTTTTACCAGTTCCAGTGGCCGCTACTACCAAATTTCGATTAGATCCATGAACTGTCCTTTCAACTTTCAGCTTCTCCAAGATCTCCATCTGGTAGTGATACGGCTTCAAATCGAAAAATTTATGGAACTCTAAAATTGGTTTGCCTACTGTATTCCGATGCAAGGCAACAGACAATTGCTCGTACTTACTACAATCGTATAATTCAAACTCTCCACTTGACCAATAAGACTCAAAGGTCTTCTTGAACTTATTGATGATATGTGGAATTTCTTTAGTTGTCACCTTTATATTCCATTCCAAACCGTCAGTTAACGCTGATCGTGAGAAATTAGAGGAACCGATATAACCGGTATGAAAACCAGAATTTCTGTAAAACAAATAAGCTTTTGCATGTAGCCGTTCATTAGCTGTATTGTAGGATACCTTTACTTCAGCGTTCGGCAACTTACTCAATTCCTCTATAGCCTTGGCATCCGTCGCTCCCATGTAGGTTGTGGTTATAATCCTTAATTTACCACCCCTGCTAGCAAATTCTTCGAACGCGCTTTTTAATATCACAATGGCTTTCCACTTTATAAACGACACGAGTAAATCAACGCGGTCAGCCGAACGAATTTCCTTTTTCAATTCACTTTCCAACGAAATTCCGGCATTCCCTCCTGTAAATAATTCGCTTTGTGTTAACCTCGAACTGGGCATGATCTCATTGATCCGAATCTTGAGATCACTATAATCGCCTTCTAGTCTTTTCAGCACACCTTCAAGAATATTTCCCTCAGCAGCGACTAGATCATCTTGAAATTCGTAAGTATCAATTTGTTGGGAAAGATATTTCAGCAAGTTATTTGTGATCTCAATTTGCTTTTCAACTAATCCTAAATCACCTTTCTCAATTTTTATTACCTTCAAGGCATTTGAAATCGCTGCGCTTAAATGGTTACCCAAAAAAATACTAGCTTCTGCTATGTCTAACCTTTTATTATTCGCTACATAATACTTGTTGGAGTCTAAGGATGAAAGTTTTGCTTTTAATGATTCGGTGATGAGAGATTCGTAAATTCCAACTTGCATAACGTAAGATTCTTAGTTCAGGATTGTATAATTCAAAGGACGTATCGGAATATCATCTTTTGTTGCTTTGCTTCCTTAAAATAGAGGTGACAACTTCAACAACTTTTACTCTAAAGCTGATAAAAATAAACTGGAAACAATCCCTGTAACATTTAACGCGCAAATATAGAAAGTGGTTATCAAAAGTACCTCTTTTATAGGGGACAAAGCCAAAATTTCTATCTGGCAACGAACTTTTTATCGCTGAGGGTTTTCAGGAAGCTGATGACGTCGCTTTTTTCTTGATTTGAAAGAGGCAATCTGTTGCCGTTTTCCTTGAAGATGGGGTCAAGATTATCGGCATTCAGCACGCCTGAGTCGAAGTAATTTAATACGTCCATCAAGGTGGCAAACTGTCCAAAGCTCCCGTAGGGGGCGGTATATTCGACATTACGCAACGAAGGAACTCGAAAGGCCATGTAATCTGCCGCGCGACCTGTGAGGCGGGCGCGCCCGGCTTCGTCTGTATTAGGATTTACCGGAAATCCGATGTTTCTAAAACTTTGATCTGTAAAAAGTTCTGTACTATGGCAGGAGGCGCATTTTACTTTGAACACCTCGTAACCACGTGCTTCTTCCGTCGTAAATTGATCGCCCTCTCTCCTTTTCACTCTATCATACTTGCTGTTTGCGGAGATAAGTGTATACTCATACTGAGCAATAGTATTATAAATACGTTCCGGTGTAAGCCGATCATCGCCAAAGGCCTTCTTCAATAGCTCTTTGTATTTTTGGTCGTCTTTAAGTTTATCGATCACTTCCAGAATTGAGGAATCCATCTCCTCGTGGGTTATTATAGGCACCAGGGGCTGCTTCTCCAATTGAAGGATATTTCCATCCCAATTATAAAATTGCATAAAAACCATATTCTGAACAGGCGGCGCGTTACGAAGTCCTACCCTGTCGTATACGCCAATTGCTTTTGCATTGGCATCTGCAAACGCGTTCGCTTGCATGTGACAGCTAGCACATGAAATGGTGTTGTTACTGCTCAGTCGCTTTTCATTAAACAAGAGCACACCTAATTCAACACCATATTTTGTGGGCTTGTTAATCTCCAATGAGCTGGCAAATCCCGGAAATCCGGCGGGGACAGTTAATTCTACTTCGGGATTATCAATAACTACCGGAGCAGCAGACTCATCACGACCACAGCCAAGCAAAAATAGTAAAATACAGAAAATGGATATCAGCGTTCTCAAAGTAATAAAATTATTAAAGCCCGCTATGCTGTTAAATAATGCGTAGCGAGCTTTTTAAGAAACTTAGTTTTCTACCCCGGTAATGGAGAACATTCCTGAGATATCACTACTGCCGTCGCCGCCAAGATTGTCAACGAATTTTTCCATCTGTACAGCCGTATGGATATTAGGAGTAGCATTATCGGCCATGCCTGTTCCTGTTGACAGGGTAATGGTATTTATCTTGCCACTTAAAAGTTTATCGAAATCGGCCTTGATGAGGATCTTCGGTGCTACCGATCCTACCAGCGCGTGAGTTGTTAAATCCAGGGTAATATCTCTGTAGGCATCGACTCCCTGCGTATAAGCCCCTTCAGTTCCCTCTACGGTACTTCCGGTGTGTATTGATAACACCTTATTGTCGGCACCATAGAACCCTTCAATTTTTGTAAAGCGATAACCGGAGCCCCACTCCCACATCATTTCTGTATCATTAGCTCCCGCCAAGGCATAAAACGCGGGAAACCTTACCTGATTCAGGGTGTTTAAATCGGATTTTACGCCTAAGCCAAACCGGATTTGCTTGTACTCTCCCGAAGGGATATTATTCAGGATACATTGCAAAGACCGCGGCTTCGCCTGATCAATGACAAAAGCTCCTTTATCGAGATCATTAATATTGTATGGAAATTCACTACCATCGGCCTTTACTAATCTGATATTGCTTACAACATATTTAAGCTCCGAAAAGTAATGTGTTTGATTGGATGCTGAGGTGTTGACTGTTGCTACGCCCGAACTTGAGCCTAAGGTAATAGTGGTATTTTTAAATGTATTATTGAAATCAAGTGTAATGTTGTTGGCAACAGGATGATCATCGTCTTTGCTGCAGGCCGAGATGACAAGGCAAAGCCCCATGAATAAAAGTAATTGCTTTTGAATAGATTTCATTTGAATGATTTTAGATGTATGATTTAATTATTAGAAGTTTACTTTTAGGGAAGTATAAATATTCCTGCCCATACGCGGAATATTTCCCCAATCCGCATAGGTACTATAATATTTGTCGAGGATATTTTCCACGCCGCACTGAAATACGATATGCAGCGTGTTCAGATGGAAAGCATAATCGGCCGAGAAATTCCAAAGCATATAGGCTGGCGTTTGATCCTCACCATATTCAGGACTATAATGCTCTTGCTTCAGATCACCATTTAGTAAGGTCTGTAAGCCCAGTCGCTTGTACTTATAATGTAAGGAAGTTTGATAGCTCAGGGGTCTGATAAAAGGCAGATTCCCCCCTTGATTATCTTTCCCTCGGGCATAGGTAATACTTCCTTTCCAATCAAGGTCGCTGGACACAGCATAATCAGCGCTTAAGGCCAAATTGGCGACCGTGCCGTAGGGCAGAGAAGTATAGCCCTTTACTCCTACCGATTGATAATTCATGGGACTACCTAAGCTGAGAATCCTGCCGATGATATAGTTATCGATATGAAAATAGTTGGCAACCGCCTTTACACTTAGCTTTTTCGAGTGATAACCGGCACTAAGGTTGGCTTCGTAGGAACTTTCATTACTGAGATCGGGATTTCCCACATAATCATATCTGTCGAAGCTATTATATATATAATATCCATAACCCTCAGAAACTGAGGGCGCGCGCTGTCCATAACCTGTACCAAGAGAAAAGTCAAAATTTGTTAGTCGCAAGTCATAGCTTGCATGCACCGCCGGAAGAATTCTGCTTTTTGACTGAGGTGCTCCGGGGTGGAAGATCCTGTTGAATTCTACATATTTCGACCGATTGTAATTCCAGCCAAGGGAGCCACCCAGGTTAATAGTACTTTTATCAGAAATACTCAGCGCATTCTTCATTGATATACCGGTAAAACGCGTCGTTACCCAGGGCCAGCTATAGGCGAACATGGTACGCTCACTTCTGTCTTGCGGATACATCCTCATTTCAGCAATAGAAAGATTATTGTAAGAGTTCAACTGAATTTCGGATGAGTAATCATCTTTTTTCAGCGTTACTTTTGAGACTAATCCGTAAGTAGTGCTCCATCCGGGCATATCCATGTGCACCAGATTCTCAGGCCGTGTAGTGTCGTCCATGTAATGCTCAATAGCATTGAAATAAAGCTTTGTATCCCAGGCTCGAATCAACCCAGCTTCAAATAGTTGCTTATAAGAGGCGCTCGTAATAATGGCCCTTGAAAGCCATAGATCCATGGGCAAGGCAGGATAGCCTACGTCGTTAGCCTGATCGAAAATAGCATCAACCCGTAACGAAGACAAGGGACTTGTTTTATATGCCAGGGCCAGGGAGCTGTTGAATTTGGAGTATTGCGAATGCTTCACCTCCTTACCATCCCCGTCTGTATACGACTGAGCTTTTCTATAGGCAACGCTGGCGTCCGCTACAAACCGATTACTGGAATAGGCGACATTCCCCAGATTAAAAACCTGCTGATTATTGCTTTCAAAACCAGCCTGATAGGCTCCCTGAAATCTCTGTTGCAGACCAAAAGGCGTAACGCGACGCTTTAAATCGATGCTTCCTGCCAGCGTAGCGCCATTCATGCCACCATCCTGACCCGATCGTATGTCGATAGTAGCGAGGTTATTGCTTTCAACATAAGAAGTAACAGGATCCATCTTGTCAGTGCAAGCGCCAAAAATGTGCATCCCATCAATGGTGAGGGTTGCGCGCTCTATGCTCATATTGTTTAATTGAGGCTCCCAGGCATAGGCGCCCCGCTTTATAAAGCTAATACTCTGCGATGAAGCAAGGAACTCGTCTACCGACACGTTCATCTTTAAATCGGTTTCAATCTTTTTTATTTGCTGAGCGGTAACTTTTACTTCCTTTAACATCTTTGCCGAGTCAGGCAAGCTGTGTCGTTCCTGAGCATTCAGAGCTAAGCTTATCGCTGATGCGACAATTAATATATTGACCTTCAGCATATCTAAAACAGGATATCAATATGTAACTCACTCTTAAGCCCCTCTACGCCTGGAGTAAAATCAGTAGGAACTTTAGTGCCTTTTAATATCCTGCCATTATTATTCAGCATAATGAAATTTAAAGTCCAGTTGCCTGTCATGGTATAGTTCGCCACCCCATGATAAAGCCCATCTTCCAGTTGTACGAGGTCTTTATTATTTGGCGAGGAGTGGTTACCCATTGAGGGCTCGGGCATGCGCGGATCCAATTGTAAAGTATAACTCTTTACCGACGAATATGAATACTGGCTGGAATCAGGGAAGGCGGCAGGATCGATATTAGCTGACTTATTTAACTTGTAAATTCCGGCAACCAAAGGATTCTCGGATACTTTTGGCTTTTGCGGAGAAATTAACGCGATAACATAATCCTCGCCGTCCTTACCTGTGAACGCCGTCATGTTAAGGTTTTTATTACTCTGCTGCTTTACATCAATAGCCTTTTTTAATTGAAAGACTTTGTCGCCTACAGTAAATTGTAAATACAAAAGCCACTGATTTTCGATGTTGCTCTCACTGGAAAAAACAGCATATCCTTCGAAATACTTGTCCTTCGTATTATATGTCATCGTATATCGGGCGGGACAAGCCTTTAGCTTGTCGTTCCCGATGTTGGAAAGAGGTAGAAATTTCACTTGCGAATCCTTAAGTTGTTCGCCATTCGCCTTATGCTTTAAAATCAGATGTACCTCATTGTAGCCCTTATAAAAGGTACCGTTAAGCGCTTCTATGGACACGAAATAGTCATCTACAGAAAAAAAATATGCTTCTTTAAATGTCGTCTGCTCCGGAACAACGGCTGCTATCTCCGCCTCGTAATCTGTTTTCTTCTTAGTACAGGCCGACAGCAAGAAAAAGCACATTGTAAAAACAGTTAATGTGTTTTTCATTTAATTAGATCGTAAATAATTATGGAGATCCTATTCCTGCAAACTTATAGCTCGCTGTAAGGCATAATGATACCTGACGGCGCCAAAAGATTTTCCGCATTGCGGATATCAGCAGGCCGCGTTAAAAATAACGCAACGATAGGAATATACTAGAAAAATAAAGGGAAAGTTATGCTAGTGGAGGACGAAACACCGCTGAGTTGAAGTTAAACTGGTAGTGATTAACATAGAAGGCATTGGCCTTCAGGAATATTATGCTTTCAGGAACATCGAAACGTAACACGTCCTGAGATTCCTGGTGGAAATACAGCGCGTTTGCTTCAAGAGCAATCAGCACTTTTTTCTTTTCTTCATCCTCCTGTGCTTTTATTTTCTTCATCAAAACACATTGCCCATTACAGTGTAATTGAGGTCGGCTTTTATTAACACATTTCGCCAGGTAATCAGAGAAATTTATTTCATAATCGAGCATAGCGATGTTGCGATAAAAGGATTGCAACAGCATAGCCAATAATAAAATAGATGTAAATATAATTCTCAAAACTATCTGGGTAATTACGCCTCAAACATAGAAGAAAAAATTTAAAACGAATAATTGCTGCGATGAAATGTTCGTAATATTTCTGTATAAAAGCAATAAGACCTCATTTATAAGCTAGTTACCTGCTTTTTGTGAAGCAGGTAGCTAGTGGCATTGTTTTAAATTAACAGGATGGTATCTCGTAAGAAATTACCTTTAAGTGCATAATGGGGAAGGGATTGAGAAACCCCTGACCGCCTATCTTCAGTCGAAGCATTCTCCCGCCTTTCCATGTTTTAAATGATTCCTTCGAAGGGATTCTCAAACAAGATTCCGGTAAAATATATCTCAAGCTCTGAAGGACTTAGCAAGCACTCATTTAAGTCTTTCTCGAGGGCATCCTTATCCAAGTCCTGCCCTATAAAAACCAATTCATTCATCCTATCGCCAAAGTCTTTAGACCAACGGCTTTCTATTTCCTCTTGATTACAAACATAATCGCTATACTGTATGCGTTCTTTGTAATCCATACTTGCCCACCATACGCCGGCCTGTTCCATCCTCAGCGACCCACCGGCCTGGGAATAATTCAAGGCCTTATCAGGCCAGCTGCATAACCAAAATAAGCCTTTTGCCCGCACAACGTTCGCAGGATAGTCCTGATTTAAATAGGTCCATAATCGTTGCGGATGAAATGGCTTACGACTGCGAAAAACCAAAGAACCGATGCCATACTCCTCGGTCTCGGGAACATGCTCGTTATTGAGCTCTTTGATCCAGCCGGCAGACTGGGAGGCTTTATCAAAGTCGAACAATCCGGTATTTAAAATTTCCGAAGGATCAATTTTCCCAAACTGTGCTTTCAGGATCCGCGCGTCAGGATTGAGTCGTTGAATCAATGCCTCTAAAAGTTTCAGATCGCCGTAGGAGATTAAATCGGTTTTGTTAAGGACAATCACATTAGCGAACTCGATCTGATCTGTTAACAAGTTGACGATAGATCGCCGATCATTTTCGTCAGCTACCATCTCCCGTTCCAATAGCAGTTCGTTGCTACCGAAATCCTTGAAGAAATTGAAAGCATCCACGACGGTAACCATTGTATCAATTTTGCTGAAGCGACTTAAATCGATACCCTGAGCGTCATCGGCAAATGAAAATGTTTGCGCCACAGGCACCGGCTCTGCGATTCCGGTTCCCTCAATAAGCAGATAATCAAATCTATTCTCCCGGGCCAGCCGCTCCACCTCCACCATCAAATCTTCTCTAAGCGTGCAGCAAATACAGCCATTGCTCATCGACACTAACTTTTCTTCCGTACGGGAAAGTGTTCCCTCACTCTGAACCAGCTTCTCGTCAATATTCACCTCACTCATATCATTCACAATCACAGCCACCTTAAGCTGCTGTTTATTGTGTAAAATATGATTTAACAGCGTTGTCTTTCCCGCGCCAAGAAATCCGCTCAATACAGTAACAGGTAATTTTCTTTTTTCAATTGCATCCATGTTGCAATTATAAAAAAAATAACAAATGCAATTGAATTGCATTTGTTATTTTTGTAGCATGAAAACGAATAAGTACGCAAATACACTTGATGGCATCGGTATTACGGCGAGTACGCTCTGCGCTATACACTGTGCATCGCTTCCTTTTATTTTCACGATGCTTCCACTTACGGGTCTGAACTTTTTGGGCGAACGATGGATTGAACTGATGATGATCGGGATAGCACTTATTATTGGTGTCCTGTCATTAGTAAGCTCGTTCAGAAAAAAACACGGTAAGAAAATGCCTTTATATGTATTAGCAATGGGATTCGGACTAATTTTCCTGGGGCATATTATTCAGGCTGATCTGCTGGAGGCAATACTCACTCCCGTGTAACCTCCCCATATTTAG
>DKIV01000008.1 GCA_002454425.1 Sphingobacteriaceae bacterium UBA6709
CGGGGGTACAAGTGGCGGGCAGATGTATGACCTGGGCTGGCGCCTTCCGGACTCTTTGATGTGACATAATGCGACATTGAGGGACATCTCTATATGCCTGCCGACAGCCAGGGCAAGCCGCGGTCTGTTATGGATCAGCAACAGAGCATACATGCTTTGTTGTGACTGTGAGTACTGAGCACTGAAGAGTTAAGCAACTAAGAGACATGCCCTTGACTTGCGAAAAAGATTATCTCATCTTTGTTTTGTCAGCGCTGCGGACCGGTACCCATGGCAGCTCGGCTGGCAACTCCGAAGGCGCCGGGAGGGTTCAGGCACCAGAAAAAATAAATGTTTGCGGTATGGCAGGAATTTTCAAAAGGCGTAAAAAGGCGCTGTAGGCAAGGGCAAATAAAGGCTATTCAGATTTATGAATGGTATTAGTACCCAAGGAGCTTAACTTCACTGCTCCCGGTTCACCAAAGTGGCGTGTCGCGCGTGATGTATCCTCATTTTTGATGATCTTTCAGTTCGCCGAGCCTGGAGATCCATCATTTGCAGAAGTTCCGGTCACGGTGCTCTTAGCCACTCAAACGAAACTTAGGTTGCTATGGCCTTTATCATTCGGTCTTTACCGTTTATATCCTGACGTAGTTCTGAGGCAAACCCTTCTGCCAGAAGCATTTTCACGGTTTCGGGACCAAAATTTTCGTTGATCTCAAAGAACAGAGCGCCGTCTTTTCTTAAGTGAACACGAGCATATCTAGCAATATTCCGGTAAAAGAGCAAGGGATCTTCGTTAGGGACAAACAGCGCGTGATGAGGCTCGTGGGCCAACACATTTTCCTCCATCGCTGCTTTTTCGTCAAGCGTAATATAAGGTGGATTGCTGATGATTATATCGTATATGGCTGCGGACTTCCCGACATTCGGCAATAGGATATCTCCCTGCCAAAAGTGTATGTCAGCCTTATTTTCAGAAGCATTAAATCGCGCAATATCCAGCGAAGCATCTGAGATATCCATCGCTTCGACAGCAGCACCGGGAATATTCTTCTTTATTGACACCGGGATGCATCCCGAGCCTGTTCCAATATCGAGAATGACATAATTTGTATTGGGAGATGCGGAAGCGTACTTGACAACCCAATCTATAAGCTCCTCCGTTTCCGGACGGGGAATCAACACGCCGGGAGCCACTTTAAACCTCAACCCATAAAAATAGCTTTCCTGAAGGATGTATTGAATAGGCACCCCGGTTTTTAGTTCATCGAGAATCCTGATAAGCGCAGTTTCATGTTGGGTGTTCAATACCTCCGAGCGGTGCAGCATCACAAAACTTCCGGGAACCTTACACACATATTCAAGAGCAAGTCTGGAAATGGATCCAGCTTCCTGCCTGTCATATAAAGGGCTAAGCTGATCGATGTAAAAAGCGGTAAGATCTGCAAATGTCATAGTAGATACAAAGTAAATAATAGCAAGTTACAAAAGGCAAATGAAATGGGTATTTTTGTCAAAAAAAATACGCGTTGGAAGTTAAGGAGCAATATATGTTTAGGGCGTTGCAATTGGCAGCGCAAGGCGCCGGAAGTGTCAGTCCGAATCCTATGGTAGGCGCTGTGATTGTACATCAAGGCAAGATAATCGGCGAGGGCTACCATCGACAGTATGGTCAGGCGCACGCAGAAGTTATGGCCATCAGATCGGTATTAGACAATTACCATAACGCTGCCGAGCTACTTCGCAATGCTGTAATATATGTAACCCTGGAACCGTGTGCCCATCATGGAAAAACACCGCCCTGCGCTGATCTCATCATAAAACATCAAATCCCCCAGGTTGTGATAGGCAGTCCCGATCCCTTTGAACAGGTTAATGGAAAAGGAATCGACAAACTCAGAGCGGCAGGAATTGAGGTGACAGAAAATATATTGAGAAAACAGGGAGACTTTCTCAATCGTCGTTTTCTTACGCGTATTCAAAAACAACGTCCGTATATCATCCTTAAATGGGCGGAAACAGCTGACGGCTATTTCGCACCTGCCGATGGGTCGCAACGATGGATTAGTTCGGAAGCGTCGCGTGTAATGGCTCACAAATGGCGATCCGAAGAAGATGCTATCCTAATTGGCAAAGGTACTGCCCTGGCCGACAATCCGAAACTGGATGTTCGTTTGTGGCAGGGGAAAAATCCCATCCGCATTGTCATTGATAAAGAGCTGAGTCTCCCCGATACACTTCACATCTTTAACCAAACCGCGGATTGCATTGTATTTAACTCCATAAAAACCGATGTTGAGGGACGCGTAAAATATATCTGGCTTGAGAATTTCGATAGCTACCTCCCGCAGATGATTGCCTTTCAGTTATATCTGATGGACATCCAATCGGTAATTATTGAAGGAGGAGCACAAATACTCAATATCTTTATTAAAGCCGGGATGTGGGATGAGGCGCGACGCATTCGTTCTTCGGAGAGCTGGCATAAGGGCATTCCTGCTCCGCTAATTAGAGGCAGTGTACGTGAAGATTTCATTAGTGGAACAGATCGCATTGAAATCATAGATAACACGCGTGACTAAGATCCCATTATTTTGGCGATCTTTGCCCCGTTCAACATATAAATCATAACAAAATGCCGGTATTGAAATATCAGGATGCCGAGGTACAGCAAGTGGCCAGCGGAATCGAAAGAAGGATTGTTTATACAGAAAACATGCTTACAGCAATCATCGATTTCAGTAATGGTCCTGCCGCGGAACCCGACGCGCAACATAGTCATCCACATGAGCAGATCAGCTATGTGGCGTCTGGAGAAGTAATGTTCTTTATGGAAGATGAAGAGCCTCAGCATTTAAAGGCTGGAGATCTTTTCTTTGTACCATCGGGAAAATTGCATGGCATCCAGCTACTCACAGCAAGTGCCCGTTTGGTTGACAGCTTCACTCCTGTTCGCGCTGATTTCTTAAAATAGTTCGGCGTATGCGGTGATGACTGGTCAGGGATTCTCTGGTCAGACAAGAAGCCATTTCCTTTCAGGAAAAGCTACCTGGACGCTGAGTTAGCAGTGAAGCATCCAGGTAGCTTTTATCGGGAAGAAATTTTCCTACTTCCCGGACTCAGGAGTAGATTAATGATAAGTACTATCGCGTTAATCTACTCTCAATTAAAGCAGCGCCATGCTAAGCAACATCCGCGACTATTTTCGAAAAACTTTATCCCCCGAAAAACCAATAGCCCATGCTGCTTGTCTATAGTTAAATGAGAACAATCAGGACACATTTCCTTCGCGATAATATCCGTCAAGACGTACTGGTAACACTGGTAGAAGAAAAAACATTTGCCGTGAATTTGGAGAGCACCGATATCTTCGACGATACGTTGATGCCTAACGCGCCCATCACCGCGGGAGTTAAAAGCCCGGATCTTATCATTCAAAAAACTAAAACCAATGAATGGATAGCCCTTCAAGATGAAGAGTGGAAACTCTCGCAGGAGGAAACACAGGCATTGGGACATGCTATTGAGAACTCGTTCTCGACGCCCATATAGTTTTTCCGTTATCTATAGCGTCCAGGACTCCTGTTTCCAGGCGCTATCCCAAAATAAGTATTCTAATTTAGAGGCTGTGTGATACGCGTTGCTCATCTTCGTCCTTATTTCCGGGGTGGTATTTCTGGCAAGCTCATCGCAAACATCGCCCATCTCTGATACCAGCAGGCCAAATTCTTCACCCGAATAGGCATCGATCCAATCTTTATAAAGATTACCCTCAACAGTAGCGAGCCCCAGGAGATACTCTCCTACGAATTTATATATCTTAAAACAGGGGAATACCGCGGCACATGCCACCTCGACCGGAGCCAACGCCGCTGTGCTAAGCAGAAAATGCGCGTAGTGATGACAATGCTCAGAAGTTGGCGCGTATTCTGTAATACCGAACTTTTTAAAATATGAGTCATGCAGCGACCGCTCTACAAGCAATGCTCCCTCGGCGAACTTTAAAAATTTAAGCATATGCACTTGCTCTATTTTTGTAGCAATTAAAGATAGCGCTCGTGCGAAATGCTCCAGATAAATGGCGTCCTGATTGATATAGAAACGAAATTTACTCTCCTCAAGATCTCCGGAAGCAAGTCCCTGTATAAAAGGATGAGATATTATTTTATCAATTACGCTTTCCGATTTATCCCATGCTTCAATAGACCAGATCATAACTTTATTAGTTTTAAAGGATTAAAAAAATGATTAAGAGGACCATGTCCTTTACCCGTATTGACATCGGCACCTTCAAATACCGCCTGAGTAACATATGAAATGCCCGACTCTATTGCTGAAACAAGATCGTATTCTCTACACAGGTAGGCGGCAATAGCGGAAGACAAGGTGCAACCGGTACCGTGTGTATTGTGGCTTTCAATATGCCTGGATTCAAAAACAGTAATCTTGCCCCCTGATTTCGCCAACACATCGTAAAGTTTGCTCCCCGGCAGGTGTCCGCCTTTCAATAAGACATTGCCACAGCCCAGTTTCAACAGCCGCTGCGCGGCAAGCTTCATACCTTCAAGATCCTTAATGCTGATGCCTGTGAGAATTTCCGCTTCGTGAATGTTTGGCGTTATCAAAGTACTCAGGGGAAACAATACATCTACCAGACAGCTTACCGTATTTGGCTCGATGAGTCGGTGACCACTTGTTGATATCATCACCGGGTCGAGAACAACGGGAAGCTCCGGAAATTTCTTCAACTCCCCTGCTATGGCATGAATGAGTTCCTGACTATGCACCATGCCGATCTTCACTGCTCCGGGAGCAATGTCATCAATTACAGCGAAGATCTGTGCGGCGACAATGTCTGGTGGCACACCGTGTACTGCTTCGACTCCGCAGGTATTCTGAACGGTAATAGCTGTTATCGCCGAGGTACCGAAGCAGCCCAATGCCGAAAAGGTCTTCAGATCGGCTTGTATACCGGCGCCCCCGCCACTATCCGAGCCCGCGATGGTAAGTGCTGAGTGATACTTAAATTGTTGTTCTAAATGCATGTCTTTACAACCTGAATTTTTCTATTCTATTGCGGAGTTCCTCGGCGGCCTTAGCAGGCTTATCTGCCGAACAAATAGCCGATACCACGGAAATGCAGTCAGCACCGGCACGCAATACTTCATCTATGTTTTTATCTGATATTCCTCCGATGGCAAATAAGGGTTTACGCGATAAGGATCGAATTGCTGCTACCCCCTCTATACCCAGCGCGGCGGCAACATCTGATTTTGTATGTGTGGTAAATACGGGACTCGCAGCTATATAATCGGCGTTGCGTTCTCCTTCATCACCCATTTGCTGTATTTCCTCTATGGAATATCCAATGAATACACGCTCACCCAAAACTTCCCTGATAGCCAGCGGCGCCAGATCATTTACTCCTACGTGAATTCCCGCCGCGCCACAAGCGCCGGCAACAAAAACATTATCATTAATGACCAGCGGCACGTCGTAGCGCTGCAGAAGTTCCTGTAATCGTAGCGCCTTCTCGAGGAAGACCTCGTCAGACAAGTTTTTCTCTCTCAGTTGCACAAGATCAACGCCTCCCTTTAGCGACTCTTCAACAACGGCAAAAAAATCACGTCCCAGCATCGCAGCCTCATCGGTAACAAGATTGAGCCGAAAATCTATCATTTTCATATTACGACAATCAGTGCAGCTCAAGACGCAGGGTATCCATAAACACGTCGCGGTCTATTGTAAAAAGATGATCCAGCAGGTTTAGTTGCAGCGAGCCCGGTCCTTTAGATTCCTTTGCAGCAAGCTCACCACAAACGCCTAATAAGGCCATAGCGGATGTTGTTGCTAAAAAAGCATCGCTGTTCACCGCGGCAAAAGCGCCACAGAGAGCAGATGCCGAGCAGCCCAAGCCTGTAACGCTGGCCATCATTACATCCCCATTATCAAGAGCAGCGGTACGCTTTTCATCTACCACATAATCTACGCCTCCAGATACACATACTACGGAACCAAGGGCCTTATTAATCTTCCGTGCCGCGTCTAAGGCGTCAGATGACTGATGAACACTATCTACCCCTTTGGACTCCTGAGATTTGATCCCGGCCTTCAAAGCGAGAATTTCGGAGGCGTTTCCTCTAATGATATTAGGTTTAAACACTAAGAGATCTTTGAGTACCTGATTCCTGTAAGTACTTGCACCGGCACCGACCGGGTCGAGTACCCAGGGACTACCATTCGTTGAGGCTGCCGAGGCTGCCCATAACATGGAGGTTGCCCATGACTCGTCTAAAGTACCTATGTTTACTACTAACGCGCCAGCAATGCCAACAATTTCTTTTATCTCGCTTTTCGCGTGTGCCATTAAGGGCGATGCTCCGGCAGCAAGCAACGCGTTGGCGGTATTATTCATTACCACGTAATTGGTAATGCTGTGCACTAAAGGGCCATGTTGCCTGACCTTCCCGATCTGTTGCCAGATGCTGTCATTAAAATCCATAATCTAAGATCAAAAACGTAATTAGAAATGCTGTAGGTGATGCAAGGACGTTAGCTGCCGGACTTACCGATGTAACTATCGGCAAATACTGATAAATAAAGGCGTAGGAAAACCGATAAAAATGAAACAAATGTACCGCTTTTTCCTTCGCTGGCATTATCCAGATCAGGTACCAAGGGTATATTCTCAGCTCTATCGAGCACCCCTAAAGCCTTGCTAAATTATTTAAATCAAATGCAAAAAGAAACGTCAATTTGTCATTTTTCGGCAATTACAAATTGCTGTAGTGCCAACTGATAACTAATCATTCCAAATCCCGCAATAACGCCTTTGCAATATTTGGCAAGACGCGAATGGTGCCGAAACTCTTCGCGGGCATGTACGTTGGAAATGTGCACTTCCACAACCGGGGTCGTTATCGCCGCAATGGCATCGCCTATAGCGACAGACGTATGTGTATAAGCACCGGCATTCAGAATAACTCCATCAAAGCTAAACCCGATCTCATGCAACTTATCAATGATAGCTCCCTCATGATTACTCTGAAAATATTCAATTTCAACCTCAGCATATAAGGACTTAAGTTTTGCCAAAACGGGATCAAAGCTCTGATCTCCATATATAGATTTTTCACGCAGGCCCAGCAAATTCAAGTTAGGCCCGTTAATAATTTGTATCTTCATCCATTCAAAATTAATACTTTTATCAAAGAAGCAAAGGCATAGCTCCTATGTAACTGCAAATATGGTATCTAACGACAACATAAACAGTGTATCGGACTGGAATACACACATAAACAACTTTACAACTTACCTAAAGCTTGAGCGCTCCTTATCTGCAAACACGGTGGACGCGTATATTCGGGATATCGATAAGCTGGCATCTTATGCATCCGAACATCCCGGCTTAGAGGCTTCGACCGTTAAAACCTCGGACCTGAAGCAATTTCTAATATGGATAAACGAGCTAGGCATGCTGGCTCCTACGCAAGCCAGAGTGCTCTCCGGCATCAAGGCATTCTTCCGTTTCCTGATGATAAGCGGAATAAGAAACGATGATCCTGCGAATCTTATTGAAAGTCCCCGTTTAAGCAGAAAGTTACCTGATATCCTCAGCATACAGGATATACAACAACTCATTGATGCCATCGATCTTTCCCAACCCGAAGGCATGCGCAATAAAAGTATGCTGGAAATGCTTTACGGTTGCGGACTTCGCGTATCAGAGCTCATTGAATTACGTATCTCCAACCTCTTCTTAGATATTGAGTTCATCAAGATCCATGGCAAGGGCGACAAGGAACGTCTGGTGCCAATAGGCTCGGAAGCTATCAAGTATCTCACGATATATCTTAACGAAAGCAGGGTTAAATACCCTGTAAAACATGGTTTTGAGGACTATGTCTTCCTCAACAGAAGAGGACGTTCATTAAGCAGGGTGATGGTATTCCTCATTATTAAAGGACTGGCCGAAAAAACAGGTTTGCAAAAGCAAATCAGCCCGCATACCTTCAGGCATTCCTTCGCCACTCATTTAGTAGAGGGAGGTGCCGACTTACGCGCGGTGCAGGAAATGCTGGGACATGAGAGTATAACCACCACGGAGATATATACGCATCTTGACCGGTCATACTTACAGGAGACCATAAAACAATACCACCCAAGAAGTTAAATAAAAGAATATGAATAAATTAAACAACACATGTATCGTCGCAGCCATATCTCTGCTTGCTGCTGCCTGCCAACAGACAAAGCACCAGGGTGCCGGCCCCTACGCGGACAGCGCCAGGACCAGCGACACCTTAAAAGCCGCGGAAGAACATACCGCAAAACCCTTTTCAAAAACGGTAAACTTCCGATCCTTCAGCTTTATTGTTGAAAGTCCTAATGCCAGTGATTCAAATAGCGTAACGATCACTCCCTCTGGATTAAGTATTGACAACAGACAGATGACGCTACCTGTGCAAGGATATGTTTATGAAGCTGAGGCAGACGACATCACCGCGGACAACCTTCCCGAGCTAGCTATCTATTCGCGCGGGCAAACCTCTGACAGTACCGCCCATGCTATTATCCTTAACAACAACAATGGTAAATCACTGTCGTTAGCATACCTGCCTGATATTTTTGAAGATAAGCAGGCCTCGGCTGGTTTCAACGGACACGATGATTTTAGACTTATCGAAAATAATCTGGTGCGATTCTTTCCAATTTATGAAAATGGGAAAGCTACAGGCAAAAGACGGCAGCTAAGTTATCGTATGTTTCCCGGAGAGGCGAGCCCTGCGCTGAAAATTGTTGACCAGGTTGATAATTAACATCTATTAATAAACGTCAGCATTTATACACCTCTGGATTAACGACATAGGGTATCGCTTCGCCTTGGGCAGCGGCTAAAACATTATCAGCGATAAGCCTGACCATCTCCTCACGGGTTTCTATCGTTGATGTTCCGATATGAGGTAATACGATGGCGTTGGGCATGGTCAGCAACACATTTTCGGGACTCATAGGCTCCGGGTTAGTAACATCCAATGCCGCGGCGCCCAGTTTACCTTCCTGTAATGCTCTTATCAGCTCTTGCTCGTTATGGAGACCTCCTCTGGCGGTATTCACGAAAATTGCTTCTGGTTTCATCTTGCTGAAGGTTGAATAATTAAACACTCCCGCGTTATCATCATTGAGTGATGCATGAACACTTATAACGTCGCTACGCTTTAACAGCTCATCAAAACTACAATACTGAGCTTCCAACCGCTCTTCTGCCTCAACAGTGCGATTGCGATTATGGTATAAAATCTTCATACCGAAGGCGTCTTTACTCAGTCGGGCCATTTCTTCGCCAATATTACCAAGTCCAAATACGCCCAGCGTTTTACCATATAGATCAATACCCAGATTTGCAATGGGGTCAAAGAACTTCCATTCTCCGGCAGCTATTCTACGATGGTGAAACAGGGCCTTGCGCGCCGCCATCTGCATGAGCATAAAGGCTGTGCTTGCTGTCGCGCGGCTTACCACCCCGGGAGTATTTCCGATGGGAATTCCCGCCGCTGTAGCCGCAGCAATATCCACGTTGTCATATCCTACAGCGTGCAAGGCTATTAACTTTAAATGTTTACACGCATTCAAAAAGGTCGCGTCTAATTTCGCGGCACCCACATTTACCAGAATATCAACGTCTTTGCACTTTTCTATTAATTCATCCTGACTCAATCCTCTCCTTTCCTTCCACTCTTCGACAATTAGTCCGGCGTCTCTCATGCGCTTTACAGCTGAATGTGTGATCACCCTGGTGACGAAAACCTTTATTGCTTTACTCATAGCCATAGTTAATAATAAAAATCGGCGGATACAACAACAAGAAGGATATGCCGGTCAGCATCCGATCATTTTTCATTAAAGATGCTATTCCAAAGCTCCTGAGAATATAGCATTTTTGTCCATGATGAATGCCGACACCAGATATAAAAGATTTCAGACAACACTGAGAGTTCGTCCGGACGATATTGACATGTTCAACCATGTGCATAATAGTCGCTATTTCGACTACGTATTAGCAGCTCGCTATGAACAGATGGAGACAGCCTATCAAATGTCTATGGAAGAATTTATGAATCAGGGATATGGTTGGGTGGTACGTACCGCGCATGTCGATTATAAGCGACCACTAACGATGGGTGAAGAGTTTACCGTAGAAACAGGATTAGAAGATTTTCACGACCGCGGTTGCAGAGTGTCTTTTCAAATCCAAAGTAACAAAACAGGAAAACTTTGCTGCGATGGTTGGTTTGACTATATTCTAATTGATATAAAAACCGGAAGAAGCGCGCGCATAACGGAGGAGATGCGTGCGAAATACACGGTTTAAAGAAATTGCCGTGCAAGAATAGCTATGCACGGCAATTTCTTTAAAGATCAATAAAGGAAAAGTGGCGCCCGTCAAATAATCCCTTATCACTCAATTTAAGTTCGGGAATAACAAGTAACGCCATAAAGGACAGAGTCATATAGGGAGCTTTCAAGGTACAGCCTGCCGCTTTAACCTGCGCATCAAGAGAGGCATAGCGTGCGGCGACCCATTCGGCAGGCTCCGCAGACATCAAGCCGGCAACAGGCAACTCTAAAAGCTCTACCTTTCCGTCTATGACAGCGCTGATGCCTCCACGAGCTTCAATGACAGCGTTTACAGCCAGGCTAATACTTGTGTCATCGCAACCCACAACCACAATATTATGGCTGTCATGAGCAATGCTCGAGGCCAAAGCACCTTTTTTTAGGCCGAAGTTACGTATGAAGGCAATAGCTGGCGCAGCATCCTGATACCTATTTATCACAGCAATTTTCAGGACATCAGCGGCAATATCCGACTCGTAACGGTCTTCAACAGGCTCCATCGTCGCCTTCCCATGTCGGGTTACCAATTGACCATCCTCCACCTCTATTACATTTATCGTCTTACTATCCGATCCATACAGCGCGAAATCGTCGGCTGATTTCGGAAGGCATGAAAAGTTATTTATCGGTGCCGGTGCCGGTACGCGGTCAATAAGAGACTTGCCAAAGGCCGCGACTTGCTTACCTGCTAACCAGGTTTCTTCAACATCAAAACATTCAAGATCCGAAAGGATTACGAAGTCCGCGCTGTCACCCACAGCTAACAGACCCAAATTCAAATGATAGTGATCAACGGGGTTCACACAAGCAGCCTGTAGCACCTTAAAAACATCGATGCCCTTTTCTACAGCACGTTTACACAGCTTGTTGATGTGCCCCTCGATAAGATTATCAGGATGCTTATCGTCACTGCAGAACATCATGCGCTCAGAATGATCATGCAGCAAGTTAACGAGCGCATCAAGATTTCTTGCGGCACTTCCCTCACGAATCTGAATTTTCATGCCTGCGTTTAACTTCTCCAAAGCTTCGGCTTCGGTAAAACACTCATGGTCTGTGCTTATTCCGGCAGACACATAGCTCAGCAGATCAGCACCCAGTAATCCGGGAGCATGTCCGTCTACAGGCTTGTTATATTTTTTCGCGGAGGCTATTTTTTTGAGGAGCTCAGCATCTCCGGCAAGCACGCCGGGATAGTTCATCACCTCCGTGAGATATCCAATACGCTTATCCGAAAGCAGACTTTCTACCATTGCGGCATCCACTTCGGCACCTGCGGTTTCAAAAACGGTAGCAGGAACACATGATGGAGCTCCAAAGCAGAATCTAAAGGGTACCGAAGCACCGTTGTCAAGCATATAACGTACTCCCTCTAAGCCACAAACGTTAGCAATTTCGTGGGGATCGCTCACGGTTGCCACAGTACCATGGATCACTGCCGCGCGGGCGAATTCAGAAGGAATAAGCATGGAGCTCTCTATATGAACGTGTGCATCTACAAATCCCGGACACATATAACGACCAGCAATTTCCTCGTCAAGCTCCGTAATTCGGGCAATGAGGCCATCCTCAACCAGCACCTCCGCCGGATATATGTTTCTTGCGGGGATATCGACAAGGTTAACTTTAAATATATGCTTCATGTGTAAAATATAATGTCGTGATGTGATACGCAAAGAACACGACAAAAATCGAAAAAAACTTCAAAAAAAAGGGATACTCAGACTTTCGCCATGGTATCCCTGCAAAAAAACTTAATAGATTATCAGAAAAGCATACCGATTTCTATACCGGCACGTCTGGTCTTCGAGCTATAATACGGATTGGGGTCAATATCACGCAAACCAAGATCGTAGCGTACTCCGATGGTAAACTTCCAAAGTTTATACCCAAGAATACCATTTACACCGATATCATAAACTGACCAATCGTCATTATTCTTACTTGAGGCTGAGAAGTAGTTTTCTCCAATATTTACATCCCTGCTTGATCCTCCCTGCTTGAATTTTCCATTCACAGCATAAGCACCATAGGGACCTGCGCCAACGTAAAATCCTTTGTACTTGTATACCAGATTCAAGGGCAGCGTCCAATATTTAATCTTGTACTCCATCGCGCTGGTAGCGTTGTAATATTTGCGGCTTTGTCCTTTAACACCATATTCAATAGCCGGTTGCAACGATAAGGACTTATACAGGGGAATATCAACAAGCAACGCTCCACTGAACGCTGATAAGGAACGCATGCTGGCAGGATTCATCTCCGCCTGCGTCGAGCTGCGGTCAGTGTAAACCTCACTCCAACCAATTTTAAATCCCACCCTCACTTTAGAAGAATCCTGAGCTTTCGCAACACCGACAATAGAAATAAGGAACAGGATCAAAATGTGTCTTTTCATACTTAATTAATATTCAATAAATCATGCCCGAATTAAATCCGGCGGGTAAAAATCGTATTTTAAAAGCTAAAAAAATAGATTCCTTAAAAATTTAACAGTTTCAAAGCTACCAAAAAACCGCAAACATTTGCCCTTTACCGCTTTAAAATAGCATTTCGGCCACTTCTCTTCCTCTTATACGGGTGATGGCAAAACATAAACTTTAACATTTCCACTGGTGCTGACTATCAGAAAAACAAACAATTTCCTACCGTGAAACTTATCATTTTTAATGATGCAGGTATAAACGCGCAACCTGCATCGCCAAACACTTTTTTATGGACAAGAAATTATTATGGTGGCAGTCGGGAGTAGTATATCAGATATATCCCCGATCCTTTTATGATAGCAATTGTGATGGAATCGGTGATCTTCAAGGAATTATACAAAAAATTGATTACCTCCATGCCCTGGGCATTAAAGCGATTTGGATATCCCCGATCTTTCCCTCGCCAATGGCTGACTTCGGCTATGACATTTCCGACTACGAAGCTATTCATCCGATATTCGGATCTATGAAGGACTTTGACATGCTGCTTGAGGAGGTGCATGCTCGTGGTATGAAATTGCTTCTTGACTTCGTACCTAATCACACTTCCGATAAACATCCCTGGTTCATAGAATCACGAAGCTCCAAAGACAATCCCCGCCGCGACTGGTATATGTGGTACGATGCTCTCCCCGATGGCTCGGCACCAAACAACTGGCTTAGCGTTTTTGGTGGCTCGGCCTGGGAATGGGATCATAATACTCAGCAGTACTATTATCACGGCTTCCTTAAAGAACAGCCGGACTTGAACTGGAGAAATCCGCAGGTGCAGGAGGCGATGCTTAATGCGATGCGCTTCTGGCTGGATAAAGGTGTCGATGGATTTAGAGTAGATGTAGCCTGGCATATGATAAAAGATGCCCAGCTGCGAGACAATCCGCCCAATCCGGATTACCTGCAATGGCAACCCACTTATGATACTTTGCTGCCGCTCTTCTCCACTGATCAGCCGGAGGTGCACGCTATCATGGAGAGCATGCGTCAGCTGACGGACGAATATGAAGAGCGCGTACTCATTGCAGAGATCTATCTGCCGATTCGGCAGCTTATGCTATACTACGGAACCGACCTGAACGGCGCGCATCTGCCATTTAACTTTCAACTCATCAGCTTACCATGGAAAGCCGATGTTATCGCCAGAGCCATCACGGCGTATGAAAGCGCACTCCCCCATGGCGGCTGGCCCAATTGGGTGCTTGGGAATCACGACCGCTCCCGTATTGCCAGCAGAATTGGCGAACAACAAGCTCGCATAGCGGCATTGTTACTGTTAACCTTACGCGGCACTCCTACCATGTATTATGGTGACGAATTAGGATTGCAGGACGTTGCTATACCTAAACACGAAATAGTTGATCCGCAGGGACTAAATATGCCGGATAAAGATTTGAGTCGCGACCCTTTCCGAACTCCCATGCAATGGAACAATAGTCCCTATGCCGGATTCAGTATCGTTAAACCCTGGCTTCGCGTATCCAATGATTTTCAATCCCGAAATACAGAAGCTCAGGAAAGGTCTGCATCTTCAATTCTAAACCTATATAAGGAGGTGCTCCGGCTACGGAAAGATTCAACGTCGCTGTCGGCAGGAAGTTATAGGGAAGTCTTTTATAGCGATAAGGTTTTGGCATATTTACGCTACGATGATCACGATAATCCGTACCTGATCGTGCTGAATTTCACAGACGAAAAGGCTTTCGTAAGTTTGAAAGATGAATACCATGGACAGATTGTCGTTTCTGC
The DNA here is from genome assembly GCA_002454425.1 of Sphingobacteriaceae bacterium UBA6709. Classification (GTDB taxonomy): domain Bacteria; phylum Bacteroidota; class Bacteroidia; order Sphingobacteriales; family Sphingobacteriaceae; genus Arcticibacter. The sequence goes on from DKIV01000008.1 coordinate 14,610, forward strand.
ATCTTTGGGAAAGACACTCGCTTCTTTCAATACCGGGGTATTTGAAATGCCTCCGAATGAAGGATATATCGTCCGTCTTAGAAGCTAAAGCCAATGCTAATATAAGGCAGCGCGCCATCCTTGGAGAAGCCGACGCTGCCTTGTATTACAAGCAGATCAGCAGGAAGAATATAAACACCACCACCATATCCATTATGCCAACGAGCCGAGTGCTCGCCCTTGACCCACACTCTTCCAACATCATGAAATCCTACAAGCCCTACCGTACCCGGTAAAAGGTAAGAGTTGAAATGGAAAAGCCGCAAACGAAGATCCAGGTTATGATAAACCATGGCATCTCCCGAATAACGTCCTGTATGTAATCCTCGTAAGCTATTTACACCGCCCAAACGCGCCATTTGAAAGAACGCAGGATCACCAAAGACGAGATCTCCTCCCACACGGTTAGCAACTACCAAGGCTTTATCAGCTACATTGAAATAATAATTCATCACCGCCCTGACACGTCCATAGTCATTTCCGCCCTCATTCACCTGCTTCTTCACAGAAGCGCTTAGGTCAACGGTGAGCCCTGAGGTGGGAACCGAAGCATTATCTCTATTGTCGTAACTTAAAGAGGTCATAAAACCTGCCTGAAAGCGGTTTCTAAATACCTGCTGCGCGGGATTCAGGCGGTTATATTCCTCAAAAAACAAATCTTCATTAGCTTCAGCATCACTGGAATAGAACTCCGTTGTAATACCATATCTCAGCTTTAACCGATCAGCAATGCTGGTTTCCAGCAAAACATTCGCGTCGATATGATTCATTCGGTTCCTAAAGAAACTAATACTACGACGCTCGTCTTTCCTGTCGTAAGGAACTTCGTTGCCTATGCCAAAAAAATTGGTAAGATTATGAGGGCCCAGGATATCAACATCAAGCAAGAGATCAGATTTGCCGATAAGATCGGTAAAACGGCCATCGTAGTTGAACTGCCAGGACTGCCGACCCGTAGCATAGCTTGCCCACAACTCATGTTTCTGAGCAAAAGGTTCTTTGGCGAAGCCTTGTTTTTCGATAATGTAGCCCGCCTTCAATTGGAATCCCTGATCAATGCTATAGTTTATAAGTCCCATAGGCCCCTTCCGATCGAACTTAAAAGCGCGCCGGTTATATCCATTGCTTACGCTATCCCCTCCACCCGGGATCCAGCGTACACGAAAAGGATGCTTGCCAGCTTTTCCGTTAAAATCATCAGGGCCGCCCATACCATAAACGCGCAGCTCCCTTGTTTCCGTAGCCGAAAACACGCGATCATAGAGCGTCCGTCCTTCCGAGCCATCTTTCTTTTTATTGAACACCTGCAGATGCAAGGAGTCGCCAGCTGCAGCAGATTTCACAATCTCCGTGCCTCCGGAAAGAGGCACATCAACAACTTTAGCAAGGAACCTGTAATACTCTAGAGCCATGGTGGGCAGGTTATCCCGTCGAGCCAGAAAGGTTTTATAAAGACTTTCGCCATTGAGCCTGTATATAGTATCAGGCATTAGTTTCATCGCCGATAATACCAGCGAGTCGGTAAGTTTCGACCTAACATAATTGGCCTCAGCAAGCCAGGTATCCTTACTTAACTCGTTCAGAAAGTAACGATCAAAAAAACGGGCGTTAAAGTTCCACCCCGGAATATCCCGAATGTCGTCACTATAGGGCTGCAAGTTAGACTTTAGCCATTGGTGCGATAATATCCATGGGAAAACGCCTGAGGTTCTGTAAAATACCTTATCGCGATCGCGGGGTACCGGACGATACAACGTATGGCCTTTTTTCTTCTCGGGAATCCAGCGCCAGTTGTCCTCATGGCGATCCCAGTCCCCTAATAGAAAATCCAATAGCCGTGCACGCAATACCAATCGTTGTTCAACCCTAAAGTCGTTATCCTCTTCAAGTTTACGCTGTACTTTTGCCGTGTTGTCCGTATCATCGGTATCTTCAGGTTCACGTTCCTCAAACAGATACACAGCATTCGCAAACATCTGCCGATATTCACCCAGCCCCTCATCGTCAGCGACATACACCACCTCCGGTGTAACGTGGGCCAGACCAAGAGCTCTTGCCAACGGAGGCACTACTAAAGCTCCATAAGGATGCCCGGTAGACACCTGATCCTGAAGGATATCTTTTGCAATTGTCGGGCGAAGGTTTTCGGGCAAACCTCGTTCCGGATATTTCTGGATAGTTCGCAGCGCATATTGACGTCCCTGAGTATCCTCAAGTCTCAACGAACGCGTCTGCATGCCGCCTCCCAACTTTACAACCTTTAAGCCACCTTTTTCCCGGGATAGATGTAACACCCGCATCTTTACAGGTGTAGACCATAAAGTGCGGTAGTTTTCCCCAAACCAAAAGCGATGCCCTTTGCTCACGCTATCATAGCTAGGTTCAACAGCTTTTACAACGCTATCACGACTCTGCGCGTATGCCGCGGAGCAGCGTGCGAAACTGCAAAGAAAAAGTGTGGTAAAGAATAAACTACGAGCCATAAAGATTACTGCTGCCCCTTGTAAGTAAATTTCATAATATTGCCCTTTTCGCCGCTACCACCTTCATTTGATATATAAAGATTGTACTGCGAATCGAAGGCGATTCCTTCAGGCTGATTAAAATCAGACGATTTAAGCTTATACGCGGCCTTAACATCCATATCATCCCACGCAACCATAAGCATCTTATTAGCTGAAGAAAGGATATACCACTCACGGGTAAGAGGATTTATAGCGAGTGCCGAGGGTTTAAAACCAGAGCGCATGTTATCAGTTATACCTTTTACATTCCTCACTGTAAAGGAAAAGCGATCGCTTAACACCAATCCCCCTGCTACATCCACGCTCAAGGTGTATCCGCCAAATCCTCCTTCAGTCGTATCATAGTTACATTCTTTACACAGAGCAAATAACTTCCCTGAACGCTCATCACCAAAAAGTCCCTCGTATTCTCCCGCAGGAAGAATTTTTTCAAACTCCGTAGTCCCTGATATCACCATCTCTCCTTTCTCCTTCTTTAAAGTCATGGCGGTAATACTGCCGTCGCTTCTCAACACATATACCTTGCTTCTGAAAACGGTGATATCTTCATAATCACCCTTTTTACCAAACTTCAACTTCTTTGCCTTACCACTCTGCCAATCATAAAAAAACACAGCACCTTCCTCATCCTGCTCAGCCAGAATGCCTCCGGGAAATATCTTATGAAAGGCTATTCCCGATATTTCTTTAAGTGAAGCCGGCATCTGAAAAACCTCCGCATTCTCTAAATCATAACCCATGGGACTTTTGTCGGCATGTCCGCGGTATGAGCATGAGGACAGGATCAGGCAGACCATTAATGAATTTAGGGATTTATTTATCATCAAAGTAATTGTTAAACTATCAATTAATAAAATACGAAAAAATACGTATTGTTTGCTTTAGGCTTCAAACTTATTGATATTGAAAGTAAAGAGCAACATAAAATAGCGCCCTAGCTTATTGCTTCGGTTATCAAGCTTCGCATTGTTTATGATTGAGCGCTGCACGCTCGTATTCTGATCGAGAAGGTCGAAGGCTGTAAAGCGAAGAGCACCCCGCCGATGCTTCAGAAATTGCTTTTCCAGGAAAGAATTTATAATAAACGGATCAGACTTTCCTTTACTCTGGAATCCTATATTAAAGCTCTTATCTATATCCATACCTACAGAAAAGCTCTTTAGGATATTCCATCGGCAGGTACCACCCAAGGTCCATGTCGACAATTCTGAAATATCGTTATGTTCCAGAGAATAAGCATTTCGGTTATAGGTGTATATTACAGCGGGATACACCTCAAGGAAGTCGCCCGGATTAATCTGCATACGCACAGCCTGTGACATGATCAGGTTTTTGCTGATGATCTCTTCACTGTTACTCAATGATGTATTATGATTATATGTCAGCGATCCATTCAGGTCGAGCACATATTTGCGATCAGAAAATGGCAGCGAAAGATTGTATATCCCTCCCAGGTTAAAGCTTCCATTGATATTGGCGAAGCGCGTTTCCTGACGTACAATATTTCCCTCATGTTGCACCAACACGGTGTTCGTCACCACCTGATCCTGGAAATATGAACCATTGATGCCCGCGAAGAAGGTCGTTCCTGTGTTTATGTCGAAGCTGTTATAATTGATGTCGACGCTGTGATTAAGCTCCGATTTCAGTTCCGGATTCCCTGTCACCGGGTATTGCGGATTCGAGAGATCGGTAACGGGCTGCAACTGATAATAAGAAGGAGCATTGGGCGAGGCCGAATAAATGGCATTCAGGGTCTTCTCCGTGGTGATATGAAAACTGTAGTTGATCTCGGGAAAGAAATTCAGATTTCGGCGATTAAGATCACTAAAGTCATTGATGGACTTGCCCGACAACAGGGTTGGCTGCAAACTCAGTCCCACGGTGTAAGAATGCTTACCACCGGAATGACGGAAAGCCAGCTTTACTGTGTTGGTTGTAAACGAATACTTATATTGGTTGTTCAGAGAATCTATCCGTCTATAGAAATTGATACGCGTCTCGCGATCATTATTATAACGTGAATAAGATAAGGTATAGCCCACCTCAACCCTTGAGTTCTTACTTAATGGTTCAATGTAGGAAAACTTCACCAGGCCTGTCAAACTCTCATTTTCCGTGTTTAACCATTGCCGCTGAAGTGAATCACGGGCAGGCATTCCATATCGGTCGTAAAAACGCATACGAGCATCGACATCCTGATGCATACTGCTTGCTCCTCCCCGAACGTTAAATTCCGAAAACAGCATGCGACCATGGTTGTCAAATCGGCGGTTTACGACCAATCGCGCGCCCGCAAGAGGAATGGAAGACTTGGCTTTATCAAAGATCATCTGCTGTAAACTGTCAGCCAATGACGACGATAACTGCCGGCTTTGGCGCAGGACACTGTTCGACTCGCTATACCGTCTGTTAAAATTAAAAGTGGGCGACAACAGCACATACGTCACACTGTCATCATATTCTACATTCCATTGGAATACGTGATTCAAAGAGGTGGTCTTCGCTAAGGTAGTATCCTGATTTATAATGGGATTCAGATCCGGATATACATTTTTCCGGTAGGTCTCTGAGAATAAGTCATTTACATTTTTCGTGAATATATAATTACCATAAGTTGTCAGGTGCTTCGTATATTTTTCACGATAATTGAAACCCGCCGTTGTCAGGGTATTTAAACCCGTTCCAGGGGCACCTACCGCGTAGTCCGCGTTAGGGTTTTTGGAGTTATTGTTATTAATGTTGGCAAATATTGCGGTCTCCCGATTGTTGTCGAAGTAGTTTCCCATGCCCGAAAGCTGATATCTCTCTTCCGATCCTACTCCTGCAGCTGCATTGGAAAAATACCCTTTCCTTATATTAGCCCAGGTCTTTATGTTAATTATCCGCTGATAGAAGCCCGAGGCAGAACCCGTTAAACGCCCCTGATCGCCATAATCATCGATAACCTGAATTTTCTCAATCAAACTGGCCGGAATATTCTTTATCGCCGTTTCAACATCGCCACCAAAGAAGTCTTTCCCGTTAACCGTAACCCGGGTTACGACCTTTCCCTGGGCCGTAACAACGCCATCACGATCCAGGCTTATTCCCGGAAGCTTTCGCAACAGCTCCTCCGTGAAGGCATTCTCCCTCACCTTAAAGTTCCTGGCCTGATATTCAATAGTGTCTTTCTTAATAATCACAGCCCGCTTAGCCATGATAGATATCTGATCAAGCTGATAAGACTTCTCCTCCAATAGGATCGGCTTCAAAAACGAGAGGTGACTATTCCTGTCCAACAGATACTCGCGTTCTATCGTCTTGTAGCCCAGAATACTAATCACTAACACAAAACGAACGCTTTCAATGCCACTAAACACGAAACTTCCATCATCGTTCGTCTTTGAGGTCAGCGAATCTGATACAGAGTTTAACTTGATACTCGCTCCCATAATGCCTTTTCCAGATGAATCCTGCAAGGATCCCCTGATCTCATATCTCATTTGAGAGTATAAGCACATCGGAATAAATACCAAAGTAAATAAAGCAAGAAATGCCCTCATTCAAGTATTCTTAATAACAGCACTCCCAACAAGCGTTGCAGAACATTACAACGAATTAGAGGCCATACTCATTATACACAGATGCTCGAATGTAATATTATTTATTGATTTCTTTAAAAATCATGCTACAAATCCGCGCCGTTTCCTCGTAAAGCGCTATTCCAATGCTCATATTTACGCTCTTCGGGTAAAGGTTTGCGGAAAATACGTAACTTCATCCCCATATAAATAAATGGCTTTTATTTCTTGCTTATGGCCCTGAATTACGTTTGGATCGCATTTTTTATTCTGGCCTTCATTATCGCGCTTATTAAACTGATATTTCTGGGCGACACTCAAATCTTTCAGCATCTTGTTGAAAGCCTTTTCGATACTACTAAATCGTCCGTCATGGATATTGCTCTGCCGCTGGCGGGCACCATGGCTTTCTGGCTCGGCATCATGAATATTGGCGAGAAGGCAGGAGCTATAAACTTCCTTAGCCGTATCGTAGGGCCCTTCTTCAGTCGACTCTTCCCGGAGGTACCTCAAAAGCATCCAGCCATCGGACAAATGTTGATGAACTTTTCGGCTAATCTTCTCGGCCTTGATAACGCGGCAACGCCGCTGGGCTTAAAGGCCATGGGCAGCCTTCAGGAGATAAATCCAAATAAAGATGTGGCCTCCAATGCACAGATCATGTTTCTTGTCCTCCATACTTCAGGACTTACCATATTGCCTATCTCCATCATCGCACAGCGGGCTATCCTCAATGCTACCGACCCCACCGATATATTTATCCCCTGTATTATAGCCACATATGTTGCCACACTTGCAGGAATGCTTATAGTAGCTGTAAGGCAACGCATAAACATTTTCAATACCGTGGTAATAAGCTGGCTTCTGGGACTGTCATCGTTCATTTTCCTGATCGTATGGTATTTCAGTACGCAACTCAGTAAAATACAGATTAGCGAAGTCTCGCGGGTGGTGAGTAACGTCATGCTCTTTCTTATTCCCATTGTATTCATCCTGGGAGCATTAAGAAAAAAAGTGAACGTCTTCGATGCCTTTGTCGAAGGTGCAAAAGGTGGATTTGAAACTTCCGTACGCATTATTCCTTACCTCGTAGCAATGCTTGCCGCCATTAGCGTATTCCGAAACTGCGGTGCATTGGGGTATATTGTCGATGGCTTTAAATATGCATTCAGCCACTTTAATATGGATACCCGGTTTACTGACGCGCTACCTGTTGCGCTGATGAAACCGCTGAGTGGTTCCGGCGCCAAAGCCATGATGATCGATACCATGACGACCTTCCATCCCGATTCTTTCGTCGGACGGCTCGCATGTGTATTTAATGGATCAGCGGATACCACGTTTTATATTGTCGCCCTTTATTTCGGTTCTGTCGGCATCAGAAAAAGCCGATATGCTATAACTGCCGGACTCATGGCAGACCTCGCCGGTGTAATCGCCGCAATTTTTATTTCGTACTTATTTTTTGGATAATCATATATGTCAACCACAAAAACTATCGCATTAATAGCGCACGACGGCAGAAAAGCCGAAATGGTAGCCTTCGTTAAAGATCATTTCGATATCCTCAACAAGATGAACCTCGTAGCTACCGGAACTACAGGAACCTACATCCTGCAAACGGGTCTTCAGGTTACGCGAAAGCTCAGTGGCCCGCAGGGTGGTGACGCCCAGATCGCTGCCATGGCCGTGGAGAAGCAACTTGCCGGCATCATCTTTTTCCGCGATCCATTGGGCAAACATCCCCATGAGCCCGATGTTCAGATGCTATTGCGCGTTTGCGACCTGCACAACGTTCCCCTGGCTACCAATCCCGCAACAGCGAGCCTTATTATTGAAGGTATAGCAAGTGATAATAACGTATAACATTTAGTATTCATATGAAGAATTTTTTGGGTTTTGGCCTAATTATAGCCGCAATGACCGTGAATGCCCAACAAAAAATGACGCCGGAGCTGCTATGGCAGCTTGGTCGCGTATCGGCAGAAAGTATTAACAGCCAAACAAAAAATGTGCTGTACGCCGTAACAACCTATAATCTAGAGGATAACAAAGGCTCCCGCAAGCTTTACAGCATTGGGATAGATGGCAAGGGTGGCAGCTTATTAAGTGATGAGCCTTACGCCGGCCATATTATACGCAACAATGATAAAAGCGGAATAATAACCTATGCTCATAAAGGGCAGATATGGACGATGAACGCCGACGGGAACGACAAAAAGCAGATCAGCAACTTTGACAGCCCCCTCGACAACCTGCAGATTTCCCCGGATGGAACAATGATCCTATATTCTGCCGAGGTTCCTACATTCAAAATCTATGGTAGCGATCGCTATGCCGACCTTCCTAAATCCAATGCCTATGTGTTCGACGACCTGAATTATAGACACTGGGATTACTGGAACAACGGAAAAACGCAGCACGTATTCTACGCCAACTTTGAAAACGGTAAGGCAATAAGCCCGGTAGACGTGATGAAAGATGAACCTTTCGACTGTCCGCAACGCCCTTTTGGCGGTATGGAAGATTTCCTATGGACACCTGACAGCAAAGGAATCGTCTACGTAAGCAAGAAGAAAGTGGGTAAAGACTACGCGCAGAGTACTAATACCGATATCTATTTATATACGCTTGCGAATAAAACTACGAAAAATCTATCAGAAGGAATGATGGGCTACGATACCAACCCTGCCTTCAATAAAGATGGCTCACTCCTCGCGTGGAATAGTATGGCCGAAGATGGCTACGAGTCCGATAAGAACGATCTGGTAGTCCTGAATCTCCGCAGCGGAAAAAAGCTTAATCTTACCTCACAATGGGATGGAACGGTGGCCTCCTGGAAGTGGGATAGTAACTCTGATAAGATATGGTTCCTGGCTGCGGTGAAAGGCACGGAACAAGTTTTCGAGCTTAGTAATATCGCGTCCGATAAAACGCCTCGCGTAAAGCAGCTTACTCATGGCCAATTCGATATCAACGGAATCCTTGGACAGGATGGAAATAAGCTCGTCCTTACCAGAACCGACATGAACCATGCTGCGGAAATATATCTTGCCGACACAAAGTCGGGTGCTTTGTCGCAACTTACTCACGTTAACGATGCCGTCTATAAAACTCTGGCCATGGGCAAAGTTGAAGAACGCCATGTACGTACCACCGATGGAAAAGACATGCTCGCCTGGGTAATCTACCCTCCTGACTTTGACCCTGCCAAAAAATACCCAACCTTGCTTTACTGCCAGGGAGGGCCTCAGTCTGCGCTGTCGCAGTTCTATTCCTTCCGTTGGAATTTCCAGCTTATGGCTGCAAATGGATATATCATCATTGCTCCTAACCGCCGGGGTATGCCCGGACATGGCGTTCAATGGAACAAGGACATCAGCGGCGACTGGGGCGGCCAGCCGATACGCGACTATCTATCCGCGATCGATGATATTGCTAAAGAACCTTATGTAGACAAGAATCGCCTCGGCGCTGTAGGCGCCAGCTACGGAGGTTTCTCAATTTATATGCTCGCCGGAGTGCACAACAACAGATTTAAATCCTTCATTGCTCACGATGGTCTCTTTGACCTGAGAAGCTGGTATGGCACCACCGAAGAGCTATGGTTCGCCAATAAGGAAATAGGCGGCTCCTACTGGAAACAGGATCAACCGGCTTCTTACAAAAACGCGAATCCTATAGAACTCGCCGATAAATGGAATACGCCAATCATGATCGTACAGGGAGGAACAGATTATCGCGTACCTGTAGAACAAGGCCTTGAAGCCTTTCAGCTTGCGCAGCTAAAAGGCATAAAAAGTAGATTACTATACCTACCGGAAGAAAATCACTGGGTTACAGGAATGCAAAACGGCATCCTCTGGCAAAGGGAATTCTTCAAATGGTTGAAGGAAACACTATAAAGACTCCTATATAAAAAAGCCGGAACATCCCCGTAACGAGGATTTTCCGGCTTTTTTATTTTGTTACACTGCCCAAGTAACAGATCTTGCACAATACCAGAGCTCTACAACGCTATAACTATCTACAGGCGGGGCTTCAACATACCTCATCACGTCAAGTTTCCAATTTACAACAATCTCATACTCTCCTAATAGGTAGCGTTCCATCTCCTCAATCGCATTAAAAAAACATAAATATTTGGCACGCTTATGGTACAAAACCCAAAATCCACCATTATGTGGAATAAATTCCCATGCCGACTAACGCCAAAAACACATTAAATTCTCGTCTTTTATCAAGAATCAGCAATTAATATTGAAAAAAAACAATCAGTTAAAAAAAAGATAATTTCAACACAAGTAACTAGACATCAACAATTTAATGTAGACAGCACGCCACATAAATGCAAATTACGTAGAAAACAATCAACATGTTACAATTCAATTCCCCACTTTGTTTTATTTTTTTCCTAATATTACACCATAAAAGAAATCAAAAAATAAAAAATACAATTTAACACACCTCTACTTTCTATTGCTGTACACATGCGATAAAATGAAAGAGGAAATTAACGAAAGAAGGATTTGCACAATTGTCCCTTTGAAGCTAAAAGGATTTAACGGACAGAATAAAGGTGCTTTTCTTGATTTAAGATTTAGATTATCTCATATGCGTTCTTCAAAAATCATCCAAAACGAATTGAGTAAAGTCGCTCCATATAGCGATATCGATGCGATTCGGGCATTCTTAGGCGGCGACCAACGCGCCTTCAGACTTCTGTACAACAAGCATTACAAATATGTTTTTGATTATGCTTCGAAAAGGCTAAACTTTAATAAGGAATTGGCTAATGAAATCTCGTCACAAACTTTTGTGAATTTTTATCGCTATGCATCCCGATATAATACCGATTATAATGTTAAGGTAAGCTCCTTTTTGTGCGAAATCGCAAACAACTTAATTATAGACAATTACCGCCGCCAACAGCGCACAGTGGAATGCAACAGTTTTTCACTCTCCGCTGGAAATATAAACAATGAAGAACTTAATATATCAAACTGTTCAACCACAGCGCCAGATCACCTGCTTGACAAAAAACTTTCTTACAACATCCTGTATTCTCAAATAGATAAACTTGATGCTGTTTCAAATAAAATTATCAGGTATTTCTATAAGGACGAATTAAGCTATCAGGAAATATGTGATAAGCTTGAACTGCCTTTACATTTGGTTAAGACAAAATTGTTCAGGGCAAAAAAGAAACTCAGAACATTATTAAAAGACAGCGGAGTAAGATAGCAAACTCCGCTGATCCCATGTTATGACATATTACAGAACGCCCGAAGCATCCAGGTATTCTTTTCTTTAAACTGCATAAACTTATTGATCATGTCATTGGTGCCATCATCTCCGTTCTCAGAGGTTGCTTCCATAATGCCACGCTCAATGTCGATCAAGGCTGCGAAGTCCGCAAGTATCGCTTCCACCATTTTTATATCCTGCAGTCCGACAGTTTGAATCTCCTCAATTTCCGCGGTGTCAATATACTCCGCGTAAGTACTTAGCGGAGACTTACCTAAGGTAAGAATGCGCTCTGCCAGCTCATCAATTGTAGCGATAGCATTCGTGTAAAGCTCCTCAAACTTAGCATGCAGGGTAAAAAAGCTCTTCCCCTTTACATTCCAATGGCAACCCCTAAGCTTTTGGTAGTGAATATGATAATTTGCCAACAAATCATTCAGTTGATCTACCACCGGGCGCACCTGCGCGTCCTTGAGTCCTATTTCTTCTGCTTTCATTTTCCGATTGTTTTATTAGGTTAAACTCTCAACTTAGGCCTAAAGTTTCAACCTTCTGCTTTTCTAACAAAAACGTTATAGTTTTCCTGCTTCACCACCATCACCTCATTACCCCTTGACACGTAGCCATCCATCGCCACGGCGTCATACCACTCGCCTTCAATTTCAATTTTTCCTGAGGGACGCAGATCTGTTTGCGCTCTGCCAATCTTCCCCTTCAGTCCGGCAGACTGACGACCGGCGACAAAACCTTCTTCAGCATCCTGGGCATCACTTAACACCAGACGACGAAAAGCATGGGTATTTAACAGTGACTTTCCAAAAATCACACACACGATAACGGCTCCTATCATGGAAGCCAGCACAACGCCTACCGATCGTGTTAATTGCTCTGAACCACTAACACTAAAATCAAACCAATCGTTAAGAACCAGGCTTAAGGCCAGACCACTTATAACGAAAATAATTCCCAGGATACCGGCAATGCCAAAACCCGGAATCACAAACACTTCTAAAGCCAATAATATGAGTCCCACGATAAACAATCCTATTTCCCAGTTTGCCGCCAGACCTTCCAGATATAAAGGCGCGAAAAATAATAAAGCCGCGGAAATTGATACAAGTAAAGCGAAGCCAATTCCAGGCGACTGCATTTCGAAATAGATACCACCGATTATAAGAAGTATCAACACGCCGCTTACAGCGGGATTCATCAGGAAGGAGATAATCTTATCAAGAATACTCACCGTATGGCGCGCCAGCGGACGTCCCTCCAATCCGGTTTTATCCAGCAACTCCTGCATTGAGTTTACCTCGCCCTTGCTGATACCCAACTTCAGCGCCTCAGCGCTGGTAAGCGTAAGGACTTTTCCTTTCCCTATCACGCCGGGAACCACCACGTCAGGATCCACGAAAGCTTCCGCGATACGCGGATCGCGACTGCGGGCCTCCGCGGTCGCGCGCATTAAACCACGCATATACGATTGGTATTTTTCCGGCATAAGCTCTCCTTTAGGATTTACCACACTGGCGGCTCCCATACTTGAGCCACTGTGCATATAGATCTCATTACACGCGTATGCTATCAGCGTTCCTGCCGAAGCGGCGTTTTTATCTATATATACAATAGATCGAATGGGGCTTGTTAATAGTGCCGAACGAATAGAATCGGCGTAATCTACCATGCCGCCGAAAGTATCCATATGTATTATAAAAGCTTCCGCGGATGACTCCGTAGCTTTATTGAGCGCCTTACGGGTATTTCTCCATGCCGCGGGACCTATTTCTCCACGCAGATCAAGGACGTACACCCCGGAGCTTTGCTGTCCGTAGCTAGCGCTCAGCGATAGAAGTTCTATTAAAAAAAATAGCTTCAGAAACAAAGGTTTTATCAGGTTCATATTATACTTTTGAGCTATGTCTTCAATTAATAAATATAACATAAATCCTATTTCTGAGAAAAAGTTTGACGGAATAATATGGAAGATTAAGGCTGATCCCTTAGCACCTCTGCTGGCTATAGAGGCACGCAACGCGGATACGCGCAGCACCTCCATATCGATATATAACATTGAAAAACAACAATATATACTTGAAGACTATACACCAGCGCACAGCTGGGACATTCATCTCGACTGCCTGTACAAAGGCAATTTATTCTTTCATATTTATAGTAATGAGGAAGTCCCGCAACGACGGGGCATCATTGTTTATGATGCAAAGGGCACGCTGATATGGCAACGGTTTGACAAGATCCTGCTACAGACAGATACCCTGGGGATCCTTGCCGCGGAGGCCGGAATATTTCCCCTGAAAGCATTACTCTTAAACGCCGACACAGGGCAAGAACTTCAGGCTGCCGATCTGCATCTTTCCACCGCCGTACACCCCGACATCCAAGTGCCGGAGCCATTGGAAACGCCAACGCTGCCACTTCCGCTAACATCTTCAGAAACACTTTGCCAGCCCGTATTGGCGGCCACTGTCAACAACATGCTTGTGTATGCTTTTCATACTCAGGACAACGGAAAATACAATCAACAGCTGCTTCTCGCTCAAAAGAACGAAATACTATATCACACGTTGCTGGAAAAACAAATGGAAAAAATGAATCCTGAAGGATTTTTCGTATTCGAAAAGCATATTTTCTGTATTTCAGACAAAAAACAACGCCTGCTGGTCATAAAAATATAAGTATCAGTGACTGATCTTCCAGTTTTTACTGGTTCATTTCTCCTTGTATCTTTAGATATACCATAAAAACAGAGGCGGGAACAATAGGCTGGCCGCCCAGCCGTTACTTTTATTAATAAAGATACGTACCTTTACGGCCGTCAAAATAAATGTCGCTGTAGATCGCGATCTTTAAACCCGCGACATCTTTTTTGATCGTATTAGTAAAAGCACGCGGGATAAGCGCGTATTTAGAAATTAAACAATACAAGTTCATAAACAACATTACATGCGTTCTATATTGGCAGTTCTTTGCATCCTTGGAACCTCACATGCTTTCGCGTCAGCAGGCAGAGATTCCATAGGTGTTGAAAATGAAAACGGAAAACAGGTAGTACTTCATAAAGTAGATACCAAGGAGAATTACTATTCGATATCCAGATTATACAATGTACATCCCCGCGATGTAATGAATCATAACACGCAAAAAGTCCTGCACATAGGCGATATCGTAAAGGTGCCTACCGGCAGAGACTTTCAGCAAGCACAACGCCCCGCTACGCGTCCTTTGCCCCAGCAGAATAATCCTGTAGCTCAGGAAGGACTTATCGACTATAAAGTGGGTCCTAAGGAGACGTTATTTGCCATCTCACGCCGCTTCAATATTGGGGTTGACGAGATAAAAAGAATTAATAAGCTGGAAGGCAACAACCTTCATGTCGGACAGATTATAAAGGTGCGCCAGACAACAACAACCAGCAATCCCGTGGCCGCGGCCATTGGCGAACAGGCTAGTCAGTCACCTCGCGTACGCCCATTGGAAGATTATGTAAAGAAAGATAGCACCGACAGTGCCGCCAGCGACAATACAAAAATCAACGCCAACCGCTATGGTGTAACTCAACGTGCTGAAAAGGGCGTTGCCGTATGGATTTCCGACAGCAATCTCGACTCTAACAAAATGCTAGCGCTGCACCGTAGCGCCCCTGTGGGCACGGTTATCCGCGTAACGAACCCAATGACGGGCAAAAGCACCTTCGCCAAAGTCGTGGGTAAGTTCACGGAAAATGATACCACCCGCGATGTTGTCATTGTCCTCACCAAGGCTACCGCCGATTTACTGGGAGCACTGGACAGACGTTTTCAAGTTAGCTTAGAATACGGAGTACCAAATGAGTAAGCCCTATATCATCGGCATTGCCGGCGGCAGTGGTTCCGGCAAAACATTCTTCTTAAATTGCTTCCTTAATCATTTCAAGGAGAACGAAGTGTCCCTGATCTCACAGGACGATTATTACAAACCCATGGAAACGCAGCCGCGTGATGCCAATGGGTGGATAAATTTTGACCTTCCCGAGTGTATAGACGATGTAAAGCTTCTGAACGACCTCACTACACTTATTGAAGGCAACAGCTATCAGAAGAAAGAATATACCTTCAATGTGAATATGGATAAGGCCAGAATGCTCACCATCAATCCTGCGCCCATCATCATCGTTGAAGGGCTCTTTATATTCCATTACAAGGAACTTGCCTCGCTTTTCGACCTGCGTGTATTTATGGATGCTGAAGAGGAAATTACCCTTAACCGACGTCTAAAAAGAGATATGAAACATCGCGGATATACCCATGAAATGATTATGTATCAATGGGAAAACCACGTGTTACCAGCTTACAAGCAGTTTCTGCTCCCTTACAAAGACGCGGCGCACCTCATAATTGAAAACAATTCCCATGTCGCTGACGACATCATCCGCGAGTCCGAAGCCCTTTCTCAAACATTAAGAGAAAAGATCTTACAATAAAGTTATGGCAGGCGTCGTTTTTTAACCTATATAGTGATGATGGATAAAGAACCGATTGCCTGCCTCAGCTGCTCCTGCATTTTTAAAAAGTGCTGTAAAAAATATAAAAAGGGAAAACGTTGTAAAGATTGTCCCGGAAAAAAGAAAAACTGACCTTTTTTCAATGTCGCTGCTCCAGCAGGCTTAAATATACTGCCATATTGACGTTTTTTAATTTTTGGAATGAGCCTTGTGCTTGGTCGACGGCTGACGGAAACGAATGAAGTCAGTTAAAATTTAAAAATCAAAATTCTATTAGATATGCAAGAAAAAGGAACTATTTCGATTCACACCGAAAACATCTTCCCTATCATTAAGAAATTTCTCTACTCCGACAATGAGATCTTCCTCAGAGAACTGGTTTCAAACGCAGTAGACGCTACGCAAAAGATCAAAAGACTTTCATCTCTCGGGCAGTACCAGGGCGACCTCGGTCAGCTTCGTGTAGAAGTAAGCCTGAATGAGGAAGCCAAAACCATCACGATCGCCGACCGCGGTATCGGTATGACAGCCGAAGAGATCAAAAAGTATATCAATCAGATTGCCTTTTCCGGAGCTACAGAGTTTGTTGAGAAGTTTAAAGAGGCGAAAGATGCCAATGAACTTATCGGTAAGTTCGGTTTAGGTTTCTATTCGGCGTTCATGGTCGCCGATAAAGTAGAGATCAATACTCTATCGTATCAGGATGGTGCAACTCCTGCACGCTGGATCTGTGATGGAAGTACTGAATTCGAAATTCTGCCCGGCGACCGTACAGAACGCGGAACCGAGATCATCCTTCACATAAATGAAGAATCTCAGGAATTCCTCTCACAGTCAAAAATTCAGGAAATCCTCGATAAGTATTGCAGCTTCCTCCCTGTGGAAATTAAATTCGGCACCAAAACAGAGACCGAGCCGGATGGAGAAGACGAAGAGGGTAAGCCTAAATATAAGTCCATTGAAAAAGATAATATTGTCAACAATCCCAATCCGATCTGGACAAAGGCTCCGGCGGATCTGAAAGACGAAGACTACCTGGCATTTTACAAGGAACTTTACCCCTTCTCTGAAGATCCATTGTTCTGGATCCATCTGAATGTCGATTATCCTTTTAATCTTACCGGAGTGCTTTACTTCCCTAAGGTTAAAAACGATTTTGAATTCCAACGCAATAAGATTAAGCTCTTCTCCCGTCAGGTATTCATCACTGATGAGGTAAAAGATATCGTTCCAGAGTTCCTTATGCTCCTTCATGGCGTTATAGACTCTCCGGATATTCCGCTAAACGTGTCAAGAAGCTTCCTGCAGGCAGATAGCAATGTAAAGAAGATCAACAACTATATTACGCGTAAGGTTGCCGATAAACTATCCGAATTGTACAAGAAGGACAGAACATCGTTCGAGTCTAAATGGCAGGATATCGGTCTGTTCGTAAAATACGGAATGATCAGCGAAGAGAAGTTCTATGAAAAAGCAAAAGACTTCGCCCTACTCTCAAATACTGATGGCAAGCATGCTACCCTCGAAGAATATCGCGAAACAGTAAAGGATACTCAGACAGATAAAGACGGACAGCTCGTATATCTGTATACCAACGATCCTGCGAAACAGGATTCTTATATACAGTCAGCCAAGGCAAAGGGTTACGATGTGCTGTTAATGAACTCGCCGCTTGATAATCACTTCATCAACCAAATGGAGCAAAAGCTCGAGAAGACCTCTTTAAAACGCGTTGATGCTGATGTTATCGATAAGCTAATCACAAAGAGCGACACGCCTCCGCATATTCTTACAGCTGAACAAGAAACAAAAGTCAAAGAACTATTCGAAAGCGCTGTTAATAAAAGTAATATGCGCGTAGAGGTTGAAAGCCTTAGTCCTGATGAGCTACCTGTACATATTACCATGGACGAATTTATGCGCCGCATGAAAGACATGGCTCAAATGGGTGGCGGAATGAACTTCTATGGTTCTATGCCCGACAGCTACAAGGTTGCCATTAACGGGAACCACCCGCTTATCGGAAAGATTCTTAGCGCCGACGGCGATGACACAAAGGCAAAGCTTGCTAAACAAGCTATTGACCTGGCATTGTTGTCGCAGGGCTTACTGACAGGTGCTGACCTTACGGAATTCGTAAAGAGAAGCGTTGACCTGATCTGATAAAGAAACTCCTGTACCGGAGTCCCATGATTGAAAAGTCCCGCCATGCGCCAAGCGTGTGCGGGACTTTTCGCTTTAAGACCATCACCGGATGGATCAACACCGCACATTCCAGGGCCCAACACAGCCAGCACAGCACAAGCCGCTTTCGCGCCAACGCTGCACAGCACATTGAAAATTCGCCGTTTTACGCTAATTTCCATGTCCAGCAGGTAATAAGTCCCCCTCAGCTTTCCCCAAAAAGCCTTAATGAGCAAATACCCGTTACAGGTCAACGCACCGAAAAACGCTCCCACCTGCGCGCAACCACTCCAAAGTTTAGTCCCGCACTGATAATATCCATCCCAACACATCATGTCGCCGTATCGTGATACTATCAAGCTCATAAATTCTAAAAACCAAAGTATCGCTAGTGCTTTCATAATCGTTATGTTTCTGTTAATCTTCATTCAGGGCAATGATGTATAAGTCATCTCCCTGCCGACAGGAACAAAACTCAACAAAGAAAAAACAGGAAACAAGCCTCTATCTATCAATATCTTAAGACAAGTCAAATCCACGTATACTTTCGATAATCGCCACTACTCTTCCGGTGCTTGCTCTTTGCTACGTCAGCAGGCAATCGGCTTCAGGACATATCATAAAATGTCGCATAATGTCCTATAAAAACAGCTGGCTAACACTCAGAAAACCGATGTGGCGCATCCCGATGGTTGATCCATTTATCAGCACTGGCAAGGGTTTGACGGGGAGCAGCTACCTACCTGCTCCGAGACTGACTCAGACCAGACTCGAGACACGCTCGAGTGGTGATCGACATTTCATCGACANNTGTCGATGAAATGCCCATGAAATGTCGATGACCAGTGCTGTCTGGTACGAAGCAGTCTCGAGTCACTCTCGAACCAGGTAGGGTACTGATAGCCTGATAGCCACCAGTTTTGATATTAATTTTAAAGAAAAAATTTAACAGTCATATGTTCGCGCTTTAACTGAAGTCCAGGTGCGTCATTTTCGCGAAAGTACTGACGGATGCCGAAAAAACTGACTGAAATGAGAGCGGCCAGTGTAAAAAAAGAAGCCTGATACTCGCAATCCGCATGGATTGTGGGCATCAGGCTTCTTTAGCGTTAAAGTATATTATCAGACGACCCTATTTATCCTGAGGGGCTTTCCCGATGAGGTCCATAAACTGATCCAGTTTAGGAGTAATGATGATTTGGGTACGGCGGTTTTGACCACGACCTTCAGGGCTTGAGTTATCCGCGATTGGGTTAAACTCTCCGCGACCACCTGCGGTTAATCGTTTAGGATCTACGCCATAGGTATTTTGTAACGCCTGCACTACCGATGACGCGCGCAAAGCACTTAAGTCCCAGTTATTGCGAATATTCTTCTGCGAAATCGGCACATTATCGGTGTTTCCTTCAATAAGCACATCATAGGTACTGTAATCCTTAATAATTTTGGCGATCTTCTCCAGGGTCTGTCCCGCGTCAGGAGAAATCTCATAACTACCTGACTTGTAAAGCATATTGTCAGCCAGGGAAATATATACTACCCCTTTGAGTACTTTAATATTAACGTCACGCATCTCATCAGCATTTAACGATCTGGTGAGGTTGGTAGTAAGAATAAGATTCAATGAATCACTCTTATTCTTCGCATTTACGAGCTGCTGAATGTATCTGTTTGAGGAGTTGATCTCATCCACCAGTTTCGAGATGTTCAGATTTCCCTGACTTCCTGAGCGCATACAGTCGTCCAGGGCTTTCTGCAAGGTCTTATTATTATTACGCTCCGTAGCAATCTGCTCCGTTAAGCTTGTTACACGCTCCTGCGATACTGCCAGGCTACGCTCTGTAAGCAGGTATTTATTACGCATGGTGCGCGTGTTGCTGTCGAGACGATTATACTGCGACTGCAGGCTCTCGTACTTTTTATTGCTAACACATCCTGGCAATACTGCTGCTCCAGCCACTAATGCCAGTAAAAATGCTATTTTTTTCATGTCTGTTATTAAAATTGCTTTTTGTTTCAATGAATTTAGTTACTCTGTCAAACGCCTCCCTCGCCCCCGAAGTTTCCCACCTTAATCTCCTGACATACAACACCAGGATTTAAAATCAAAACTTACACCTGAGGAGTTTCCGGCGATCTCTATAACTAAAACGTAAATTATTACAATTATGTTCTGCGGGATCAAATTTATTGCGCCGCAAAGTACATTTTTTTCATTCCGCCATCATGGGCATAAATGTCATTATAGAATCGCACGCGACCGGTAGTATCAGCGGCAGCAGTAAAGTATACCAGATATACCGGAAGTTTTTTCTTCAGAGGAACATATTTTTCCTGACGCGTAGCTACCTGTTCTTCAATGCGACTTCTATCCCATCCTGTATTTCTCAGCAGATATTCGGCAAGCTCTATAGGCTTCTCCACCCGAACACATCCGTGACTAAAGTCGCGCTTGCTGGCATTAAAAAGCTCGGTAGCTGGTGTATCATGAAGATAGATATTCCTTGAATTCGGAAATATAAACTTTACTCGTCCCAGGTCATTCTTTGGCCCCGGTCTGCGGCGAACAACATAGGGAAAACTGCCGCTACCAGCCTCAGCCCAGTTTACAGATGAGGGATCCACGCGCTCGCCCTGCTGATTGATAACTTCCATGTCTGAAGCTTCGAGATACCCCGCGTTAGCCTGCACCTTAGGAGCCACCTCGTTGCGAAGAATCCCGGGAGGAATGTTCCAATAAGGCGAGATCACCACGTGCTCCATAAGATCATTAAATATCGGCGTAGAGTGCATTTCCTTACCCACGATGACGTTCATGCTCATGGCCTCCTTATCATTGGTATACACGCGAAGGCGATATTCGGGAATGTTTACGATCAAATAATCAGTACCAAAGCTTTGGGGAATCCAACGCCAGCGTTCCATATTAATAACTACCTGGCGGATACGATCCTGCACAGGCACATTCATAAACCTCAGGGTCTCCTCATTCAGGTTGCCCGTAACTTTTAAGCCATTATCTTTCTGGAAAGTTTTTAAAGCATTAGATAAAGCCGCGGTAAAAATATTGCTGTTTGCAGCTGCAGCCACCGTGTCCTTTCCAATAAGCGCCTCCAGGCGTTTTCTTAGCAATGGTACTACGGAAGAGGCGCTACCGACACTTACGCGCGCGTCAGAGGGCATTTTTGGCCAGCCTCCCTGCTTTTCTATCGCTCGATAGTTGGCTAAGGCCTTTTTCAAGTTTGCATACTCCTGATGTGTAGGCTTAAAGTCGGCAAAAGCATAATCACTTTCGCGCTCGCCTAACACTGCTTCCAATGCCAGATCCAAACGCATCGTATTACGCTTAATATCCCAGTCAGCCTTTCGAGAATCACGGGGTTCCAATAGTCCCCGGTAAAAGTCGGAGGCCCAATTGAGGTACGTAGCCGTTAAGCCCAGATCAATACTACGCTCCAACTCATCACGTTTATCCAGATCACGTTTGACCTTTTTTAGTTCCGCCAGAGGCTTTTCAAAATCGATGATATTATATTTCGAGGCATCAAGACCGTCCTCTCCGGCACGCTTAACAACATTCAGCATCTTTTCTGCCTGGGGCGACAGCTCATGATCCTTAAACCAGCCAAGTTTAAAAGAACGCTTTTTATAGAATTCCATAGCCCAATAGCTATCATCTTTAAACTGATCTCTGGAGTTCATGAAATTCTTAACGTAAACGCTATCTACATTGGGTTGTTCGCCCGATTTACGTCGGGAGCAATTACTGAATATCGAGATCAGCAGTAAGAGCAGTCCGCCGATATACAACAGATTGGCGGGCTTTCTAAATGTTATGGACGATCGTGTAATCATAATAAAGGGTATAAAAGTGTGTGTGAGTGTATGCGCGTTTATAATATTATTCCCAAAGTAGTTCCCTGATAAGCACCCCCTGAACCTGAACGGCCGGGCATCAATAACTCCCGGTGAGTCACGAATACTCGTTAGCACAGAGGTTTCATGTGTACTAAAGGAACACTAACAGAGAAAAAGGAAAAATCGTGCCAAGTGCGGCTCAGCGAACTTAGTCGCGCCAGAGAAAGGGAAAAAGAAGAATAGAGACGATGCAGACAATTAGATTTATTGCCAGCAACACGCCGATCTCGTCGTAGCTTAAAGATCGGTCGAGGCCGTCCATGGCAGCCTTGGAAAATTTGATAAGGATGATAAGCACCGGAATGATCACCGGAAAGCTAAGAATAGCCATCAGGGTACCACTGTTTCCACTCTTGGCCGCGATGCCCGAAATCATGGTGAAAACCCCTGAGAAACTGACACTTCCCAAAACAACTGAAAGAAAATAGAATAGCGGATCGCCGACAGTATTCTGAAAAACTACGGTATAAAAAGCAAGCGCAATTACCGATAGTAAAAGCATCAGCCCCATGTTATAGATCATCTTGGAAAGAATGACCGCACGGGCGCTGACCATACTGTAGTAATAGAGCTGTCGCGCGGGATTTTCCTGCACAAAGCTTTTGGAAATAGCGTTCACAGATGCAAAGAGCATGATGATCCAAAACAGCGCGTTCCATGCTGTAGGACTGATCTGTTTAAAAGACAGATAGCAGACAAAAATAGTCGATATGACATAGAGAAGAATGCCGTTCAGAGCGTACTTTGTTCGCCACTCTAACAGTACCTCCTTACGTACAAGCAACTTTATTTCATGCATCACAGACATTGGCAAGGGCGCTTTGAGGCGATGACGATGTTATGCACCCTGAATTGGCGCTACCACCTCAGGAGTCTTGTTCATACGTCCAGCAAGAAACATTACCACACAGGCGAAGATCATGATGGTCCAGCCCTGCCATTGGTATTTTATGAGACTTCCCGCGGCACCGGCCATCTTAGGGAAAGGGATGAAACTGAAAGACTCAGCGATCTTCATTCTTGCGCCGACATAGGTTAACGCCAGCGTGAGCAAACCCAGAATAGCATAAAAACGCAGATATCCCTGTTTTTTTCTAAAAACCGCGGAAATGGCCAGGAAGCCCATCAGTGTCACGAAGGAGGCAAGATATTTATGCAGATCCCAGTAGCTCCAGTTGCCCACAATAGGCACATGTACCATCGGAAGAAAAGTACCGACAATTAACAGCATGGCGGAGAAGAGTCCCACGAGTTTAGCTAATCTCATTTTGAGTAATATTTTATGTTAACGTAATCCATCGCAAGAAGCACCCGAAGGTGCTGCATTAGCGAGCCCAAAGATACTGTTATTTATCCTGAGTGATCTCCATTTTTTCCGCGAAATGCGCGCAATAGTCGCGTAGATCGCCAACGATCTTCTCCTCACCTGTCGCGCGCAGAAAACTGTCGCCCATGGTTTGCAGGGTTTCATAAAAGAAGCGTTTCATCTCAT
Source organism: Sphingobacteriaceae bacterium UBA6709 (assembly GCA_002454425.1). GTDB lineage: Bacteria > Bacteroidota > Bacteroidia > Sphingobacteriales > Sphingobacteriaceae > Arcticibacter. Next base: position 38,073 of record DKIV01000008.1, read on the forward strand.
CTACGGGCATATCCTTTGTCCAAAGATCTATCCTGAGAGAATTTTTGTATTGATGATCCCATAGGGCGAGCATCATAGACTTGACAGGCAGGAGTTCTTTATTTTCCGCGTCACTGGATTCCCAGGTAATATTCTCAGGAACGTTATTATCGTCAAGTTCGACAGTAATTTTAATTTCAGCTTTTCTCATAATAGAATCAATTAGAAAGTGCCCTATAAGCTTATTTTACCTATGAGCAGTAACAGGGCGACCACAAAGATGATAAATATACATTCAATGAGCCAAATTCTTTTGGTTACGCGCAACATGCTGCGGAAGAAGATATCAGAGATACTGCTCAGCACGAGCAAGAGCGCAAGCCATCCCCAGGATATCTGCACAGCTGAAGAGTTTCTTTGAAAGATAGCACTTATAACACTGACAGCCAGTCCCGCCGACACAAAGTTCAAGGGTGTGAGGCGCAGTCTCATGAACCCTTTCTTTTGCTGAAACTTTTCGAAGAGCCACTTCTGGCGCCCTTAGCATTTGTGGTCTTTTTAGTTCCTTTGGCGTTGCGGGAATTTACGCTGCTATGTTTTTTCTCGTGGAAGGCTCCTTTGAATTCAGGATCTTCCTTGCGTTTTTGCATGTCTATTTCTCGCGCGATCGCCTGCCGCTCATCAAAGGCTGTTTCTTCAATGAATACCGCGTCGGGAAGATCGGCCACAGGAATAGACTGACGTATCAGCTTTTCAATCTTAGTCAGATAATAGCTCTCCGCGGGGTTGCAGAAAGTGATCGCGTCGCCAGTATTAAAGGCGCGTCCTGTACGGCCAATTCTATGCACGTAGTCTTCAATAACAATAGGTACGTCAAAATTGATTACGTGGCTGACGTTCTGTATATCGATCCCACGAGCGGCGACGTCTGTAGCAACCAGAATACGCACCTCATTTTCGCGGAACGCGTTTATTGAGTTGATGCGCGTATTCTGACCTTTATTAGCATGGATCACACGCACCTGCTCCGCGCCGTAACGACGCTCAAGAAACCTATAGATATTGTCGGCAACTTCGCGCGTCTTACAGAAGAGGATCAGCTTGCTGATGTTATCGTCATCTTTCAGCAGATGCTGCAAAAGGTTCAGCTTCGACTTAAGATTGGGAACATGGTATACGACCTGACGTACCGTCTCGGCAGGTGTTGCCTGAGGCGCCACCTCCACCACGGTAGGAAATTTAAGAAAGTCGCCGGCGATCTTGTGCACCAGCTCGCTCATGGTTGCCGAGAAGAGCATATTCTGGCGTTTTCGTGGTACGACTTCCAAAATGCGATGTATGGAGCCAATAAAGCCCATATCCATCATCTTATCAGCCTCATCAATAACGAGGTGCTTCAAAAGCTTAACAGGTATATGTCCTTTAAGATATAGATCTAAAAAACGTCCGGGAGTAGCAACGAGAATATCTACCCCAGCACTGAGCGTGGCGATCTGGGTTTTGGGCCCGAGGCCGCCGTAGATAACCACTGTTCGGAGATCGGTATAGCGTGAAAAAATTCTGATGTTCTCCTCTATCTGCATCGCAAGTTCGCGCGTAGGCGCCAGGATGAGCGCCCGTGCGTCGTTTCCCTGCGCGTATTTCAATTGCATGATGAGAGGAAGCACGTATGCCGCGGTCTTACCGGTGCCGGTTTGCGCGATACCCATAATGTCCTGTCCGGAGAGTATGGGAGCAATCGCTTTTTGTTGTATCGGTGTTGGTTCTGAATAGCCGGCATCCTCAATAGCATTGAGAATTTGTCGGTTGAACTTAAAATCTTCAAATGAAGCCATTCGGCAAAGATAAGGTATTGAAATGAAATGCCCACGATAATCGCCCGAAGGAGCAGAAGCCACGTACTAAGCAAGGCCTCAGTTCGAATATTTAAACCGAGGATCACGGCTGCAGGGATCCATGTCAATTGACTTGAAAGTCGCTATGTTCATGCTGCTAAAGACAACTGTCCTCTCTGATTAGAAGGACAGCGAAATCAGGCTGCGCATTTTTTTATTACATTCGTAGCAAATAATTTACTGATATGTCGTCAATACTCATTAAAGCCGCGACCGTAGTAAATGAAGGGACTCAGCAGGTTCTGGATATCTTCATTAAGGACGGACGCATAGTTCAGATAGGAACATCGCTAAACATAAAGGCGGACCGGGAGATAAATGCTGAAGGCAAATATTTGTTTCCGGGAAGCATTGATGATCAGGTACATTTCCGGGAACCGGGACTTACCCATAAGGCTGAGATATTTACCGAAAGTCGGGCGGCAGTAGCCGGAGGTATTACCAGTTTTATGGAGATGCCTAATACCGTGCCCAATACTACCACTCAAGAACTGCTAGCGGATAAATATGCCCTTGCGGCTAAAAAGTCCTTGGCAAACTACTCGTTTTATATGGGTGCCACCAACGACAATCTGGAGGAAGTGTTACGTACTAATCCTGCGGATGTATGCGGAATAAAGATCTTTATGGGTTCTTCTACAGGAAATATGCTTGTAGATAACAGCAAGACCTTAGAGTCCATTTTTTCAAGTACGCCCATGCTTATTGCTACGCATTGCGAGGACGAGGCTACCATTAAAGCGAATCTCGCGAGTTTTAAGGAGCGTTACGGTGAGGCTATTACGCCATCGATGCATCCGCAGATCAGAAGTGAAGAGGCTTGTTACCTGTCTTCTTCTTTCGCTGTAGATCTGGCCCGGAAGTTTAATACCCGTCTTCATATCCTGCATATTTCAACTGCTAAAGAGACATCTTTGTTCAGTAACGCGCTACCACTCAGCGAGAAGCGTATCACCGCAGAGGCATGCGTACATCACCTTTGGTTTTCGGATGAGGACTATCCTGAAAAAGGAAACTTCATAAAATGGAATCCGGCGGTGAAGACCGCGTCCGACCGCGACGCGATACTTGCGGCGGTACTTGACGGACGCATTGACGTAATCGCTACAGATCATGCGCCGCATACGCTGGAAGAGAAAAAGCAAGCATACCTTCAGAGCCCTTCAGGAGGGCCATTGGTACAACATGCCCTACCAGCGCTTTTGGACATGTATCATCAAGGGAAAATCACGCTTGAACAGATTGTCGAAAAGACCGCTCATAATCCGGCTATCTGCTTCCGCATAGCAGACCGCGGATATATCCGGGAAGGCTACTTCGCCGATCTCGTGCTGGTGGATCTGAACGCTTCTACAGAAGTAAACAGCGAAACCATTCTTTCAAAATGTGGATGGAGTCCATTTGAAGGACACCGCTTCCGGTCGGCAATTACGCATACCATTGTCTCCGGGCATCTTGCTTACGAGAATGGTATCTTCAATGACAGCGCTTCCGGACTGCGCATGACCTTTAATCATTAAGAGCATCGCCCTTCAGCGCGCTCATTTCAATAAACTTACGCGGCCATGAAGCAATAAAGGCTGGATCTTTTTTCAAGATCCAGCCTTTCAGAGAGCAAGAGAGCGTGTGTTTAAATTTAGAATCGAATTTGTAGCTGAGCGACACCTGTGGCATGACTATAGTGATTTGTCAGCGGCACATTGTGATCGAACACGTCAATAACACAACCAAACTCAAGACGCGCGAAATATAGATCGCAGAATTCAAAGCTTACCATTGGTGTTATTGTCTGACGGGTGTTGTCATCAACCTTATAATTTTCTTTTAGATATTCATAGCGGGAAGAAAACTCCACAGAACGCAGGCGTGGAAGCTTGCAGTCATATCTGAAATTCGGAAAGATAAAGAAGCCCTTGTTATAATACTGACCGATATCCAGACGACTGGCTACAGGAGCTTTCATGTATTCGGCAAAGTTTGTTCCTTCTTTATATTCGCCAATCAGTTCAATGCTTGTTCTGGAGCTAAGCTTAAAGTCACCGGTAAAGTCGGCTCCGTAGGCATGTCCCTGATGACCCTCCCATGAACCGTGAGCACCATTTACAGCGAGTTTCAAGTTAGGGAACAGATTTGCCTCCAAACGACCATAATAATTTTTAGAATCATCATTATCAGTCTTCTCGTTGCGATTGTTTCCATTATAGAGTCCGGCGTAGTAGTTTACAGGAATTTTTGCACCCGGGTTTACCGTTCCATATACAGACACGCCAAGCTGAAATCCCTGCCATCCGGAAGCGCCATACAAAGCATACTGATTAGAAAAGTCAATAGATTTAATGACATCTGCCGGCCACATATCTTCAGGACCGAAGAACGGTTGGAATTGTCCGGCATTGATATTAAGAGCGGGACTTACATGGTATCGTATATAGGCATTCTCAAGAACCTTCTTCGCTGTCTCTCCATTGAACTCGGCGAGGTTCATCATGAGGTTGGCGTCAAAATGATCATTAATTACCGCCTTGGTGTTCAGGCGCGCGCGCCGTATAAGAAAGGTATTGTTTGACATGGCAACGCCTGCCGCAGGATGATCCTTATCTATATTTACGCCATCGACGTTAAAGTCCTTTGTCAACGCCGCCTTATACTGAAATTGTAGAAGGCCATTAAAGCTCAGGCTTCTTTTGTAGTTGGAGAAATTTCTGATGCTATCAATTTTCGCGTCGTCCGCTTTGGCCAAAGCTGAGCTAAGTGTCAGTAAAACGATGGCCCCAAAAAATCTAATTTTCATAATGTCTTAATGACACAAAATTAGGTGGCGCCGGTCAGCGCTGCCATGACTACCGTAATGGCACACTATGACTTTCGTAACAATATCTTTACACAAAGATCATATTCGATGTAAAATAAGCGATAAAATCAATGTAACAACACAAAACAGAGATTACGCCATTAGTGTAAGTTAAAAATCGAGGCGACACCATACGCACAAAGAGGATCAGGGAGCAGTTTCCTCCGCGCTCACACTCGCTTTTTGTGTACGTATAAGCGTACCTGCTTTAAGCATCTCGTCGGTGATTTCACGAGTGTACAGGCGTATTTCCTCCTGAAAGGCTGGCACAGGGGCACCAGAGCGGATCTCTTCCAGTCGCTTTTCCCAGGTTCCGGTAAGCTCGGCACGGGAGATCTTTTGTTCTTTTACCACATCATAGACCATAAGTCCTGTATCGGTAGGTAGAAGGTTTTTCTTTTCACGACGGATATAATTCCTCTTAATTAAGGTTTCGATAATCGCTGCCCTGGTGGCAGGTGTACCCAATCCGCTATCCTTCATTGCATATCGCAGCTCCTCATCGTCAATCTCCTTGCCCGCGGTTTCTAGCGCCTTTAAAAGCGAGGCCTCATTATACAGCGGCTTAGGTTTTGTTTGTTTCTCCAACAACGCTTTTGCTGCCACCGGCAGGCTTTCTCCTTTGGCGACCTTGGGCAAGGAAGTGTTTTCCTCGTCCTTCTTTTCCTCATCGGGTTCATTAAACACCGCCCGCCAGCCAGCAGATTTAATGACAGTACCACTTGCACTGAACTTATCATCGCCGGCAATGAGGTTGATGCGAGTGATATCCTTCAGGCAATCCTGATGGAAGGCTTCAAGCATACGCCCGGCGATCATGTCGTAGATTGCCTGATGATCTTTAGATAAAGGACCGGGCTGAATGCCTGTAGGCAGAATAGCATGGTGATCGGTAACTTTCTTCGCATTTACACTTCGCTTGTTTAGCTTAGCCTGAGTTAAAACAGTTGCCTGCCTGCCGAAATCAGCGTGCTCTGTGAATCCCTTTATAAGTGCGGGAATAGTGTCGAAAACATCATCGCCGATATATCTGCTGCCTGTTCTGGGATAAGTTACCAGCTTACTTTCATAAAGATTCTGCAACAAGCCCAAGGTTTGGTCGGCAGTAAAGCCTTTACGCTTATTTGCCTCTTGCTGCAAGCTACTCAGGTCATGCAATAAGGGTGGCGGTTCTTTGCGGGGTTTTCCCTCAACGTGCTCTACAAAAGCACCGGTGATGCTTCCCTGTGTCTTATCCTGAATTTTATCCAGCAGGGCCTGCCCTTCTTCTTTAGTTTTGAAGCTGGAAACGCTGATGGCACGAAATTGCTGCTGTTCCTTCTCTACCTGAATGGCCACCTGGTAATAGATCTGGGGGATGAAATTACGGTTCTCCAGGAAACGGGAACATATCATCGCCAGCGTGGGAGTTTGTACACGTCCCAGGGACAGTACAGAGCGTGTGCCGGAGGCCAGGCTTAGCGCCTGCGTGGCATTCATGCCAATAAGCCAATCGGATTGCGCGCGGCAATGGGCGGAGTTAAAAAGGGTGTCGTAGTCTGAGCCTTCTTTCAAATTGCGGAAGCCATCTTTAATAGCCTCATCTGTCTGACTGGAGATCCAAAGGCGCTTAAAAGGCTTTTTGCAGCGCAGGAAGTAATATATATATCTGAAAATAAGCTCTCCTTCCCTTCCGGCATCGGTAGCTACAATAATTTCGCTGGCTTCATCAAATAGTTTAGAGATGATGTCTAATTGTTTTTTTACTGCCGGATCATCGACCATTCCGTCCTTAGTACGCACTTTACGTATCGAAAGCTTAAAGCGGGAAGGCAACATTGGCAGGTTGTAGACACTCCAGCGGTGATAGCCATATTCCTGCGGTGAGGCTAACTGCAATAAGTGCCCGAAAGCCCAGGTGAAGGTGAAGCCTTTGCCTTCTATGTATCCATCTTTCTTTGTGTTCGCGCCAAACACTTTAGCAATTTCCCGGGCAACAGAAGGCTTCTCAGCAATAATCACTTTCATCGCTGCAAAGCTACAAATTTTGACGGCAGGGGCTCCACTCTTTTATTAACATCTGGGGCTGCCCCAGGCTCGTGAAATGAAAATCCCGTGGCAAAAAGATTTACTGGAGACGAAATCTCTCTGCCGCGGGACCTACCATGGATTATTTTGCAGCGATCACTTCACCGCAACCAAGCATATTCTTGGGGTAATAAGGATTCGCGATGCGACTTTCGGAAGACAACCAGGTGACGCCAGTCATCGGGCAACGCTGATAATACATTTTCTTCCCTTTATGCTGAGAGCTGTTTAAAAGGCTCCAGAGGTTTTTACTTATGGGAAAGAAATGCTTACGTTGCTGATTAACATTTCCGGTGTTTGCCATCGCGATGGATTGTTCCTGAATAAGCGTCAGGTAGTTATTCATCACGGTGGAAGAATCGCTATTCAGGGGCTTCAGCCGGAGGTGGCTGATAGCAAGCTGAAGTCTGGCCGATGCGGCCTTCACTTGCACGGAATCATTATTCACCAGAAAATTCTTTACCTCGAGGTAACGTGCGGTGACGTCGCTTAGCTTCGTTGTCCGCTGCGCGTATGCATTGCAGAAGAAACCAACTCCCGTAATTATGAGCAATATTCGTTTCATGATATTTAGAAAATAATTTTTACTTGTTATCTTTTTTTTCGTCAAGCATCTTCTCTAACGCTAAGGAGCAATCTTTAAAATGCGCCTTTTCCAGATCGGAGCTTCTTTGCTGCATAGCCAGGCGGCGTTTAAGCTCCTGTGCGTAGGTTCTGACATATAGCCGAACGTCTCCCTCAAGTGCCACTCCGGGACGCAACCCCGTATTATTTATACAGATATTAAGCTTCTCAAGCAGCAGGCGCTGTGCCGCCCTAAGTAGTTCGGCATCTGTTTCGTTACTGCTCTTCCGCCAAAGCACCTTGTCAATGTCGGCGAGAAATTCAGGAACGGGATATCTGTCATCGCCGAGGGTGCTCTTGCTGATATTATATATGAGCGTGGGAGTAAGCAAGAGGTTTATTACCTGCGACTGCCATTCGGAAATGGACTTCAAAGGATCCGTGCCGATTTTAGAATTTACAGAAGAAGGAAACAGCCATAATGGAGCATGAAACACTTGCTGATCTACATAGTTCAGAGCCTCCTTCATACGTGCCTTAGGAATATTAGTGAACACGTCGCCCTCCTGTTCTATGCTTTTGAAGGTCTTGTATCCCTGTCCAAAATGCGCAAGCACATGATAAAGATAGCGGTTGTATTGAGAGAGCACAGCCTTATGCATCTGCTTAAGGTTGTCGTACATATCTCCCTCCTCCCGTGTCCATTGAGGTAAGCCCAGCATTACGCGCTTAAGATTCTTAATTCCATAAGTATTAGCTCTGATGACGTTGTCACTTAAATCTTCGCGCTGCGAACGCGGATCCCCTTCTTTCCCTTCGCCGCCAAACCACAAACGACGATCTGTGAGGCGCTGCGTAGTAATTTTTGCGAGCATGTCAGCGTTTTCGATCTGACGTTTGCCGTTATAAAAATTCTTATACCCCCATTCAACAGCCCATTTGTCATAAACGCCTATGCGTGGGTATATTCCCGAAGAACCAATATGGTCTTCAGGTTGAGCGACGTAGTTGAATCGCGCGTAATCCATAATCGAGACGGTATGTCCATTCTGTTCTACCCATTTCTTATTTCTAAGCAGCTCTACAGGGGTTGCAAAACTTCCGCCCATGTTATGGCGCAGACCAATGGTATGGCCTATCTCATGTGAGGACACAAAACGAATAAGTTGCCCCATGAGCTCATCATCGAAATGCATTTTTCGCGCGCGCGGGTCATTGGGTCCGGCCTGTACCATGTACCAATCATGAACAAGCTTCATCACATTATGATACCATCCGACATGACTCTCGATGATTTCGCCACTGCGAGGATCCGAAATCCGCGGACCATAAGCATTCGGAGTTTCCGAAGCATAATAGCGTATCACAGAAAATCGCGCGTCTTCAAGACTCATCGTGGTATCCTTGGAGGGCCATTCTTTAGCGACGATAGCGTTTTTAAAACCCGCCTGTTCAAAGGCTTTTTGCCAGTCGTTAACACCAAGGATCAGGTATTTGCGCCATTTTTTCGGCGTGGCGGGATCTATGTAGTAAACAATCTGCTTTTTGGGTTCTACCAGCTCTCCCCGTTTATACTTTTCGATGTCCTGCTCACGAGGTTCCAGACGGTAGCGCTGGATAAAAAAGCGCGTCTTCGCCCGCTGTTGATCATCGTCAAACTGCAGGATCTTGTTCGCAAAGAAACCTACGCGTTCGTCGAAGTAGCGCTTTGCCATAGGTATCTTAGGGAGCAGCACGATGGAGGTGTTCAAGCTCATAGTTACCGTGCCCGTCAGGCTTTCCGCGGCAAATAAGGCAGCACTGGAACTGAAAGTTTTCACCGTCTTGATTTCCACATTGATAGGATACACATTGATCTTATCTATGAACGAGCGATCATCGGCAAGGCTGCTCAGCTTTTTTTCTGTTTTTATAGACGGAGGAACAGAGACCACTGCGTTATCTTTTCTAAAAAAATCGCCCACCTCTATAACAACGGCATTGTTCTGTGGATTCACAGCCTTGACATCAAACGAGGCGATGATGGGATCTTCCTGCGAGGTGCTTAACGCTTTATAAATGGCCTGAGTGGAATCCTTACTTTCCTGCAAGAATAAAGCTGCCTTCAAAAATACTTTATCCTTGCCGCGTTTCTCGAAATATAAAGTTTGTTCATTCGCCTTCTCGCCGCCGAACATACCGAAACCTTGGGGCGTAGACACAAAACGTGTAATGACAAGCAGGCTCCGTTTCATCAGACTGTCAGCAATCTCGAAATAGTATTTACCATCGGGGGTGTAGCTCACCGGGAAAAGACCATTCTTTCTTACAGCCTTACCCAGGAGCTTCTCATAGCTTTGTTTGTTTTTTTTGGCAGTATCGAGCGTATCAGCCCCCCCGGCATGCGCAAGCGAGGGAAGGGCTAACAGCAAAAAGCCATAAAGTACTTTTTTCATAATTGTATTTATTTAGAAGGCCACAGCAGCGGACAACGCTGCTGTGGCATATCATTAACTTGCAGCCTAAAAAGGAATATTCTCCGGTGTATTAGGACGTAAATTAGGATTCATCTTCATTACGTTCTGAGGAAAAGGGATGATGTACATTTTTGAGTTCGGCGCCAGCGTGTACGTTTTTTGAGGTACCGTCTTATTTACTATTGGAAATGTACGAACAAGCGTCTTGGCATAATCAGGTTCATTATTCAAACGCTTGAGATCGAAGAATCTATTGAAGCCAAAAAGCAGCTCTTTACGACGCTCAGAAATGATAAGAGCCATGGCTTCTTTGCGTGTAGCCGGCACGGCGAGATCCGGGTTACTAAGCAAGCGCTTCTGCCGAAGCTTATTAAGCGTGTTTATCGCCTCGTTCAAGTTATCCTCGCGGGCGTAACATTCAGCCAGCATCAGGTAAACTTCCGGGGTTTTAAAGCCCACGGTAGGATAAAAGAACTTTGTATAAACCACACTATAGTAAGCGGTGCCGGAACCGGGATCCAGCAGACTTGTGGATGTTGAATTGAAGAACAAATTAAAACGGGCGTCATTCGTTCCAAACAAGGTTTTCAATTCCGGACTAACAATATAGTTGTAACCGAAGTTAAGTTCGGTATAGCCGGTCATGTACATATAGCTTAGCACTTCAGGATTATTTACCGCGGGAACGGAAACAGAAGCAGGCCCTCCTTGCTTGGCGTAGGCCACCAGATCGAACAGCTTATCGTTATAAGACAGCGACTTCAACGCGGCCTCCTTAGCTAGTGCGAACTCGTGCTTGAAGAGATGGACTTTAGCTTTCAGGGCGTAGGCAAAAGCTAGCGAAGGATGGTAAGGATCTTCCGGGCTCTCTTGTAAAAAAGGTAGCGCCTCATCGAGATCTCGCTGGATAAACCGATAGACTTCAGCTACGGTTGATTTTACAGGCTTAGCCTCCAGATCATACTTGTCCATAATACAGATACCTCCGTCGGTGGCGGCGGTCGCTGGATCATATGCCTTAGAATATACATTTACCAAAAGGAAATGATCGAATGCGCGCAAGACCTTTGCCTCGGCCTTTGCTAGCTCTTTCATTCCAGCGTCGCCCTTAGAGTTGTCGATCAGGGAGATTATCATGTTCCAGCGATTGATATAGACATACGCACGCTCATAAAAGGTTGAAGCGCTTATCAAATTCACACGGTCGGCAGTCTCATCAAAAGTAAAGTTCACTGTATTCATATTGGGATTGACACCCACAACGTAGGATTCGCGCATCCACTGGTCGTCTACGAGATATTGAAAGTTGTTGACCGGATAAGCCCTGTTAGGGTAGCTCACGAGATCATAAAAATCCTGAGTGGATTCAACGAGCAACGATCCTTTTGGAGTAAGGTCGGTGTATTTATCGCAGGCACTCATCATCAGGCCTACACACACAAGGGCAAAATATCTTAATTTCATCATTTTAAATTATAGACCAATGTTTAAACCGAACAAAAATGACTTTGGAGACGGTAATGACCGTGTTCCGGAATTCAAGGAATATGTTTCAGGATCGATATCATCACCTGCAGCACTATGGTACCAAAGATTATTTACCTGCAGCGTGAGCTTGACGGAGCTAAGTCCCGCGCGCTTGGCTAACGCCGGATTCAACGAGTAACCGACAGAGACGTTGCGGAGCTTCAGGTAATCCGCTTTGAGCACGTTGATATCGGCAGCCTGCCACATGCTGGAAAGACTGGATGCATAGTTATCCATAGTAAGAGGCATATCGACCAGCAATCGCGGAAGATTGGGCTGCATGCCGTTCTTGTAGCGTTGGTTAACAATGTCCTCATCTCTCACATCATTAGACGCTAAGGACATGACATCTTTCCTTAGCTTGTTACCTCCGGAAAAGACAAGCAGGAATCCCATATCCCATTGACGATAGTTCAGACGCTGCGAGAAAGATCCCGTACGGGTAGGCGTTAAAGATCCCATGTCCATGAGCGCGTTTACGTCGGTTATAGATTTCATGCTGCTGGCTATAGGGTTGCCGGCAGCATCAAAAGTCATGGTAGGATCGCCGTTCTGGTCATAAAAATAGGCATATCCATTTTGCATGCCCGCGTAGCGGTAGGCATATAATGTGCTCAGGGCATCATCCTTTAAAAAATAATTCTGAGGACTGGTCACATAAGACGGCGCTGTTAATGCTGCACGGGTAACATCAATTACCCTATTACGGTTTAGCGCGATGACAAACTGTGAGCTGAGCGACAGGTCCCCTTTACGTAGCCAGGTGCCACCCACCGTAAGTTCGATACCTTTATTATTTAAGGTGCCACTGTTAACAGTGAGCGACTTAACGCCTACTGTAGGATCCAGGTCGGTAGATGTTAGCAGATCCGTACTATTACGGTTATAGAATTCCAGAGAACCATTCAGCCATCCCAACAAGCCGAAGTCAAGCCCCAGGTTCGTAGTGGCGGTTTTCTCCCATCTCAACTTTGGATTGGGGAATGCCAGCACATCCGTGTATTGCAGCGCGGGATAAAGATTATCATTCTTCTTGCGGGCAGTGAGGAAAGGCGAGCTGTCAAAAGATACGTTACCTGTGATACCGTATGTAGCACGCAGTTTAAGGACGTCGATCCACTTAACGTCAGACATGAACTCCTCATTGCTGATATTCCAACCTGAGCCAATAGACCATAAGGGGCGTCGCTTGTATTTAGGATCTACGCCGAACAGGTCTGCCTGGTCTACACGGATACTTCCGGAGAGGTTATATTTCTTGTTGAAGGTATAATTGAGATTACTGTATAGCGAGACGAAGCGATGCTTGGTTTCAGTCTGCGTCCGACTTGTAGTTCCGAGAGTTTTGTTCGTGCCGTAAATGTAGCTGCTTATTCCGGTCTGGCTTAGCGCCGCGTTATCGATAATTGTTGAGGTTAGCGTAAGGGGGTCGTAACCATAACGAAGTTGCTCCACGGTGCGAGGAATAAAGTTCTCCCGCATCTCAAAACCAGCGATAGCAGAGATAACATGCATATTATCATTGAATGCCTTATCAAAGTTCAGCTGATTTCTGAAAGTGTAATTACGACGGCTTTGCTCCAGCTGATAATAACGACCGCCTGTTGGCAGCGCCGAAACGTATTTGCCGGCGGTACTTGTGTTATTATATACCAGGGCATTATACATGTAGCGCATGCGATACGAGTCGACATCATAATAAGATTCGGAACTTTCCCTTGTCGTTTCATATTGAAACTGCGTTGAAAAACTTAGCCAATTTGTAAAGCGAACTTTCAAATCAGTGAAGGCGCGCAACGATTCACTACGCTGTTTTTCAATGCCTTCATTTAAAGATTCAAGAACATTGAACCGGTAGGACTTGAACGCAGAATTGGCATTAATATCACGAGCGATGCCCTGATGGATTTCACCGAATCCATAATCTATTGATGAGTAATCGGAATATACGAGGTTTCCCTGCTCATCTCTTATACGAGCATAGCGCGGCTGAATGTCGTAGTTCCCGAGCTCGCCATCCGTTAAATTAGCGGTGCTAAGCCTTCCATTAATCCCGATGGTAGCGTTCAACCATGACTTTAGCTGGAAGGAGCTTTTTGCGTAAAGATTGAAGTTCTGATTATCGTTATTTATGATGCGTTCTTTGGATTTATCGTAGTTTAATGACACATAGCTGTTACTTTTTGAGCTTCCTGAACTTACAGAGAAATTGTATCGCTGGCGAAACTGATCCTGCCAGGCTTCCCGGGCGTATTCACGCATATAATCATTCTGCCCCCAGGCGTCGATTGTCTGCTGATATTGAGTGTCGTTAATTGTGCCGCCCGCAAGATCTCTGTTTAGCTGATAAAGCGGCGAATAATACTTTACCGAAGCTTTATTAACGCCGCCGTAAGAGGCGAACATAGCATCGGTAGTCGCATATCGTGACCGCTCTCTAGCGTAGACATCATTCTCAAAGGCCAACAGATCAGACGTTGAAGCGTAATGAAGACGATTGAGATCAGGCTTTCCTGTAATAAAGGCATCGGCGTTAAAAGTGACTTTTACGGAGCTTCCGCCCTTGCGAGTAGTAATAACAATAACGCCTGCCGTTGCGCGCGATCCGTAGATGGAAGCTGCTGCTGCATCTTTAAGCACGGAGATACTTTCAACGTCATACGGATTCACCTGATCAAGCGTATATTCCGTCGGCAAGCCATCAATCACAATCAAGGGACTTTTCATTCCCGAAGAGGTGCTATAAGTGGCAACACCGCGTAATACAGGCTCATCGGCTCCCATACCATTAGGATTCCTATTATAAAGCAAACCAGATACGCGTCCTTCAAGAGCGCTTAATAAATCGACATTTATATTTTCATTAAGCTGCTTCTGACTTACAGTAACTACGGCTCCCGTTGACTGTTCGCGTTTTATCGCCTGATAACCATTAACTACAACGGAAGATAACATAGAAACTTCCGGGGACATTACAACACGGACAGCCCCTCTTGCATATTCGGCACCAAAGGTCCGTTCCTCCTGCCGATAGCCCAAATAAGAAAATACGAGTATATCTTTAGTCGCTGTGAGTCTTATTTCAAAGCGCCCTTCAGCGTCGGTGCTCACAGATACATTACTACTTTTTATCCTGACGGTAACACCAGGCAAGGTTTGCCCTAACGAATCTGCGACAGTACCACGTATGGTATACCCTTGCGCTGGCTGCGTTAAGGATTTCAATGTAATAATCTTTCCATTAAGCTGATAAGTAAAAGGTTGTCCCTGGAAAAGCTGATTTAAGACATGTTCCAGAGACGCCTCTTTAAGGTTAAAGCTCACTGTTTTACTCGACTTAATTAAGCGGGCGTCAAATACAAATTGAACGTCTGTACGTGCGGCAATCTCGCTAATAGCTGAAGCGAAAGTACTGTTATTAAAGTTGAAGCTAAACTTCTGCGCATACACCGATAGCGCGAAGCATAAAAATACAAGAGAGAGAAGAGGCTTAAGCAAAAGACGTCCCTCTCCGCGTCTTGCAGACCATAGGTAAACTTTCTTCATAAAGATATTTGTATTTGAAAAATTTGATTTCTTAGCTGTTACGGATGAATATGCAGACGGCGTCCCTCAACATAAAACCTGAGGTCTGTTGAAGCATTCAGCACCTTCAGCACTTCTGAAAAAGACATGTTTCTATTTATCCTGACATAGAGGTTTACATCAGGAAGTGCTGAAACCTCATAATCAAAATCATACCACCGGGAAAGATTTGCAACAATACTCTTTAAAGGGCGATTGTTAAACATAAATATTCCATGCGCCCAGGCTGTCGTTTCAAGAGTATCGGCAGTGCTGACAAGCATCCTTCCTGCAGTGAACAGCGCTTCCTCGCCAGGCGTCAATAATGCTTGTTTGCGATCACCTCTTACAATCACTCTTCCTTCACTAAGGGTTGTACGCACGCCTTCTTCGTCATCGAATGAACTTACATTAAAATGCGTCCCCAAAACAGTAATGCTGACGTCTTTAGCTTCCACCACAAATGGCTTCGAAGCATCTTTGGCAACCTCAAAATAGGCCTCTCCACTAAGCTTTACTCTCCGTTGCTTCTTGTAAAAGCCAACAGGAAACTCAAGCGTTGACCCCGCATTTAGTTTCACAAGCGTACCATCACTAAGCCTGACCGTGTATTCGCCCCCGGCAGGTGTCTTCACTTTGTTGTAAACCGAGGCAGCGGCAGTATCATATGCGGCGACGCGATAGTTGATGAGTCCTGTGGCAGGATGCGTAATGATTACCCCATGGGTTTTATAAGATGTCTGTGTCGCCGGGCCATTCAAATGATAAGAATGACCGCCCAATAGCAAGGTCGCCCGCTCCCTACCTGGATTGATAGCCGCGGTACGTCTGTCTCCGCTAAGTTTCACTATAAGAATTCCGGAAACTGCAATGACTGCTATGGCTGCAGCGGTACGCCACCAAAAAGAGCGCGTAGGGCGCAAGAACAAAGTATTCCGCTTGTCGTCCTGATTAATTCGAGCAACAAGTGCAGGATATAATTCAGCGGTGTGTTGAACATGCGATGCCGAATCTTCAACAGGAGCGTTCAGCCCCTCATCAATCAGAGCCTTCAGATCTTCTTCTTCAGCATTTGGCAAGAGCCTTAATAATTCATCCAACTCATCACGGCCCGCTGTATTTTTCGCATAGGCACGAAATAATTGATGAAATCTGGTATTTTTCATAAGTCGTATATATTATATACGGAAAGCAGGGCAAAACACACTATCATAAAATGAAAATATTTTAAAGAAACCTGCACTTTCTATCGAATCGATGTATACCCCCCCGATTACATCCTCAATAAATAAAGAAAATCACTACAATAGCTATTTATTTGAGATAAACAGCAATAACGAAAACCAAAAACTCTTTGGAGTTATAAAATACAAAGTTTTTAACTTGCTTACTTGCGTTTACCAGCTGATTACTCACCGTTGAAACACTAAGGCCTAACATTTCCGCAACCTCCTTATATGATTTTCCCTGCAAGCGGCATAGATCAAATATTTGCCTCCGCTGCGGACTTAATTCCGCGATGGCACGATGCAGCACTTCGTGTCGATCCTCCTGTATTACAAAGTCTTCAGCAAGATCATAAAGCCCCTCATATATTTCTATCAGTTGCTCCTGCATCTTCTGATCTCTCGCAAGCGTCCGGAAGTGATCGTAAACAAGATTTTGCGCAATCCGATATAGCCACCCCCTGAATGAACCGTCGGTAGCAATTTGCGCGCGTTTTACCCAAACTTTTACGAACACCTCCTGCAGCAACTCATCAGCGATATCGACATCTTTTATCATCTTTAACAGGCTATTATACAAATCGGGACTATACTTCTTGTACAGGTAAGCGAAGGCTTGCTTATCACCATCTATGAGAGATGCCAGCATCGCTATTTCCGAAGATGTACCTTCCGCCTGGTCTTGATCATAAGTTAACATCAATTTAAAAATAGGAATAATTGACGCTGTTCCAAAAATGAAATTGATAATATATTATGAACAACAAGCTATAAGAGCCAATTAGCTACAGCGGCAGGTAAATGTACTATAACAAAAAAAGGAGCCCTTTCGAGCTCCTTTTATAAATTCAGAGAAACCTGAAGCTTATTTTACAGCATCAATGATAGCCTTGAAAGCTTCTGGTTCGTTCATTGCAAGATCAGCAAGAACTTTTCTGTTAAGGGTAATATCCTTAGCAGATAGTTTACCGATAAGCTGAGAATAAGAAATTCCGTGCTGACGTGCTCCAGCGTTGATACGCTGAATCCATAAAGCTCTGAACTCTCTCTTTTTAGCTTTACGGTCGCGATAAGCATACTGTAAACCTTTCTCAACTGTGTTTTTTGCAATGGTGTATACCTTGCTGCGTGAACCCCAATAACCTTTGGCTAATTTGAGGATCTTTTTTCTTCTTCTTCGTGAAGCAACTGCGTTTACCGAACGTGGCATGATTGTTTGTTTTTGGCGTCGGTGCCGACTCTGTGGCCGAACTTGAAACCGAGTACCTGGTTAAATAATAATTTTACTTTCCGATGCAAAGCATTCTCTTAACGTTTCCTAAATCAGCTTCAGCAACTAAGCTTGTCTGACCTAAGTTACGCTTGCGTTTAGTCGACTTCTTTGTAAGAATGTGACTCATAAACGCATTGTTCCTTGCAATTTTACCGGTTCCAGTAAGCTTAAAGCGCTTTTTAGCACTGGAATTGGTCTTCATTTTTGGCATAACTCTGTATTTATTGTTTGTTTATATAAAGCTTACTATCACGACCTCCGTCAATGGTTGCCGCTCAAGGCGCATTTATTTCTTTCCTTTAGGACCCATGATAAGGAACATCCTCTTACCTTCCAGCTTTGGAAGTTGTTCTACCTTACCATATTCTTCCAGAGCCTGAGCGAACTTTAAAAGAAGAATTTCACCCTGTTCCTTATAGACAATAGCTCTACCTTTAAAATGTACGTAAGCTCTCACCTTCTCGCCGCTTTCCAAAAAGCTGATAGCATGCTTCAACTTAAATTGAAAATCGTGATCATTGGTATTTGGCCCAAATCTGATTTCCTTAATTACAGTCTGCTTAGCATTAGCTTTGATTTCTTTAAGCTTCTTCTTCTGTTCGTAGATAAACTTATTATAATCAATAACTCTGCATACTGGCGGATTGGCGTTGGGTGAAATCTCCACGAGATCAAGCTCCTGCTCTGCTGCAAAAGCACGGGCTTCGCTAAGCGAATAAATGCCCTGCTCAACATTATCACCTACGAGACGAATCTGAGGGGCCTTAATGTACTCATTAATGTTATGCTCTGCCTCTTTTTTCTTGAATGGTGGTCTGGGTCCGCGAGGACCTCTGTTAAACCCTGGTCTTCCTAATGCCAAATTAGTTCTTTTATTAAACTGTTATTTCTGTAATTAATTTATTCTTAAACTCTTCTGCCTTCATGCTTCCCAAGTCGCCTTCCCCATGTTTCCGTAGAGAAACTACGCCTTCAGCCATCTCCTTTTCACCGATAATAAGCATGTAAGGAATTTTCTTAACTTCCGCATCGCGAATTTTCCTTCCGATCTTCTCGTCACGTAAGTCAATCAAGCCGCGAATATCGGAATTATTCAGCGATTCTAAAACTTTTTTTGCATAATCCTCATATTTCTCTGAAATCGGTAGCACGATAAATTGCTCCGGTGTCAGCCACAATGGGAAGTTTCCGGCGCAATGCTCAATAAGTACGGCAACAAAACGTTCCAGAGAGCCGAAAGGCGCGCGATGTATCATCACTGGGCGATGCTTCGCGTTGTCACTTCCTGTGTATTCAAGCTCAAAACGCTCAGGCAAATTGTAATCTACCTGTATTGTTCCCAGCTGCCATTTACGTCCAAGAGCGTCTTTCACCATGAAGTCGAGCTTAGGGCCATAAAACGCCGCCTCGCCATATTCTACGACCGTTGGCAGATTTTTCTCTGCCGCCGCTTCAATGATCGCTGTTTCCGCAAGCTCCCAGTTCTCTTCACTACCAATGTATTTGGCGCGATTTTCTTTATCTCTTAACGAAACCTGGGCTGTAAAGTTTTCAAAACCTAAGGCTCCAAAAACGTATAACACGAGGTCTACAACTTTTTTAAACTCATCCTTCACCTGGTCTGGGCGACAAAAAAGGTGGGCGTCATCCTGAGTAAAGCCACGAACACGGGTAAGACCGTGCAGTTCCCCACTTTGTTCATATCGATAAACAGTACCAAACTCCGCGAAGCGTAAAGGTAGATCCTTATACGAGCGGGGCTTTGTTCTGTAAATCTCGCAATGATGCGGACAGTTCATCGGCTTCAACAAGAACTCCTCACCTTCCTGCGGTGTTTTTATCGGCTGAAATGAATCAGCACCATACTTTTCATAATGTCCGGAAGTTATATATAAGTTCTTATGCCCGATATGCGGTGTGATTACCGGCTCGTATCCCGACTTCATTTGCGCGCGCTGAAGGAAATTCACCAAACGCTCGCGCAAGGCGGCACCTTTGGGCAACCACAGAGGCAAGCCCATACCCACGCGTTCAGAAAAAGCGAAAAGCTCTAACTCCTTACCTAACTTACGATGATCACGTTTCTTTGCTTCTTCAATCATCTTAAGATAATCGGCAAGCTCACTTTGCTTCGGAAATGTGACGCCATAGATTCGGGTAAGCTGCTTCCTGCTTTCATCGCCACGCCAGTAAGCGCCAGCCACGTTTGTCAACTTAACGGCCTTAATAAAACCAGTGTTGGGGATATGCGGACCGCGACACAAATCGGTAAAGTCACCTTGTGAATATAGAGTAATGCTACCATCAGCAAGATCTTTAATAAGATCCAGCTTGTATTCATCGCCTTTGTCAGTGAAATAAGTTTGCGCGTCCTGCTTACTTACAGGTTTACGTAAGAACTCTGATTTCTTTCTGGCAAGCTCAAGCATCTTATCCTCAATCTGCTTAAAATCATCAGAGGAGAACTCACGGTCGCCAAAGTCTACATCGTAATAAAAACCCGTTTCTATCGCCGGACCAATACCAAACTTGGTGCCCGGGTAAAGAGCTTCCAGTGCTTCGGCCATCAAATGCGCTGACGAATGCCAAAAAGTAGCTTTACCTTCTGTATCATTCCAGGTAAGTAAACGAATGCTTGCATCCGTTTCTATAGGGCGGGAGCTGTCCCAGATCTGCCCATTAACTTCTGCGGCAAGAACATTTCTTGCCAAACCTTCTGAGATAGACTGAGCTATCTGAAAGGAGGTAGTTCCTTTTTCAAACTGTTTTACGGAACCATCAGGAAGAGTAATATTAATCATCTACAACTATGATATATGTTTTCAGACTTCAAAAATAGAGAAAGGAATTGATACTATGATACTCAATATCGCAAATAAGGCGCGCTGAATACAGCCTTGCATTGCCAGGGTTTGCTAAACGTTACCCCATCCCGACGCTAATACATCCGCAAGGTGCATCGTCTTCAGAGGCAGATGGTGCTTTTCAATGTACGCTTTTAAGTGTAGCAAACATGAAGCATCGGTAGAAATCAAATAATCAGCATCCATTTCCAGAGCATTGTTAACCTTCTGTTCCGCCATCGCCGAAGATATTTCGTGAAACTTCACAGCGAAAGTTCCTCCAAAGCCACAGCACGTATCGGTATCTTTCATTTCAAGAAGATCAAGACCATGTACCTTGGATAGAAGAGCGCGAGGTTCATCTTTTATATGACACTCTCTCAATCCGGCACAAGAATCATGATATACCGCCCGCCCTTCCAGCTCGGCGCCAAAATAATCCTTCTTAAGAACGTTAACAAGGAAGTCAGAAAGTTCATGGATATTGCTCTGTATGGAGCGGCACTTATTATGCACAGCGGTATTCGTAAATAAATCCGAATAGTAATTTTTCACCATTCCTGTACAAGAAGCAGAAGGCGAAACAACGTAGTTCATATCCGAAAAATCATTCAGAAATTTATTGCCTACAGCCTTGGCCTCATCCCAAAATCCAGCGTTAAAAGCCGCCTGCCCACAGCAGGTCTGTTCTTCATTATATTTCACTTTACAGCCAGCTTTAGTCAGAATTCTAATCGTATTCATGGCCGTTTCAGGAAACAACTGGTCGATAAAACAGGGTACAAATAGCTCTACAGTCATACAAAGGCTAAATGTAAGAGGTTAAATGGAAATCGCAAAGCCTATTTATTCCGGGATGATTCCTTTTCTTAATTGTACAGCATTTATTCCTGGGTCTTCTTTGTTCTGAGAAGCACAAATAAAAGAATCACAGCGATTACGAAGAACACCGTTAATGCCAATGCCGAATTGCGGATATTCGAGCGCTCTTCAATAAAAGCAAAACTAGCCAGTCCGCATACGATCGCAAGTTTCTCGGTAACGTCATAGAAGCTAAAAAACGAGGCGGTGTCATTTGCCGTCTCCGGAATATATTTGGAGTAAGTAGACCGCGACAGAGACTGTATCCCTCCCATCACGATACCAACCACAACGGCAAGCATATAAAACTGTAATTCTGAGGATAACTTCCAGGCCGACAGGCATACCCCCATCCAGATAATTACAGTGATTATCAAAACACTTATGTTGCCTATCCGACGCGCCATTGCCGACATCAGATAGGCCCCAAAAATCGCCACCACTTGAATGATAAGAATTACAGCGATAAGCTTCGAAGTACCCAGATGAAGCACCTTCTCACCAAAGCCGGCGGCGACAAGCATAATCGTCTGTACTCCTACTGAGTAAAAGAAAAAGGCGACCAGAAAGCGCTTAACCTCCTTCATTGCCTGTATTCTGCGAAACACACGCACCAACTCCTGGTAGCCGCTTTTGATATTTGCGTAACTGCTCATCGAGGAAAGACCTTTCGACTCAGGCAATACCCGAAACGCGAACTGCGAAAAAGTAATCCACCAAATGCCGGTAAGCAAAAAGGAAATTCTGGGTGGCAGGCTCGCGTCTGTAATGTTAAACCACTCAGGCTTCAGCACAAAAACAAAGCAGATAATTTGAAGCAATACACTTCCAATGTATCCATAAGCAAATCCCTGAGCACTCACCCGATCCTGATTAGGCTGACTCGCAATCACGGGCAGGTATGAGTTGGAGAACATCACGCCACCTATGTAGCCCATAGCCGCCAGCGACGAGCAGATGATACCCAACTCCAGTTTATCGGCTTTGAAGAAAAACAACATCGCGCAAGCAAGACTACCCAACCACGTGAAGGCTTTCATAAAGGCCTTCTTTTTGCCTCGATAATCCGCTATCGAAGAAAATAATGGGAGCAGGATTGCCATCAACAAATACGCAACCGACAGACTATAATTGGCGAGTGCTGTATTCACAAAAGTCTTCCCAAAGAAAGTCACCTTATCCCCGTGCTCCCTCGTGCTTGTTATTACGGTATAGTAGACTGGAAATATTGTCGAGGTAATTACAAGATTGTAGGCTGAATTAGCCCAATCAAACATGGCCCATCCCCTGATAATCCGCGCATCGTCCTTTTTAAAATGCATTCTCAAAATTAACCATTTTGAGCACTACCCCAAGATTTATATACATAACCGCGGTCTCACCCGAGCCCCTCCAATCCTCTTGGGCTCCGTAGACGACCGAATAGCGGCATGAGGCTACTGAATTTAATCTTCCCTTAACAAACACTTCACAGGCGAATCCTATCCTTGTAAATACATACGCCTCCGTGTATCAAGCGTCGTATCTTCCGGAAAGGTACTATTTGCCTGGTTTCCTCATAAAGTTAATCGGGCGATAGATTAATATATTTTAACAAAAATTATGTCATTGTTTTTTCAAAAAGCACTTGCTATAGTCAAACCCTTTTTATTATATTGCGTTGACTAATAGGAACAAGGAATTTTGCTATGGGCGGTTACTCTTTAAAAACAATTCTCGTTACTTGCATTTCGTTACTCCTGTTAGAGTCGTGCAGCGTGATGGACCGGATGCCTTCCGGCGTAGAAATAGGAAGTGGTGTAGGCGAAAGAATGGGAGCCTCATTTGGACGCAAAAATGGTAACAGCGCCATATGTGCTGTCATCGGTGCCGCTCTTGTCGGCTCCGCAGGCAACGTTATCGACAGATACGTTGCGGAATTAAAAGGATCACGCCCCTCGCTATATGTTGTAAATGGTGTTCCTTACGATAAAAAAGCCATGGAAGCTTATAAGAAAAACATGAAGGATCAGATTATAAGCATATCCCAACTGAGTCCGGAAGAGGCCATCTCTAAATATGGACAACAAGGGGAAAAAGGAGCCATTGTTATCGCGCTTGCTGAAAACAAAGATCCCGGAGAACTCAACAAATAAACCATTCATGAACGATAGCGGACTTGAACGATTCCTCTCAGCGCAAGAAAAAACCTACAATCTGGCATTAAGCGAAATACGCGGCGGACGAAAAGAAGGTCATTGGATGTGGTACATTTTCCCCCAGTTGAGTGGCCTTGGTTTAAGCTCCCTGTCCAAGCTCTATGGCATCCGCGGACGCGCCGAAGCATTGGATTACATACAACACCCTGTTCTTGGCAGTCGACTCCGCGAGATCACCCAAAGCTTACTAACGCTCCCCGATATTCCCGTTATCGACATCGTTGGCTATCCCGACAACCTTAAACTCCAATCGTGCATGACCCTCTTCCGCGAGATCGCACCGGATACTGATCTTTTTCAAAAGGCGCTTGACAAGTATTATCAGGGGCAGCCGGATAAGGTTAGCCTCGAGCTTTTACGCTTGGCCTGACGATTTCCGCAGATTCTTATCCAAAAATATAAGCGTAAACACCTGCGGATAACTACACCCCTACGAAAATCTTAGCCTTAATGGCAAGAAAGCGCAGGCAACTTTTATGCTACCCGCCCTCTTAAATCATTATCGCTTAATCTCCGGGTCAATTGACGGGTCAATCACAGGTTGGTTGGCGACCTTAATGTTCACGTTCTTGAAGACAATATTCTTTACCGCCTCTCCCTGCACGCCATCCTTTGCGATGATGCTGACATTTTCAAATGTGATGTCATGTACCGGTGTGTCCTTCAGACCACGGAAGAACATCGCCCGCTGAGCCCCTTCACATACCACATTCTTTATAGTGAACCCCGTAAATTCCGGTATCTTTCCGCTACCATCAGCGAGCATACTTTTTCCTTTTGCCACTTTTCCCGCGGGCACATCCTCATACCATGTATCAAACTGCACCGCATCCTTTATAATATTGCGCATCAGGATATCGCTCACAAACACATCCCGCACAAGGCCTCCCCGACCGCTGTTACTCTTAACCCTTATGCCAATATCGGTGCCATCAAACAAGCAATTGTTAACGAAGATATTCTTCATTCCCGCATCGGTATTACTGCCTATTACAAACCCTCCGTGACCAGCAAGGACGGTACATTGCGCGATAACTACATTGCTCAGGCCATCGTTATCCGCAGTGCTCCCGCTCGACTTCATGCATATGCCATCATCGCCGGCATTGACCATATTATTGTAAATAAGAACGTTTCGACACGCACTGATATCAATAGCATCACCATTCTGTGCCCAGTGATCATTATGTACTGTTGAATTTCTAATGATGAGGTTCTCTATCTGTCCCGGATTGATGATAAACATTGGTGAATTGCGGAAAGTAGGTCCATCGATAAGAACATTTTTACCTCCGCTTATCACCACCATCTTTGGACGAAGGAAATCTCGCGCCGGAAGATAATCTTCAGCACTCAGCACTGCCTTACCTTTCAGCGCTGTAAGATAGGCATCCCCATTCATAGCCTCGGCAGAGGGCCACCAGATCTTACCATTAGCACTTAATACACCGCCAGCACTCACAACATCATTCCATTGCGCCGCGCTCACCTTCTCCTTTTTCAACGGGCGCCATGTCTGTCCATTTCCATCAAATACTCCCTTACCAGTAATAGCAACATTTTGAACATCGCGCCCCCACAAAGGAGGAGTAACATCAAACTTATTCTTACCCGTCTGCCGTATAGGATACTGTGAATGATCCCCACTAAACTGCACCAGAGCTCCTTGTTCCAAATGCAGATCAATATTACTTTTAAGTTCTATCGGCCCGGTAAGCCATACGCCTGCCGGCACTATCACTCGTCCCCCTCCGGCGGCGGTACATGCCGCGATAGCTTTGGCAAAGGCACCGGTATTTAACACCTTACCATCACCCACACCCCCAAAATCCTTAAGATTAAGGACTCTGGCAGGAATAACCGGATCGGCAATAACGTTCATGTCAAACGGCGCCTGTTTGATATACCAGGTAGCATCTTTCTCCTTACCCGGAATACCCTGTCCGTATGTAGATGAAACCGCAGCGGCAAGCACCCACATACATCCTAAATAGAATGAAATTTTTCTCATTAAAGTAAGTTTATAGGAACGGCGATTTCACCGTGAGCGTAAAGTAAGTGATTATTTACGAATGTTTGAGAGGAATTATGATACACAAAGCTTGTGTATCGGCAATATTACCGCATGGACCGGGAATAGCGAGAAATAAGAGACCGGGGCGGGCACCCCGGTTTATGCGTATTATGAGGCAAGATGATCCAATGGCATCACGCTTTCCTGCTTACTTGTTGATAATACCATCATCGTCTGAAAGGTCTTTACCACGGCGATCTTGGAGATACGCTCCATGATAAGCTTCTCGTATGATTTGATATCTTTACAATAAACCTTCAGAATAAAGTCGCACCCTCCCGTAACGTGATGGCATTCCGTTACCTCGTGGATCTGTTTGATCTCTTCGGCGAAAGTCTCTATGGTATTTGCCTGATGAAAATCCAGCTGGATCTGGATAAAAGTCTTAACCCCTAAACCAAGAATTTCCTCATCAACCTCAGCATGATAACCTTTTATTACTCCAATATTCTCCAGCTTACGCACACGCTCTAATGTGGGCGCGGGCGAAAGCCCAATCTCTGCTGAAAGTTGTAAATTCGTAATCCTCCCATTCTTTTGTAATGTCCTGATTATCTGCAGATCTATTTTATCCGGTTGAAACGACATATTATGTTATTAGTAGGAACAAAGAAAATGATTTTTTTGCGAATTATTTTTCCCGCCATGCAGTATTCGTCACTTTAAAGATTTTTTTTCAAACAAAGCCATCAGCAACCATAAAAATCGCTACTAACGAATAGAAGAATCAGCAATACAATTAAAGATCGTAGCGATTTACTAATTTTACCGCAACGCTTCACCAAACGATAGCAATATTTAAATTTATTGTAAGTATCTAAATAAAAAACAATTTAGATTAATCTAATTATTATATTAGGCGCACAAAACCATAGGCACATTAAATGAAAGAATCATTAGGAGAAGTTCATTCAACAATACATACTTCAGACAAAAAAGGTTTCAGAAAGCTTTTAGCATATCTCGGGCCAGCATATCTGGTGAGTGTTGGATATATGGATCCCGGAAATTGGGCTACTGATATAGCGGGGGGAAGCCAGTTCGGATACAAGCTGATCTGGGTACTGTTGATGTCTAATCTCATCGCCCTACTATTACAATCATTAAGCGCGCGGCTCGGAATTGTTAAAGGCCTTGACCTGGCACAGGCATCCAGGAATATGTACGGCCGCTGGGCTAATTTCCCCTTGTTTGTATTAGCGCAAATCGCAATTATCGCCTGCGACCTTGCCGAAATTATCGGAATGGCCATAGGCCTTCAGTTACTCTTCGGACTGCCCCTGATCTGGGGAATATCAATCACCATTCTTGATACCTTATTGCTACTATTCCTGATGAACAAGGGCATGCGCAGTATGGAAGGCTTTATCGTATCAATGGTATTCATTGTAGGCATATCTTTCCTGGCCGAGATGTTTATCGTAGAGCCGCAGGCAGCCGAAGTCCTGCAGGGCTTCATCCCTACCAAGCTTAGCGACGACGCGCTCTATATCGCGATAGGTATCATTGGCGCTACGGTCATGCCCCATAATCTATACTTACACTCATCTTTGGTGCAAACCCGTAAAATTGACAGGACGCAAGCAGGCATACGCGAATCCATAAAATTCAATTTCTTCGACACTACGATCGCGCTGAATCTGGCATTTCTGGTAAATGCTTCTATATTAATTCTTGCAGCTTCAGCATTCTACAGAAATGGTTATCACAAGGTTGCTGAAATTCAGGATGCTCATCAGCTGCTAAGCAGTATCTTCGGGTCGCTGGCCCCTGCCCTGTTTGCTATCGCGCTGATTGCCGCCGGGCAAAGTTCTACTGTTACGGGCACATTGGCAGGACAAATTATTATGGAAGGTCATATTAACCTGCGTATCGCTCCGTGGTTACGCAGGTTGCTTACTCGCTTACTGGCCATTATCCCGGCATTTTGTGCCATCATATACTTTGGCGACCGCGCCCTCGGCGAACTACTGGTGTTAAGCCAGGTAGTCCTGAGTTTGCAACTTGGATTCGCCGTAATCCCCCTGATACATTTCACCTCCGACAAAGAGCAAATGGGCGAATTCGCCATAAAACTCTGGGTTAAAATCCTCGCCTGGATCAGCGCTGCGGTGATCATAGGATTGAATGTGCAGCTGGTAATGGAAGAAATAAATTCATGGCTTAAAGCCAGCGAGCACGATTGGTGGGTGTATGTACTTATCATTCCGGTGGTCTTAGCTATCACCTTGCTGCTCCTATATGTATTCCTACAACCAATCTTCCGCAAAAGACGAAACCAGCATTTCAATTCTATCATGGGTCAGGTACATCCCATTCAGTCTGTTGAAAATCTCAGCTACCGACGAGTGGGCATTCCTCTGGAATTCTCAGACCGCGACAGCGAAGTGATTCGAAACTCACTGCTTCAGGGCGGAAAAGACGCTCAATATTTCCTAATACACGTAGTTAATTCAGCTGCTGCCAATTATCATGGCGAAAAAGTTATGGATCTGGAGACGCTAAACGATAAAAGTAATCTGGAGAAATACCGTCAGAATCTGCTGGAGTTAGGTTACTCCGCGGAAATACTCATCGCCTATGGCGACATATCACGGGGCATCAGTCGCCTTGCCAAAGAGCATAAACTTGACCTGTTGGTTATGGCAGCTCACGGACATAAGGGTGTAAAGGATATTATTTACGGCAGCACGCTTGAATCGGTACGCCATCGCGTGAAAATCCCCGTACTCATAGTACGTTAATGCACGCGTCAGAAAAAGTATGCCTTGTTTCCCAAAAAAACGCGAAACAAGGCACCCTTCATTAACTATTTAAAACCTACAAAAGAAGCGAAGCACAACTTTTTATGCAGTACATCAACAGATGAAAAGCCTGTACGCTTCAACAGATCAAGTTGATACATAAGACTACGCTGACTATCTTCTTTCTCGATATAGGCGAACACATGATCGCGATAAGCTTCGTCCTTTAACGAACTGAGGTAATCTCCATAACGCTCCTGATAGATTAATTGTTCCAACGAGGGCTTAGCCTGACTTACCAGATCAAAAATCCAAAAACTTCCTCCAGGTTTAAGCAAGGAATAAATCCTCGCGAAAGCTCGTTCCCAATCCGCGTCATCACGCAAGTGATGAAGTACCGCGGTGGCAATGATAACGTCGAAAGACCCCTCTTCCAGCGCTGCTGTTCTAAAGTCGCCCTTCACTTCACGAACTGATCCACGCCCCAGCGCTGATACGCGTTCATGTGCCTTTTCAAGCATCGGCCGACTGAGGTCCAGTAAGGTAACATCAGCACTCTTAATCTTTGAAAGAAGCTTTACACAATAATTGCCAGCTCCGCAACCGATATCCAGCACTTGTATGTGCTGCCCATATTCCCGAGCAATGGCATCAGTAATAAGCTCCATATTAAACAGGGCGTCCAGCGTTGTTTGCTGTCCCGTATCCAGGTTCGAAAAACGTTCAACATCCTTGTCAAACCGTGCCTCGATTTCTTCAATACTGGATTTTTCGTACATAGCGAATTAAATTTGGTGTAATCTAATTTACTGTTCAAGAACAGTAAATTTCCCCTAAAAGCATGCACCCTCCGTTATTCAACTGAAAATCAAGCAAATAAATTAAAAACAAACAATAAGATCAAAAAAAAGGGCTGCGAACATTAGTCGCAGCCCCGATTATTCTTTATCAAGGAACCCTATTTCGTCAAGTAAATCAGCGTGGGTAAGTGATCCGAATATCCATTTAAAAATACATTTCCGGAGAAGGTTCGCAAGGGATATCCTTTATATCGTCCCTCCTGCTGAATCAGGAAATTACGGTTAAAAACTTCAGATCTGACATAATGAAGGCCCCGATTCTTAAGCAGTGGCTTCGATATGATGATCTGATCAAAGAGATTCCAGTGGCCTTGATACGACAGCGAGCCAATGCCATGATCAAAGAACCGCCACATAGTATTGAAGAGTCCCTTTTCGGAAACCTTATCGTTTGTCCAATTGAGCGATAACTTTATTTACTTCTGACTCTGCAGTGCGTAAGCGGGATTGACAGAAACTTATTAACTCAGAGGCGCGTTGCACTTTGGCGGCCAGCTCATCTACCGACACGGTCTCTTCTTCAATCTGACGCGCTATCTCGGCCAGTTCGGCGTAGGCCGTTTCATAGGTTAAAGTCTCTTCGATCATTTTCTTCATTTCTTTCAATTTTAGTAGTGAGTTTGACATTTTGAACATAGACTTCCAGCGAGTCTCCCGGAGCGAGATGCTCCGGATGCTGACAAAGCTTGCCTTCAGACCGCAGCACAGCGAAGCCTTTGCGCATGATGTTTTGTGGTGTCATCAGACGAACGAGCAAACTTAAATGCTCAAGCGATGTGTGCTTGCTCTTCAAGGCACTTTCACTGCGAACAATCAGATTACCTGATATGGAAGTTAGCTCCTGATTCCGGCTTCGGAGAAGGAACGCAGGCAGCGTGGTGAGTTTTGCCCTGATTTCATTCAGTTCATTGTCGCGTTTCCGAAGCTTGATATTTACGTGACTGAATATATGTTGAGCGCGGCTATTTAGGGCGTTTTTGTTTTCTCCTAACAAATACTGGGCGCCTCCCACAACAGCGCCTAAGACCGCCGTCAACAGCTGAAATTGTGCCGCTAAAGCCTGTTGCGACTTGATGAGCATATTTCTCTGCAAGGCCATCAGCCGTTCTTCAAACTGGAGGTTATGAGCAATGATAAACTCCGCAGCCTTGGTAGGGGTCTTAGTCGCGGTATGCGCCATTAAATCGGCAATACTCTCATTTCTCTGATGACCAATTCCTGTAATAATTGGGATCGGAAATTTCGCGATCGCGCGTCCGATGTTATAGTTATCAAACATCAGAAGATCTGTTTGCGCGCCCCCTCCTCTGGTGATAACAACGGCGTCATACCTTATACCGGAATTATATACAGCAATTAATGCCGCCAGAAATTCCGCGGCATTGCTTTCACCCTGAACTGCAGTATGGTATTGATCGACATTAAATTTATACCCAGGCACACTGTTATTCAGCGAATGCTCAAAATCCTCTACTCCCGCTGAATTGCGCGATGCGACGAGCGCTATATTTTGAATTACAAGCGGTAGCGTAAGCTGAGCGTTGAAGGTGATATAGCGGTCGCCTTCTTTTCTTATGAAGTCGTTGTTGCTCAACAGCTTTGCCAGTGTATCCCGACGTTGTTGTTCAAGCTGTCCAAGGGTAAAATTACTATCAATATCCAGCACCTGCACTGAAACACCATACAAGCTATGATAATTGAGCTTTACCTGCAATAAAACATGGATATTGTTGCCAAATGACTGCCCGGTAAGCTTTTCAAATCGGGAGATATTAGCCGTACCCTGTCCCCAGGCTTTGGCAGCAACGCGGGCTATGAGGTTATTGGATGAAACATCTTTCTCAACAAGATCAAAAGCATGATAGCCTTTCTGCTCGCGAAAGGAATGACTCGTAACGTCGGCCACCACCCAGAAACTCCGGGCACTAAACGCAGCGTTAATAACGCCGGAAAGTAGTGCGGTAAGTTCCGATAGCTTAATATGGCTGGCAGACGTCATAATACATCAAAGGTATAAAATTCATTCGCCCCGGCAATTGTCGCAGGCTGTTGCAAACAATTGAATTCAAAAAGATTCATAGTGCCGCCCTAACAAATAACGTTCTCCGCATGTATCGCTTCGCTCCACCTATTTTACTCCACCAAAGCTTTTCTCTTTAGGGAAACACGCCGCGAACCGACTTTCAAAATTTAACTATAAAGATATCATCAAGTCTTCACATATAAAAAAACAACAACCTTAACTATTTGCATATAAACAAGTTAACACCATCTGTCGTAATTATTAAATCAAGTCCATTTTCTTCATTTAGATTTTTCGTCACAAGATTCCGCCCGCTCAATCCCAGCCGGGCAGCCTCTTACCTACCTGCTTCGAGTCTGACTCGGGACTGCTTCGGAACAGACAGCACTGGTCATCGACATTTCATGGGCATTTCATCGACANNTGTCGATGAAATGTCGATCACCACTCGAGCGTCTCTCGAGTCTGTCCCGAGTCAGACTCGAAACAGATAGGTAGCAAGGGGGTAAATCTGGGGGGCAGGTGTATGACCTGAGCAGGCGTCGTCCGGGTGTTTTGATGTGACATTATGCGACATGTCCGGACATTGTAGCAGTTCTCCGGAAAGGCCGGGTAAACCGATGTCAGCAGCGATCCGGAAGCCGGAGATGTCGGTTTTGTTCGGAAGAAAGGGTTCTCAAAACGAAGTGTCAGGCAACTAGAGGACGAGGCCTTGACGGGCGAAAAAGATTGTTTCATCTTTGTTTTGTCGGCGCTGCATACCGGTACCCATCGCAGCATGACTGACAACTCCGACGTCGCCGGGAGTATGCAGGCGGCATGAAGAACAAACGTCAAATGCTATGGAAGAAATTTTTCAGGGATTGGAAAAGCGGTTTCACTGGCGAGGGCAAGGACGTTGATGCACGCGGTGGGAGCATCAACAATATCGGGAGCGTCGGCTCGGCCGTCAGGGTGAGAAAAAGCGACACGTCGCTTATCATGTAAGCCTATTTTCTGACAAGGTTTCTGCGAGGGTTAGCACGTCGGGTAAGCTGATTCCAGAAATCTTTAACAGCCCCTCGACTCATATTATTGTTCTTGGGCAAGATGGTATTCAACGGCAACCATTCGCTTGCCCGAGTTTACATAAAATAATAAATGGGCAAACGAGTTAAGGCCTGCCCATTTACTAAAATATACGTATTAGTGTTCTGAATGACCGTCTACACCATGCGCATGACCGTGGTTCAATTCGTCTTCAGTAGCTTCACGAACGTTAAGGATCGTTCCTGAGAAATGCAGATGCTGACCAGCCATCGGGTGGTTAAGATCTACCTTTACCGCATGTTCTGTAACCTCAGTAACAAGAGCACGGAACTGATGTCCCTGATTATCCTGAAGTGGTAATACAGAACCTACCTGAGGTAAATCCATTCCCTGAAACATTTCCAGAGAGAGGTCGGTAACAGCACTGTCATCGCGTTCGCCATAAGCATCAGCGGCTTCAAGATGAAAATCATAGGTATCACCCTGACCTAATCCTGCAAGATTTTCTTCAAACTTTGGAAGCATCATTCCCACGCCATACAGGAATACTAACGGCTGCTCTTCAGTGGCTTTCTCTACAAATACCTCTTCTCCGTTTTTCAGAGTGTACAAATCATACGTTAGCGCTACAACGCTGTTCGGTTGAATTTTCATAATGTTCTCATTTCGAAATAATCCCGACAGTATAAACCATTAGAATCTACTTCTATTTATCTAATTAACTATTTGTTTAAATGCTTCGTCAGCTTCTGTAACGGGTAAGGCACAGCTGCGGTTTTTACAAACATAAATTTTAGTATCCACATTGCCGACTTTATCGCGCAACAAAGGTAAACTTCCTGAAGAACCTCCCAAGATTATTTTGTTGGGAATGAAATATTTTTCCATGGCCATTCTTTTTTGTTCAGCCTCCATGCCGGCAATAGCAATCTCATGTACCCCAAATACCCGATTTAACAGAAGATTTGCCCAATTAGAGTATTCCCTCCCGTAATTAAGCATTTCCTCATAAACAGATTCAAGCATGATGTCAGCCTGCTCCAGATACTCGTCCTTATGCAGGAAGTGGCCCAATTTAAACAAATTGTTGGCCATCACAGAATTTGAAGAAGGAATAACATTATCGTGCACCTCGTGCTTCCTGACAATAAGAGCGATATCGCTTTGCGAAGTATAAAAGAACAATCCGGTACCCGCGTCGTAGAAATGTTGCAGCACATATCCACAAATACCGTCGGCAGCATACAGCCACTCTTCGCTGAATGTAACCTCGTAGAGCGCTACAAAGGCATCAATCAGCAAGGCATAATCGTCAAG
Source organism: Sphingobacteriaceae bacterium UBA6709 (assembly GCA_002454425.1). Taxonomy (GTDB): domain Bacteria; phylum Bacteroidota; class Bacteroidia; order Sphingobacteriales; family Sphingobacteriaceae; genus Arcticibacter. The sequence continues at coordinate 71,424 of DKIV01000008.1, forward strand.
AAATCCAGAGATTGCCGAGCCCTGACTTTCTGCCCCCTTGAACGTACGCCACAGGCTATTATCATCGGCGATGAGGTTGTCTTTTAAAAAATATGCATTATTAAGAGCAAGGTTGAGGAAGTCCTGATCGCCGAAGGCGCGATAAGCGTCGCACAATCCTTTAAGAGCCATCGCGTTCCACGAGCATAAAATCTTATTATCTAGTCCGGGATGAACACGTCGGTTACGGTAGCTAAATACCTTCTCACGTGCGGATATCAGCGCATCGGTATCAGGCCATATACGATCTGCCCGGGCAAACAACACGTTCGTATGCTCCTCCTTCCAATTGCCATCGTCGGTAATTCCGTAAAAGGAAACAAAGTCCTTCAATTCAGCAGGATCAAGAAGTTCACGAAGTTCCTCTGCGTTGAAAACATAAAACTTACCCTCTACCCCTTCACTATCAGCATCAAGAGCGGAATAAAAACCCGCTAAGGGCGAGGTCATTTCCCGCTTGAGCCATTCCACAGTATGATATACCGCCTGACGGTAGTTGTCGTCGCCAAAGGCGAGCCAAGCTTCAGCATAAAGACTCAGGAGCTGGGCATTATCATAAAGCATTTTCTCGAAGTGAGGAATATGCCAGGTGCCATCGGTACTATAACGGGAGATGCCCCCGCCCACATGATCATAAATACCGCCGGCGAGAATTTTGTCAAGGCTCAGCCGCACCTGGTTCATGACAGCATCATCCTTATTCAGATAGGCATAGCGCAACAAAAACTGCCAGTTGTTAAACATAGGAAATTTTGGAGCCCCCTTATATCCGCCATTTTCGGCATCGAAGAGCTTCTTCCAGCCCTTTATCATCTCATCTAATACAGACGCATGATAATTCACTTCACGGGCGACCATATCAAATCCCGAGGATTGAGCTACTCCCGCGGTAAGACGCTCTGCATAGGCACGCGCCTCCTCCGGGCGTTCATGCCAAAAATTTGCCAGCTGCGAAAGCAGATTCATCCAATCGTTCTTACGAAAATAGGTACCTCCGTAAACGGGGCGCTGATCTGGCAGGCAGATACAGTTTAGCGGCCAGCCGCCCTGCCCTGTCATCAGCTGTACGGCCAGCATATAAACCTGATCAACGTCGGGACGTTCCTCTCTATCGACTTTAATGCACACGAAATGTTCGTTCATGATAGCGGCAACATCTTCTTCCTCAAAACACTCGTGCTCCATTACATGGCACCAGTGACATGCCGAATATCCAATGCTGACAATAATAAGCTTATTCTCTTTACGTGCTTTATTTAACGCCTCTTCGCCCCAGGGATACCAGTCGACAGGATTTTCCGCGTGCTGCAACAGATAGGGTGAACTTTCTTTGATTAATCTATTTGCCATTTCAATTGTAGATGTATTAATTACCGGCAGAACATCCGCGGTATTTCTGAGAGCAATTATCCTTTAATAACGCTATACAGGAACATTGTTTACTAAATCTTCGCTATTCAACGAAGGAAACACGTTCGTCCGCCCCCCCGGGCACTTAACTCAGAATACGCTAATATCGAAAGATTTTTCGCATAACCATGCGCTTTCTCCCTGGCCACCGACACTGAAGAATGAAAATCCGACAAACGCGTTATTCATCAAAAAATGATGTTTATCATCTTTAATAAGCTCACGACCGTGGCAATAGTTCCATTATCGGCTATTATGTGAGAAGGAACATGCTGACAGATAGCCTGTCATTATATTTAACTGCAATCTTACCTCCTAACTTTGCTTTCAAGTTATGAAAGCAAAATACATTTTGGCAATTCTCACCTTGGCAATTCTCATTACTGCATCATGCATTAAAGATGAACCGCTAAACCCTGAATCAGATATCACCGCGTTTGAATTCGCTGATTCTCTGAAGACAGGTAAAGTATTCATAAATAATTCTACAAACGAGATCTTATTATATTTAACCGATAGCGCGTACGCCCGTGGCCTGCGTCCGGAAATACGGTTGTCCAAGGGAGCGTCCGTTACTCCTCTCTCTAGTGCATTAATCCACTTTGACCAGCCCATTGAATATCTTGTACGCTCAGAAAACGGCAGCAATGAACGCCGGTACAAAGTGCGGGTGGTAAATGTTGGGAACTGGACATTCAATTTCGAACGCTGGAAATATGGAAACGACGAGCATAGCTTTCAAAATCCGCTAGATGATGACGGGGAGCAGGTTTGGTCGTCAGGGAATGCGGGGGTAGCCATTGCTGGAGCTACTACATTTCCCACGCGTCCTAGTAATGATGGATTAGACGGCTCTAAAGCCGCCATGATGGTTACCAGAGAAGGCACGCCCTTGTCAATCATGTTTTCAAAAGTGCACCTCTTTGCAGGAAATCTCTTTCTGGGAAATTTCAATATGAATAATGTGCTCCTGAATCCCCTGCAAGCTACCGAATTCGGCCAGCCTTATGTAGGACAACCTTCGCGTTTTTCGGGCTACTATAGCTATCAGCCGGGAACGGCATATCAGGATGAAAAGGGAAATCTTGTAAACGGCAAAACCGACGAATGTTCGATCTACGCGGTATTTTACAATGGCCCGGAACGCCTGAATGCTACCAATATAAATGATAGCTATCCCGCTGATCAAAACATAAATCCCCGCATCATCGCTGTAGCACGTCTGCAGCATCCGAAACATACCAAAGATTTAACAGCTTTCGATATTCCTTTTGAATATCGGGCGGGTGTTACTGCCGGTGCTAAAACCATGATGGCAATTGTTGCCTCCTCAAGTATTAACGGCGATCATTATCAGGGGGCTGTCGGAAGCACTTTAATCGTCGACAATTTAAAAATTACCGCACAATAGTTATGTTAAAACTCAATCTCTTTCTCGTCTTCGTGCTGCTCGGATCCCTCGCCACATATGCACAGGATTCCATCAGAAGGTACCGTATACAGCATAGCCTGCATGGAGGATATAATGTCGGAGCCCTGGCGCCTGTTGGTCTGCCTAATACCATACGTAAGATCGATTCATGGAATCCAGGAATACGCCCCTCAATAGGCTACGAGGCATCAATGATGATCAACCAGCATTGGGGAATAAGTATCGGATTGAGTTATGATACCAAAGGCATGGATGTAAAAGACAGCGTGATGTACTTCCACACGATCATAACAGTAAAGGACGGCGATAATCAGGGTGTTTTTGAAGGCAATTTTTCCGGCAAGAACATCACGAAGGTTGAAAACACCTACCTGTCGATCCCTGTTGATGTAATATATAAGCCTGCTGATGCGTGGCGACTAAAAGGCGGTCTTTATTTTGCGTATCTGGTAAAGGGCAGCTTTAAGGGGAATGTATCTGATGGCTATATCCGGACAGGAGATTCACAGGGTGAACGTGTGGAAATTGACAGAGCTGACTTTGACTTTTCCAGAGAACTTAGAAAAATAGATTTGGGAGCCCATATAGGTGCGGAACGTACCATATCGGAATCGCTGTCGTTAGAGGCTAATCTGAACTGGGGACTGCGACCAGCCTTTGCGCCTGACTTTAAGGGTGTAGGTTTTAACATGTATAACATCTTCGGAAATATCGGCCTGGTTTATCACATAGGCCAATAAACGTGATAATCGCGGCGCAGCGTAGCATAGCGCTTAGCGGGCTACGGTACCACAACGCGAGAAGTATTTGTAATACCAGGGATCCTTCAGATTGCTGATAATGACGCCGCGACTGGTTGAAACATGAACAAAACGATTGTTCTTCAGATATACTCCCACATGGTCAAACGGACGAGAGAAATCAAAAAATACCAGATCGCCTTCCTGCAGTTGCTCTTCGTATTTACGCTTAACAAATCCTGCCATATCGGCGGCACTGCGCGGAAGGTCTTTTTTATATATTTCCTTAAAGAGTATTGAAGTAAATCCACTGCAGTCGGTACCCCTCTTACTCATTCCCCCGCCCTGATGGGGTACTCCCATCCATTCGTCTATAAAGCGATACAGTTTCTCGTTTCTTATGTCGGTGGAAGGTACACCAAGTAACAGACCATAGCGCTCGTTCAGCGTGCCCTTTATTTCGACGCCCCGAAGCGAGGAGTTGTCGGTATAATGCTTACGGCTCTTACATGCGCTAAGTAAAACAATCAGAACAACCAGATATAGCGACGCTACATTCCTCTTATATAAAATCATAATAATTAACTCTTTAGCACCCGCTGTATATCGTCAAGCTTCATCAAAGCCTCAACAGGCGTCAAGGTATTCACATCCAGATTATTCAGTAAATCCCTGATCTTCACGAGCACAGGATCGTCGATAGAGAACATTTGCAGCTGATAGGCTTGCTGCTGAACTTTCTTCAGGCTATCTTTAATATGTTCGCCCCCGGTACGCTCCTGCTCCAAACGCTTTAAGATCTCTGAGGCACGACCAATAACCTTGGCAGGCATACCCGCCATACGCGCTACGTGAATACCAAAACTATGCTCACTTCCCCCGGGAACCAGCTTACGCAGAAAAATGATCTTGTTACCTGTATCTTTCACAGATACGTTATAATTCTTTATGCGCGGAAAGGAGTTGGTAAGCTCGTTGAGCTCATGGTAATGCGTCGCGAAGAGGGTCTTGGCGCGTGCAGTAGACTGATTATGCAGGAACTCGGCAATTGCCCACGCGATGGAAATCCCGTCGTAAGTAGAAGTACCCCGACCTATTTCGTCAAGAAGAATTAAACTGCGACTGGATATATTGTTCAAGATACTGGCGGTTTCATTCATCTCAACCATGAATGTTGACTCGCCTGATGAAAGATTGTCTGAAGCTCCTACACGGGTGAAGATCTTATCTACCAGACCAACCGTCGCTTCTTTAGCGGGGACAAAGCATCCGATCTGAGCCATCAGCACAATGAGTGCCGTCTGCCGTAAAAGCGCCGATTTACCGGCCATATTAGGCCCGGTTATAATGATTATTTGCTGGCTCTCATTATCAAGATATACGTCATTCGTAATGTAGTCTTCGCCTACGGGTAACTTCTTCTCAATAACTGGATGCCTGGCACCTTTAAGATCAAGCTTATTATCCTCTGTAATTAAAGGCTTAACGTAATAATTACGGAGTGATACTTCTGCAAAACATAAAAGCACATCGAGCTGAGCCGCGATCTGCGCGTTAAGTTGAACGGGTCTTATAAACTCTGAAAGAGCAAAGACCAGCTCATTATATAAACGAGTCTCAAGAGCCAGGATTTTTTCTTCCGCGCCCAGAATCTGCTCCTCATATTCTTTAAGCTCGGGAGTAATGTAACGTTCGGCATTTACAAGGGTCTGCTTCCTGATCCAATCAGCAGGAACGCGGTCCTTATGAGCATTGGTAACTTCAAGATAATAACCGAAGACACTGTTGAAAGCAATCTTCAACGATGGAATACCGGTAGCTTCAGATTCCCGTTTTTGTATAGCAACAAGATATCCCTTCCCTCCGAAGGCTATTTCACGCAGCTTATCAAGATCAGCGTTAATGCCTTTGGCTATAACCCCTCCTTTTGCTACCATTACCGGAGGATCTTCACTCAATTCTTTTTCAATCTTCTCGCGAATGGCAATACATGGATTTAACTGGCTGGCTGTCAAGCGCAACGACTCATTCTCAGACTGAATGCACAGCTCCTGAATTCTCTCTATTGATGATAGCGCCCGCTTTAACTGGCATAATTCGCGAGGGTTGGCTCGCTGAAGGCCTATCTTTGAAATAAGTCGCTCCAGATCGCCCATTTGCTTCAATTCGTCGAGAAGCGCGGTTCGCAAGTCGTCCTGCTGCGTAAGAAATTCAACTACCGACAATCTACTTTCTATAGGCTTCAGATCCTTAAGCGGCATGATGATCCAACGCCGCAGAAGACGTCCTCCCATAGGGGTCACTGTTTGGTCGAGCACATCGGAAAGCGTCATGGCGTCTTCGTTGCCGGAGCTCACGAGCTCAAGATTGCGGATGGTGAAGCGATCAAGCCACATATACTTATCTTCTTCAACCCGAGCCACTGATGAAATATGCTGGAGATTGCGATGTTCTGTTTCGTTAAGGTAATGCAGGGCAACACCCGCGGCGACAATGGCAATGGTAAGGCGATCGACACCGAAACCTTTCAGGGTCTTGACGTCAAAGTGTTTGAGGATAAACTCATTCGCGTAATCACCCGTATATGGCCATTCATCAAGTCCGTAGGTATAAAACTTATCACCAAAAGCTTCCTTAAATTCTGAAATTTTGTTTTTAGGAAGAACTACTTCGCTGGGCTTAAAACTCTGAAGTAATTTATCGGCATAATCTTTAGATCCCTGCGCCACGAAAAACTCCCCTGTAGATATATCGACAAAAGCTAAACCAATCGTGCTTTTCTCGAAATATATGGATGCCAGGTAGTTATTTGCCTTTTGTTGAAGGATATTATCATTATACGCGACGCCTGGTGTAACCAGTTCGGTAACACCGCGCTTAACGATGGTTTTCACAGTCTTTGGATCCTCGAGCTGATCGCAGATGGCAACGCGCTGTCCTGCCCTCACAAGCTTCGGAAGGTAGGTCTCCAACGAGTGATGAGGAAAACCCGCCAACTCGATATGAGAAGCGGAACCATTAGCTCTTTTGGTGAGTACAATGCCTAATATTGAGGATGCCCGAACAGCATCTTCGCCAAAAGTTTCGTAAAAATCGCCTACTCTAAACAACAATAAGGCACCGGGGTATTTAGCCTTAATGGTATTATATTGTTGCATCAAAGGTGTTTCCTTCTTTGTACTCTTTGCCAAGTGATCCTCCTTAATTTCGCGCTAAAATAATTATTAATGTATTCTGACGAAAGTCAGAGGACGAATTTATAAAATTTAGCAGCGGCGTCGTAACGTTGCAACAAGAGATCTCGTCTTTACATAAAGAAAGTATGACAGTGCTAGCCAAAGCGTTACAGAAAGCAACTAAACCTTTGGCTATCTTGCGAGTCAGACAAGCACACACATTAACTGAATAATTATATGAAAAGATTTTTGCTATTAGGGCTTTTGGGGGCAATGCTTTCAATGGTTTGCGTAAGTCGGCAGGCTACGGCACAACCGAATACTCAAATCTCACTAAACGTCTTCTACGACAGACTGGCGCCCTATGGCGACTGGATGCCGTATCAGAATTATGGGCGCGTGTGGCGACCCAGAGTCGATCGCGACTTCATCCCTTATTCTACTAACGGACGCTGGGTTTACACAGATTACGGCAACTCCTGGGAATCGGACTATGACTGGGGCTGGGCGCCGTTTCATTATGGACGATGGATCTATGACGACTCCTATGGATGGATGTGGTTGCCCGACACAGAATGGGCTCCGGCCTGGGTTAGCTGGCGTTCGGGAGGTGGATACTATGGATGGGCTCCCCTTGGTCCGGGCATGAGCGTGAACATAAACATCAATATCCCTTTACTTCGTTGGGTATTTTGCCCTGCCCGTTATGTGATGAATCCGCGTATCAGCCAGTACTGTGTTCCGCGCAATCGCAACACGGTGATCATTAATAATACCACCGTCATCAATAATATCTATTATCGGGATAACCGACGTTATTTTGCAGGCCCACAGCATCGCGAGCTCGAACGCCGTACGGGCCAGCGGGTAGCGATCCAAAGACCCAATTTTTCGCGTCCTGATAATTACCGCAACGGCTCTGGTTACCGTCCTGACATGGGTAATGGCAATAGACCGCGCCCGAACGACAATCGCTGGCAAGGACGAGATGACAACAGAGGCGACCGTAACAACGGATATTACGGACAGAATCAGCGGCCAAATTTCGATCGTCCTTCCGGACGACCTGACCGCCCAAACTCCCGCCCGGATTATCAGAGGCCTCAATCGGAACGCCCCACAACGTTACCCTCAATGCCTGGCAGACCTGACAATAACAGACCTTCAAACGGCATAAGAGATAACGATCGTCCGCAAGGAAGCTACCCTTCGCAGCGCCCACAATGGAATAATGGTGGCCGCGAACGAGATGGCGGCTGGAATTCTGATGGCCGTCGCCCCGAACGCAATATTGAACAACGCCCGCAGATTAGTCGCGACCGAAACTTCATGGTTACCAATCCACGCCAGCAAAGCAGTATTGAACGTCAGCGTGTTGAAAGTCGCCAACCTGCTGTGGCGAGCAATAATTCCGGTAGCGGAAATCGCCCGGAAGGTAGAGGCAGACGCTAACATAAAAGTCTTTTAGGAGAAAAGGGATGTCACTGATGATGTCCCTTTTCTTTTTACATATCAGCCTATTTAAATTAATTTTAAATAATACTTGGAATGAGTATAAATAAAGAATACATTTGAAACACAGGTTGAAAAATGAATTTAGACAAAGGCTGCTTAGATATTATTGAAGTTTATTCTACAGAGAAAGGTTCTGTAAATCAATGTAACAAGAGTAATCGCATGTTATTGGAGTTTGCAGGTCTGACGACATCGTTCAAAATTAACGAGTTTATGGACTTCTGTAAAAAAATCGCCGCAGCAGATATCGAAAAATTATTAACAGACAGCAGTCATGGCGCCGATATCACGATCATTTCACCCATTTATTCAGAACGTTGCTTCGTGCTGGACCTCAATGACCTTATCAATCTGAAGGAGCTCCTTGAAGCTTCGCGAGCCATGATCCTATTAAATTCGATGATCAGAAGCTGCATGTTGCAGTATAGTTGATTTAGATTTATTCTGTATTGCCCTGTAAAAAACTACTTTACGGGATTGTTGTTACTTTTGTATTGGAGATGGCTGACCTTCAACCCGGCGATCTCAATTCTGTTACATCTACATTAGTAATTTCATTATGAAAGATTTATTAAGATTAAGAACGTCACTTGGCGAAGAGATAGAAAACCTGCTTAACGAGCAGATAAAAATGGAAGCCTTTTCATCTTCAGTATATTTAGCAATGGCTTCATGGGCTAACCGCAACGGCTTTGATAACAGTGCTGGTTTCCTTGAGAAACAGTCGAACGAAGAGCGCGAGCATATGTTACGTATTTTTAAATACATAAACGACATGGGCGGCATGGCAATATCTCCGGAGATTACGGGAATTCCTCAGGAATTCGAGTCATTCAAGGCGGTATTTGAGGCGGCTTTACAACAGGAGATTAATGTTACGGCCAGCATCAGCAACATTGCTGATCGTTGCCTGAAAGCTAAAGATTTCACTACTTTTCAATTCCTGCAATGGTTCCTGAATGAGCAGAAAGAAGAAGAATATGTATTCAGACGCATTCTGGAACTGTTCGAAGTTATTGGTGAGGCAGGTACCGGAAGATGGCAAATTGACAAACAGATTCCTCAGGTTAAATACAGCGAAGACTAAGCTCTTCTTATTAAAATACAAAACAGGCGATAGCAAACACTATCGCCTGTTTTTGTATACTCCAGTTTTATACGCAGCGCCAATAAAACAAAAGGCGACATCGCGCAGGAAAGCACAATGTCGCCTTTTTGTTATGCGACTATAAAAATCGGATTTAGTAGATTGCCTTATAAAGGGCTTTGATCTCCTCAAGATTTGTTTCGCGTGGATTTCCACCTGTACATACGTCAATTAAAGCAGCTTCAGAAAGAGCATCGATATCTTCTTCCTTAACGCCAAGGTCACGTAATCTAGGAGGAATACCAACGTCCGCGCTAAGTTTCTTTACAGCATTGATAGCGGCCTCGCGAGCCTGCTCGATTGTCATAGCTTCGGTATTTTCCACTCCCATCGCTTTAGCGATATCGCGGAACTTATCATTAGTAAACTCAGCATTATATGCCATGATATGAGGAAGCAACACTGCGTTTGCAACGCCATGCGGCGTGCCGTAGAACGCACCAAGAGGGTGTGCCATACCGTGTACCAGCCCTAAGCCAACATTTGAGAATCCCATTCCCGCAATGTATTGACCTAATGCCATGTCTTCTCCCCCCTGAGCGTCACCTTTAACAGAAGCTCTCAAAGAACGTCCGATAATTTCAATGGCTTTCAAATGGAACATGTCGGTAAGCTCCCATGCCGCTTTGGTAGTATATCCTTCAATAGCATGTGTAAGGGCATCAACGCCGGTAGCAGCTTTCAAAGAAGCAGGCATACTGGCCATCATCTCCGGATCTACAATTGCAACCAAAGGGATATCGTGAGGATCTACACAAACGAACTTCCTGCGATTCTGCACATCGGTGATAACATAGTTAATGGTAACTTCTGCAGCGGTACCTGCGGTTGTTGGAATAGCGATGATAGGCACAGAAGGTTTCTTTGTAGGGGCAACGCCTTCAAGGCTTCTAACATCGGCAAACTCAGGATTGTTAATGATGATACCAATGGCTTTACATGTATCCTGAGGTGAGCCACCGCCAACAGCGATAAGGTAGTCAGCACCTGCTGCCTTGAACACTTCAACACCTTCCTGAACAACCTCAATTGTAGGATTAGGAACTACCTTATCATAAATTTCAAAAGCTAGTCCGGCATCTTCAAGCACCTTGGTAACTTTTGTAGTTACATTAAATTTGATTAGATCAGCATCGGTAACTACCAAGGCTTTTTTATATCCTCTGCGATTTACCTCGTCAACAATACTTGTTATTGAACCGGGACCAAAGAAAGAGGTCTCATTTAAAATAATACGTCTTGACATTTTGTTATTCCTTTAAGTATGTGATATGTTTTAATAATAGTATGCTATCAATCTTACGTCAGGGAACGTCAATACATCGAGACCTCTTCCGTTGGCTATTTATTGCCAATGCCGAAAACAGTATCTATTCTTTGACAATCCTTTTCTGTAAGCGCGCCTCCATAATTTCTTGACCCTGGTAACATGTAGCCGAACTTGCGGGAAACTACTGTTTTGATCGTTGTGACAAAGTCGTCACCAGTGGTATAAATAGAGGAAAGGCGTCCAATTTCCATTTGTATATGATTCAGCTTTCCAAAATCATTGGCTTGGTAAGCATCCAGTGCAGCGACAAATAATTCAGGAGCGATATTGTTGAGACCTGAAATAACGCCGGCGCCGCCAGACATCATATTGGGGATGAAGTATTCGTCGTAGCCGGAAAGAACAGCAAAGTCAGGCCTTACCTCCTGAGTTGCCTGAACCATGGCACGGGTATGCGACAGGCAATCAACAGTATCTTTAACACCAACGAAAGAGGGAATCTCCGCGGCAAGCTCTCCGATGATAGAAGCATCAACATCGCAGCCTGTACGTTGAGGAAAATTATAAGCGAACCATTTGCCATCAAGCTGCTTGCTTATTTCGCGATAATAACTAAGAATCTGATTACGCGTTTGACTAAAGTAGAAATGCGGCAGAAACATAACACCCTGATATCCTACCTGATACGCCTTGCGAGCCATTACTAACATATCCTCCACGCTTCCGGCAGAAATATTAGCCACCATTGGCGTTGGACTCATGCGTCTGGCTTCTTCAATGAGTAAAAGACGTTCGCTGAGAGTCATGGAAAGAAACTCCCCTATACTTCCCATTACAAGAATAACACTGGTCCGAGCCTCTGTCAGGCGGTTCAGGTGTGATTGTAATGCGGCAAAATCAATCTTTCCCTCTGATGTAAAGGGAGTAACTGAAGGACACCAAGCACCTGAAAATTCTGATCTTCTATTCATATAATATTATCTTTTTATCTTAACCAAATATCAATATTGATTTGCAGGTTGACAATAATAATATTGTAGAGACTCGCTATTTATTATTCGTGTAACTTTTTGCATGCAATTTAGGAAGCCTTGCTGATATAAATATTCAATTCGACACTTAATGACAACTATCATTATTTTTAACCACTAAGCGCAAAATTCCAGGAAGCTTTCGCGGCAAAAAACTGATTTAGATAAAGTTTTTATTAATTTTGTGGCATCCCCCATCCATAAACACTTTCAATATGGACGGGCTCTTTTGAATAATGATAAGATTATGCGTGTTGTAGCGGAATTGCCAAGACCAGATTGTAAGATTACCATCTTTTCCATGAATATGAAGTTCATCATTAAGTTCGAACAAGGTAATCTTGAGCAGACATTCAAAGTTGCTGAGCTTGATATAACGGGGGGCGTAAACGGCATTTTCCAGATTTTGGATGAGGACTTCATTTCCAGGGTTGTTCAGAATTTTGGAATCATGCGCGATAATTTTCAAATGACCTGGAGCAAGCACGAAGCCTGAACAACGAAAACCGCTGTAGCTTGTAGCCATTACACCATGTAAACTACTCCCCTCCGGACGAGTGGAGCTTATTTAAAATATGCTATCAAAGAGTTATCTTTGCAATTCGAATGAAACATATCCGTAATTTTTGCATCATTGCCCATATTGATCACGGCAAGAGTACCCTGGCAGATCGTCTGTTGGAAGACACCAATACCATTACACAGCGCGAAGCTCAGGCTCAGCTGCTTGATGATATGGATCTTGAGCGCGAACGTGGTATAACAATAAAGAGTCATGCCATCCAGATGAACTATAAGCTGAATGGCCAGGAATATATTCTTAATCTCATTGATACTCCCGGACACGTAGACTTCTCTTACGAAGTATCGCGTTCCATAGCGGCATGCGAAGGGGCTCTCCTCATCGTTGACGCCTCGCAGGGAATACAAGCGCAGACCATCTCCAATTTATACCTCGCCCTAGAGAATGACCTGGAGATCATCCCTATTTTGAATAAAATGGATCTTCCGGGAGCAATGCCTGAGGAGGTAAAAGATCAAATCATTGAACTGATCGGTTGCGAACGCGAAGATATTATACCGGCCTCCGGCAAGACTGGCATGGGCGTAGATAGTATTCTGGAAGCCATCGTCGCCCGTATTCCAGCACCACAGGGAGACCCTGAAGCACCACTCCAGGCATTGATCTTCGACTCAGTATTTAACTCCTTCCGCGGAATTATCGCTTATTTCAAAGTTGTAAACGGCGAAATAAGAAAAAATGACCGCGTAAAATTTATTGCCACCGGCAAAGAATATATCGCTGATGAGGTTGGGGTGTTAAAGCTCAATCAGCAACCTCGCGATGTCATCAAAACCGGCGACGTAGGCTATATCATCTCCGGAATTAAAGAAGCCCGTGAAGTTAAAGTTGGAGATACGATCACACGTCTTGATCGTCCGGCGAAAGAGGCCATTCAGGGATTCGAAGAAGTGAAGCCGATGGTATTCGCAGGTATCTATCCTGTAGATACAGAAGATTTCGAAGAACTTCGTGAAAGTATGCATAAGCTCCAGCTGAACGACGCTTCTATTGTCTTCGAGCCAGAATCCTCAGCTGCGCTAGGTTTTGGATTCCGCTGTGGTTTCCTTGGGATGCTGCACATGGAGATCATTCAGGAACGCTTGGAGCGCGAGTTCGACATGACGGTGATTACCACCGTACCCAACGTGTCTTATAAAGCGTATACAACCAAGGAGGATGTTATCATCGTAAATAACCCTTCAGACCTTCCTGATCCAAGCAAGCTTGAATTCGTTGAAGAACCTTATATCAAAGCCAACATTATTACCAAGTCGGAATTCGTTGGACCTGTAATGTCGTTATGTATTCAAAAACGCGGCATTATCATTAATCAGTCATATCTGACCTCCGATCGGGTGGAACTGGTATTTGAAATGCCTATGGGCGAAATTGTATTCGACTTCTACGATCGTTTAAAGACCATTTCAAAAGGATACGCATCCTTTGATTACCACCAGATTGGTTATCGTCAGTCGGATCTTGTACGCCTTGACATTCGCCTGAATGGTGAGCCGGTAGACGCGTTATCGTCACTTATACACCGCAGTAACTCTTACGACTTCGGCAAGAAGATTTGCGAAAAGCTGAAAGAACTCCTTCCCCGTCAGCAGTTTGAAATTGCTATCCAGGCATCCATTGGCGCTAAAGTCATTGCCAGGGAGAACGTGAGAGCGCTACGCAAAGATGTAACCGCCAAATGTTACGGAGGGGATATTTCCCGTAAGCGTAAACTTCTTGAAAAGCAGAAGAAAGGTAAGAAACGTATGCGTCAGGTAGGAAATGTAGAAATTCCACAATCAGCATTCATGGCAGTGCTTAAATTAGACTAGCACATAATATACCACAGGCGATGTTCATCAAACCGGAAAGCTTAGCTATCCCAACTAATGAACATCGCCCTGTTTATTTACACGACACATTGATTTCCGGAGTTCTAAACGGAATTTTACTTCTCAATCTTTTTATTATTTATACGATATTCAATGCAGCTACTTGACGGAAAATACGTTTCGGAAAAACTTAAAGAAGAAATTGCAGCGGAAGCTGCCGGAGTTCTTGCCACATTAGGACGCAAGCCTCACCTGGTAGCGATTTTAGTTGGAAATGACGGCGGCAGTGAGACCTACGTTGCCAGCAAGATGAGGAACTGCGAAAAGGTAGGCTTCAAATCAAGCTTGTTCCGTTATGATGACAGTGTAACGGAGAACGAACTTCTTGAAAAGATCGATGAGATAAACAAGGATAGCGGCGTTGACGGCTTAATCGTGCAACTTCCTCTCCCAAAACACATTGATCCTGAAAAGGTAACGGAGCGCATAGACTACCGCAAAGATGTTGATGGATTCCATCCAGTGAATCTTGGTCGCATGATGCGTAACCTCCCCTGCTTTATTCCCGCTACTCCTTATGGAATCATGATGATACTCGAAGAGTATAAGATTGAAACAGCAGGAAAGAATTGCGTGGTAATCGGACGAAGCAATATTGTAGGCAGTCCTATGAGCATTCTGATGGCTCGCAATGCCTATCCCGGCAACTGTACCGTAACATTAACACACAGCAGAACACAGAATCTAAAAGAGATCGTCCTGCAAGCTGACATCATTATTGCAGCCATAGGCAAGAAAAACTTCGTTACCGCTGATATGGTGAAACCAGGCGCGGTAATTATTGACGTTGGTATTAACCGTGAAACGTCAGAGAAGACGAAATCAGGATACAAGCTCTATGGTGATGTCGATTTTGAGAATGTCGCACCAAAGAGTTCATGGATTACTCCGGTTCCGGGGGGCGTAGGACTTATGACGATCGTCGGTTTATTAAAGAACACGCTGGCTTCCGCAAGAGGAAATATCTATTAGCATAAATATGACCATGCAGCGGAAGATATTTCGCGGCATGGTCATAAAACCTTATAGCAAATATGCTTCCGGAACGGGTTCCGCCTGACTTTCATCGTTCCATATCATGGATACTATTTTCCAGTTTTTCCCATCATTTATAAACTGCATAAAATTTACTCCACGCTTAGGTAGTTCATTATCCTCAGAGTCAAGATATTCATAAACACTGATACGCTGAGCATTTTTCCCGAAGACCTCCGTGGTAGCGCTCACCTCCTTTTGAAAAAGGTAGAGATCAGCATCTTTTTCTATCTGATTCATGATCGCCTGAGAATAACTCTGTACAGTAAAATGAATGGGTTGATCGTAATTATTATTGATGAGCTTCCCGGTGCCGTGGAAAAGTTCTTCTAATTGGTCGAATTGAGGAAAATGTTCTTGATGGAAGCTTATGCAGCGATAAAAATCTTTCGCCAGCTTGTCAATCATCTGAATATTAAGCATACATTGATAATTTAGTTTACCGAAGTTAAGAATAACAGAGATTATTATAAAGTAACCCCTTTACTCAGAATCACCTTAGATGTAACCTAATACGGACTGATTGGTTTTAATTTACTAGAGTTCCGATCATGATCATGCAATATTATTACCAGCATCAGAAGGTACAAAACGCATAATTGGTATATTTGCGACCTTATTACTCAGGATGATAAATCAAGTGCCCGAAGACGGAACGATGCTACCTCTTATGGAGGAGTTTTACACCATACAAGGAGAAGGATACCACAGCGGTAAAGCTGCCTATTTTATAAGGCTTGGAGGATGTGATGTGGGTTGCCATTGGTGCGATGTTAAGGAAAGCTGGGACGCAAGTATGCATCCCTTAACCAGTGCGGATCAGATCGTCGAGAACGCTGCCCAACATCCAGGAAAAGTTGTTGTCGTTACCGGCGGAGAGCCTTTGATATATAATCTCGATTATCTTACCTCCAAATTACAGGAACGCGGTATCAAGACATTTATTGAAACCTCCGGTGCTTATCCTCTCTCGGGATCGTGGGACTGGATTTGTCTATCACCGAAAAAATTCAAGGCTCCCCTGCCATCCATTACGGGTCTGGCCGGCGAGTTAAAAGTTATTGTCTTCAATAAAAGCGACTTCGACTGGGCCGAGAAATACGCCGCCACGGTATCACCGCAATGCAAACTATATCTACAACCGGAATGGTCTAAAGCCGCTGAGATCACGCCGTTAATCATTGATTACGTTATGCAAAATCCCCGGTGGGAAATTTCCTTGCAAACGCATAAATATCTGAACATTCCTTAATTATATATTGTTGTTTCCTGCAAAGAAAGAGCATGAAACTTATAATAACAACAATACTATTGTCGTCTTTATGCGTAAATATCCTCAAGGCGCAGGGCAGAAATATTAACTATCGCGACGGTGCTGAGGCGCTTACCGGTTACCTTAGTAAACCCTCAAAAATCGTAAAGGCTCCCGGCGTGGTAGTCATACACGCGTGGATGGGACTAAATGACTTTGTCAGGAATGTCAGCGACAAGCTCGCCGGGGAAGGATATATCGCCTTTGCCGCCGATATTTACGGACCGGGTAATCAACCTAAAGATACTGGAGCCGCCAGGAAGCAATCATCATTTTACAAAAACAACAGAGACATTTATCGGACCAGGATCCAGGCAGCCATCAATACGCTTATTTCACAGGGCGCGGATCCTCAGCGTATTGCGGTAATCGGCTATTGCTTCGGTGGCACAGGAGCTCTGGAAGCCGCCAGAGCTAATTTCCCCCTTAAGGGCGTGGTCTCCTTTCATGGCGGCTTAGCACAACAGCCGGCAAAGCAGGAAAGCTCTCCAATTGTACCTCGCGTGTTAGTGTTGCACGGCGCCGCAGATCCGAGTGTTCCCCCATCCGAAGCGGAGGCCTTCCGTTCGGAGATGACAAGCCGGAAAGCCGACTGGCAGATGATCTATTATGCCAACGCGGTACACGCCTTTACTGAACCCTCGGCAGGTAACGATCCTACCAAAGGAGCGGCCTATGACGCGCTGGCCGACAAAAGATCATGGCAACATGCCAGACTATTTTTAAAAGATCTTTTTGAGAAGTAAATTCGTCCATGAAATTATTGCTGATCGGCTTGGGCCTTCTTTCCACGCTGTTTGCCAGCGCACAGCAGGCAAACAATAAACGCGCGCGAAAATTCTACGATCAGTCAAGCGTGGCCATTAGCGCCGGCAAACTTGAGGAAGCGCTGCCAATGCTACAACAGGCAATCAATGAGGATTCCACGTTCATTGAAGCATATCAGCGAAAGGGCGACATTCTACGCAAGCTCAATCGTTATCGGGAGGCAACAAAGGCTTACCAAAAAGTCTTGAGCTTAGATTCAGCTTTTACTCCGTTAACGCTCTTCGGATATGCGGAAAGTCTTTTTTATCAAACCCATTATGCCGAAGCAAAAGTATATTTTGCGCGCTACCGGCAGAGCACATCGCTACAGGCAGCAAGCATCGCAAGGGTGAATAAATTTATTGACGACTGCAACTTTGCCATTCAGGCACAACAGTCCTCCGAAAAAGTTGACGTAAAACCTCTCGGCAAAGAGATAAATACGGCGGCCAGTGAATATTTCCCCTCGCTTACAGCCAATAATGAACGCCTGCTATTTACCCGTAGAAAAGACAGCAACGAAGATATCTATGAGAGCCAGCGGAATTCAGGCCAATGGCTTCCGGCGCGTCCCGTTCAAGGACTTGTAAATACCGCTCAAAACGAAGGTTCAGAGTGTATTTCCGCTGATGGTCAGTGGCTGTTTTTTACCGGCTGCAATCGTTCCGACGGATTGGGTCGCTGTGATATCTATATTTGTCGCCGACAGGGTGAAGGCTGGAGTGCACCTTATAATCCGGGAGCACCACTAAACACCTCGGCCTGGGAATCACAGCCCAGCCTGAGCGCGGATGGCAACACGCTTTTCTTTGTAAGCAACAGACCGGGCGGGTATGGAGGATATGATATCTGGTACTCAGAAATTAATGACGACGGAAGCTTCTCTCCTCCCCGAAATGCAGGTCCCAATATAAATACGGCCTTTGATGAGCACTCGCCATTTATACATCACGATAATCGTTCCTTGTTCTTTTCGTCAAATGGTTGGCCAGGCTTTGGCCTGCGCGACCTGTTTTTGTCCAGACGTGATAGTCTTCACCGATGGGCGCGCCCTATTAACCTGGGTAGCGGAATAAATTCCGCTGCTGAAGAAAGCACCATGTTCGTCAGCAGCGATGGCAAAAACGCCTACTTTGCAAGCAGCCGTAGTGACAGCACCGGCAATATGGACATATTCAATGTCGAACTTCCCGAAGCACTACGAGCCCATCCTATAAGATATATCAAAGGGATCGTTGTCGACTCGCAAAACAAAAATCCGATAGCCGCCACAATTGAGCTCTATTCTACTAATGATTACCAGAGGATTTATCGAAACCACATTCCCGACGGATACTTCCTGCTTACCATACCGGATTCCTCTGAATTAGAATTAACAGCCTCCGCAAAAGGCTACAGCTTTCGTCCTTTGAGGTTTCATAATATACCCCAGGATAGTCTCATCACAATCGCGATGGACAAACTTGAAGCGGGAAGGTCATATCCGCTTGATCACATTTTTTTCGAGATAAACAGCGCTACGCTCCTGCCCCAATCAAGTCTTGCACTTAAACATCTCATTGCTCTGCTGGAATCTAATCCAGGTATTAAAATAGAGATTTCAGGTCATACCGATAACACAGGAAACGCCAGCATGAACATTAAACTCTCGGAAGCACGCGCAACAGCAGTATATAACTACCTCATTGTCCGGGGAATCAACGCCTCAAGGTTAACACACGCGGGCTTTGGCGACCAACGTCCGCTAACCTCCAATGACAGTGCCGAAGGACGTAGCAGAAACCGCCGTACAGAATTCAAAATATTAACACGTTAAGAATCTTTGCCCGGCAAGGTTCTGAAAACGCGATCCCAGAAAGTCGAGCTCACACCGAAAGCGCGCTCAGGTTCCTTATAATGATGAAGATGATGATTCCTCCACAGTCCCTTAGCCCAGCGGGGAGGCGCGAATGCGTGAATCGCGTAATGCATTGACACATAAATAAGATATCCGCTGATAAAACCTGGAAAAAACATATACGCGTAAACTCCAGAACCCGCAATTAGCGCCGAAAACAAATATATCAGAGAGAATACCACCAGCGCCAGTAAGACGCTTGGCAACGGCGGCATGAACAAGCGCATCTTATCGCGGGGATATTCATGATGATTCCCGTGAAAAATATAAACTATACGTCGACCGGCCTGAGACCGTGGCTCATAGTGGAAAAGATATCGGTGCGCGAAATACTCAAAAAGCGTCCAGAATGCCAGTGCTCCTATGTAAGTAAGAAAAATAAACGCCAATGTAAAATTCAGATACGCATAGCTGTAATACAGCATGAAGACAATAAGAGGTATATAAAGAGAATATATTACCCAGGGTCGGGTCTTCGTCAGCGCCTCAAGAACATCACTTTTGAAAAGGCGTGCCTGCCCCTTATTATGTATTTTTTCAAACTGCATAAAAAAAGCTTTACGAAGTAAAAACTCCGTAAAGCTAAAAATGTTTATCCGCAGTAAAATCAGGCAGAAATAAGCGTACGTGCCTTCGCCAGCGCCTTATCCAGCCCCGCGGCGTCCTTACCCCCGGCAGTAGCAAAGAAAGGCTGTCCGCCGCCGCCGCCATTAATCTCACGTGCCAGTTCCCTCACAATATTACCGGCATGTAAGCCCTTTTCATCTACAAGATTATCAGATATCAACACCGTAATTCCCGGCTTACCATCATTCTCTGTAGCAAAAACAAGGAACAGATTATCCACCGCGTCACGCAGGGAGTACGCCAGGTTCTTTATTGCCTCGGCATTGCCGAAATCCAAACGCGCCGCAATGAAGTTCACGCCACCAATAAGCTCCGCTGAGCTTACCAGGTTCTCTTTCAAGGCTGCCACACGTTCAAAAATATTCTTCTCTGCTTCTTTGCGAAGACGAGAGTTTTCCTCGATCAACGCTTCTACAGCCTTTCCGATATCACGTGGATTTTTAAGCAAGGTTTTAAGATCATGCAGAAGTTTTGCCTGTGTTGCAATTTCCGCCTCCGCGGCTCTGCCGGTAATAGCTTCAATACGTCGCACACCTGCGGCTACGGCACTTTCTGAAACAATCTTCAAATATGCTATCTCGCCGGTAGCGGCAACGTGAGTTCCACCACAGAGCTCCTGACTATATTTCTCATCAAACGTGATAACGCGAACAAAATCTCCATATTTTTCGCCAAAGAGTGCCGTCACTCCCCGGTCTACAGCCTGCTGGAAAGGCACGTTACGTTCCTCACGCAGCGCAATATTCTCACGAATCTTCTGGTTTACAATGCGCTCCACTTCGGCAATCTCCTCTTCAGTAACCTTGCTGAAATGCGAGAAGTCGAAGCGCAGATATTCATCGTTCACCAAGGAACCCTTCTGTTGCACGTGCGAGCCAAGCACCTGCCTTAAGGCAGCCTGCATCAAGTGCGTTGCGGAGTGATTCCTTTCGATATCTTCTCTTCTTGATGTATTGATCTGAGCAGTGACAGGAGCATCAAGGTCAAACCCTTGCGGAATAACATCCGTAAAATGAATGAATAACCCGTTCTCTTTCTTGGTATCACTGATTACTATTTCCTCATTGCCCAGGATTAATCGTCCGGTATCACCAACCTGACCTCCGCTTTCAGCGTAAAAAGGCGTACGGTCAAGTACCAGCTGTATCTGCTCCTTCCCTTTTGCTTTAACCTTTCTATACTTCAGAATCTCCGCGCGGCATTCGTTGCTATCGTAACCCACAAACTCATTTTCCTCACCCTCCTTCAATACTATCCAGTCGCCGGTATCTACGGCTGTCGCCGCGCGCGAACGAGCTTTCTGCGCCTCAAGAGCGGCATTAAAGCCCTCCATATCTACAGAAAGACCTTTCTCCCGGGCCATCAGCTCCGTAAGATCTATAGGAAAACCGAAAGTGTCATACAACTCAAAAGCAAAATCGCCATCTACGATCTTCTGGTCAGTCACATATTTCTCGAAACGCTGAATACCGGTAGAAAGTGTTTTCAGGAAGGAAACTTCCTCTTCGAAAATCACCTTCTGAACGAAATCCTGCTGCGCTTTCAACTCTGGAAATACGCCATCAAACTGATCCGCGAGTATGGGCACCAACTTATTGAAGAAAGGTTCTTTAAAGCCTAAGAAGGTATAAGCATAACGTACCGCGCGACGGAGGATACGTCTTATCACGTAGCCCGCCTTCACGTTTGAAGGGAGCTGACCATCTGCGATCGCGAACGCAATGGCGCGTATGTGATCAGACATAACACGCATAGCAATATCCGTCTGCTTATTGCTTTCTCCCTGCTCGTATGCGATGCCGCTCTCTTTAGCGATAAATTCTATCATAGGCTGGAAAACGTCAGTATCGTAGTTTGACGATTTTCCCTGCAGGATACGTACCAGACGCTCCAAGCCCATTCCGGTATCGACGTGTTTAGCAGGCAAAGGCTTCAGCGAACCGTCCTTCTGTCTGTTAAACTGCATAAATACGTTGTTCCAGATCTCAATAACCTGAGGATCATCCGCATTTACCAGGGCCTTACCATCCACAGCTTTACGCACGTCGTCAGGTCGGCAGTCTACATGGATTTCCGAGCAGGGACCGCAAGGTCCGGTGTCGCCCATTTCCCAAAAGTTATCCTTTTTATTTCCCAGTAAGATGCGATCTTCATCAATCCATTGTTTCCAGAAATCATAAGCTTCCTGATCCTTCGGTAAATTTTCCTTCTCATCCCCCTGAAATACGGTGACATATAATCTGTCCTTAGGAATTCCGTACACCTCCGTAAGCAACTCCCAGCTCCAGGCAATAGCCTCTTGCTTAAAATAGTCGCCGAAGCTCCAGTTGCCAAGCATTTCAAACATCGTGTGATGGTACGTATCTATACCCACCTCTTCGAGGTCATTATGTTTCCCCGACACGCGTAAACAACGCTGTGTATCGGCTACTCTTGAAAATTTAACAGGGGCCTCACCTAAAAAGATGTCTTTAAACTGATTCATACCCGCGTTAGTAAACATCAGCGTAGGATCATCCTTCACAACAATAGGTGCGGAAGGAACTATCTGATGTCCTTTCCCGGCAAAAAAATCTAAAAATGCCTGTCTTATTTCCTTAGTAGTTCTCATACTTTATCATTTGAACCGCAAATTTATAAAGCTTCCTCAATTTGGAAGAATACAAATAAATGATTGTTAATGTAGAAGAAGATTTTTTTTAAAACAAATACCCTTATTTTTGCTTCATTAACATTATTGTAGTCCAGCACTACAACAACATTATTGATTTATGCCATACAAGGACCGCGAAATTAGCAAGCTATACTACAGCATGGGCGACATCACCGAGATGTTTAACATTAACCCCTCCATGGTTCGTTTTTACGAGAAAGAATTCGACATTCTTCAGCCTAAAAAAAATAAGAGAGGTACCCGGCTATTTTCAGCGGAAGATGTAGAGAGCTTAAAGATCATTATCCACCTTGTAAAAGAAAAGGGCTTTACCCTGCAAGGGGCTAAAGATTATATCAAGAGTAATAAAAGCGGAGTTAAAGAAAATCAAAGGATTATAGATTCTTTGGAGAAACTTAAATCTTTTCTGCTTGACGTAAAGGAACAATTGTAGAAGATATACAGTGAAGGTACTTTTCTTCATAAACGCACGCTCCGGCACCGGAGGCTACGAGTCGGTAAAAAAAACGGTAGATCAATACTGCGCGGAAAGACCCTCGATGAGCTACCATATTGAAATGCTCAAAGCCGATATAAACAAAGAACAGATACAACAACACATACATTCATATAATCCTGAAGTCGTAGCAGTAGCAGGAGGCGACGGTAGCGTAAATCTTATATCCTCCATTTTATGTAATACCGAAGTAAGCATGTTAATCATACCTGCGGGATCCGCAAATGGTATGGCTAAAGAGTTGAACATCTTACGCGTAGACCAAGCTATTCAGCTTCTATGGAACGGCGTTAAGCAGAAAATCGACCTGCTTAATATCAACGGGCAACATTGCATACATCTTTCTGACGTGGGCTTCAACGCGCGCATAGTAAAGCGTTTTGAGAGTGATCCCCGCCGGGGCCTCCTCACCTACGCGCGCCATATGCTGGCGGAGCTCTTCCTGATAAGATCTCACCGTTTTTACATAACCGCCGACGGAAACAGCTTCTCTAAAAGAGCGGTATCTGTAACCTTTGCAAACGCTTCCAAATATGGCACGGGCATGGTTATCAATCCTACAGGGCAACTTGACGACGGCAAGTTTGAGCTCGTTATTATCAAACCTTTTCCACGTATTCATCTGCTGTCAATAGCGTGGAAAATGATAAGGGGGACCTTACAAAACTCGGAGTTTGTTCAGGTTGTCAGCTGCTCAACGGCAAATGTACGTTTACGAAAGAAAACTACCCTTCAAATTGATGGCGAGGTGATTGGAAAAACCAGAAATATCAACATCAAAATTATACCACAGAGTTTAAATTTACTTGTCCCGGCACCGCTTACAGCGCCAGAAGCATAGTAATCTTCAATAAAAGCACAAAAAGGCGAAGATGGACGATGGCGTCTACCCTCACCTTTTAAGGTTGTATATATTATTTTAATGGCATCGTTTCCATACCATTTGTAATAGCTCCCGGATCTACCGTCGCTTTAACTTCCTTATTTATTTTCCTCAGCATCTCGTAGTGGCCCATAATCGTTGGCAAACCTTTATCCACTATTGATTTTAAAGCAGAATCAGCAGTGTTTTTGCTAAAATCCTGAAAAGCGTCAATATCTTTACGATGCATTTTTAACATATCGCCTAAGTACGATTTATCGAAATCTACCCCTTTTTTCTTCTGTAGATCATCAAGCTTGGCTAACTGCTCATGGTCTAAGGAATCAGAGGAAGAGATGTTATTTTCCTCCGCGTATGCCTTTATTTTCTCTGCCAACGTCATATGATCTTTGATCATCATCGTTGAGGCCGATTTCAGACTTGCGTCACTGGACTGCCGTTCTCCCAATTTCGCCATCTCAATTTCGAGCAGACCACCATTGAGCACCGTTTTCACGAAACCGGCACTCGCATCTACGGAGTTAGCACTCATAGAAGTCGTGTCGCTGCTCAAGCTGCTACTATCGCCATCATTTCCAGCGCTATTATTATTTGAACAGGACGTCATTATAACAGCTGCTGATATAATAACAGGAATCATCTTCTTCATATAATACTATTTTAGTTGTTTGATAGTGATTCAATAATTTCCAATTGCCAGATAATCTGTTCCTCCGTCACCGGAAATGGCTTATCATTCAGAATGTTGGCCGACACCGCGTCAAATAATGCGGCGTAGTTACCGCGCGAAATGTCCAAAACCTCCCTACTTCTGTTACCCGCCTCATCGTATCTGATCAGCACTCCCCGTCCAGAGGGGTCTTCAATACCATACTCCTCGTCCAGGGGCGACATTCCGTTTTGCAGCTGTTGCTCCTGCATATCCGAGCGCATTTTAGTGAAAGACCCGAGGGTACCGTTTGCCGCATATGAGGGAAGCTCCGCACTGTTTAGTAAACCGCCGGTAACGAAGACATGCAGATTATTCTCATACTTCATGGTTATATGAAAGTAGTCATCCACCATCGATCCGGGGCGGAAGGAGGCGCTGATCTTCGTAAATGATAAAGGCTTCCCAAAAAGGGCAATCACCTGATCGATAATATGAGGCCCCAGGTCGTAGATCAATCCACTGGCATCAATGGGGTCTTCTTTAAATGATTTCTCACTTAAGGCAGCTTTAAAACGATCAAATCGTAGATGTACTTCCACTAACTGGCCGAGAACACCTTCCGAAATAATTGCCGACAATTGTTTAAAGTCGGCATCCCAACGTCGGTTCTGATAGACCATCAATTTAAGCGACTTGCCTTTGGCAAGCGCGAAAAGCTCACGGGCTTCCGCCGAGGTGGTACAAAAAGGCTTCTCCACAAGCACATGCTTTCCGGCCTCTAACGCGGCCTTACAATAGTCATAATGCGTATTGTTAGGAGTATTCACAACGATAAGTTCCACTTCCTTATCGTTGAGGAGCTGCCCGGGATCATCATAGCTGATAATGTCGGGGTATAACGCCGCGGCGCGCTTCTTCGAGCGTTCCACTACCGCGTAAAATTTAAATCGGGGACTGGCATTCAAAAAAGGGGCATGAAATACCCTGCCAGACATTCCGAAACTTAAGAGACCTGTCTTTATGAATTCTTTCATTATTTATTGCTTTAGAAACCTACCGGCTCCTTGAGTCCCTCAAAAATTGTTTTCCAGATCAAAGCGAAAAAGGAACGGTCCGCGGGACGCGCGTACTGCGAACGTACCGCCGGCAATTCCTGCTGCTCTTTGTCGGGATAGGACTTATTTATTTTAAAATTATTTGCTATAAAACTTACTAATCCTCGCTTTTTAAGCTTTCCGTCATCTTCCTTCAGCGCCGATATCTTCAAATCTTCATACCTCAGATAGGATACACCTTTCGCGCGATAATTGTCGCCGCTGATATCTGTCCTGAACGTTTTAATGCGAGCTTCTTCAACACGTACCGATGCCAAAGCCTCGGTCGCCGGATTCAAGGCACGTCCCTCCATGTTATTCAAACGAGCGTACACAGAGAAAAGGCCTTTTTCCTGATTACGCAAATCAAAGCGAAATCCAGCGTTAAGCGTACCGGCATGCATAAATTTTGTGGTAGCATCTATTGCCAAAGTACCATTGGCAGCAATAACATCAGCCATATTGGTGACATTCTTAACCGTGGCGTCCGTATTGGCAAAAATTATATGCCCCTCTTTACCCGTTTTAGTATTAAACTCACTGTAGGTAATCAGCATACGCTTCAAAGAGATCTTTCTTATATTCAACTCCTTGCCAACCTTAAAAAGTTGCTGATGCGGATAATTCCCGAGCTTCTTCTTTCCATCTCCAGGAATGGCTTTATCGCTATAGATCTCAATATTTCCGTTCGCAATGTCAGCGGATCCCACGTACAAATTTCCTGTTGATATAAACTGCCACCAGGCAATATCGTGGAATTGCAAAGCACGGACATCGATATCATAGCGGTCCTTTCTAAACTTCACCAGCTTTCGAAATGCCAATTTTGAAGCGCGCGGCTGCAGTCGCAAGCGCGCTATCTGCGCTGTTTTCCGCGCGGCGTTAATGGTGATACTATCCAGGCTAAAGCTGTAAATGCTGTCGGCCGTCTTAGTCTTAAATCCTTTGAGCTTTATCCATGCGTCACTGGCAAAAAGAAACCTGCTGGTATCGAATTGCGTATCTTCACTGATATCGATATCCTGAAGGCTGAGCGTTAGATCCGCAAACTGCGTTTTCATCTTCCTGCCCGAGTCGAAATATTTAAATTTCGCGTTCCTCAGCAACAGCTGCTTAATAGTTAAGCTTCCGATTTCCTTGTGTATAAGATCGTATATCCCTTCCTTTCCGGGCTTCTCGGGTTTAAAGGCATCATCATGATGGTATACTGAAATTTCAGGATTATCAAGATAAATAACATTAAGGTCTAAATTTTTCCTCGCCAGAACGTCAGCAGCGCTAAGGCCATCAATAACTAAAGACTTAAACTTCAGTTCAAAAACATCTTTCGGCGCCTGCTTCTGAGCTATCAATGTCGCGTATCGCAACGAATCATAGCCGATATGAACATTGCTTAAGATGATCTTTGATTCTACCACATCGACAGTAACCTTTTCAGCATCCATGCGGTAAAGGCCGCGACTGCCATTACGCACCACTTCCTGTAACTTAGCTTTTATCTGGGGTTCAAAATCATCCAGTTTACGCGTTTTTAAATACACGAAAACGCCAAGTGCTATTGCCAGGACTATTGAACAAATGATTATCAGGGTTCTCTTCATTAAATGAATAACAGCAAGTGCCCCCCAAAAGTTCTAATACCCGGGTCAATAATGCATCAAGGCCAGCGGCACTACCCGGATCACAACGGAACAGCGTCTTTTGACTTAACACTCACGTACGGATTGTTGCTAAGATAAAATCGCCAGCGGATTGAACGGAAAGGCTCTCCGATATTTAGTCCCACACGGGGCGCTGACAGCACCTCTCCTGCCTGCGGTTTCCATCCACTGTCTTCAATCCATACCAGCGTCGCTGATAGCGATTCGCCGTCATGTTGCTTATTTAATCCAAATGCCCGCGCAAGTGAGCCGGGGCCTTTACATAGACGGCGATCATCATTAAACACCTGCCTTCGTTCACGCATAATATCGATACCGTGAGAAGGCTGCGCCGCGCGAATAAGTATCGCGTGCGAACTGCCTTCCTCGCCGGTAACAATATTCAACATATCATGAATGCCATAGCAGACGTACATATAAATAATTCCACCGGCCTTGTACATGGAAGCGTTCCGGGTCGTACACCTCCCGCCATATGCATGAGATCCGGTGTCTTCCGGACCACGGTAGGCTTCAGTTTCGACAATAATTCCGGAACATAGCTCCCCGTCAATAAGTGTATACAAGTTCTTTCCAAGCAGATCTGCCGCCAGATGCACCACATCTGGGTTCTGAAAGTAACTGTCGCCCAACTTCCTATCCTCACTCATAGATGCACTGAAACTTTACAATACAATAGCTAACATTAAGTCTTCCAAATACTTTTGGTCGACTTCGTCAAAGCTACCCAGTGCCTCGCTATCAATATCAAGTACAGCAGCCACCTGTCCATCCTTAAATATGGGAACAACGATTTCCGACTGCGACATGGAACTACAGGCGATATGTCCGGGAAATGCTTCAACATCCGGAACTACAATTGTTTTACGCTCTTTCCAGGCGGTACCGCATACCCCCTTGCCGTAAGCGATCCTCGTACACGCTATAGGTCCCTGAAATGGCCCTAATACCAGCTGATCGTCCTTCACGAGGTAAAAGCCAGTCCATAAAAAGCCAAACTGCTGATGGAGCGCCGCGGCCATATTAGCCATATTGGCAATGCTATCACTTTCGCCGCTCAGCAATGCCTTTATCTGCGGAACCAACGCTTGATATTTTTGCTCCTTTGTACCTCGTACAATATTTAAATCTTCTGCCATAACACAAAAGTATTAAATCCGACAATAATTTTATTTTTGCGCATGAACACATGGACACGTATGTGTAAAGATCGTTTAAGACGACCTACGTCATAGCGTCGATGCCATGCTTGTCCGCACTAACAGATCAAAGATGATTAAACTGAAACACAAAATCTTACTTGCCGCGATGCTTTGCATCAACGCAATGGTTCAAGCCGCGACATCACCGGATGAAGGGATGTATCCGCTTAGCGAACTCAAGAAAGTTAACCTTGCCAAAGCGGGATTCGAAATACCCATGAATGAGATTTATAATCCACAGGGCATCAGCCTGATCGACGCGCTGGTGAATGTTGGCGGATGCACAGGATCCTTCATCTCTGATAAGGGCTTGATAATCACCAATCATCATTGCGCATTTTCAGCAGTGCAGCTTGCCAGCACTCCGGAAAATGATTACATCAATAAAGGCTTTGTTGCTCGCAACGCCGAACAGGAGATCGAAGCTAAAGGCCTTACCTGTCGCATTACCGACAGTTATGAGGATGTTTCTACCAAGGTCCTTGCCGCGGGAGCACGCGCTTCGGATCCGGCATCGCGCATAAAGCTGATAAAGGACGAAATGAAGAACCTGGCAAAACGCGCCGAGATGGCTGATCCCGGCATTAAGGCCGAAGTTTCGGAAATGTTTATCGGCAAAACATATATTCTCTTTAAGTACCGCATTATTCAGGACGTTCGCCTGGTATATGTACCAAACCGCAGTATTGGCGAGTTTGGTGGCGAGACCGACAACTGGGTATGGCCGCGCCATACCGGCGATTTTTCGTTCATGAGAGCGTATGTAGCTCCTGACGGGAAACCGGCAAAGTATTCAAAGAAAAACGTTCCCTATACACCTAAGAAGTTCCTCAAGGTAAATGCCTCCGGCGTTAACGAGAACGACTTCGTATTTATCCTTGGCTATCCGGGTCGCACCTTCCGCAATCGCCCCTACCAGTACATTCAATATCAGCAACAGTTTCAACTTCCTTACACTGCTGAGTTATATGAATACGAGAATAAAGCCATGGATGAGGCTGGCAAGGACAATAAGGCTACCGAGATAAAGTTAGCTACCCGCATAAAAAGAAATGCCAACGTTCTTAAGAACTATCGCGGTAAGCTCAAAGGACTCAACGCCATCGGTCTTATAGACAAGAAGAAGAAAGAAGATGCTGAACTTTCAGCGTTCATCCGCTCTGACGCTTCCCTCAGCCGTAAGTACGGATCATTGATGACGGGCATTGACAATCTTTACAAGCAGGTCTTCAATGAAGCCTATCGCGAACTTTGGTTCTCCCAAATATACTCAAGCACCAGCATGCTTAATGCTTCAGCATATATCAACAGCTTTAAAAAAGCAATGAATGCCAGGCCTGCGGCACAACGGACAGCCTTCCTCACCGATAGTGCCAAATATCTTATGAACAGTCTCCGCACGATATATAACAGCTACGACGCCCATGCAGACCGCGCTATCTTTGCAAAGATGTTAAGCGATGCCGCAGCCTTCCCTGCTAACCAGCGCATCCTTGCTGTCGACAATAGCATGAAGGGAAGCAAGGATAAGGCCGCGCAGATCAATGAAGTGCTGTCGGCCACGCTACAACGCAGCAGGATTAACGACAGTAGCTTTGTTTTTAACGAACTGCTATCGTCGGTTACCAAGCTGAACAACTATACTGATGCTCTGCTTAGCTTTGAAGGTGAACTACGCCAGCAGCAGCAACAACATAAACAGGAAACTGAACGTCGCGAAGGCGAACTGAATAAACTTATGGGCGACTACGTAAC
The DNA here is from genome assembly GCA_002454425.1 of Sphingobacteriaceae bacterium UBA6709. GTDB lineage: Bacteria > Bacteroidota > Bacteroidia > Sphingobacteriales > Sphingobacteriaceae > Arcticibacter. The sequence continues at coordinate 101,733 of DKIV01000008.1, forward strand.
GGTGAAAGAGCTCTTTAAAAAGCAAAACTTCATGCCCGATGCCAATAGTACGCTTCGCATGACCTACGGCCACATTAAGGGATACTCACCTGTCGACGCCAGCTGGATGAAGCCATTCACTACCATCAAGGGGATTATTGAAAAAGGCGCCAGCGGCAATCCCGACTTCGAGTACCCTTCGTCAATAAAAAAACTATGGGAAGCGAAAGATTTCGGTCCTTTTGTAAAAAATGATCTTAACGATGTTCCTGTTGCATTTTTATACGACATGGATACCACTGGCGGAAATTCGGGTTCTCCGGTAATGAATGCCAAAGGAGAGCTCGTTGCTGTGAACTTCGATCGTGTGTATGAAGCTACTATTAACGATTACGCATGGAATGAAAGCTATTCCCGTTCCATTGGTGTAGATATACGATACGTACTTTGGGTGGCTTCCAAAGTGGATCACGCGGATTTTCTTCTCCGTGAAATCAATGCCAAATAGCAAATGTCCGGATCTCAGATCTGAGCAACATTAAACGTCCTAGGGGGCTTCTTCAAGTTAACGCGAAGAAAGCCCCTTTTTTCTGCTTTATAAATCTCTCCGGAACGTTGGAATATGCATTCTGGCTTCACGCCACTTAATATCCATCGGCGAAATTATGCGGATCATATTTCTGACGACGCTCCTGTCATGTTGGAAAATGGTCCACAAAATTCAGTTTAAAATTTAAACTATAAATATAACCACAACGCAAACAACTCAAATTACAACACCAACAACCTCATTGTCAGAGAAATAAAACACAAAAACATTCCTGTCAAAAAAGTTTCCCAGATATTTATAGCACTTGCTTATATCGCAAGATCCATTTCCTGCTGACGCGCTTGCTTACACCTCCGCGCAGCCGGAGCTCGGAAAGATATCTTCTTCCTCCTCACCCTCTTCAGCTACCTACCTGGTTCGAGTCTGACTCGGGACTGCTTCGGAACAGACAGCACTNNTGTCGATGAAATGTCGATCACCACTCGAGCGTCTCTCGAGTATGTTCTGAGTCAGTCTCGAAACAGGTGGGCAGCAAAGGGGTAAAAGCGGCGGGCAGGTGTATGACTTGAGTAGGCGGCGTCCGAGCTTTTTTATGTGACATAATGCGACATCATGGGACATTTTCGCAATGCTCCTGACAGGCAAAGTAAGTCGCTGGCGCTTATGGATTAGCAGATGATCATGAGAGTTTTGTTGCGAAGGAATGGACCGGGCAATAAAGAGATAAGCAACTGAAGGACATGGCCTTGACTGGGAAAAAAGATTATTTCATCTTTGTTCTGTCAGCGCCGCGTACCGGTACCCATCTCGGCTTGTCTGACAAGTCCGAAGTCGTCGGGACGGTTCAGACGGCATGGAAATTAAAATTCAATTCTCATGACGAAAATATCCAGCGGGCATAACAGCGGGTTCCGCAGCGAAGGCTGGAATGTAACATGATCGTACAGCAATACCATCCGGGGCTTGAGATTTCCATTTCCGGGATTTACGAAAAGCGGCGTGTTTCGCTGAACAGGTTTGGCTTTTGGGAAGATGTTTCGTTTATGGTGACGGGACGGACAGCTTCAAATCTGACAAAAACAGGATCGGCTCCGATCTTGCTCTGAAGCTAAGATGCTGCTTACAAAAAAAGCTGCTACTCAATCTTTAAACCAGGGATTGAACAGCAGCTAAAAACTTCAATATTCCGCAAATGCCTTTTTTGAGTCTATTGCTAACAAATGCAACAGTAGTAGCTTGGACTTACTCCCTCATTAGGATCGCCTTGAACTACGGGAAGGACTGGTGTAATAATAAGTAACCACTAAAGCAGCTAAGAGCAAAATGGCTACTCCCTGATGGATTATACTGTACAGCAATTTTGTATCCTTGATACTGTGCAGCAAAGCCACCACGCCCAAAACTACCTGTATCAGGACGATAAGCAGCGGAATGAATCTCATGCGATACAAGGGACTGGCAGCGCCCAGGGCTGAAACCTTAAATGTCCATACCGCGACAAGGATCGTTATAAGATAAGCCAGATTACGATGAACAAACTGAATACTGATAAGATTATGAGTCAAATCATGCAACAACGAACCTTGAGTAAACATATATTCACCGGGGAGCCACATGCCATTAATCGTTGGCCAGGTAGGTGCTGCCAGAGCCGCGTGGCTGCCCGCCATAAACGCCCCGTAGATTAACTGAATGGTAAGAAGAACCAGGATCCAGAAATTCAACTTCCGGATACCGGGCGCAAATGTTTTGGAATTCGCCGGCACCGATATCAGCATTGCGAACCAGATGACATATACAAACAGCACAAGCGCAGCCATAAAGTGGATTGCCAGCCTGATGTGACTTACATACAACAAAGTGGTGCCAATGCCGCTTTGCACCATTACCCAACCAATAATACCCTGCAACGCGCCCAGGAGAAAAAGGATAATCATCGGGTGAATCATTCCTTTGTGTATTCGCTTAGTTACGATAAAATATCCGAAAGGAAATATAAAAACCAATCCCATCAGGCGCGCCCAGTCACGATGAAACCACTCCCAAAAATAGATTGACTTGAAATCCGATAACGTGAAGTGACTGTTGATATACTTAAATTGAGCGATCTGCTGATACTTTTCAAAAGCTTCCTGCCATGCCCGTTCGTTCATGGGTGGAAAGGCCCCTAAGATGGGCTGCCACTCCGTAATTGAAAGACCAGAACCGGTGAGCCTGGTAATTCCTCCTAAAAGCACCTGAACAAAGATCATCACCGCTCCGATGAGCAGCCAGATGGCAACAGGTTTATTCCTCTGTAATAAGTTAGAATCCATAGAAGCACCAAATATATTAAAGTTTAGGTGCCCGTATAAAATATTATTTAATAATGGGGACCTCTTTAATGAACCTCCTCTCGTTGTCATAAAAAACGGTGAAGATAACCTCTATGGCAGGCATCTTCACCGTTTTATTATTATCAGCTAAAATTATAGTTCTTCGTCGTGCTGCGTAGCATCAAGACCCAGCGCCTCTTCTTCTGCCGTTACGCGAAGCGGACTAATGGCATTTGTAACAAGCAACAGAATATAAGAACCCACGAAAGCGAATATAGACACGCCTATCAGGGTAAATAAATGTATGGTAAATAACTTGGTATCGCCGAAGTACAATCCGTTGCCGGTAGTATTTCCGGCGTTAACGTTCTGACTTGCAAAAACACCGGTAAGCAACATTCCTACCATACCGCCGACACCGTGACATGGAAATACGTCAAGGGTATCATCCAAACTTGTGCGGCTTCTCCAGATCACCACCAGATTACTAACGATAGCGGCCACAGTTCCAATCACCAGTGAGTGGGGTACCGATACAAATCCGGCGGCAGGCGTGATAGCTACCAGGCCAACCACGGCGCCAATGCAGGCACCTACCGCTGAAGGCTTCTTACCGTTAAACATATCGAAGAACACCCAGGCCATTGCCGCGGCAGCAGAAGCGGTAGTTGTGGTCGCTAGCGCTGTCGCTGCCAAAGGACCGGCACCACCGGCAGATCCGGCGTTAAAGCCAAACCATCCAAACCATAACAAACCGGTACCTAATATTACGTAGCTAATACGAGCAGGTGTGTGTTCGGGAGTATTACGTCCTTTAAGGAATATCGCTGACGCCAAGGCAGCCCAACCAGCAGACATATGCACTACGGTTCCTCCGGCAAAGTCAAGCACGCCCTTACCGAATAGCAGTCCGTTGGGGTGCCAGGTAGCATGCGCCAAAGGAACGTAAATGAAAATCATGAATAATGTCAAAAAGATCAAATACGAGTTAAAGCGGATTCTCTCGGCGAAGGCTCCCGTGATCAACGCCGGAGTAATAACAGCAAATTTCAACTGAAACATTGCGAAAAGCACTAATGGTACGGTGGGCATTAAAGACCAGGTGGCATTGCCTACCATTCCCTTCATCATAAAAAAGGTAGATGGATTACCAACAATGCCCCAACCATTAACATCTTCACCGAAGGCAAGGCTGAAACCAAATACTATCCACAATACAGTAATAAGGCCCATACAAATAAAACTCTGCAGCATCGTCGAAATAACGTTCTTTTTACGAACCATTCCTCCGTAAAAGAAGGCAAGACCAGGAGTCATCAGCAGCACCAGCGCCGTCGATACCAACAGCCATGCTGTATCACCGGTATCTATTTTACTGTCGGCAACCTCGACCACATCGACCGAAGGGAATACCAATCCGAGCACTATTGCCACAATCAGCAATAAAAAGGGTAAGAGTTTTTTCATTAGGATCAGATTTAAAGTGAATTCTTTTGAATTATTTACATGAAAATATATTATTTATCTAAAAAAAACAAGAAAACACCTATAATATTTTGAATAATTAAAAAATTCAAAACAAAAAAGAAGACAGAAATCAAAAACAAGAGACCACACACAGTAAAAAAAGGCAATAAAAATAAAAAACGCTAAATAACACAGACAATCCAGCACCATTACGCTCATCCATCTAGTAAGGGAAAATATTTACCTTTGCCACGTGGATATCTTTGGTGAAGCCCTAAAAGACTTTTATTTCCGTAGCGGCACGGAAACCCTTGAACTTCAAAACAGCTACGGCGATCCTGAGGAAATGCCTGTTGATATATTCTTCAGGACGGAGCAGGAGATGCCGCAACTGGAGCTCTTGGCACTATCGCGGTGCAGGGGAAAGATCCTCGATATCGGAGCCGGCGTTGGCAGTCACGCTCTTCTGTTACAATCCCTGAACAAAGATGTTACCGCAATTGAAGTATCACCAGGCGCCTGCGATATCATGAAACATCGCGGAGTAAAGCAAGTGCTCAACTGCGACATCATGTCCTTTAACGATCAGCAGTTCGATACCATCCTGATGCTAATGAATGGCATCGGATTAAGTGGTACATTTCAGGGACTCGACGTCCTGCTCTCCCATCTTAAAAACTTATTAAATCCCGGGGGAAAGATACTCTTTGATTCCTCCGATATATCCTATTTATATGATGGCACGGAGAAGAACTCTCCGAACCTGCCGGGTGAAGTGTGCTATCAATACATATATAAGAAGAAACAAGGCTCGTGGTTTAATTGGCTATATGTTGCCGCGGCTCAAATACGCGTTATTGCTGAGAAGAACGGATACCATTTTGACCTCATTTACGAGGATGGTGAAGATCAGTATCTGGGTAGTCTTACCCTAAGGAATACTGGCAAATTACATTAGTAACGAACAAAACAAATATAATACGACAATGAAAAAACTGTCATTTTTAATAGCGATTACGACTATATTTCTATTTGCAGGATGTGGCATACAGGAACAGGCAAACAAGCTCGTGGCATTTGAAAAATGCAAGTACGACTTTACTTCAGTTGACAGCATGTATCTTGCCGGGCTAAACGTAAAGCAGTCGCTTACAAGCAATGGTCTTGACTTAACGCAAACGCCACGCTTAGCCTTAGCAATTCTGCGTAAGGATGTACCTCTTGAAGCACGTGTTAATCTGCAGATCAAAAACCCCTCTGCCAAGGCTGCTGCCATCAATGAATTCGAGTATATTCTTATGATCCAAAATCATGAGATTACAGCCGGCACCGTAGCACAGGCAGTACAGGTACCCGCCAATGGAGGCGTTACGAACGTGCCTATACGCATCAGCTGCAACCTCATCAATCTGATAAGCGACAAGAACACGCGCAATGACATCTCCGACTTTTTCTCAGCCTTAGGAAGCAACAACTCCAGCGGCAAGAGTCTGGTAACGATCAAGATAAAGCCTACATTTGGCTTCGGCTCAACAAAAATTAAATATCCGGGTTATATCACCATAAATAAAGACGTAAGTAAAAAGATACTCCTTTAATGAAATACAAAGCGCTTATTTTAGATCTTGATAACACCATTTATCCTGTAACATCTATTGGCGACAAACTCTTCGCACCACTGTTTCAACTGATACAGGAACATGTTCAACTGAACAGCGAAGAGTTTGCGCGCCTGCGCGCTGACCTTATGAGTAAACCTTTTCAGACGGTAGCTGAACATTGGAATTTCTCAGATGAGCTTAGCAAAAGCGGCATCGCTATGCTAAAGGAAGCATCCTACGACCAGGAGATGCACCCTTTTTCCGACTACCTTTATATAAGGTCCTTCCCCATCACAAAATTCCTCGTTACCAAAGGCTTTCGCAAACTGCAGAGCAGCAAGGTCAGACAACTTAATATTGCCGATGATTTCCTTGAGGTTATCATCGTTGACCCGGAGCACTCAGATATCGGCAAGAAAGAGGTTTTCGCCGATATCCTGTTCCGTCACCACTTCAGCCCTACTGACATTCTGGTTATTGGCGATGACCCGGCGTCCGAAATTCAAGCCGCCAAGGATCTTGAAATACCTCATGCATTATACGATCCGCAAGCTCAATATTCTCAAAACATCAGTACCTTTCACATACGGAGCTATACGGAGTTTGCAGCGATACTTGCATAAGAATATCATTTGACGGGGCAAAATCCGCACTACCTCTTGTCTCTTACAGGAGCTTTACTTAAATTTAACACACTAAACATCAAAATAGACCCTTTATGGAAAACAACCATGCTCCTCTTGTAATATCGCTTCTGGAAACACACATAGCGAAACTTCAGAAAAAACTCAAAGGATTAGAAAGTAGCCTGCTCGATATCAGCACCGCCCGTAACAAATCATCAAAAAAATACAAAAAGAACGTTAGCGACCTCAAAAAGGAAATGAAGAAAGTTCAGGTTGTAACTAAAGATTCAAAACAATAGAAGAATTTTACCGCCCTAGCTTACTCTTACAACAATAAAACAAGTTTGTGATGCTTATAGAACTCTTTATTGACCGAGCTCTACAAGCATCACTAGCTTAGTTTACCATCAAGATATTTCGCCGTCTGACGTAAGCAGTTCGTCCAGCCAGGCAATATCCTGCTTTAGCGGTCGCGTCAGGAAAATACCGGTATCGGCGTCTCTGCGTACCCCCCTCACAAATAAGTATATAACGCCACCAAAGTGACTATCGTAATTAAAATTCGCGATACGGCTCGCCAGATACTTACTCACCGCCAGCGTATATATAAGATATTGAAGATGATAATTACTATCATCCATAGCCTGGGCAACGCGGGCCGTGGCATAGTCGGCAAGAGTATCGCCCAGATAATTCGACTTCCAGTCCAACACGTAATAGCGACCTCCATGCTCGAAGAACATATCTATCTTACCATTCATCACACCCTCCAACTGATACAAGTCCCCAACATGCACCTCCCGACCCGGAACGGATAGTTGCTCCAGTTGCCTCACATTAAAGGGAGAAACGCGAAAGTCGAACTCCAACTCATGCATCTGGTGTTCCTGGGGTATCTCAGACAGGGAAAATTGGTGTTCACCGATATTAAGGGAGGTATTTAACACGTGTTCCAAAAGCTGCATCAAGGAAGCAGCAAAGGACTCTTCGCTTCCGGGCGCATGCTTATGCAAGGCCTGCTCGATAACACGCCCCCAGCCCTGCGCGTGATTAAAGCGTATGTTCTCAAAAATATGGTGCAATAAGTTCCCGGTCTTCGCGCCACGACCTAACTTACTAAATATGAACTGATCATAGGCATCTTCCTGATTCATAGCTATAGGCAAACCCGCAGCGATATGCGCCTTGCTAAGCATTGAATAGCTCATCTTACGCCAGTTCCTTTCGTTCAAACGAAACTCCGCAATTATTTTTTCCCGCGCAGGGTGTCGCAAATGCTCCTGACGATAGTAATACCCTGCCGGGGCAGCCACAGCGTCAATAAACTCAATCTGCTGATGCTCCTCACCGAACTCATCGAGAAAAGCCGACAATGTTGAATTTTTGAAATAATCATTCTTAAACACGTAACACTTGTATACCGCCCGGGTGATGGCGACATATAATAAGCGTCGATTTTCCTGCTCAGCTTGCTGCCTGATCTCAGAAAGCAAATCATCACCTAAAGAGCTCTTTGCGGCAACGAGATACTCGCCACTATCAGCGTCGCGATAGCTGACATATTCATCCCGCGCCTCTGATTCAAAATCCAGAAAAGGCGCGATAACAATATTGTATTCGAGACCCTTACTCTTATGAATGGTAACGATCTTAATTGACTCTTCATCACTCTCAATGCGTTGAACAAATTCATCTCCCTCATTTCTCTCATCTCCTTCAATACCGCGCTGCAACCAATTTACCAGCTCCGCCGCGGAGAACTTCCTCAAGTTCTGCATCTTGTGTAACAGCTCGGTCAACTGGTAAAAATTCGTCAGGCGTCGCTCGCCATAAGGTGTTGCAGGACTTAGCAGATAATGCTGAATTCCGAAATCATGAACAAAGGCTGTCATCGCGGCATATACGCCGCTACGCTCCATAATGAGTTGATAATGCTGAAAGCTTGTTAAGACCACCGTTTCATCCATACGGAGAATATCGGAAGCACATAGCCCCGTAATAGGCGACAGCAGTGCGCGACTAATATTAGAACGGGTGGTATTTACCATGGCTTCGAGAAGGAATAATACCATGGGTGCCTCTTCCGATTTAAGAATACGGGCATCGTTAATACTCACGGAAGGGATACGGTATTTGTCAAACAACGATTTTATCGCCGTGGCATGAGAGTGACTACGCACCAGCACCCCAATATCCGATAACCTTATTGCCCTGCTACCTTTAGCGTCTTCTATTCTGAATTTTTCATCTGACAACAACTGTATTACTTGCCCCACAGCGGCATTTAACAAATCTTCTTTATTGGGCTGCCTGCTTATACTGAGCGCTTTCAGCGCCGAGCCTCCATATTGTAAAAAGCCCTTACGATTTCCTGAGGGCGACTCCACCTTGATATACTCAATTTTATTGGACTGCCCCGCAAAGCAAAAAGTATCAAAGCTGTCGCGCGGTTGAAAAAACTCATTCATTCCCGCTATCATTGCCGTTGACGAACGAAAATTAACGTTCATACTGTAACGATTCGTCACGGTTTCCGCGGCTTTGAAGTAAGTAAAGATATCAGCTTTACGCCAAGCGTAAATCGATTGCTTTGGATCACCGATGTAAAACAAAATCGTATCTACTCCAAAAGCTTTCTCAAAGATCTCATATTGGAGCTTGTCGGTGTCCTGAAATTCATCAATAAATACCGCTTTGTATTTATCCCGCAACGCCTGTATTAACGTATGATTTTCCCGGCCAACCAAAGCAGCATGCAGATTTACAATAAGATCATCGAAGGAAAGCTTGTTGCTATGCTTTTTTTCGCGGGCAAGCGAACGACTCACCCTTGCTATCGCACGCATGTAAAGCTTATTTCTAAACTGCGACACCATGCTTTCCTGCCGCTCTTTTAAATCCGCGACAATCTGATAGGCCTCGAGAATATCACCAAATAAGGTAGTCGCGTATTTTTTTTCTTTAATACCCCAAAGTACGCTTAAAAACAGGCGCATATCACCTAAATAAGGAAGTAAAGATTGAGATGCGTAACGATTCTTACTACACTTCTCAGCGATCTCCGCCTTGTTCGCTTCCAGGGATCCACATATCCCCGACAGCTCTGCCTCAACCTTTACATCAAGCTCCTTGAGCGCCTGAATCAGGGGGTCGACCTCTGACTCCAGTTGGTAACTATCCAGGGGATTGTAATCTTTTAACTTCTTTCCCCCTAGAAATTCTTTAACAACCTTATTTACATCGCCGCGACTAAAGCCCGCAAGGAACAGCCAATTGAGTAAATAGGCCGGCAATATGGTTACCTCCGCGCGCCAGAATTTATTTATTTCCTGCCCGGTCAGCAGGCTACTATCCTGCATGAGGTCGGCGCCAAAGGTCTGCCCGGTTTCAAAGGCGAACTCTGACAGGGTAAGCTGACAGAAGCTGTGAATTGTAAGTACAGATGTTTCGTCAAGAAACAGCTGGGCATCTTTCAACAAGCCCAGCACCCCCTGCCGGCCCTCATCGTTCGTATCGATACTAGCATCAACAATGGCGGCAATGGTATCATCTCCAATGGGCTGACCTTGCGCGTACTGATGTGCCAGGCGGATAAACAGACGAATACGCTCCTCCAGTTCGGCAACAGCCGCCTTGGTAAACGTCACCATGAGTACTTGATTAATACCCAGTCTTTTTTCCAATACTAATCGCAGGGTGAGTATCGCTATTGAATATGTTTTGCCGGTACCAGCGCTGGCCTCTATCAGGTTTGTATCTTGTAAGGGAACTGTAGAAGCGTTAAAATCTTTAAATTGATGATCCGTCATTTTACCAGGGATAACTGTTAAATGTTTCCATTAAGGGCTTAAACAAAAGCTCTGCAGCCGATAGATAGTTGTGCATTAATCCTGATTGATTAAAAAACCCTGTTCGACTTTCGGCCTGGATATATTCGTCGAGGTACTCCGAGGCTAACATTTTCTTCAATTGTTTCTGAAAAAGCTCCTCATCGAGGTTCGCATAATTTTTCGCGCTTATCTCGTGGAAGTCGGGCCAATAACATAGCATCTCGCTCATCCCGCGAGCATACAGATCGCGCAACGCGATCACCCGTACTGTTGCTTCTTCAACGCTGATATCCCTGGCCCGGAATACCGCGACTTCCTTGTGCGATACAAAATATAGCGAGCCTTCAAAGCCAGCCAGTCTGGCAAATAAATACTGTATATAGGCGGCCTGAAGATATTTTCTTTCACGCTTACTGAATGATACTACCAGCTGTCGGTCGGCATAGATATTTTCTATCTTTCCTTCAAATCGCGTACCATCCAGCGAGACATCTAAAGTCAGCGTGGTAGGCTCCAGCCCTCCTGTAAGCTCCTTATATAAGGCCCTTGTTGATGCCATCTGTTCATACTGCCGGATCAACAGCACTTCGGCAACATTCTTCAGCGGCAACTCGCCACGGCGAACTTTCTCCTCCCTGATTCTCATCATAAAGGCTTCGTCGGCCTCCGGCCAGTCCATTAGCTCACGGTTTAAGCGATTTTCCTGAATCTTATCAAGCTCAAACAATTCGGACTCGCGCAGCAGCAACTCCGTTCTCCGATAATTTATACCTAATACGCGGTTATAGTATGCCTTAATGGGGTTAGCAAAAAAGGAAATAAAGTCGCTCAGAGAGATCTCTCTGAGTTGCGGTTCTGCAATCTCTGTCGCCGCACGCAATCTTTCGCGCAGGTCACCGTCCCGCTTATCATCCAGATAGTTACGCGCACCTAAAGATGCCTCGTCATATCGATCACTGAAGCGATGCAAGGGATGCCGACGGACGAAAGACGAGGGCTTCATAGTGTTTTCAGCCCCCGCGGCAATATAATCCAATAGCTCATCTACCAATGCCGAGGGTGGCAAAACGGAATTATCGCGCACGTCTTGCCCCCGGTAACTTATATAAAAGTACGAGGACGCCGACATGAGTGTCTCCAGAAATAAATGTTTATCATTCTCCTTGACGTTACGATCGCCCTTACGTCTATCTTTCAGCATAAGATCAAAAGCCAGCGGCTTGTCCTTCCTTGGAAATTTATCAAAATCCATCCCCAGGATAGCAACAACTTCAAATGGTATGCTTCGCATCGGTATCAGAGAACAGAAAGTGATGCCCCCCGATACAAAGCTTCCCGCGGAAGTATGCGTTTCCAGCTTTGATAAAAAATGCTGACAAAAAACATCGTAGCTTAACAGTTCATCGAGCTCCCTACTAAGCTCATTATAGTTTGTAAGTTCACGTAACAACAAATCATAATCATCTCCAACATCTGTGGAACCGTCGACGACCATGGCGTACAGGAGACGTTCAACATAAGCGACCCAGTCGGCCAGGCTACGCGCGCGCTGCCGTTCTTCTACAAAAGCAATCAGAAGGTTCACAAAATGGCAAAAACGCACCAGATCAGAACTGCCCTGCCCTTCGACCACATCTACAGGATAGAAGGTCTCTCCGTTTGTATCCTCCAGCTCATCATCAGGAAGCATACAAATGCCATAAACCAGACGCTGCAGGCCATATTTCCAACTTACGAATACTGTCTCATCTTTCTCTTCCCCCCGGATGCCGAAACGTATATTCGCCCGATCTGCATAAGTTCTGAGCTGCGTAGGATCTTCAATACCGAAGCGCGCGCGTATGTAATGTGAATCCAGAAGTTGCATCACCTCCTCCGCAGTAAAATTTCCTTCGCTTATCTGCATCAGGGCAAGTAAGGAACTCGACACGCTCTGTATTTGCGCAAAGTTCTCGTCTGCCAGCGAATAGGGAAATACGTAGGGCGCGTTGCTGAACACAGCCTTGATATATGGCGCGTAGGCATTGATGTCTGAACACATGACTACGACGTTGCGAGCCGAAAGACTCCCACCTCGACTTACCGCCAGATCGGTGAGATAATTATAGAGCACCTCCACTTCGCGCACCGCGGTATAACAAGAGTTTATAACGACGGAACCATCATGTAGCTGTTCATCGGTAAACCGCGAAGCGTTCACGTGATTGTTGTTCAAAAACAGATCGCGTTGAATACAATGCAGTAGGGTATCGCCGGGCGGCTCAATTTCAGCGATCACATCATAAGCATTCAACATCTCCTCGTTCTGAAAGAACAAACTAAAGGTGTTCTGTATAAGCTTACCCCAATTCAGAAGAAGCGAATTACCCTGTAGCTCATAGTCGGGCATAGCAATACCGCGTTTCTTCATCCACGCGAGCTGTCGTTCATTCTTATCCTCAAACCAATACACGGATGGTGAGGGATTGAGAATGTAAAAACGAAAGTTAATATACTTGCTAAGCGCGCTGAATATCTGCATATGATAGGCCGTAAATACGGACAGTCCGAAAATATGAACCACCGGTATTAATGTCTTCAATGCCTGCGTATCACTACCGTCACTAAGTTTCTCCAAAATATGCTGCCCCATACGGGTACGGTCAGAGATGCGCTCTCCGAGAATAAGCGAGGCGCGCTGCCAAAGATAGCGTTGCCAGTCGGCCTTACCGTAGGGTTCATGCTCCGGCTTGTTCCACTCACTTATCATCTCCGGACGATATACCTGATATTGATCTATTAAGTCGGCAACTTTACGGGCTAGCGCTAAACGTTTTACATCACTATCGCCCGCTCCCTTGTAATACGCGGCTACGTCAGGAAAGAGATGCCGGAATTCATCTTCCTTGAGTATGCGGAAGAATACAAGGGAAAGCTGATCTGCCGAGAGCGTACGTTCATAGCTCCCGCCCAGGGCCTGATACACCTTAAAGATAATATCATTGGGTTTCAAAAACTTATAGTTCGCGGCCACCCCCAGATGGTCGGCCATCTGCATCTTCAGCCAGCTATTCATGCCCTCAGTCTGCGTTATGATATACCAGGGTTGGAACACGCCATTCTGCTGCTCTGAGAGCTCCCGGCACAGGTCGGCAGCAAGAATAGCAAGCGAATTGGAAACTTTCAATTCCATATTTTTTTCTTTAAGCCTTTATGTTAATGATTAGTTCGATGCCCTCCGGCAATTCCGGAGGCACGACTTACTCGCGTCGCTGACGTCCTCATAATGGTGTCAGCGGTAGCTTGAAGCAATACGTAACTGCGCGCTCGCGTCACAGCGGTATACAAGAGTTCGCGTGTTAAAAGGGTTGTTTCTTTTTGGGGTAATACAACGAGAACTTTATCGAATTCAGAACCCTGACTTTTATGAATGGTCATAGCAAAGGCCGTTTCGGCGTGTGCGATATAACCCGGCATCACCGGCTTCAATGCACCTGAGCCGTCTTCAAACCATACCTTCATTTCTCCGAATTCATCCTTCCTCACAATACCTATATCACCGTTAAAAACTCCTACGCTATAATTATTAGAGGTTACCATCACCGGTCGGTTTTCATAGAACAGGCTATTTGCTCTGAGAAGTCCCTTCTGTTCCAGAATGGCCTCTATTCTCCTGTTGAGGTTAGAGAGACCATACTCGCCCTCGCGAGTAGCACATAAAACCCTGAGCTTGTTTAACTTCTTTAAGGCCAGAGAAAGATCTTCTTCAAGAAGATACTCTTCGAATCCGCTCACAAAGTCGGCAAACAATAGTGATGAATAGCTGTGGTCGAGCTGCACCTGATCATCATTTTCCGAAAGAAATCGTTGCAGCGATTTTTCATCATTGTTTATCACCGCCTTACTGAATAGCCCGATACCTGTATTTCCCGTAAAGCGACGGCTATAACGCAACTCCACGATGGCAGGCACGGTCAAATGCGGGGCACGGTGCTGCTCGCCGATGCGCCGCTGTTCATCGACAATCAAGCTATTAATTAACGATAACTGATCTTCCGTAAAACTATTTAAAGTACCTCGGGCGAGACACAGGTCACCAAAAAGGCTACCTGCTTCAACGGAAGCAAGTTGATCTTTATCGCCAAGGAGAATCAAACGACTGCCCTGACCGACAGCATCAAGCAATTTGGCAAACAAGGCAGCGTCAAGCATTGATGACTCATCAACGATTATTAAGTCATACGGAAGCGGATTGTTCTTGTTGTGCCTGAACCTTGAAGACTGCGGAATAAATCCCAATAAGCGATGAATAGTGAATGGCTCCAGCGACGCGACGTCTTCCTGCATGGCCACGCTCATACCAGCACTGGCATTTTTTAATGATTCGAGCATCCTGGCTGCCGCCTTACCCGTGGGCGCCGCCAGCGCCACGCGTAGTTTACTTTCAGCATATAAAAATAAGGCCAGGACACGAGCCACCGTAGTAGTCTTTCCAGTGCCGGGGCCACCAGTGATGATGCAAAAATCATTCAACAAGGCGCAGATAGTTGCTACCATCTGCCAGTCGGTATGAATACCTTCGGGCATGGCGTCTCCATATAACTGATTCAGAAATGGCGCCAAGCTACGCAGACGCTCCTCATAATCATCTTTTTGTTCAAGAGAGCGCTCATTAAACGCAGATATCCTGTCAATTATAGACCGTTCATACTTGTAATAACGTTGAAAATAAAGGCGATTATCTTCGATGATAAACGGATGGTTGAGAGCCTCGGAATGCCCCACTGCAGGATGCTCTGAAAGCGTTGCCCAATCCAGATCCGCTTCCGGAAAGAGTTCAGATATTCCGGAGACATTTGCCTCCCAACCTTCTCTGGTCAAACAAATATGCCCTTCCAGCAAGCTCTTATATAGCTGATATGCGAATGCCCGGATAGCCTTATCAAAGAGCATCGCAAATTGTATGTTTATGTCGTTTGTACTTATCACGTCCAACTATTTTGAGGTAAGCAAAAGCTACTCGCGATAAAAATACACATACCCGTCCAATCTGTATCCTTTAAACGCAGTATTTTCATCAGCTATCTCCGCGATAGGCAGCCTTACAATTTGTTTGCACCGGGCTAAGGACCGCGAGGGCGACAATCAGGCTATTGGAATAGTCGGTACGCTGAAGTGAGGCAATGACCGCAATAGTTTAGCACTTGTGAGAAATGATTACACCCTTGCGATGTTAGAGAAGGAAAGAATGTTAGCTCCGCGGAGATTGCGGAGCTTAACATAATCATCAATTTATGTACTGAGTGTAGGCTTAGCGTATTTATACCATCAGGGCGTAGACATCGAGCATATATTCCGCTTCCTGCATGAGATCTTTGAAATGCTCCAATTCTTCAAATCCGAGCGTCATGTTGACCTCATTTCCGGGAGTAGCGATGATAGCCCTGAACTCCCCATCAGGAAATGGAATGGAACATGCGTCAAAGTCAATGTATTTTATAGTGTTATACAAGGATCTGAACTTCTGTTCTGACACCGTCAGCAGCAGGTTATTATTCCATAAATAAATCAGCTTACAGCGTTGGCAAACGCTGATAACGATTGTTTCACTTTGGCTTAAAATTCTTGTCTGACACATATGCATTTAAAAAAAGATAAGGTTCAGGAGTTGTATATGAAGTGTTTCTTAATTCATTTCCGGCAAAAAAGCAGCTACTGTACGTCTCTAGGCTGGCTGAAAGCCTCCATTCACGAGCTCACGCCAGGTTTCATTTTCAGGAATTCCAGGCTTACGCTTACCAAAAAACTGCACAATGGTACGTCCTTCTTCATCGTAGACCTCAATACTCGTAACATCGCCATCGCGCGTAGGCTTTCTTACCAGCCAAACAGACTCGATACCATCTTCGCGTAAATGCATATTAAACAATGGGTCAAGCACATTGAACCAAGGACCCGTTTGAACAAGATTTTTCACAGGCCCCGTATGAATCTGAATACAGCCTTCGCTACCGGTAAATACCATAATCTCCAGAGACTTGTCAGCAATTAACTGCATACATTCTTTTAGATAAGCAAGGTCTTTACGTGTTGCAAAACCCTGAGGTGCCAGATCCATGGCTTGGCGGCGTGATACACCGTGCTTACGAAGCATGGCGTGAAAATCATGCGTATCCTCCAGCCCCGTCCAGTCATCTCTGAACGCGTCAGCATTCCCTGAAAAGGCAGCGTCGGGAGCCTTCTTTACTGCAGGCTCATCAAACAACACGGTATATTGATCAGCATGCCTGTACTCGTCGCAAAGCTGGCGATAGACAGCAAGATCACTACGCTCGGTCATGTAAATTTTATGTACAGCTTCCCCCGTAGCATCAAAGAACTGGAAGCTAAAACGGTCATTTTCATTCACGGCGAAGCCAAATTTCCAACGTCCCATAAATAAACGGAGGTCTATATCTGGATTTACTGCCAGTCCAACATCTCCATTGAAAGACACTTTGTTATAAACGCCTTTGCGTTCGTGTACGCAGTAGTCGTTCCGGGTGAGTGCCATGACTGTGCCAATACGCTGCACCTCTTTCAGGAGCCCTTTAAAGTCATCGCTAAGGCGGGTAACGGTGATGCCTAAGCCAAAACACAGAAGCTGCGCTTCCGTAGTATTTAGCTGGCGTGCAGCTTCCCTGATACGTAGTTTAGGATTCTCAGCTTTGAGCTTATCCCATTTTTCTTTTAGCATTTTCTTCATATTATCGGTAATATATTTCAGGAATAATCAGCGGGTTACATAATCTTTCTTCGTCGACTACCTGCACATCCAGGCCAAAGGCATCGCGGATATTCGCAGGAGTCAGACATGTTCCGGGGCTTCCATAACTTACCATACGTCCTTCTTTGAGCATGAGTACCTTATCGCTATATCTGGAGGCAAAGTTCATATCGTGCAAAATTGATATGACGGCAAAGCCCTGATCGGCCATCTGCCGCGCCAGCGCCAGGAGCTGATGCTGAAAAAGCAGATCCAAGCCATTTGTAGGCTCATCCAGCAGTAACAGCGCCTGCCCACGGTCGTATATTTGAGCCAGTGTTCTTGCGAACTGCACACGCTGTTGCTCGCCTCCGGAAAGGGTATTGTAGTCCCGATCATACAAATGCTGGATATTCATCAGAGAGAGAACTTTATGTACAATATCCATATCTTTCACGGATGGCACATTGTCATAATAAGGATAACGTCCCATCATGACGAGCTCGAACACCGAAAAAGGAATAGACACACTATTTTGCTGCGACAACACAGCACGCAATTTCGCTAATGCGGCAATAGAATAAGAGTTCATAGAGCGGCCCTCTAATTCCAGCGTTCCAGTAACAGGTAACAGCTCGCGGCTCAGCAAACGAAGCAAGGTACTCTTGCCTGCGCCATTAGCTCCGATAACTGCCATATGTTCGCCAGCCTGTACATCGAAGCTCACTTCGCGAAGCAGATAACGAGCACCTGTTTTATACCCTATATTTGAAGCCTTTACCATACTCTGCCAGCCCTCCGTTCGCGAAAGATGATATAAATAAAGATCGGCACACCTATTAAAGCGGTAAGAATACCTATCGGTATCTCGGCAGGAATGACGATGGTACGAGCGGCAAGATCGGCAAGGCTTAACACTGCGGCACCCAATATTGCCGAGCAAGGCAGCACAACATGATGCGAGGCGCGGGCCATTTTGCGTATGATGTGCGGGACAATAAGTCCCACAAAGCCTATCATGCCGCACATGGCTACCGACGCTCCTACTGCAAGCGTTGCCAGAACAATTACCAGCTTTTTAATTAGCGGCACATTAATGCCCATGTGGGTAGCTTGCGATTCGCCTAAGGCTAGTGCATTTAAAGATTTTGACAGCAGGGGCAAGCAAAATAAGGGTAGAAGTACAAATGGCAGAAGCACCTGCACGGCATTCCAATTGGCGCCCCCCAGACTGCCTAAGCTCCAAAAGGTAATACTTCTTAACTGTTCATCCGTTGAGAGGTAGGTCATTAGCCCCGTCACAGCTCCAGTGAGTGAATTAATAGCAATACCCGCAAGTAGCAAGGTGCTTATTACCGCCTTTCCGCGGTATACAGAAATAAAGTACACCGCCGTGGTGGTAAGGCATGCGCCGACGAAGGCAGATACGGATAAAGCGTAATACCCTAAATATTCCAGCACCGCCGGAAAAAGCTTGTTGCCCATGACAATCATTAATACCGCAAACAGGGAAGCTCCTCCGGAAATACCGATGAGCCCTGGTTCGGCCAGCGGATTACGAAAAAGCCCTTGCATGGAAGCACCCGAAATAGCGAGACCAGCTCCTACCAAACCGGCAAGGAGCACGCGTGGCAAACGCAACTTCATAAATACCACCTCCTGCTGTTGTGTAAAGGCATGTGCCTGACCTAAGCCTAGTTTAAACTTAATGAGCGACCATAATTCTGCAAGCGATATTTCAACAGCGCCGATACATAACGAAGCAATCATCGACACCAGAAGTAAGCCCAATAGAGCTATCACCAACATTCGATGTTTTCGGGCTTTTGATAAGTGCGCGGCACGCAGTTGATTAACCGCATGGAGGGCACCCTGAGTTGGGTTACCCTCCTGCTGCAGTTCATTTCTTTTTAGTTCAGCAGATATACTCATTACAGTTTTTTAGATTGATCATCCTTACGCAGCGCTTGTCTGCGTAAGGATGAAAACATTATGCTCCTTTTTTAACAAGAGCGTAAGCGATTTTCGGTTTTCCACGCTCGCCACCGTCCTGAGTAGTGAAGTTTACAAACTTTAACTTGTAAACGTTACCCGCAGCATCTTTAACCACGTAGAAGCGATCGGTCAATACGCCTACAGTACCTGTTGTTGCGCGCCATGATGATCCGATAGTGTTTCTTGAGTCGCTGAATGTTACAGATGCGAGGTTTGACTCGTTAAAGCTATCATAACTAACGGTACTGGTAAGCACCTGCGCTGCGGTTACGCCAGCATGGTTATTTACGAATACCATGTCTGAGTATCCATAAGGAATTGTTCCGGCATTATACATGGCCCATCCCCACTGGATCTCCCATTTGTCTTTTGCAGGCTCAACGTTTACCGCGGCACCTGTTAGCGACACGTATTTAAAGTTAAAGCTATTGTCTTTAGCTACGTCAATCGTTTTTACTGTTGTTTCGTTGATTTTAGCATATTGAAGGGTATAGCCCGTTTCCTTACGGATAACGCGAACTTTATATAAGTCTTCAACTGCTGAAATAGCACCAGAACCACCAGCACGATTAATTACGTACACCTTATTGTCATTCGCGGCAGCTGAGATAGCTGGAATGACTGTCTTTGTAAGATCACCAGTAATATCATCAAAAAGAGCGAACGAACCCAGACCACGGCCCAAACGTAAATCTTCAGGCTTGATGTCAGCGCTGGTAACCTGAGCAAGATCCGTCTTGTCTACCTTAATAGCCGAAGCACCGTTGGTATTGTTAATGATAACACGGAAATCTGTACCGCTGTAGAATCCGAGATCCCAGCTATCACGACGTACTGCAACCTGCTTGTTGTTGCTGAAGTCGACAAATACACTGTTTACCGCTGAAGCCTCGCCTCCGCCTCCATCCAACTGCATTTCGGCACCTGAAGAAATAATAGCGGAGAAAGATACTTTCAAGTCTGCTGTTTGGCCCATCACTGCCGGAGATGCTACAGCGCTTATCTTGAAAGATAAAGACTCAGAGCCCTCGGTAAGCGCTCCGGCAACGCGTTTCAACTTTACTGTTGCTTCGCTGGCTCCCGCTGGAATATTTACAGTGATCTTGTTGTCTGTGGCTGCCGGCTCGGTAGTGAACTGTGTGCCGTAAGTAAGTCCTGTAGGTTCCAGATTAATGGTAACGCTAACCGCGCTTTCAACGGCACGAGATGCAGTTACCTTAATGTCCATTTCTGAGAGATTATCTTCAAAACCCATTGCATTAGTGGTAAACGCAACAGTGTTATCCGGCAAAGGAGGATCATCTTTACTACAAGACGAAATGATAAATACGGATAGTACCGCTAAAAATAATAAGGAAAGTCTGTTCATGATATGTTATTGATAAATGTATTAATTGTTGTGTATGCTGAAGTTGTAGTTCAGACTAAGGAAATATGAGCGACCATAAGATATTGGAACTGGCCCACCGGTGCTATGCGCAGATCCGGTATCAGTAGAGCTGTTTACCACTCGGGTGACATCGAAGATATTTTTTATTCCAGCGGCAACGCTCAGGTTTCTGATTCCCTTTCGGATACTGAAATCGCCAAGATGAAAAGCATTAATATGGGCCAGTTCCACAGCGCCTGTACTGGTAACTTTCTGGTATTGAGGTCTGCGACCGTTGAACTTGTATGCTAAATTCAGATCGATTGCTTGCTTGGGGAAGCTGTAAATAAGATTACTGCTCAACTCCGGGGACCAGCTGAATGTAGGAAGATCGGCACTCGCTCCGGGATCATCCTGATATTGGTTGTATCTGCCAATTAAGAGGAAGCCTGTAGAAACCTTTAAATTCCGGTATATAAGGTTTCCCTGTAGGGAACCGCCCGCAGTACGGTTATTACCTATGTTGATATAGGTGTTGACATTGGGATTCGAAGGATCGGTAGCCACATCGATCTTATTTTTGAAAAGATTATAAAATCCGGATGCTATCAGCTCTAGTTCCGCTCCATTTTGCAGCGCGGGTTCCCAGCTAAGCGAACCATTAAAGCTGTTTGAGTATTCTGCTTTTAAGTCTGTATTTCCCTGAATAGCATGACTGGAGTCGAAGAACATAAAGTATAACTCGCGAAGCGAGGGTGCACGAAATCCACGAGCGTAAGAAGCGCGCAGGCTAAACTGATCACTTAACTTGAATAGCGTATTTATTGAAGGAATAACGGGAGGCGCGTCGTAAACACTGTTATGAGTACTACGAAGCCCCGGACGGATGTTCATCCAGCTAAAAGGTTTAATTTCAGATGAGATGAAGAATGAGTAATCGTTAATTTCCGGAGAACCGTCGATACGGTCGCCGCTACTGCCATTGAAATTCAGCTCTACACCGGGTTGTAATGACACGGTATTGGAGAGCAGATATTGCGCGGTAGTTCTGAAGAAGGTACTTGTAAAAACTGATTTGTCCTGCACACCCTGGCCAAGGGCCAACCGACGATCTCCGGTAAGCACGTTCAGCGTGATAGTGCGTGTTCGCCTGCTATAGTCAGTATATGACAAGGCAGAACTTAAGCTCAGTCTGGAGGATATATTCCAGTCTGACTGAGCCTGATGGAAGTAACGCTTGCTATCGTAATCTTTATCTACGGCGGTGTTGTCATTCACATTTAACATGCCATAATTCGTGATTGTTTCGTCAAGGGCATTGATACGGTACCATACCTTAAATCTGGAGGAGGTATAGCCAATCTTAAGTCCTCCCAGAAGCTGATCTTTAGGATTCCAATCGAGCATACGTCCCGCGGAAGCACCTTGCCAACCGCCAAAATCATTTCTGGAGAAGCTTCCGGAAAAGCTCCATTTATTCTTCGCCCAACTTACGTTAAGATTCTGATTATGTATCCCTTTAGCTCCAAATCCGCTATATTCAGAGCCTGCTGACTCTTCCTGAACACGCAGGGAAACTTGTAGCTTTTCTGCAGACGCACCGTTTTTGGTAATAATATTTATAACGCCACCCAGTGCGTCGGTTCCGTAGCTAACCGACATGGGACCTTCGACAATTTCTATACGGTCGATCGTATTAATGTCTATCTGCCCCAGGCCTTCGCGTATTTCTCCACGGTCAAGCACGGGCACCCCATCCAAAAGAATCTTCACATTCTGACCGGTTACACCCATTAAGGAGATATCCGAAGTTCCTAAGGTAAGATCATTACTGAACCGAACTCCTGTTTCAGTGCTTAACACTTGCATCAGAGAGGTTGCAGCGCGCAACTTTATCATCTCAGAGGAAATGGTACGTACACTATATACCGAATTTTTGGCCGACTGAGCATTGTATTGTCCGGTGACAACCACTTCGTTAAGTTTGCGCGGAGCAAGCTTCGTGATGGTACTGTCGGAAGACCCTTCCGCGAAAGAACACATAGGCAGAAGTCCTGAGAGCGCCAGGGTTAAGAGTAGAGAGTGAGAGCGCATTTTAGAGAAGCTTTTGATTTAACTGTTTAATCGCCTGGGGTAACCTTAAACTAAATGCGCTAAGTAGCTCTCCATCCATGCTAACGATCTTCTTTGAGCGCCCGGCGTTCGTCTCCGTCACGTCAGGAACTTTCAATAAGCCCTCGGCTCCACGCAAACTTTGTAAACCGGAATCAAACAGCAGGATAACATCTGGGTTCGCCGCGATAAGCGCCTCAGCCGTAAGTGGCTTATAGTCGCTAAAGCCTTCTACAGCATTCCGTCCGCCGGCAAGCGTTATTACGCGGTCAATCGGCGTACCACTTCCGCTAACCATCATAGTTCCCGTGCCCCGCGCATAAATGAAAAGTACTTTCTTGCCGTTAGGCTTTATTTTCAATCCAGCCATTTCCGTATCAAACTGTCGACTCAATGATGGAAGCTTTGCCGAGGCACCACAAGCTTTCGCTAGTCCGCTTAAGATTAACCTCACTCCCTCTGGAGTATAACTATGCTTAAAAAAGGCTGTCTTGATACCAGCGCTCTTGAGCGTTTCTGCCAATCGAGGATTTAGGTTGTCGCTAATGCCAACAACAATGGTTGGTCCTAAAGCGATAATTCCCTCGGCAGAGATATTTCTATTATGCCCAACCTGCGCCTTTGCGCGAAGGCTAGCCGGATAGTTACTTGTTATATCTACGCCGACAATCTGACTCTCGAGTCCAAGAGCACAAAGCATCTCGCTGGTAGTTCCACTAATAGAAACAATACGTTCTACAGCGTGAGAATAAAACGTAACACACAGAAACAGTGCGAGTAGAAAGTTTTTTTTCATCGTTATTTGTATTCAGTCTTAATAAGGTGCAAATTTGTAATAGTTCAGCCTTTAAAGGGAACGTAAAAAGGATTTATATCTACGCCATAAGGATTATATGCAATTTGAATTACTATCAACCTCAACCCAATCTATCACGATAAGTATGAACAATATTGCCTCTACCGCTGTGTTTAAGGAGGAGGCACTGAAAATAGACGCGCTACATATCGCTTATAGCTCTTTTGAGGGGCTATATCTGATGAGATTTAGTACTGGTGAGGATGAAATTACCTTAGTAAATGAAAATACCATTTCCTATGTAGCGATCCATGGCATAATCAGTGGTACCGCCAGCGCCGAAAACAGCAGTGGAGAGGTCACTTATTTTAATCTCCGGGCGGGACAATATCATGTCTATTATCCATCGCCCGTACTGAACATTATCAGGCTTGGCAAAAGTTCAGATTGCATTGTCGCCTTTGTTCCGGAAGAATTTTTACTAAGACGTCTACTTACTTCAGGGGGTGTCTCCGCATTTTTTATTGAACACCTGAATCAATCCAAGGCCTTTATCACATCGCCGTTCCCTCTCAACTTTAACACACTGCAACTTTTTGAGATCCCTGTAGCGGAACTCACGAACGACAATATCAAACGCATAAGAACCGAGGCAAAGGTGCTTGAGATGATTGCCGCGGTTATCAATCAACTGGAGCTGCAATGTGGCGAAAATGTGCCTGCTTCTTTTCTTAAATCGCATGATATCGAGAAGATCTATCAGGCTAAAAAGTATATTGAAAGAAACCTGCGCAGCCCTTGTTCCCTTATTGAGCTATCTCGAAAAGTAGGATTGAACGACTTCAAATTAAAAAAAGGCTTTAAAGAGGTGGTCGGGAACACTGTTTTTGGGTACCTTGCCGACTGCAGGATGAAAAAGGCAAACGACCTGTTACTTGAAAAGAAGTCAGTGTCGGAGGTATCTTATCTGGTAGGTTACAAAAACCCGCACCACTTTACTGCGGCCTACAAAAAGAAATATGGTGTGCTCCCCAGTACCTTAAACAAGTAAATTGCTAACCCTTTTTTATAAGGGACCGGCGACGTTTTAGATAAAATCCGATGATGATGAGCCCCGAAAGAACAAAGAGCACTGTAACCATAAGTAGCAGAAAGTTCTGATTTGGTGAGGCTTTCACTGTTTGCTGCTTTACCGTACTCGGCGGCGTATCATGCAAGTGACGTTGAGCATCCGTAAGTGCTTCCAGCGCTTGCTGACGCCGATCGGATATTTGATTTTCAAGCTTCTTTTTGTTATCCTGAGCCAGCGACGCAAATTTACGGGAGTTGCTGAAATCGCCAAGCTTCTTATAAAAGTCAGCTAGTGACGCGTGCACTTCCGCGAGAATCTTACTATCGGAAATTGATCGTGAGATACGTTCCGCCATTTTGTAATCATTGAGAGCTAGACCGTAATCACGGATAGCGGTCTTTACCTGCCCTAGATACAGCAGCGAGCGCATCACGTAAATCCGGTTTCCCATTTTTGACGCAAGCATATTCTCCTGTATGAAGAACCATTTCGCTTGCGAGTATTTTCTCTGACGCAGATAAGTGTGGCCAAGGCTTTTAAAACATCGTATACGAGCTTCATTTCCTGACAGAGGGAGTGCCTGCTTGATAATGATCCGCTCAGAAAGAGCATAGTTTCCCTGTTGCTGGTAGATATCAGCCAATTGTATATACGCCGACGCCAGACTATCTTGCATATGTAATTTGGCATACACATTGGCTGCTGATTTAACATACTTCAGCGCCTCATTATATCGGCCTTCGTTGAAAAGAAGCAGACTTAAGCGCATCGCCGCATTCGTAGCTACCACCATATTAGAGCTATCGGAACGTAAAGCATAAATCTGCTGATACTGCTCGATAGCGTCATTTATAAGATAATTTTCTTCGTAGTAGGAAGCCAGCGTTTGACCGACAGACGCCAGAGCATGTGAATCGCGCTGAACCAGACTATGCTCACGAACCTTAAGCAGGCTAAGTAAGGTATCAGGTTCTACCGAATCTTCGTTAGCAAAAACGTTAAAAGCAAGAATATTTGCTGTAAGAAACAGAAAAAAGGTTAAACGCTGGCTAAAATTCGTCACGTGACACAATGGTTAAAAAGCCTTCAAAATTATAAATTAGGCTCAATTAAAGCAAAAGGTTTTACAGGATAAGAAACACATATCGGAAATAAAAAAAGCGGTGAAACTTTTGGGAAGCTCCAGCCGCTAAACACACACTTAGAATAAATATTTTTGTGAACCTTAAATCGTCAAACCGATATACAATGATAAAACTTCTGATTGGCACACAGCATAATATTGAGTGATCGGTATTGTTTAGTTAGTAAACGGCAAAAAAGGCATCTTTAGCTCTACCATGGTGCCTCCTTGACTCAATTGTTGAGCATGAACACTCATATCTGTACCTTGATTTTTATTTATTAAAGCAATGCGCTGCTTCGTTAAATCCATGCCCCTACTAATATGTTCCGCCTTGTTATTTACTGAATTCTCAATGCCCACGCCATCGTCAATAATTTTGATGAGCAGATACCCCGTCATGCTTTCAATTCTGATTTCGATGTGCCCGGCAACCTCCTTTGGCATGATTCCGTGCCAGATAGCATTTTCGACATATGGCTGCAGCAACATCGCCGGAATCATCGTATTTGCCTTATCGATATCGGCAGAGACCATGATATCATAACTTAGTTTCTCCCCAAAGCGCATCTTCTCAAGTCGAAGGTAAAGATTCAGATAATCAAGCTCCTCATCCAGACTAATATAGCTTTTGGTACATATTTCAAGATTTTTCCTTATCAGCCGCGCAAAGCCGGTAAGCACCTGATTCGCCATAGTATGATCGCGGGTATTTATAAAGTACTGAATGGAGTTCATCACGTTGAAGATGAAATGCGGATTCATCATCGCCTGCAGTGCTTGTTGTTCAAGAGCCAGCATCTTGGTCTGATTCTTCAGACGTTCACCTTCCTTATGCTGACGTACTCTGAAATAGCGCCGTACTACTAAATACACGAAAGTGCCTAAGGCCGCAATTTCTAAAATGATGAACCACCATCGCTCCCAAAATGGTGGAGCAATGGAAAACTTTACCAGTATAGGCGCCCCCCAGTCAGAATAGAGACTTCTTGCCATAATCTCCATGCGGTAATCGCCGGGCTCCAGAGCCGCGAATACCAGCGAATTGCTTTGTGTTTCAACCCAGCGCGACTGACCATGCAGACGATATCGATAACTCACGTGTTCCGGATAGGCAAAATCCAGCGCCATATAGTCGAACGTAAGCATATTGCGGGCATAACTGAGGTTATCCAACGAGTCAGGAGACATACGTGTCTTATTCACTTTGACACTCAGCAAATGTAAGGATGGCGCTGGCTTAGCCATACTTTTTTCCGCGTTGAAAATCGTCAGTCCCCGATCTGTGGCAATATAAACATGATCTCCTTCAACAAAAATATCATTGATCTCGTCAGATAAAAGACCGTCCTCAACGGTAAAACTTTGAATCGTCTGATCACCATTCGTAAAGTCGATGCTCGATAGCCCACGCGCTGTGGCCACCCATACCTTATAATCTTCGGAATAGATCTTCTTACAAATATTACTTGCCAAGCCGTCGCTGGCGACAATCCTTCTTAGTACTTTATTGTCTTTCAGCAGGAAAATTCCTGATCCATAGGTGGTACATACAATCCTACCGTCAGGAAGTTCCGTGATGCCGGTAATACGTTCTTTTAATACAGAACCTTGCTGGTGCAGCGATTGCACGCTATCCTCCGTTACATAATGGAGCCCCTTAACATTTGAAAACCATAAGCGACCCCGACTGTCATAAAAAACGGTAAATGACCGCTCGTGCATAGCTGGATGCTCATTAAGATTTGAAGCACGGCGATCGCCATTTATTACCAAAACACCGGAGGCGTGAGCAATGGCAAGCTCGCCATGAGGACCGTGACTAAACGATTTAATGGAAATATCAGGTCGCGGAGCAAACTCAAGATGCACATGTTCGTCTTTCCGATAGCTTAAAATGCGATCCTCCAATGCGTACCATAGTTTACCACTTCGATGGTCATAGGTAATTTGACGCAGCGAATTATTCATGGAAGAAGCGTGATATACTTCTGATAAATTACCTCCGTCAGAATAGGCAAACACATCGCCATTTCGCAGTCCCAGAAGCAATTGTTCACCGTAGCGCCCTATCGCCGTGACAGAATTCGAGCTCAAACCTTCGGAGCTATCGATATTCAGCGCATTGATGTAGTTAAATGGCAATAAAAACACACCATTACCGATGGTACATATCCAGATGTTACCCTGCCTGTCTTCAGCGATATGGGATACATTTGTATGATTAAGAAGATTATAGACGCCTCTGCCAAAGCCCGAACGGCGATATAGATAAGCTCCCTTTCCTGCCGTTGCCGCCCAATAATTCCCTTTACTATCCTGCATAATAAGCTCAGGCTTAACATCTTTCAACCCTGGTTCATCCTTTAAAATATTGCCATCCAGGTCGCTAAGGCCCGCCTTACTCATATACAGAATACGTCCGTCGGGAGAGCTCTCCATAAACCCGCGCGCACTAGTTGGATAATTCTTTAAGCGAATAGGCTTTAAGCCATGCTCTTTTAGCTGAAAAGCGTAATGCGAATTTATCGCCAGTATCCTGCCCGTATTGTCTTCGCGCAATGCACAATTTGCTAAGGACTTATATTTTGAGGTGTAATAAATAACGCGGTTATCAACGCTAATTCTTATTAACGCGTTCTGATTGGTACTAAACCACAGGTTGGCCCGGCCGTCCTCAAGGAAGTTAAGGAAACTGCCTTTGCTAAAAGCATTCCGCAACAATGAACTATTGGAGGGATTGAAAAACTTCCCGTCCTTATAATAGCTCAGTTTTCCGTTAAGGCTCAAAAACCAAATACGCCCTCTGCTATCTTCCTGTATTTTGAGCACTTCATTGTCTGCGAGTCCTTCATCTGTAGTAAACAAAGAAAAATCCTTCCCATCAAACCGATTTACACCATTTTCCGTGGCAAGCCACATGTATCCTTTGGAGTCCTGAAAAGCGTAATACACCCGGGAACTTGCCAGACCATTCTCATCAGAATAGTTGCGCGGCATGAATACATCAGCATTCGCCGGTAGCTGAATAGCCAACAAAAAGAGTATAAAAGCCCATTTTTTCAACTTCACACTGCATCCTATTCGGGGCCACTGATTCATGCTATTTTTTTATATTGAGCTTAACCTTCTCCTGAAATTCAGCAAAGCGGCGCCGCGACACAGGCAATTCGGTATCGTCACGAAGGATCACGTTGAATCCGTTCTTGTTAGAATACGCTGTGATGTACTGAAAGTTTACAAGTATTGATTTATGAATGCGCCAGAAGAACCGTTGATCCAGAAGCTCTTCAAATTCCTTCAAGGGCTTGGAGGCCACGAAGGTATTTCCGGATTGCAGATGCAAAACAGAATAATTGCTGTCAGCCTCGATATACATGATATCAGATGTGTTCACTATATCAAAGCCCTGATTATGAGTAAGGCTTATCTTATCCCCTGCCGGATCTGTTGTAGCCACAGCAGCATTAAGCACACGATTTTTCTCATTATGAAACTCCGTGCACTTTCGACAGGCCTCTTGCAGCTCCTCAATGTCGATCGGCTTCAAAAGGTAGTCCAGAGCCTGTGCTTTTAATGCTTTTAATGCATACTGATCATATGCCGTTGTAAATACCACCATTTCACTCTTCAGATCAGGAAGTAGCGCGAAGCCATTTTCTCCCGGCATGGCGATGTCAAGGAATACCATATCAAAAACGCCCTCGGCAAGCTTCTCGCGTGCCTCGGCAACAGATTTGGCTATTCCTCCTACATGAATTTCTTTACAATGCTCCGCAAGAAGATAATACAGCGACTTTCTGCTATATTCTTCATCATCAACAATAAGTGCATTCAGGCTCATGGTGCGATATTAATAAAAAAGCATGACATGCCCGCTATCTGCAGACATGCTTAGCACGCATAAAAACAAAGGGGCAGGATGTTAACGTCCTGCCCCTCGTTGGATAGTATAGAAAATACTACTCTTCAGAATGCTTACCCTTACGAGGTAATTCTTCCTCTTTTATCTCTGCGGCCGCTTTCGGTTTTACGTGCACGTCACCACTTTCCTTATCAATATCTACCTCCATAACCATGCCGTCCGTAAGTTCTCCCTTAAGAATTTCCTCCGCGATGGGATCTTCAAGGAATTTTTGGATAGCACGTTTCAAAGGACGAGCACCAAACTGACTATCATAGCCTTTGTCAGCAATATAGTCTTTAGCATTCGTCGTGAGGCTGATATTATAGCCTAAGGCATGTACTCTTGAGAATAATGACGCAAGTTCAATATCGATAATCTTAAAGATATCATCCTTTGTAAGCGAGTTAAACACGATCACATCGTCAATACGGTTCAAGAACTCCGGCGCAAAGGCACGTTTCAAGGCATTCTCTATCACACCTCTTGAATGCGACTCCGTCTGTAACGTTTTGGCAGTGGTAGAAAATCCTACACCCTGGCCAAAATCCTTAAGCTGACGGGCGCCAATATTGGAGGTCATAATAACGATCGTATTGCGGAAGTCGACTTTACGACCCAGACTGTCGGTAAGCTGGCCCTCATCAAGCACCTGTAACAGGATGTTGAATACATCCGGATGTGCTTTTTCAATTTCGTCAAGCAACACAACAGAATAAGGCTTCCGGCGTACCTTCTCGGTCAGCTGCCCGCCTTCTTCATAACCAACATATCCCGGAGGCGCCCCCACAAGGCGGGAAACAGCAAATTTCTCCATGTATTCGCTCATGTCAATCTGAATCAGCGCATCTTCGCTATCAAACATAAAACGAGCAAGTTCTTTCGCAAGTTCCGTCTTACCAACGCCCGTAGGACCTAAAAATATAAATGATCCTATTGGCTTCTTTGGATCTTTCAATCCGGCACGTGTACGTTGTATCGCTTTCGTAAGCTTTCTGATAGCCTCATCCTGACCGATGATCTTCCCTGCCATCAACTCAGGCATAGAAAGGAGCTTCTGACTATCTGTCTGACCTACGCGCTGAACAGGAATTCCTGTCATCATAGACACCACTTCCGCAACATTATCTTCGGTTACGGTGTATCGTTTGGTTCTTGTCTCCGCCTCCCATGAGTTCTTTGCCTTATCAAGCTCTTCAAGAAGATGTTTTTCCGTATCGCGAAGTTTTGCAGCTTCCTCATATTTCTGACTACGAACAACCTTATTCTTTTCAAGCTTTATTTCCTCGATCTTTTGCTCAATATCTATGATCGTTTGCGGAACATGAATATTGGTAAGGTGCACACGCGAACCGGCTTCATCCATCGCATCTATGGCTTTGTCTGGCAAAAATCTGTCCGTAATATAACGTGACGTTAGTGCCACACAAGCGTTAATAGCCTCCGGAGTATAAGTTACAGCGTGGTGCTCCTCATACTTTTCCTTAATCCTGTTAAGTATTTCAATAGTCTCATCAACACTCGCTGGCTCAACCATAACTTTCTGGAAGCGACGGTCAAGCGCGCCATCTTTTTCAATAAACTGACGATACTCATCCAGTGTAGTAGCTCCAATGCATTGAATTTCACCTCTTGCTAAAGCAGGTTTAAACATATTCGAGGCATCAAGAGATCCTGACGCTCCGCCAGCTCCCACAATTGTATGGATCTCATCAATAAAGAGAATCACATCTGGCGACTTCTCCAGCTCATTCATTACCGCCTTCATACGCTCTTCAAACTGTCCCCGGTACTTTGTTCCGGCAACCAAAGAGGCAAGATCAAGCGTCACTACACGTTTATTAAAAAGAACTCTTGACACTTTACGCTGCACAATGCGCAATGCTAGTCCCTCAGCAATCGCTGACTTACCCACTCCGGGTTCCCCGATAAGTATGGGATTATTCTTTTTACGACGAGATAGAATCTGACTTACACGCTCTATTTCCTTATCCCTCCCCACAATCGGATCAAGCTTTCCGTCTTCGGCGGCTTTGGTAAGATCACGACCAAAATTATCAAGCACAGGAGTTTTTGACTTTATGTCCGACACCTTCTTTGGCTGACTATAGGAAGATTCCTCCTCCCGGAAATCGTCATCTCCTGCAGCTGAACCAGGTCCTTCATCACGAAAATCTTCGCGATTCTGCTCTACCTCAGCTTTAAAAACGTCATAATTAATATTATACTGTAACAATATCTGCGAAGCGACATTATCGTCATCTCTTAAAATTGACAGTAACAGGTGTTCTGTTCCTATTACGTCGCTTTTAAAGATCTTTGCTTCCAGATATGTTATCTTTAATACCTTTTCCGCCTGCTTCGTCAATGGAATATTTCCAAGATTAGCAGTAGCTCCTGATGTCCCTTTTACAGCATCTTCAATCGAGCGACGCAGGCGAGCTGTATCTACTCCTATTGATTTCAGGATTTTTATCGCCATGCCGTCACCTTCCCTGATAAGACCCAGCAACAAGTGTTCGGTGCCAATATAATCATGCCCAAGACGCAGCGCTTCTTCCCTACTGTAGGAAATAACGTCTTTAACACGTGGTGAAAATTTAGCTTCCATGTATATACCTTTCTTCGAGTTGAACGCCCTAATGTATTAATTATTCAAATACATCATGAGCAATTAAAAAATTAATTTATCAACAATTAAGCCAGAATGCCTTGCCTCTGCCCTCTATAGCCTAATATAATAAAATTTCGATCGAAAGGCTTAAAATACCGATATTAGACATTTCATTTTAAGCAATAATGACAGACGAGAAAATAATATTTTCGATGGCAGGGGTAAATAAGATTTATCCGCCACAGAAACAAGTACTAAAAAACATATACCTTTCTTTTTTCTACGGTGCCAAGATCGGCGTCATAGGCTTAAACGGCTCGGGTAAATCGTCCTTGCTGAAGATTATTGCAGGGCTCGATAAATCTTACCAAGGGGATGTCGTATTTTCTCCCGGCTACTCCGTAGGCTATTTGGCCCAGGAGCCTATTCTCGATCCTGAAAAAACAGTCAGAGAGGTCGTTGAGGAAGGCGTAGCTGAAATTACAGCGGTACTGAAAGAGTACGAAGAGATAAATGAGAAGTTCGGATTACCGGAAGTCTACGAAGATGCTGACGCGATGGATAAACTTCTGGCGCGACAGGGTGAGCTTCAGGATAAGATAGACGCCACAAACGCATGGGAGCTTGACTCAAAGCTTGAACGCGCCATGGATGCTCTAAGAACGCCGGATCCCGATGCTAAAATAGCCAATTTGTCAGGAGGTGAACGCCGCCGCGTGGCACTATGTCGGCTTTTATTACAACAACCCGATGTTCTGCTTCTTGATGAGCCTACCAATCACCTGGATGCCGAATCTATCGACTGGCTGGAACAGCATCTGAAACAATATGAAGGTACTGTTATCGCGGTAACGCACGACAGATATTTCCTTGATAATGTGGCCGGCTGGATTCTGGAACTCGACCGGGGCGAAGGTATTCCCTGGCGCGGCAATTACTCGTCATGGCTTGACCAAAAGTCGAAACGCCTGGCACAGGAAGAAAAAACAGAAAGCAAGCGTCAGAAAACATTGGAACGCGAACTCGAATGGGTGCGCATGGCTCCGAAAGCGCGACATGCTAAATCCAAGGCACGTCTGTCTAACTACGAAAAATTGGCTTCCGAAGAAGGCAAAGAACGCGAAGATAAATTGGAACTATTCATCCCTCCAGGCCCACGCCTGGGAAATGTAGTTATTGAAGCGCAGAATGTTTCCAAAGCTTATGGCGATCGGATTCTGTTTGAGAACCTCAGCTTCAGCCTGCCACGTGCGGGAATCGTCGGCATCATCGGTCCTAACGGCGCTGGAAAAACGACGCTTTTCCGCCTTATTACGGGGCAGGAACAGCCAGACAGCGGAACCTTCCATGTTGGCGAAACAGTAGCACTCGGATATGTCGATCAGATGCACAGTGATTTGGATCCGGAGAAATCAGTATGGGAAAATATCACCGGCGGGACCGAAAACATTATGCTCGGCAACCGCTCAGTAAACTCACGTGCTTACGTATCGAAGTTCAACTTCAATGGCGCCGATCAGCAGAAGAAAATCAGTGTACTCTCCGGTGGTGAAAGAAACCGCGCACACCTGGCTATCACACTAAAGAAAGACAGCAACGTACTGCTGCTGGATGAGCCTACAAACGACATCGATGTTAACACGCTGCGTGCTCTGGAAGAAGGAATGGAAAACTTCGCCGGATGCGCGGTGATCATCTCACACGACCGTTGGTTCCTGGATCGTATATGTACCCATATTCTGGCATTTGAAGGTGATTCACAGGTGTATTTCTTCGAAGGAAATTATACAGAATATGAAGAAAATCGTAAAAAGCGCTTAGGCGATAACCAACCAACGCGTATACGTTATAAAAAGCTGGTCTAATAACTCAGACCATGCAAAGCAAAAAAGGGGTTCCTGGACGTTCGCGTTCAGGAACCCTTTCTATTTCCCATCAACGCTACGAATAACCAATTCTTGACAATCTCCGCATCAGGACAGAGCTCCCGCATCGTTGCTTCATAAGAAAGGCTCGAACAGGTTTATGCATCCCAAAGAAACAAAGACAACAGTAGAAGTGTAAATACCTTAGTATCATTATCAAACCCAAGGAAAGGCTATTAGCTCGCAGGGGTTGATAATGCTTGACGTAAAACAAATTATAATTTATATCTATGGAAACAGCTTATGTTGCAAAAGCCACCGCCAAAGGAGGCAGAAATGGCCATGTAAAATCTATTGATGGAGCGCTCGACGTCGATGTCCGCAGCCCAAAAGAAATGGGAGGCGAAGGCGGAGTGTTTCTCAATCCCGAAATCTTGTTCGCCGGTGGCTATGCCGCATGCTTTGACAGTGCCCTGCAGCATGTGGCAAGAGCCGAAAAAATAACCCTGGGCGAAACTGAAGTCACCGCGGAAGTGGGCATAGGTAAAAACGACCAAGGAGGATTCTCTCTGTCCGTGGTGCTGAACGTCGTAGTCCCTGGCTTAGCGCAGGAAGAAGCGCAGGCTTTGGTAGAAAAGGCACATCAGGTATGTCCTTATTCCAATGCCACGAGAGGAAATATCGACGTACAACTTAACGTTGCTGTCTTATAAAATCCGATAAAGCCGGCCTTACATGAAGGGTCGGCTTTAATGCTACTGTCTCGATACAGGCCCCTTCTCAGCTAAAAAGCTGTTCATTTCATAACACCCTCAAAAAGACAAGCCTATCCCTTTTCTCCTAATCAAAAGCGAAGCCCCTAATCTTCTGACTTCAAAAATTGACATTACAATTTAATAGGAAGGCCTATCCTGCCTTACCTTTGTCGGACAATAAAACATGTCCGACAATCTTTACACCACATCATCAAGCGTTAAGCTTCAAATAAGCGGATACGTATTTCTTACCTTCATTGGATACCTCATCATAGGATATTCCCTGGCGGTACTTCCAGTATTCATACATCACGACTTAGGTTATAGCGCCATCGTTGCTGGATTCGTCATAAGCATACAATATCTGGCAACATTTCTCTTTCGAGGCGTGGCGGGCGGTATCGTCGATAAAAAAGGGCCTAAGCCTGCCGTCATGCTAAGCATGATCAGCTTTATCATAAGCGGCATATTTATGATTACTGCAGGATATTTTGAAGCCAATCATCATCTTAGCCTCGCCATTTTAATAATCACCAGACTCATTACAGGAGTGGCAGAAGGCATGGTAGGCGCAAGTCCCGTCAACTGGGCAATGTTACAGGTAGGCGATCAGCATACCGCCACTGCCATATCTTACAATGGCATTGCAAGCTATGGAGCCCTCGCCATAGGAGCTCCCAGCGGTGTATACCTCGCCGCACATTTCGGAATTGAAGGACTTGGCGTGGCGATACTTATCACAGCCATCGGGGGACTCTTGCTAACGCGAATAAAGCCGGCATTAAAAGAGACCAAGCAAACTGAACGCCATTCCTTTATGAAAGTGTTCCGCATTATTAGTCCCTTCGGTACCTGTCTCGCTCTGGGAGGCCTCGGCTTCGGAACAATATCAACCTTCATCACGCTGTACTATCAGTTCCATAAATGGGATAACGGAGTCCTTTGTCTTACGATTTTCGGTGCAGTCTTTATTCTCTGCCGGGTCCTTTTCGGCAACTCAATTATGCGATATGGAGGCATGAAGGTGGCAATCGTCAGTCTCCTTTTTGAAGCTGCCGGTCTTGCTGTTCTGGCGATGGCCGACAGCTCCCTGGGCGGACTTGTAGGCGCCGGACTTAGCGGACTGGGCTTTTCTCTGGTGTTTCCTGCATTAGGAGTGGAGGCTGTAAATCTCGTACCTGCTTCCAATAAAGGCTCCGCTTTAGCGGCTTATGGCGTGTTCATTGATATTTCTCTGGGAATTACCGGTCCGCTCGTCGGACTTATCGCCGATACGCTAGGAATGAATTACATTTTCCAGTTCGCCGCTGTCGTAGTTACGATAGGTTTAATTATTGCTGTCATTCAACAACGCCGCATTGCCGCGCTGAACACCTCACGGTCACCATATTAAAAGTGACCATCAACAAAAAAAGGCCGCTTCTACGAGAGTAGCGACCTTTTACGATTGGCAAGTTGAGGTTTTAATATATAGCCGGCGAACTATCGCCGACTCAATTGTTTGTCATAAATAACGCGCTTTAGTAAGCATACATGCTTTCAGCATCTTTACTCTCCAAGGCACTTTCACCATTCAGGAAGAGATCTACCCTGCGGGCAGCTTCACGGCCTTCCGAAATAGCCCATACTACCAGCGACTGTCCGCGACGCATATCGCCGGCGGCAAACACCTTGTTAACGCTGGTCTGATAACTACCTTCCGCCGCTTTCACATTCCCACGAGCATCTATTTCTACGTCTAATTGCTGCAACATACCCTCCTTCTGCGGATGTAAGAAGCCCATAGCCAGAAATACCAGCTGACATGGAAGCTCACGTTCTGAGCCTTCAACTTCGGCAAACTTTACAGGTCTTCCAAAGATATCCGTTTCCCACTGCACGTCAACAACCTTCAGCGCACGCAGATTCCCTGCGTCATCGCCCAAAAATTCTTTGGTATTAATGCCCCAAAAACGCTGGCATCCTTCCTCATGCGAGGTGCTGGTCTTTAATAACATCGGATAGGTTGGCCATGGCATACTTTCAGTACGCGCCTGCGGTGGCTGAGGCATGAGTTCAAACTGGGTAATTGAACGGGCGCCATGCCTGTTTGATGTACCTACGCAATCTGAGCCGGTATCACCACCTCCGATAACAATAACATCCTTATCCGCCGCCCAGATATCTTCCTGCTCGAATTCGATGCCGCTGACACGCTTATTCTGTTGCTTCAGGAACTCCATCGCATAATAAACGCCTTTAAGCTCTCTACCCGGAATCGGCAGATTACGCGGAATCGTTGATCCCCCCGCAAGCACTACCGCGTCGAAGCTTTTAACAAGCTCATCAGCAGTAATATTCTTACCAACTTCAGTATTGTATTTAAAAATAACCCCTTCTTCCTGCATCAAAGAAACGCGGCGCTCCACGACCCACTTCTCAAGTTTAAAATCAGGGATACCATAACGGAGCAGTCCCCCGGCGTGATCGTCACGTTCAAAGACCGTTACCTGGTGCCCTACTTTGTTCAACTGCGCTGCCGCAGCCAAACCTGCAGGTCCGGAGCCTATTACGGCTACCGTTTTGCCCGACCGCAACACCGGCACCTTTGCATGTACCAGTCCTTTGGCAAAAGCAACTTCTATAATATGCTTCTCAATCTCCTCTATCGCCACGGGCGGACGATTAATTCCTAACACACACGCTGATTCACAAGGTGCAGGACAGATCCTACCGGTAAATTCCGGAAAATTATTGGTCGATGAGAGTATGCGATAAGCTTCTTCCCAATTCTCCTTATATACCGCTTCATTAAACTCGGGAATAATATTTCCCAGAGGACAGCCTGAATGGCAGAAAGGTATTCCGCAATTCATGCAGCGCGCTGCCTGATTATTTAATTTATCCTCAGAATAAAGACTTGTAAACTCTTTGTAGTTCGATATACGTTCGTTCGGAGCAACTTTGGCAGGGAGCTCTCTTGAAAATTCCTTAAATCCTGTTACTTTGCCCATTTTAAATTACCTGTTGAAATTGTGCGTGTTGTAATACTTTCTTATACTCCTTAGGGAACACCTTGATAAACTTTGCCTTTAATGTTATCCAGTTATTCTGCAGCTCTATAGCCATCTGGCTTCCTGTAAGCTGCTGATGTGTACGAAGGAGTGCCAGAATCTGATCTTCATCCTCCGGAGTTAGCGGATCGAGATCTACCATTTCCTGATTGCAGTTGCCGGCAAAGTCGCCATCAACATCATATACCCAGGCAATACCACCACTCATACCGGCACCGAAGTTGCGCCCTGTCCTACCAAGGATCAGCGCCTTGCCGCCAGTCATATATTCACATCCGTGATCACCAATTCCTTCAACAACCGCTGTGGCACCAGAATTACGTACCGCAAAACGCTCGCCGGCCTGACCTTTAACATACAGTTCCCCGGAGGTAGCACCATACAGCGCCACGTTGCCGATAATGATGTTCTCATGTGGTACAAGCTTACTTTCCTGTGCCGGATAGATCGCTAAACGAGCACCCGACAACCCTTTACCAACATAGTCATTCGCTTCGCCCTCAAGCTCAAAGCTGATACCCTTAGCGCAGAAAGCTCCAAAGCTCTGCCCTGCCGATCCTTTAAACTTGAAGTTGATCGTATTATCAGGCAGACCGGCTGCGTGATAACGCTTTGACACCTCATT
This sequence comes from Sphingobacteriaceae bacterium UBA6709, assembly GCA_002454425.1. Classification (GTDB taxonomy): domain Bacteria; phylum Bacteroidota; class Bacteroidia; order Sphingobacteriales; family Sphingobacteriaceae; genus Arcticibacter. The sequence goes on from DKIV01000008.1 coordinate 140,108, forward strand.
TGACAGCATCGTACCGAGCGTGCGATCTGTGTTCTTCAAATCAAATGTTCCAAACACTGGTAGCTTACTTTCCAGTGCAGGTTTGGCCTGCTCTATAAGTTTCCAGTCAAGAACATTGCTCATTCCATGATCCTGAGCTTCAGTGTTATACAACGGCATTCTCGACGAGTTAGTCACTGGATGAAGAATAGCCGCGAGATTCAGCGTACGAGCCTTCCAATGGATATTCTTTTCGCGAACCTTAAGGAACTGCGCGCGACCCACCATATCGTTAATCGTCCGGAATCCAAGGTCTGCCATAATCTCACGTAATTCCTCAGCAATAAAGCGGAAAAGATTTACAATGTGTTCAGGCTTTCCTGAAAAGAGCTTTCTCAGCTCCGGATCCTGTGTGGCTACACCCACCGGACAGGTATTCAAGTGACACTTACGCATCATAATACATCCTCCGGCCACGAGTGCCGCCGTAGCTACCCCCCATTCTTCAGCACCCAGAAGGGTTGCTATCGCTATATCGCGACCTGTTTTCAGCTGACCATCGGTCTGTAGGACAACACGGCTTCTCAGCTGGTTACGCACCAATGTCTGATGAGCCTCGGCAAGCCCAAGCTCCCAGGGTAAACCCGCATGCTTTATAGAACTTATCGGTGAGGCTCCCGTACCTCCATCGTAACCGGCAACCAAAATTACGTCCGCATGTGCCTTGGCAACCCCCGCGGCAATCGTGCCTACACCTGCTTTCGACACCAACTTCACGTTGATACGAGCCTCACGGTTGGCATTCTTCAGATCGAAGATCAGCTGCGCCAAATCCTCAATAGAGTAAATATCGTGATGCGGCGGCGGCGAAATTAAGCCTACTCCCGGTGTTGAATGCCGAACCTTCGCAATCCAGTCGTCAACCTTATGTCCCGGCAGCTGACCACCCTCACCAGGCTTGGCACCCTGCGCCATCTTAATTTGCAACTCATCAGCATTTGTCAGGTAATAAGATGTTACCCCAAAGCGTCCGGATGCAACCTGCTTGATAGAAGAACGCATAGAATCGCCATTCGGTAATAGGGAGTAACGTACCTCATCCTCTCCTCCTTCACCAGTATTTGAGCGACCTCCGATGCGGTTCATCGCTATGGCAAGCGTGCTGTGTGCTTCATGCGAAATAGAACCAAAGGACATTGCCCCGGTAGCAAAACGCTTCATGATAGATTCAATAGATTCTACCTCATCCAATGAAATGGACTCCCGGTGATGAGCAAAGTCAAATAATCCACGAAGGGTGTACATCTTTTCCGACTGCTCATTGATAAGCTTTGAATATTGCTTATAGGTATTGTAGTCGTTAGTACGTGTAGATTGCTGTAATAAGTGTACTGTCTGCGGATTGAACAAATGCGCTTCCCCGCGACGCTTCCACTGATAAATTCCTCCTTCAGGCAATAATTGATCTTCCAGCTTCTTATTTATGAAGCCTTGATTATGCTTGAATAATCCCTCTCTGGCAATTTCATCAAGACCTAATCCCTCAATACGGGTAACGGCTCCGGTGAAGTATTTATTTACCACAGCCTTGTTAATTCCCAGAATTTCAAATATCTGAGCACCATGATACGATTGCAAGGTCGAAATTCCCATCTTAGAGAAGATCTTCAGCAATCCGTCACAAATAGCCTTGATATAATTCTTGGAGAGATAATTAAAATCTAATGAGCTTTCCAGTTTACCCTGCTCTTTGAGTGTTCTGATAGTCGAAAGTGCCAGATATGGACAGATTGCTGTAGCACCAAAGGCTAACAGACATGCGAAATGATGTACCTCCCAGATATCGCCTGCTTCTACCACTAAGCCCACCTGACCACGATAGCCCTTCTTTATCAAGTGGTGGTGTACCGCTGATACCGCCAATAATGAAGGGATAGGCGCGTGTTCTGAATCTACCGCGCGGTCAGAAAGAATCAATACTTCAAAACCATCTTCCAGAGCATCTTCCGCGTATCTGCAAAGTCTTGCCAGACCACGCTCCAGAGAACCGGGTTTGCCATCTGCTTTGAAGTACGTATAAAGTGTCTTCGCATGGAATAAACCCGTGTCGATACTTCTAAGCTTTTCTAACTCATACTCATTCAGGATAGGATGCTTTAATGCCACGCTATGGCAATGCATCTTATCTTCGTCAAACAAGTTTCCGTTGTTGCCCAGGAATGTTGATAAGCTCATTACCATACGTTCGCGAATAGGGTCTATTGGCGGATTGGTAACTTGCGCGAAAAACTGTTTAAAGTAACTTGAAATATGCTGAGGTCTATCAGACAGCACGGCCAGAGGAACGTCAGTTCCCATAGAACCTATAGGCTCCTTACCGTCTACAGCCATCGGCTTAATGATAGTTTCGATATCCTCACGGGTATAACCGAAAACCAGCTGATACTTGAAGACTGCCGATTCCGTCATATTACTGAACGTGATACGTGGTTCAGGAAGCTCCTCAAGTTTAATTTTATAATTTTCTAACCATTCTCCATACGGGGCATTTGTGGCTAAGCTATGCTTAATCTCATCATCGGTAATAATCTTACCCTCAGCCATATCAACCAGGAGCATCTTACCTGGCTGCAGGCGTCCTTTTTTAGTGATGCTACTCTCATCGATCTGCAATGCTCCTGCTTCCGAAGCTACAATCAGCCGTTGATCTTCAGTAATCGCGTAACGTAAAGGACGAAGACCATTACGATCTAACAAGGCTCCAATTTGCTTACCATTGGTGAACGTTAACGCGGCAGGACCATCCCAAGGCTCCATTAACGTGGCATGAAACTCATAAAATGCCCGTTTCAACTCATCCATATGGCTATTTCCGTCCCATGCTTCCGGAACGAGCATCATCATCACATGCGGAAGTGAGCGACCGGTGTGAAAGAGCACTTCCACAACATTGTCAAGGCATGCCGAATCTGACTGATCCTTATCGATAACCGGAAGGACGATATCCAGCTCCTCCTGACTAAAATAAGAGGAGGCATATGATCTTAAGCCGGAATAGAACCAGTTAAGGTTTCCTGTAAGCGTATTGATCTCTCCGTTATGTGCCATAAAGCGGAACGGCTGAGCCAACTTCCAGGAAGGAAAAGTATTCGTTGAGAAACGGCTGTGAACCATACCAAATGCAGAAGTCACACGCTCGTCTTTTAAATCTGTGTAATAAGTCCTCAGCTGATACGTAGTTAACTGTCCTTTATAAACAATTACCTTGCATGACAAGGACGGAATATAGAAATCCTGCGCCTGACTAACTGATTCGTATATATTCTTTGTTATAAGCCTTCTGAAAACATAAAGCTTACGCTCAAAATCTTCGGTATTATCAATATTTGCGGGACGATCAACAAACACTTGCTCTACCACCGGCTCCACCGCCAGGGCTGTAGGTCCCACAACCGATGGATCTACCGGTAGGGCGCGAAATCCTAACAAATCAAGCCCCAATTTCTCCGCGGCGTTTACAATGATCGTACGACAAGCTTCACGAGCGCCCAGATCTTTTGGAAAAAACAACATTCCCACACCGTACTTCCCGGCCTCAGGCAAATGTATATCCAGGGCTATACATTCCTCAATCAGGAATTCATGTGGCAACTGTAATAAAATACCCGCTCCGTCACCGGATTCCGGGTCGCAGCCACACGCGCCACGATGTTCCATGTTTTCAAGAATGGTAAGCGCATCAGAAACTATCTGATGAGATTTCACCCCCTTAATCTGAGTAATAAACCCTACCCCACATGAGTCATGTTCGAATTCAGGACGATACAGGCCCTGCTGCTCATTTTCAATTTGTTCCATGAGTTATATAAGCAAATGTTACGAAATCAGAGATTGCCCGCGCAATTACGGGTGTTTCAATAATTTTTAAATTATCCTTAGTTGTTCTTTAGCAAATTTAATTTTTTTTATGAATTCACCAAACAATCAGAGCGATTATTGAAAATTTATCAAAGAAAAGTTTTAGCCTGCTGTCAGGTACTTTCTTATTCGGCAAAACGCTTTTTCAATATAATATTTACAAAGGTATTTTCTAAATTTTCAGTCAAAAAAATGGGAGTTACGACAAAAAGATGATATTAAATTGGCTTCGTCATACATTATTAAGAATCGTTACAAATTGCAAAATAATTACAAACCATCTAAAACAATTCACTTTCGCAGATTTTTTCAACGCTGAAAAAGAAAATATCCGGTCTCCGACAAAGGAATACCATCGTCAATTGTCAATAACATCAGGAGAACCAACCGATACGAGGCTCTCCCACAAGCAGATTGCCCATACTACCATGATCTGTTCTCAAAAACTCTGTATTCAAAAGCACTGAGGCCAAACTATGGACAGTCTCCTGGCAGAAGGCCTTCTCCATCTAAGGTTTCATCAATAAACCAGGTCAGATACCAAAACCTTGCACGTAACTAATTCATTCAAGATAAATTTGAGATAAGAAAAAACGAATTTTGCTCTATGTTCTTAGTCCTGACCTCTTCTTTCAATAAGCCCGCGGGAAAATAAGCGAGTTTTACTCCCGCGACATCTGCCCCCGTTCAGGGCCTGATGACTTGGAAAACAGTCCACCTATTTAGATTTAAAATTTAAACTATAAGAACATTCAACCTTAATACCAAACCAATAAGACTATTAAAAAACTTAAAATCAACACATTATCAACATTCAGTACACCTATTACAAAAATTTCCCGCTTGTTTATAAAGCTTAATTACGTTGACCTGGAGCAGAAACATACCCTTTCCCTGCTCGCCCCTTCCGTCAGGCAACCTGCTACCCACCTGATCCGAGACTGACTCGAGACTGCTTCGGAACTGACAGCACTGCTCATCGACATTTCATGGGCATTTCATCGACANNAAATGTCGATCACCACTCGAGCGTGTCTCGAGTCTGTTCCGAGTAAGTCTCGAACCAGGTGGGTAGCAAGGGAGTAAATCTGGGGGGCAGGTGTGCGACCTGAATAGGCGTCGTTAGGGCTCTTTTATGTGACATATTGCGACATCGTGGGACAGTTCTATATCCTTGCTGACAGTCCGTGCAAGCCGCTGCACGTTATGGATCGACAGCAGAGCATAAAGGCTTTATTAAGAAGAAACCGCATGAGAGACGAAGAGTCAGGTCAATGAAGGACAAGGCCTTGACTTGCGAAAAAGATTATCTCATCTTTGTTCTGTCAGTCCTGCGTACCGGTACCCATCGCAGCTTCTCTGGCAAAACTCCGAAGTCGTCGGGAGGGTTCAGACGACATGAAAAATTAAATTCTATCGCTATGGCAAGAAATTTCAGAGGGCAAGAAAGACGGAGTAAGGAACGTAATACACCTCAACTATCAAGAATCCATAGGCAAAGTCTGATTAGGAAAACTCAACCACAAAACACGATAAAACAGTCAATTATCTGATGTTTATACAAGGAACTATACTAAAACACATTTTGATTTCCTGACGAAGAAACAGGTCAGTAAAAAGAAAAAAAAATGGGCTAGCAACTTCTATCGCACCGCTACAACTCTCTACCCTTGCTGCGTTCCCACCCTGGGGGAGTTCAAGAGGAGCTGGTCGTAGAAGACTAACCCGGCACAAAGGTAGAAATAAAAACCAATCAGGAAAAGAATTCGTCATATTTCCCAGCACTTAAGAGCCAATAGACTGTTAATCAGAAATTAAATTTTTATAAAAGAATTAGTTTCCGATCACGTACCACCTCTTTTTGAGGAAAAGCAGGACACATCCGCTTATAAGCGTAAGCGGGGCATGGCGTGGCCTGTACGTTGCAAAAGGAAAATTTCGACAGATCCGCTGGCTGTGGCGGGGAGCTGATTATCAGGACTAATGAATAAGCAAACATATAACAGCGAATTTTTATTATCTGTACATTTATTAAATCTTTACTATTTTAGGCGAATGTTACGGATTGAGCACCGCCAGATAGCTTAGGCTCCAGACTGCATTTCATAGCATCACTTGACAGCAGCGGTCGGGGACTAACATTCAGAGCTGACGATCCGGCATCGGAACGATTTATTAACCCAACAATACAAGATGAAATTTTTTATAGACACGGCGAATCTCGCTCAGATCAAAGAAGCTCATGAAATGGGAGTTCTCGACGGAGTAACTACCAATCCTAGCCTCATGGCCAAAGAAGGAATTACCGGACACGACAATGTTATCAATCACTATAAGGCCATCTGCGACATTACTGACGGCGATGTTAGCGCCGAGGTGATTGCCACCACTTATGATGAAATGATTGCTGAGGGTGAAGCATTAGCTAAGTTACACGAACGTATCGTGGTAAAGGTGCCAATGATCAAAGACGGTGTAAAGGCAATTAAATACTTCAGCTCTAAGGGCATCAAAACGAACTGTACCCTGGTATTTTCCGCAGGTCAGGCTTTGTTGGCCGCTAAAGCGGGCGCTACCTATGTATCACCATTTGTCGGTCGTCTTGATGATGTTTCTACTGATGGTATGCAGCTTATTGAGGACATCAGACTGATCTACGATAATTACGGCTTTGAGACTCAGATCCTGGCGGCATCTGTTCGTCATCCTATGCATATCATACAGTGTGCGAAGATAGGTTCTGACGTTATTACAGCACCATTATCAGCAATCGCGGCACTTCTTAAGCATCCTTTAACCGACAATGGGTTGGCGCAGTTTCTTGCTGACCATGCCAAGGCGGCAGCAAAATAAATAAGAAAAGCCCTTTGGTAACACACTGAAGGGCTTTTTTATTTTATGCATCACCGAGCAGTATTCAATGCGCATTTTTAATTTCTTTTTATTCGTAAAATTTGATTATTTGCGACATTGCCGACGATAGAGGCAAACGCGTTTCGGGCGTTAGCACGAGGCCTCAAATCCAGGAAGAAGCAAGTTCTGTTAACTTCTTCAACTAAGCGATGCCCTTCTGTGTAAACATGCCGCGCTATCAACGACGAACAGAAATTAAAATTTTCACATGCTTACTTACGATATACTCATCATCGGAGCCGGCCCAATAGGCCTAGCCTGTGGCATTGAAGCTACAAAAGCGGGGTTATCCTACATCATTATTGAAAAGGGATGTCTGGTCAACTCACTTTACCATTATCCGGTGAATATGACCTTCTTCTCTACGTCCGACAAACTTGAAATCGGCGATATACCCTTCGTTTCGGTAAATGCTAAGCCCACACGCGCGGAAGCTCTTGAATATTATCGCAGGGCCAGCCTCCACTATCAGCTTAACCTGCGTCTTTTTGAGGGGGTGCAACAAGTGCAAAAGCTTGAAGGTATTTTTGAGGTAATTACTGAAAAAGAGACCTATAAAGCAAAAAAAGTGGTCGTAGCCACCGGATTTTATGATGTGCCGGTAATGCTTGACGTGCCGGGCGAAGCGCTACCCAAAGTGAGTCATTATTACAATGATCCTAATTTTTATACCATGCGTAAAGTGGTGGTCGTGGGAGCCGGCAATTCGGCCGTTGACGCCGCCTTAGAAACATACCGTAAATCCGCGGAAGTGACCATGGTGGTTAAAGGCGATGAAATTGATCCACGTGTAAAATACTGGGTGAGACCCGACATTGTTAACCGCATTAATGAGGGTTCCATAAAGGCCTATTTTAACTCTTCAGTTGCCGCGATACGGGAGTACGAGGTTGACATCCAAACCCCTGAGGGATTGGTTACTATTGCTAACGACGCGGTACTCGCCATGACGGGCTACCGGCCTAACTACAATTTCCTTAAGAAGATAGGTATTGAATGCTCGGTGGATGCCTACAAACAACCACGTCATGACAATAATAGCATGGAGACAAACATTGAGGGGCTCTACATGGCCGGCGTAGTTTGCGGAGGTATGAATACACATACCTATTTTATTGAAAATTCCCGTGAACATGCCAGGAAAATCGTTAGACACCTTTCCGGAGACAACGAATAATTTAACAGAGCGTAAAGCTGCCTGATTAAACCAGTCCTTGAATATTAGGGATGGCGTGACAAATCTCCGTTCGGCATTCCTTATATTTGCAAACGATGAATGTAAAGGATTTGCTAACGCGGGCTATGAACTTTGAATTTCTCTCAATGGATGAGGGAGTATTCCTGTTCAACAACGCGTCGACCGCTGAACTAATGTTTACAGCAAATGAATTGCGCAAAATTCAGGTTCCTCATGGTAAGGTTACCTGGCAGATAGATCGCAATTTAAATACAACTAATGTATGTATCGCCAACTGCAAGTTTTGTAATTTCTTCAGACGTCCGGGGCACACAGATAGTTATATAACAGATATAGAAACCTATAAGGTCAAGATAGAGGAAACCTTTAAATACGGCGGTGATCAGCTGCTGCTGCAGGGGGGGCATCACCCCGACCTGGGTCTCTCCTATTATACCACACTCTTTAAACAACTTAAGGAGCTTTATCCCACGTTAAAGCTTCACTCCCTGGGACCGCCGGAGATCGCTCATATTGCGAAGCTTGAAGGAATGGATCACAGTTCGGTATTAAAGGCTCTCATGGACGCGGGGTTAAACTCGCTGCCGGGCGCGGGAGCCGAGATTCTGAATGACCGGGTACGACGCCTGATATCAAAAGGAAAATGCGGCGGACAGGAATGGCTTGATGTCATGCGCGCCGCGCATAAGCTAGGTTTATCCAGCTCAGCAACCATGATGTTCGGCCATGTGGAAACCATTGAAGAACGCTTTGAGCATCTGGTATGGATACGTGAGGTACAGGCTGAAAGACCTGAAGGAGCTCAAGGATTTATCGCCTTTATTCCATGGCCCTTCCAGGACGATGGAACTCTGCTGAAACGGGTACGTGGCATTAGCAATGAGGTAAGCGCCGATGAGTACATCCGCATGATTGCTTTGAGTCGCATCATGCTTCCAAATATTAAAAATATTCAGGCGTCCTGGCTTACTGTCGGAAAACAGGTTGCGCAGATTTGCTTACACGCCGGAGCTAACGACTTCGGGTCTATTATGATTGAAGAAAATGTAGTAAGCGCGGCCGGAGCGCCACACCGATTTACGTCGGGAAGCATACAGCGTGCCATTAAAGAAGCAGGCTTTGAGCCGCAACTCCGAAATCAGCAGTATGGCTTTAGGGAGCTACCTCCGCAGATTGTAGAGCAGGAAATAAATTATTAACGCGCGCGTGATTTTTAAGTATCGTTGCGGATAAGCTTAAACAGCGTTGTAAGGCATTTCATTTATAATTAACGAAATGCTTTACAACGCTGTTGTTATTAACGCCTGTTCGGGGCGATGGTGTAAATAGAGGCTAATTACATTGATTTACGCCAGCCAATACGTTAAGAGAGGCTGAGATGGCCTTTTTTATAAGCTTCTGCCGTGCAGCAGGATCTTCTTCTTTAAGTGCTTTGTCGCCAAAACTAGCAGCGTTTAACGCGTACGTTTCGGCAAATGAGCAATTACACTCCGGATTAACTGTATAGGTTGATGACTCGCGAGCATCGTTCACAGCTTCTTTAAGCAAAGCCTCTTGCTCTGCGGCGTCCCTAGCTTTTAAAGCCTGCTTGAACTTTTTATAAGCCATCTGGGAATAACTAATGGCCATTCCGCAATTTACGTTTTTCTTGTTCTGGGCAAAACCTTCGCTCAGAAAAAAGAAGAAAACAACCCATACTGATTATTATCGTTTTCATGCTCATTAATTTATCAATTATTGAATACAAAAGTAATCCCTGATAAAAAATGAGTGATGACAGTAGCGATATAATTAGATGTTTTAAATCAAGAAGCATCGTATAAAGACACTGGCGAATATTTTTCTTTTAATGAAGAATTTTGAACACTAATTCCCTGAGCAGATCCTCATCATCAGTATTGGCGCTGGAATCCACTCCTTTGGTTTTGAGATCGTATTCACGAAGCCAGGAGATGATATCGAAGGTTTTAGCGAGCGGAAAACTTTTCGCTGCCAGATCATAGTCTTTTACAAAGAAGGGATTAACGCCCAATTCCCGCGCTAAATTTTGAGGACTTCGATCACTGACATAATGATATTTTAACACCTTGGTGAACCAGGTATTCAAGGCTCCTAAAACCATCTGTATAGGGTTTGCCTTAGGATTGCTTCCAAAATAGTTCACAATACGGTTAGCTTTCAGCACGTCCCGTTTAGCAAGCGCATTCTGTAGTTCGAATACATTGTACTCTTTGCTTATCCCAATATTATCCTGTACATGCTCAACGGTAATTTCACTCCCCTTCGGGATATTCAGCATTAGCTTTCCAAGTTCATTTGAAATCTTTGAAAGATCGTTGCCTAAATATTCCGCGATAAGCATGGCGGCCTTTGGATTTATACGATAGGCATGTTCGCGAGCAAAGTCCTCGGTCCAGGGCGCCACCTTATTTTCATAAATAACCGTCGACTCAAAGACCACTCCGTTCTTCTCAATGGCCTTGTAAGTTTTTTTTCGCTTGTCGAACTTGCCGTGTTTATAACAAAATACAAGAACAGTACTCTTGAGAGGATTTTCCAGATAGGTGAGCAAGGGATCGGGTGCTTTTTTATCATCAGCCTCTTTCCCCCATTTCATATCCTGCGCTTCTTTAACTATCACCAGTTGATAGTCAGCCATCATGGGGAAGCGCTTGGCCATATTGAGAACTGCGGGAATGTCGGTATCACGACCGTAGACAATACTTTGGTTAAAACTTTTCTCTCCTTCGCTGAGGAGATTCCCCTCAATCATATCGCAGAAAAGATCAATATAATACGGCTCATCACCGTGAAAAAGGTATAGCGGTTTAAACTTGCGCGCCTTAATATCTTTAGTTAATTCCGAAGCCGTCATGTATCTTGCGAAGATAAGTTATTTCAGAAATATGTCAGTCAAGGTATCCTTTTAAAGTTTGCTGAGAGGAGAGTATTAGTCCCGAATATCTTAGGGAATACGAGGGCTTCGACCCATCAAAAAACGAGACAATAGCCGGGTACTTTTTTCCACAATTGGACGCTTATACACATTTCCGTGCCAGATGCAGTTATGGTTTTCGATAATTACATTTTTACCTAAAAAACAATGAATTATTGAAAACCCATCGGTGTTTTTTTTGTTAAAATTACAGCTGAAAAAATCTTGTTAAATATTTGTTAAAAAGGCTTCACACTGCGCTTTATCATAATATAATTATTAGTTTTGTAAAGGAGATTTAAGGATGAGAAAAATTTACATTTTAACATTTTGTTTTTATTTCGTCTTACTGGGAGCGCATGCCGCTGGCGTAGGTTCATTCCTGCGATTCAAAGCAGAGGTTGTGGATTCCATAAGAAGGATTCCCCGCATGGCGGGTAAAATATACGACACTCGTCCGGATAGACCTACCCGTAATGAGTTGAAAGTTAACATTGTGCCTTTTCGTCCAGTATCCCGCAGTACAGGTAGTGGAGCTATGGCATCTGCCAATAGCAATGCACCGTCGAAGATGATGCAGCAAGACGTTAGCAAAGCACTAAATAATGTTAAGGTATTTCCGAATCCCATTACCGACCACATCAATATCTCCTACTCTCTTAGCAAGGATGCGACCGTGACGATCAAAATTATGGACGTGCTGGGCAATGAAATAACAACACTGCTATCTCAACGTTTGCCGGCAGGTGAACAGAATCATAGCTTTACCATTTCATCCCGCTTAGCTAGTGGATATTACTTCATAAGACTAATTGCAGGTAATGAAACCGTTATAAAGAGAATATCAGTAAATTAAAAGATTTTTAATTATGAGAATAACGAACGTCGGCACAACACATGCTGACGTTTTTTTTGGCTACTCTCAAGTAATATCTCAGACAAAAAACTTAAGAATAGCACGACTGTTAGCATAAGATATATACTTACAGTTTTATAACTTTGCCATATATACTTACACGCCCAATATAGGGTTCTATTTATTTTAGATGAAGATTATTGCAGTCGGCAGGAACTATATAGAACATGCCAGGGAACTAAACAATCCCGTACCAAGCTCTCCGGTGATATTTATGAAGCCTGAAACAGCATTATTAAAAGATAATGCGCCGTTTTATCATCCAGACTTTTCCAATGACATACATTATGAGGCTGAAATCGTTATTAAGATTTGTAAAGAAGGACGCCACATATCGGAGAAATACGCTGGAACTTACTTTGAAGAAATCGGACTGGGTATTGACTTCACAGCGCGGGATATACAGCAGCGACATAAGGAAAAAGGACTCCCCTGGGAACTGGCGAAATCTTTTGATTTTTCAGCGCCTATCAGCCGCTTTTTACCAAAACAGGATTTCGACCTTAATAATTTAAATTTCAGCCTGAATCTGAATGCAGGTCAGGTACAGTTAGGAAATACCGGGAATATGATTTTTACTTTTGAAAAGCTTATTTCTTTTATCTCCCAGTATATCAGCTTGAAAAAAGGTGACCTTATATATACCGGCACCCCGGAAGGTGTAGGAAAGATATCCATTGGCGACAGGCTAACGGGATATATTGAAAATGAAAAACTTCTCGACTTTGAAATTAAGTAAGTACTGTTTAAACTATTTCCTGGGTACATTCTTCGTTGCTACGATGGCGACATCGGCTTCGGGACAGGATATTCCCCTAACACGCTCCTACCCTCAAAGTGATTTCAGGCAACCGTTGGATATCCAACCGGTTCGTCTTGCAGGTTCTTTCGGTGAAATTCGCGGCGGGCATTTTCATTCGGGGTCTGACTACCGGACAAATCAACGCGAGGGCTACCCTGTATATGCTGTTGCTGACGGCTATGTATCACGATTGCGGGTGCAGATTGGCGGCTTCGGCAATGCCCTTTACATAAGCCATCCCAATGGCTATACCACCGTTTACGCGCACCTGAAGAGTTTTTCGCCTAGAATCGCAAGAATAGTGAAAGACTACCAGTACCGCAAGCGAAGCTTTGATGTAGATTTTCCGCTTATGCAGCTGGAAATACCGGTAAAAAAGGGAGAAGTTATTGCTCAATCGGGGAATACTGGAAGTTCAGGAGGCCCGCATCTGCATTTTGAGGTAAGGGATTCCAAGACAGAGGAGATCATCGATCCTCAACTATTTGGTCTTCCCATTGAAGACAGCATTCAACCTACGTTGGATGGCTTATATATGTATCGTTTAAATGATAAACCCTTTAGCGAAAATACACCGCGCCAATTCTTTGACCTCCGCGGAGCTAAGGGTAATTACCTTGTCCTGGGAAATCCGCTTATCAAGGTGAACGGCCCTACAGGCTTTGGCATACACGCGTACGACATTCAGACCGCAGGCAATAAAAATGGAATTTATTCCATTGAACTTAAAATCGATACAAGCGTCGTTTTTCTTTCAAGCATCGAGCGGTTCTCCTTTGCTGATACACGCTCGGTAAATTCCCATATTGATTATCCTGCAAATCTGCAATTTGGAAGAACCATACAAAAGAGCTTCGTTGAGCCGGGTAATACCATGAGCATCTATCGTAAGCTTGTTAATCGCGGCATCATCAATCTTGTAGATAAGGCTGTGCATCAGATGACTTATACGGTAAAAGATGTAAGTGGCAATACAAGTATATTAAAGTTCAGGATACAATACGATCCAACCTCTGTGATAAGGGGCAAGGAGATAGCGGGTGTAAAGGTATTTCCCTACAATCAGCAAAATGACTTTGCGACTGCAGATTTTCGTATCATGATGCCCAAGGGCACTCTATATGATACGATCAATTTCCGGTACGATAAAACGGAAAAGCGCAGCGGCAGCTGGTCTGACACTCATTTTGTACATACTCGAATGATACCCGTTAACAGCAATTACACCATTTGGATTAAAGCCGACAGCAGCTTACCAAAAACTCTTCATAGTAAGCTGGTGGTTGTCGACAATCGAGGGGTGGCCTTAGGCGCGAGCTTCGAGAATGGATTTGTGAAAGCCAGTCCCCGGGCTTTTGGGAGCTTTGCGGTAAGAGTCGACACAATAGCGCCCCACATCACGCCCCTGAATATTGGAGAAGGACGCGACTTAAGCAAGGCTTCGCGCATTAGCTTGCGCATTGCCGATAATCTTAGCGGAATAAAAAGCTTTAATTCGTTTATCGACAATAAGTGGGTGCTAACGGAGTATGATCCTCGGATACGCACGGTTTGGCATAGCTTTGACGGAAGCTTTGCGCCCGGTACACATAATTATGAGTTACAGGTTACTGATATGGTTGGAAATACACGCTCCTATAAGGCAACTTTTAAGCTTTAAGGAATAACGCAGGTTGAAGGTATGGAGACTGTCAATCCGTTTTTAAACATACGCATTTTACATTCAGATAATTCTCCCATAGGTAAAATTGTTTACTTTTAGAAAGCTGATGAAAGGATATACGAGCCTTTGGTCAGGCAAAAAGCACAAGACATTTAACATCAACTATTATGGAATTAAAAGAAGGTGATAAAGCGCCACTATTCGAAGCGAAGGATCAAAACGGCGAGAAAATTTCTTTAACTGATTTTCAGGGGAAGACGTTAATATTATATTTTTATCCTAAAGACGATACTCCGGGTTGTACCACTGAGGCTTGCAACTATAGAGATAATTACCAAAGCCTGCTACAAAAAGGCCTGGCAGTGGTGGGCGTGAGTGTTGACGATGAAGCGTCTCACCAAAAGTTCATCAGCAAATTTGAACTCCCCTTTCCTCTAATCGCTGACACCACTCACGAAATCGTTGAGAACTACGGTGTATGGGTAGAAAAGAACAATTACGGTAAGAAATATATGGGAACGGCTCGTACAACTTTTATCATTAACGAGCATGGCGTTATAAGTAAGATTATCCGCAAGGTTGATAATGCCAATGCCTCTGGCCAGGTATTGGAAAGTTTACAAGGATTATAGTATACCGTAATCTTCTGGCTAAGATAATTTCAATACGTTATAAAAAAAGGGTTGCCCAATGAAGGACAACCCTTTTTAATTGTGATATGCTTAGAACTTATATGTTTTTCATGTAAGCGATTTCGCCATCAGGAGTAATCTTTATAAGAATAGTTTCTTTCTTGTTCTTAATACTTGCGAAATACATTGAATCATAGTTTCTGCGGCCAGTAAGCATGTCGAAGTTAGCACTCTGACCATCAAGATCATACTTCACAACATCATCAACTTCGTATCCTTTATAAAGCTTTGCCAAACGAGCCTTGCTCAACGCTGGTAGCTTGTTAAAATCAACATGCTGCGTAGTAGCAATGTATTCGCCGTTTAGATCGAAGAACGCAGCCAGTTTCTCACCATTCAAAATAAAGGAAGCTTTCTGAAAAGCGTCTGTGATTGTCCAGTTAACATTTTCAGCAGCGGAAAAACGGCTCGAAAAATTATTAAGAGCGAAATAAGATGCCTCTGATTCAGCATCAACAACTTTTTTGTTATCATTAGCAAATCCTTTAACAGAAGCTACTAAAACGAGTAATGTGATATAGATAAACTTTTTCATTTTCTTTTTGATTATATCACAAAGATAAGCTCAATTAAGATATTGTCAAAAAGTAAATTAAACTTTTAATAATATTTCAATGAAAACGATTGAAATTTACAACTATAACAAACATTAACATTCCACAAACGATTGCATTGATGCTTTTATAAATCCTGAAATCCGTATGACGCGTGCGATTGATAGATAATCTGGAAAATTAACGTAAGGTTTAAATACACATTACCATTCGAATTATCTGAGAACTTTGCGATAGGCGAAAATTACTATCCTGCGTAGTCGGCGGTGACATTGCCAGATGATAGTAGCAGATTAGGATTACAAAGGCAGGTTAAGAAATAATAAAGAAAGCAGCCGTTAGGTTAGTTCGATGAAAGTCGAAGGAGTCGATAAATATTTCATCGACTCCTGAAAAAAACATTTACAGATCGATCCAGTTTCCATCTACTCTGATAATTTCAATCAGCTCGTCAAGTGCGTTTTCCGTATTCACATTTTTCTTAACAACCTCTTTACCCCGGTAAAGCGTGATCTTACCTGGTCCGGTACCAACATAGCCGTAGTCGGCATCGGCCATCTCCCCTGGCCCGTTAACGATGCAGCCCATGATACCAATTTTCACACCTTTAAGATGACTTGTTCTGCTTCGGATCATTTGCGTAGTTTCCTGCAGATCGAAGAGCGTACGACCACAACTTGGGCAGGAGATATATTCCGTCTTTGAAATACGGGAGCGCGTTGCTTGCAAGATCCCGAAAGAGGTACTAACAATAGTTTTAGCGGGAATATCAGCGGAGGAAAGCCAGATGCCGTCCCCGAAACCGTCGACTAACAGCGCGCCAGTATCCGTAGCAGCGTATAGCTGAAAATCAGATTCTGGATTTATCGAATCAACGGGAGTTCGGTAAGTTCGATGGATAATCACCGGACAAGAAATTCCGAGCTCCTGCAAACGGAAGAAAAAGCTTCGCTGATCGGCCATTCCATGATCCTGTTCGGTTTCCAAAACAAATACAAGACCGGGAGTTTGTAAATCTTCGTTCGTTAAAAGATCCAGCTCCTCGCTTTTAAGTCTTAGAAGATTCAATGCCGGATCCTTTAGTTTGGCAACATGAAACTGATCCAACGTATACAGAGGATGGCAATTCCATTTTTTTGTCAATGCCAGCCATGCAGGATAATCATATAACTGCTTAAGATTACCGGGCATTGAAAAAGAGGGAAGTGTTTGTCCCAGATAAACAAAGTCTACAGACATATCGGCCATGTTAAACTTGTCAAGCAAATCGGAATACAAGTATCCCGCAGGCGCTAATACCTGAGGATCGCGCATTGCATTGGACGACAAATCCAAAATAACACGAGGAACCTGATGCCCTCCAATGAATGTATTCAGCTCAGTGCTTGTCCGTTTGTTGTATTCATAAGGAGAGAAGGACTGTGGAGGATTAACCGGCTGAGTAGAAACAGCCGGAGCATTTTGTCTAGTTTCATAACGTTTTGCCAGAGCGATGGCGACAGGTGCTTCAAACTCAGGATCTTCAGTTAATGAAACCCGAATCGTATCTCCCAGACCATCTTCCAGCAATGTGCCAATACCTACTGCGGACTTAATTCGTCCATCTTCGCCGTCACCAGCTTCGGTGACACCTAAATGTAAGGGGTAGTTCATGCCCTCCTGTGCCATGGTTTCCACCAGTAAGCGATACGCTTGTACCATAACCTGAGGGTTACTGGCTTTCATGGAAATCACCAGATTATAAAAACTCAGACTTTCACACATGCGCATAAATTCCATGGCGGATTCAACCATCCCGCGAGGGGTGTCACCATAATAACTCATGATACGATCAGAAAGAGAACCATGATTTGTACCGATACGCATAGCGGTACCATACTCTTTGCAAACCTTTACGAGAGGTGTAAACTTTTTATAGATGCGTTCAAGCTCCGCGTCATACTCATCACGAGTATATTCCAATTGATCAAAGCGTTTTTTATCGGCGTAATTTCCGGGATTTATACGCACCTTCTCTACGATGCGTGCCGCCGCTTCCGCGGCATTCGGAGTAAAATGTATATCAGCGATAAGCGGAACATCGTATCCCCGTTCACGTAGCTCCTTTTTTATTACTGCTAAATTCTGCGCCTCTTTCACACTTGGAGCTGTTATCCTTACATATTCACAACCAGCTTCAACCATACGTATGGTCTGCTCTACCGTACCCATGGTATCCATGGTGTCGGTAGTCGTCATACTTTGTATACGAATAGGATTATCGCCTCCCATGGCTAAATTGCCGATCTTTACTTCGCGAGTTTTAAAACGCGAATATTCACTGAGAGAGTTACAATATCTTCCTGGTAATATGATGCTGGATTCTGTTATATTCATTGATGTAAGCTGATTCGCACAATGTTAGTCCGAATGTAAAAAACTAGGCGTTCTCTTCCGATGATGACTGGCATTTATCGCATACGCCGGAAACAATCATGCTTATAGCATGGGCGGAAAAGCCTTGAGGCAAATTTATGTGAGGAATGCTGACGTCGTTAATACAATATACCCCCTGACAGCTAACGCAATTAAAGTGTATATGTTCATCTTGATGATGATGTTCACTGCAGTCGCCGTGGCAAAAAGCATAATTTGCCGTTCCGTTGATATCTATTATCTTATGAATAATCCCCTTTTCCTCAAAGGTTTTCAATATACGATATAAAGTAACCCTATCTATATCCTTACCGATAATGCCTTCGAGATCAGGCTGCGACGTAGCGACGTCCCTGGTTGAAAGGATTTCGAGAACGCTGTTACGGGGTGCAGTTTTCTTAAGATTATGTTTTTCCAGTAGATGATCAAATTTTCTTGCCATACTTCGCCTTATATAAACCACGTTATAAGTGCATCATGCCTGACTCATCATGTCACGACACCCGCCATTAAACTACAGCAAAAATAAAACATTGTGTCATTTTGTAGGCAGGTTTAATGTAAAATAAAGGATTTGGGCGTAGCTTGGGGCTTTTCCCGCGAAAAAAATCAAAGCAGACGATCTTTTATCACGATAGTACCCGCCACGAGATCGTGTAATGCCTGATGCTTTTTTTGAAAAAAAGCACTAACGTATCCTATACCTAAGGTGAGGAAGCACAAGGCCTTGGAAACATTTCTTAGCGAAGCTTTTGCCAAACTAAGACGTGCCCCCTGGCTATCGGTAACACGCAGGCCTAAAAGACGCTTGCCCGGACTGGCTCCCTTCTCCGACGCCTCATAAAAGATAGAGACTATTGCCTTTACTGAAGGTAACAAGGCCAGCCCTGATAAAGTTAAGGCCACTTTGAGGTAACTTTCACTGACGAACGAAAGAACAATGATCATGACTACCAGATAAATGCCCAGCAGTATCAGGTAGTCAATCAAGGCCGCCAGAATACGTGTCTCCGGACCTGCATAATACTGAGGCAAAGGTACCGCAAGGTGCTTAACATCAAATAAGGCTGCCAGACTTGCAAGCTCCTGAAGCTCTTTAAAATCAGCCATACCCTGTTGTTTAACAAACGTATCTGCGGCAAGTGGAAGACGCTTTAAATCCTCCAGCGTAAACGGACCATCAGGTTTTCCATTGATTACCACCCAATACCTATCCATCACCTAAAACCACGATACTTTGAAACTGGAAAGTGCACCTTCAAACTGTACTTCATACTTATTTTGTGCGGAAGCGTAGTTTTCTGTTTCGTAAGTATCTTCACCAACGGCCTTAAATCCAGGCATGCTGGTGCTGGTAAGTCCAGCGCTCATTTTTATGCGACAAGCCTCACCTCTCGGAAAATGCAATACAATTTTTGAGGCTCCTGTCTCAATATTAATCTTCGACGTCTCAAATGCCCGACCCATTTTCAAATCCATGCTGCTAGCTCCCCCTTCAAATCGAAGACTGCGAATTTTAAACTGGGAAAGATCGAAATGAGCCTTGCTAGCGCCAGATTCTATATCCATATCCCAGATAGGCTGCTTGTTTATTGATAATATCACGTTATTCGCCAGCTTCCCATCCTCAGTAGTACCGTTGCCGGCCATCTTAAAGGTCAAATACTCCGAAGAGTCTGAAGCGCCACGTTTCAGACCATAATTATTGAGAGCTCCCGAAACAATAGCTTTAAACAGATCAGCGGTAGTATCTTTGAGCTTGTAGACGGTACCACCTCCTGAGATTTTTAACGAGGCATATCTCAGTCCCTTATACTCTTCACTGTATACATTCTTCTTAAGATTCCCCTTTACAGGCCCCGACCTCAATATCCAGTCGTCTATTCCCTGCGGCTCGCTGACAACGCCCTTCCAGCCAATAAAAGCGAGCGCTCCTACCGTAAGTATTACCGTAATAATATTGGCATTTCTTCCGGCGCTCTTTATCAACAGCATATTGGCACCGATCAGGATTAAGGCCAGCGGCCAGAACTTCCAAATCGCCATCCATTGAAATTCAATGACATTAAAATTCTCCAGCAGTAGAATGGCTCCGATAAATACAAATATCAGTCCCCAAATTATTTTATCTCTTTTCATTATAGATCTTTTATATCGTTAACATCATCACCCTTTTCGTCCGCTGGTGCATCGGAAACATCCTTCTTTTTTCTCCAGTTTGAGCTGAATATGATCAGCAGTCCCACAAGAATAAAAAATACAGGCCAGATCTTCTGCATCGTCAGCCACAGAGGAATACTAAAAAACTCATTAGCAAGAAAATATATACCAAAAACAATAAGCACTGCCCCTACGATGGTACGGGGGCGATCATTTTTCTTGCGAAAAGCGTAGTCCCCTCCTTCGGCCATATCACGAGGTATGTTTTGCCCCGGAATCCCATAATAAGGACGTGACGGAACCACAATCCATAATATTAGGTAAACCAGCACACCCGAAAAGCCGAGAAGCACCATTAATACAAAAGCGGCCCGAATCCACACGACGTCAACATCCAAATAATCTGAAAGACCGGCAGCCACACCTGCCACAATTTTCCTACTTTCGTCTCGCTGAAGGTTCTTTTCCATTATAGATATTAATTTTATCTTTAGACAGACACAACGGCAGATTGTTACAGGTTTATTTACAAATGAAGTGCGGAGCCGCGCATCAAACATTGTCATATGAATTCTGTTGTCTATAAAAAATATAAACTCATCGTATAGAATGTTTACACATTTCGGAAGATATATACTCCTGCTCCAAAAAGTATTTAAGCGTCCCGAAAAAGGTCGTATTTACTTAACAAACATGTTTAATGAAATGGTCTACATAGGTGTAGATTCATTGTTTCTCATTGGCATCATCTCCTTATTCGTTGGGGCGGTAATGACACTTCAGATAGCCTTTCAGCTATCGAGTGAACTTATACCCAGAACCATCATCGGGATGGTAAATCGCGATTCTGCAATCCTCGAGCTTAGTCCAACCATCAGCGCGCTGGTGCTTACAGGAAAAATAGGATCCGCTATATCGTCAGAAATCGGCACTATGCGCGTTACAGAACAAATCGACGCACTAGAAATTATGGGGATCAATGCCCCTGGCTATTTGATTCTCCCAAAAATTATCGCGGGCGTTACCATGGTTCCTCTACTGGTGATTATATCCATAGGTCTCGCAATTTTTGGCGGATATTTGGGTGGTACGCTGTCTGGCGCGATCTCAGGTGCCGATTATTATCGGGGGATTACAGAAGCCTTTAATCCATACACTATATCCGTGGCATTGGTAAAAGCCTTTTTCTTCGGATTTATCATCACTACAGTATCTTCATATCAAGGTTTTTTTGTTAAGGGCAGCGCCTTAGACGTTGGTCGCGCAAGCACGAGAACCGTAGTTACAAGCAGCATTGCCATTCTGGCGGCAGATTATATTATCACAGGCTTAATGTTATGATCGAAATTAAAGATATCCATAAATCTTTCGACGAAAACTACGTCTTGAAAGGAATATCCGCCGTATTTGAAGAAGGCAGGAATAACCTAATCATTGGTGGTTCAGGCTCTGGAAAAACCACCCTGCTCAAATGTATGGTAGGCCTGCACGCCCCCGATCAAGGATGTGTACTTTATGATGGCCGAGATTTCACCAAGATGACTTTTGAGGAACGAATAGACATTCGCAAGGAAATCGGCATGCTATTCCAGAACTCGGCGCTTTTCGACTCCATGACCGTAGAAGAAAACATCATGTTTCCCCTTAACATGTTCACTACACAAAGCAGGGAGGAGAAACTTGAGCGCGTTAATTTCTGTCTGGAACGGGTAAACCTCAAGGATAAGAATAAACTATACCCTGCCGAACTTTCAGGAGGGATGAAGAAGCGTGTCGGTATTGCCCGTGCGATATCGATGCAACCAAAGTATTTGTTTGTAGATGAACCCAACTCAGGACTTGATCCAAAGACGTCCATTCTCATTGACGAACTTATCAATGAGATTACTGAGGAATATAAAATTACCACAGTTGTTGTTACTCATGACATGAACTCTGTTATGGGAATCGGTGACAATATAATATTCCTCTATCAGGGACATAAAGAATGGGTAGGATCCAACAAAGAAATTGCACATACTGACAATAAAGAGCTTAACGATTTTGTATTTGCCAGCAAGTTTATGGAGGCAGCGAAAGAACGCTTATAATCGCAACGTTTCTCTAAAATAGAATGCTTTATAACCTTGCGCCTGATGGCCTGAAAAAAATCATTACCTTTGCCGTTTTACGAAAATAAAACAGATGATATCATTACTTACTCCTTCGTTCTGGAAAGATTATGAGTTAATAGACTGCGGGGATTTTGAAAAACTGGAGCGCTTCGGAAACCTCGTACTTATACGACCAGAGCCTCAGGCGGTATGGTCAAAACAATTGCCCGAGGCGGAATGGCAACGTTTACATGATATCAAATTTAAGGGTCGCTCAGCGACCTCGGGTGAATGGATAAAGAAAAATCCCAAAGCTCCCGATCGTTGGCATATAACCTACGGAAATAACGATGTATCCATTAAACTGCGCCTGGCTCTAACATCGTTCAAACATGTAGGTGTATTTCCAGAGCAAGCAGTGAATTGGGACTACATAAGCGATACCGTACGACGCTTTAAAACGCCCAATCCACGGGTGCTTAATCTTTTCGCGTATACTGGCGGAGCCTCTCTGGTAGCTCGCGCGGCAGGAGCGGATACAACACACGTCGATTCAATTCGCCAAGTGGTAACCTGGTCTAACGAGAACATGGAGCTTTCGCAACTTCGCGATATAAGATGGGTAATTGAGGACGCCCTTAAGTTTGTAAAGCGCGAGATAAAACGCGGCAAAAAGTATAACGGTATTATTCTCGACCCTCCTGCATACGGACACGGGCCCAATGGTGAGAAGTGGAAACTTGAAGATCATATTCTCGAAATGATGCAGGATGTAGCACAACTGTTGGATGATGAAGAGCATTTCCTCATTCTTAACACCTACTCTCTTGGCTTCTCATCCGTAATCGTTGAAAATCTCTTAAAGAGCACGATCCGCGATCCGCAGAATCTGGAAATTGGCGAGCTCTACCTGCAGGCGACAGCCGGCAGCAAACTTCCCTTAGGCGTATTTGGCAAAACAAGAAAATTCAAATCATAAATCTAAAATTAACGAACATAGCAATAACCAAATCTTTATGAAGTACAGATACTCCCTAATACTAGCCGCTGCTATCGGCGTGATTACCATGGGCTGCGGATCAAATACCGGCAAAGCAAGTAACACTGCTTCTAACGGCGACAGCGCCGCAGCTGTAAAGCAAGAAGGTGCTACAGAAAACGAAGGGGCAGAAAGCTCAACAAGCCAGCCGGTTGATACTGCCGCCTATAATCGCAAAATTAAAGAACTGGCGAATGGTGATACGTCAGGATACTGGCCTGTAAAAAAACAGCCATACCCGCTCGCGGGAGCAATTTTACCTTTTAAACGAGTAATTGCTTATTATGGTAACCTATACTCAAAAAAAATGGGTGTATTAGGAGAATATCCACCTGAGCAAATGCTGAAGATGCTAGATCAGGAAGTGAAAAAGTGGGAAAAGGCAGATCCTAAAACTCCGGTACAACCGGCACTACATTACATTGCGGTTGTTGCCCAGGGCGACGGTGGCAAGGACGGAAAGTTCCGCTATCGCATGCCATTCAAGCAAATAGACTCTGTACTAAAGATTGCTGCGAAAAGAAAGGCGATCGTTTTTCTTGACATTCAGGTAGCGCTAAGCGATATACATTCTGAATTGCCATTACTGGAGCCGTATTTAAAGCTTCCAAATGTACACCTGGGTATAGATCCTGAGTTTTCCATGAAAACGGGTGCGAAGCCGGGCACACGTATCGGAACGTATGATGCGGCCGACGTGAATTACGCGTCTGACTTTTTGGCGAAACTCGTTCGCGCTAATAACTTACCACCGAAGATCCTTACCGTTCATCGTTTTACCAAAAAAATGGTTACCAACACCCAAAATATAAAACTGCGCCCCGAGGTTCAGATTGTGATGCACATGGATGGATGGGGTGAACCAGAACTCAAAAAAGGCACTTACCGCCATTTTATCTTCCCTGAGCCTGTACAGTTTACAGGATTCAAACTGTTCTATAAAAATGACCTGAAGAAGGCTCCTCATCAGATGATGACACCTCAGGATCTTCTTAAGCTGAAACCTCAGCCGGTTTACATACAATATCAGTAGGCACAAATTCATGAGATAATTGACAGGCCAGCAGGAACAAAAACCTGCTGGCCTTATTATTGTTAACACACTTGTGCCACTTTGATAAAAACAAGGGCAATAAAAAACACAACTATGAAAGCAACATTTGGAGCCGGATGCTTCTGGTGTACGGAAGCAATATTTCAGTCGATGGAGGGCGTCAGCAACGTCGAATCCGGATATATGGGTGGCGCCGTACCCGATCCTACCTATATGGATGTCTGTAGCGGCACTACTGGTCACGCCGAAGTGATACAGTTCGATTATGATCCCGAACGGGTGAGCTTCGAAGAACTCATGCTGGCCTTCTTCAAAACACATAACCCAACAACGCTGAACCGACAGGGCAACGATGTAGGAACGCAATACCGCTCGGTTATATTCTTTCACAATGAGGAACAGAAGACTGCCGCTGAAACGATGATCAGAACGTTAAACGAACAACGCATTTATCCGCAGGCCATTGTCACTGAAGTAAGTCCGGCAGTGGCATTCTATAAAGCAGAAGAATACCATCAGAACTACTATTTCGACAACCCATCCAAGCCATACTGCATGTTCGTCATTCAGCCGAAACTGGCGAAGTTCGCTGAAGAGTTTCGCGAAAAGTTAAAGGTTTAGGTATCCGGAGTATTAAAACAACAAAGGAGGAGCTCATTCCGAGTCCTCCTTTATTGTTTTACTTAATGTTGATCTTTCAGACAGATCAGAACATTCCCAGTTGCCCTTTGTCATCCAAATCCAGATCTACATCGTCGGGATTTATGATTTCAAAATCTACCGTCTTAGTTTGTTTAAACGCCGCATCTTCTCCTGCCCTTTCCGAAGAATTCTCAGCCGCCTCCGGATATATCTCAGACAGCAGTTCTACATGCTTGATCTCGTGTAAAGACAACCTGTTTCCCTGAGCCTTCATGCCTTTAACATCGATCACCTCTTCCAGGTTTAACTCATAGCTTTCGGGCGTTTGCGTGCGGCCTTTTAACACGTCCAATCTTACAGTTATCTGTGTCGCTCCTGAAATAAACAACATCTTCGATCCTTGCTCCTCGTTAATAAGACTAACCGACTTACCGGCAGCAAGATCGTCGAGCGTAAAACGCTTCACAAAATAATTCTTTGATTTCCCATCGACGTGAACTACCGAATAAACCTTCTGCGGATCATATTTCTCAATAAGAATCATCTTATCATCAAAGTGATTGGTGAGATCAAAAGAGCTCAACTCATAAACACCCTCGCTTGTCACGCTCACTATCTTATCGGAGCCGTCAAATTCTCCAAGGTATTTACCACGAGCATCGACGTTCAGGCGTCGTAAAATCTCATCGAACCATATCTTTCTGCCAGCTAGTGTCGATACCCCTTTTGACTTAAGCAGAATCTTCTTCACAGGAAACTTAGTAACAATATTACCCAGAGCCCCACGACCTTTTATAGCCACCTCCGCAAAATCGATATCAAGGCTCAATTTCTTGAGTTTCGAGTGAGGCTTTAACTGAATATTCACCACCTCGGCTTCTCCATTCGGATTGGCGCTGAAATACGTCATCTTAGACCCCTTAGAGCCTTTCGTTAAATCATATTCCTTATCGCGCGTTACGCCCAATACCGAGAAGCGCTTAATATATGATATGCCGCTTTCACCATCTTTATAAATCATATTGTACACCGTTCGCTCATCCCCTTTCTTGAACACAGCAACATGTACAATACCCTTACCGACGAATACCTTATCCTGTACTTTGGTCACCTGACATATTCCATTCTCCCGAAATACGATAATCTCATCCAAATCAGAACAATCACAAACAAACTCGTCCTTCTTCAGTCCCGAACCTATAAAGCCCTCTTCACGATTCACATAGAGCTTAACATTTGCCAGGGCCACCTGCGTAGCTTCCACCTTTCCAAAGGTGCGTAACTCCGTCTTACGTTCTCTTCCCTTTCCGTACTTATCGCGAATCTTCTCATACCATGAAATAGTATAAGCTACCAAATGCTTCAGATGCTTACTAACTTCCTTAATCTCAGCATCAAGTGCCTGCATCTGCTCATCAGCCTTCTTCAGGTCGAAGCGCGTAATGCTGCTCATGGGCTTATCGATAAGTCGCTTATAGTCCTCCGCAACAATTTCGCGGTAAAATAAGCTGAAGAATGGTTCAAACAGCATATTCAGCACCTCGACCACCGTATCAAAATTCCCCGCGCTCTCATAATCAGGATGCTTATACATCCCTTCTTGTATGAAGATCTTCAACAGCGAACTAAAGAAAATTTTCTCCTTTAACTCCGCCAATCTAATTTCTAATTCCCGGCGAAGTAGGGCTTTGGTGTTTTCTGTATTCCTGATGAGGATATCATTAACACTCATAAAATGAGGCTTATCTTCCAGGATTACGCAAGTATTAGGAGATATGGATACCTCACAATCAGTAAAGGCGTACAGCGCATCAATGGTAACATCGGGAGAGATTCCCGGAGCCAGATGCACAATAACTTCAACATCGCGAGCTGTATTATCCTCAATCTTCTTGATCTTTATCTTACCCTTATCATTGGCAGAGATAATACTATCAATCAATCCTCCAGTAGTAGTAGTAAAAGGAATTTCAGTAATAGCGAGGGTTTTCTTGTCTCGTTCAAGGATCCGTGCCCGCACGCGTACTTTTCCGCCACGCTGTCCCTCGTTATAGTTAGAACAGTCGGCCATTCCTCCCGTAGGGAAATCAGGAACAAGATCTGGACGACGCCCTTCCAATACACCTATGGAAGCATCAATAAGCTCTATAAAATTATGAGGAAGGATCTTGGTAGCCAGACCTACGGCAATCCCTTCGGCTCCCTGAGCAAGCAGCAGGGGGAACTTAACAGGTAAGGTTACCGGTTCGTTATTTCGCCCGTCGTAACTTGCTTGCCACTCCGTTGTATCAGGATTAAAAACTACATCATTGGCGAACTTTGATAAACGAGCCTCAATATAACGAGGAGCTGCCGCCGAGTCGCCGGTAATGGGATCACCCCAGTTTCCCTGGGTATCTATAAGGAGATTTTTTTGTCCTATTTGAACCATCGCGTCGCCAATGGAAGCGTCGCCATGGGGGTGGTACTTCATCGTATTACCGATAACATTGGCGGCCTTATTAAAACGTCCATCGTCCATTTCCTTCAGCGAGTGAAGAATACGCCGTTGCACCGGTTTAAACCCAT
The DNA here is from genome assembly GCA_002454425.1 of Sphingobacteriaceae bacterium UBA6709. GTDB lineage: Bacteria > Bacteroidota > Bacteroidia > Sphingobacteriales > Sphingobacteriaceae > Arcticibacter. The sequence goes on from DKIV01000008.1 coordinate 167,649, forward strand.
CATTAACATGTGGTACCGCACGGTCCAGGATCACGTAAGACGCATAATCAAGGAACCAATTTTCATATAATCCCCTAATAGGGGTTACATTTTGAAGTTTTTCGTTTTGCTCGTTAATGTCTGCTGATTCGTCGTTCATCTGTGCGGCAAAGATAACAAAAATCCCGTTTATTGAGCCGCCAACGGTTCATCAAGCGCAGCTGCATGATCATTTACTGAGCCCTGATTTAAAGCTCTAAACACCCGGATTATAAAAATACAGATTCAGGGATATCCCTGAAATAAAGCTTCATATGGCTATTTCAGTAACTCAAAAGAAATCCGACATTTTCAGAACGTTGCCCCTCATTATCTCTTCCTTCAATTTTATATTACCATAGAAAGGATGATAAAGATATCTATAATGATAAGCGCGGTGCTCACTTCTTTTCTCTTACCGTTTAGAATTTTCAATATTGTCCAGCTAAGGAAGCCCCAGGTAATACCATGAGTAATTGAATAAGTAAAAGGGATAATCACCATCGCCAGAAAAGCCGGAACAGCTTCATCAAGATCCATCCATTTGACTTTCACCACCGGGCGAACCATGAACACGCCCACCAACACCAACGCAGGGGCTGTAGCTATGGCTGGAACTACGGAAAGTAAAGGGGCAAGAAAAAGAAAAGGCAGAAATAACAGACCCGCGATTACGGCCGTTAATCCGGTTCTTCCTCCCGCTTCAACGCCCACCGCCGATTCTATATAAGCAGTACCAGGACTTGACCCTACCAACCCAGCAAGAGTTGTGGATACAGCGTCAGTAAGTAACGATCTTTTGATATTCTTCGGTTCCCCATCTTCATCCACAAGATTCGCCGCTTCTGCGATACCTACGAAGGTCGAAAGACTGTCGAACATATCAGTAAATACAAAAGCAAATATCACCGGCACCATCGTAAGCTTTAACGAATTTACCAGATCCAGGGCGAAGAGAAGACTGAAATCGGGAGCAGAAAAGACCCCATTAAAAGTAATTAAAGAACTTTGAGGATCCCCGTACCAGCGTCCTATTGGCCACGCCGCCAACGTAGTAAATAAAATACCTAATAAGATCCCTCCCTTAACATTTTTTATTACGAGTATTGCTGTGAGGAAAAGGCCAAAAAGAAAGGTAATCATTGCTGGCGTAAGATTGCCCATAGAAACAAGAGTAGCGGGATTAGCTACAACAAACTTCGCATTAGAAAAACCAATTAAAGTAATGAACAAGCCAATACCTGCTGAGATCGCAAAGCGTAAGGGCTTGGGAATAGCTTTGACAATATGTGTGCGTATATTAAAAATGGAAAGCAGAAAAAACACAATACCGGACCAAAACACAGCTCCTAAAGCTTCCTGCCAGGGAATCTTCATTCCGAACACCACAGAAAACGTAAAAAAGGCATTTAAACCCATGCCTGGTGCTACCAGAATCGGATTCTTGGCATAAAATCCCATCATCAGACTACTAAATAGCGACACGATAATAGTTGCCGTAAGCACGCCATTAAACGGCATTCCCGTTTGGCTCAATACCGATGGATTTACAACGATTATGTAAGATGTAGCGAGGAATGATGATACTCCTGCAATTAATTCCGTGGAAACGGATGATCCGCTTCTCTTTATACCAAAATCAAAATTCATGTAACGCGATTCGCAGTGTTTTGTTAAATAAGCGTCAAATTTAATAAATATTTATTTATAAGGAAACGGTTTTGTTACATCTCATTTACGGATATACTGCTTTATTAAAGCAAGAAAAAGAGACATGTTCTAAAGCAAAAAAATGGATTGCAGACTTTCTGCAATCCGGATCAATATTTAAATCTGAGCCTTTAACCAGGCTTCACGCAATGCCTTCAGAGAATCATCAATCGGCCGGAAGCCGTCGCCATCTATATAATTTAATTTTACAGTCCCTTTAATGGACATAGGTTTTCCCCCTCTCAGGATGTCGAATGACACCGGAGCCCCCTCCTGCAACTCATAGCCTTTGAGCATGACTAACATAGGCTCCTCTTCATACATTGGCACTCCATTCATCTTCAGCAATACATCTCCATCTTTGAAGCCCAGATTATTCATAAAAACGTTATTTGCATCGGGTAGACGCGCCAATACCTGTTTAGAGTCAACGTCAATATCCAGGTAATATTCATCGTGTGAAATAAAAACCATTGGCTCCGGAACCTTCACCACCATCGGCTTAAGACCTACTTTAGAAAGATATCCCGCATAATCTACCGGCTTCCCGTTTTCTACATGATCATGAAGAAAGGACGCCACCTTTGCTCCCGCCATTTTACCTACAATGTTTATAAAATCGGTATCCGGGAAGGCCCGTTGCGGACCGTAACTTTTCGCAAGCTCCGCCAACAAATCTATCAATCCTTTCTTGCCGGCACTCTCCTCCCGAATGATAATATCCAGACACATATTCAGTAAAGCTCCTTTCATATATACATTAGGATATTCAGGCTTCATCTTCGGATCGATAACATTGGCACTCATACGCGTCATAGAAAGGGTATCGTTGTAGCCTTTTGCCGACTCAATCTTAGAAGCTATAAGATTGTAAAACTCATCTTCAGTAATCAGACCCTGTTGTATCTGATACAAGCTTGCGAAATATTCGGTAGCACCTTCGTAAAACCAAAGATGACGACTTAATTTAGGGTCGCTGAAATCAAAATTCTGAATTTGCTCTGAATGTATTTTAAGAGGAGTCACCGTATGAAAAAATTCATGACCTATAACGTGAATAAGATCATTCGCGTTGACACTCGTTCTGAAAACTGCAGTAGTAGAATTATTATGCTCTAAAGCACCGATGCCTTTTGGATCTTTGTCCCCCATATCAGTCAGATATACAATAACGGCATACTTCTTCGTCGTGTTCAGAGGCCCGAGAAATTTCTTCTGTGCCCTGATCGTTTTCTCCACATCCGGCAACAAGCGCCGCGCATCAACATTTTTATGAGGTGCATACACACCTAACACAACGTTCATTCCGTTTACCGTAAAACCCGCGGTGTCAGCTTCAGCGTACATAATGGGATTATCAACAGCCTCCGCGAAGTTGCTACACCGAAACACATCACGCTGCTCCGATGGATCTTCGTCAACCAAAGCCGTCGTACCATATAAGGACGCAGGCTTATTTATCTTCAAGGTATAAGGAGCATTTCTCAACTCATCAAAAAAACCGAGAAAACCAGCCAGATTCAACATAAACTGTTTCCCGGCCAGAATATTTGTTCCCGCAGGCGAGAAGATCTGATTATCTTTTGACGAAAATACATCGCCTCCCTGTTCAATATCATAGGTATCATTTACCCAATAAGTGATACGACTCAATGACGATGCCCCGCTAATAGCCACCTCATTGGGGTTCACTCTATTCACATTTAGCTTGCGACCCTTCTTGTCAAAAGCTTCAACAGAGTCAACGTATCTGCCATAGTCAGCGATAGCATAAGTACCAGGAATGATACGGGCAAAACGAAATGTTGTTGTCTGGCTCTTTATCGTTGGCGTAAGAACTTCCACTTTTACCTTATCACTCACCACATTCACCAAATCAATAGACGCCGTAATAACGTCCTTTTTCTCGCGTTGTTGCGCACTTGCGCTATCAGACAACGCGATGAGTAAAACAAACAAAAAACTTAAATAATTATTCCTCATGTTATTTATATAATAAAATAAATAGTATCGTCTATAGCAGCCTACGTAAAATTAACTGTACCTGGTGTCTAAAGCTTGCACAGCATACTGCCGATCTTTTGCTCAAAAAAATCATATTGATCATATCAAAGCAAATCTATAATTTATTTGTTGTAACAAAGTAAGGTTTTACGGCATCACATCATTAGATTCATCAAATATTCATTTAAAAGTCATTCTTTTGAATTATGAAAATTACACATCTCAGTAAAACATTTGGAATTGCCTTAGCAATTATTTTCATGAACCTCGCTTCACAAGCACAGGAAGGTCAGGGAAAAGTTTATTTCTTACGATCCACTAATTACGTAGCTTCCTTAGTCCCTTTTAAGGCTCTAATCGACAGCCAAGTAGTATGTAAGCTAAAAAACAATCGATATTCAGTACATGCGGTAACAGCAGGCGAACATAACTTTCAAACGAAAGCAACCGGACTGGGTTCAAAAAAAACATCCCGCTCGCTACGCATTAACATTCAATCAGGTAAAACAACTTACCTTTCGGTCGCCAACACCAATCCCCCCTATCTCGAAGAACTCACCGAAGATTCAGGACAGCGATTACTTAAACGTCTGGGGGAAACCCGTGACTGTCTTAAAGGCAAATAGTACAAGATAAATACCATAATAAAAACCCAAAATGAAAAAATATTTTTTAATAGGTGCCCTGATACTCTGTACAGGAATCGCCTCAGCGCAGAAATCAACTGTCTTAAGCGCCTTAGATAAATACAAAATTGACCACAGCATTCTTGAACCCTCAATCAAGTCGGTACCGGAAGATCTGTCTTTTGATATTAAGAACACATCCGTAGCCGCAGACCGTGAGAAAGTTTATCTGGCACATTATGATGCCTCTAAACCCGAGGGTTCGCGCTGGACGGTAAATTCCGTGAATGGAGCAGCACCATCAAACGCAGATATTAATGCATTTCTTCGCGAGCATAAGAAACCTGCAGAAACAGGCAAAGTTGACGAAAACAGCATGAAGGTTGAAAGCGATGCTAACGGAAAACTGGTAGTAAGTTACAAAATCGAAGCAACAACGCTGCCTAAGGAAATGGCGTTCATTAAGGACATGAGAACTGAGCTTACCATTAATACTCAAACCAAGCGACTGGAAAGTCTTCATTCTATCAACGAAAAGACATTACGTATCAAAATCCTTAACGTTGATAAAATGGATCTTACGCTTACCTATAGATTTGACAACGCCCTAAATCGCTACCTGCCAGTGAAGCAAGATCTTAACATGGGCATTAAGCTCTTGGGTCAATTTGTCGCAACCGAAAATTCTACAGAATACAGCAATTTCAAAAAGCCTTAATATTATTCAGGTTTCTTAATATATAAAGCAAAATCGTCATTCCNNGGAATGACGATTTTGCTTTATACCTCCACTGCCCTAAGCTACTATCTCCCTAATCTTCAGCGATGCTTTAACGCAAATTCGCATATTAATAAACCCAATAATACTTAAACGTCAACGACACACTTTTTCATTTCGGGAGAAATTTATATTTTAGTAGCTTTCTAAATAGACATGAAAGCAGATATCGAAAAACTAACCGGCATAGCTAAGCAGGTACGCCGCGACATAGTCAGAATGGTACATCAGTGCCAATCTGGCCACCCCGGAGGATCTTTAGGATGCACAGACTATCTCGTAGGTCTGTATTTCCATGTGATGAAGCATGATCCTAAGTTCAATATGGATGGTGTTGGTGAAGATTTATTCTTCCTTTCCAACGGACATATTTCGCCCGTATTCTACAGCGTGCTGGCACGAGCAGGCTACTTTGATCCTGCGGAATTAGGAACGTTCCGCCGCATTAACTCGCGCGTTCAGGGACACCCTACCACCCACGAACACCTTCCGGGAATTCGGGTGGCTTCCGGATCTTTAGGTCAGGGAATGTCTGTAGCCATAGGCGCGGCACTCTCAAAGAAACTTAATGGTGATAAAAGTCTTGTTTTTTCACTGCATGGCGACGGCGAGCTTCAGGAAGGTCAGAACTGGGAAGCTATCATGTTTGCTCCTCACAATAAAGTTGATAACCTGATCATTACCGTTGACTATAACGGTCAGCAGATTGACGGCCCTACCGAAAAGGTACTTTCTCTTGGAAATCTACGCGCCAAATTCGAAGCTTTCGACTGGGAAGTGATCGATATGGATGGCAACGATATGGAAGACGTTATTCGCGGCCTCGAGCTGGCGAAATCCATGGCCTTCCAGGGTAAGCCTATTGCAATTTTAATGAAAACCAACATGGGCCATGGTGTCGATTTCATGATGGGATCGCACAAATGGCACGGCGTTGCGCCTAACGATGAGCAGCTTGCCGCGGCACTCGCTCAGTTGGAATGTACTTTAGGCGACTATTAACATCATCATTAAAACAGTATCACTCCCACCGCTTTTAATAGCATAGTGACAGAGCGATGCTTTAGAAAAGAATTGCAATGAAAAAATACACGTTTACTGAAAAAAAAGATACTCGCTCCGGTTTCGGTGCCGGTTTACACGAAGCTGGAAAAAGAAATCCTAACGTTGTGGCATTATGTGCCGACTTAATAGGTTCATTGAAAATGGAAGCCTTCATTAAGGACTTTCCGGAACGCTTCGTTCAAACGGGAATCGCGGAAGCTAACATGATTGGTATCGCTGCCGGTATGACTATTGGCGGAAAAATTCCTTTTACCGGAACCTTCGCCAACTTCTCTACGGGTCGTGTGTATGATCAGATACGCCAGTCGGTGGCCTATTCCGGCAAGAATGTTAAAATCTGCGCTTCTCATGCCGGCCTTACGCTGGGTGAAGATGGCGCCACTCACCAGATCCTCGAAGATATAGGCCTGATGAAGATGTTGCCAGGAATGACGGTAATTAATACATGCGACTATAATCAGACGAAAGCGGCAACTATCGCTATCGCTGAACATGAAGGCCCCGTATATCTGCGTTTCGGACGCCCTGTAATGCCTATTTTCACTGATCCTGATCAGAAGTTCGAAATCGGCAAAGCCTGGATCGTGAATGAAGGTAAGGATGTTACCATTGTTGCAACGGGTCATCTTGTATGGGAGGCTATTCTCGCTGGCGAGAAACTCGAAGCGCTCGGTATAGACGCTGAAATCATTAACATACATACCATCAAACCGCTCGATGAAGAGGCTATTCTGAAGTCAGTTGGAAAAACAGGATGTGTGGTTACCGCGGAAGAACACAATCGTCTTGGAGGTCTTGGTGATAGCGTCGCTCAGCTTCTTGCTACTACCAACCCTATTCCTCAGGAATTTATTGCTGTTGACGACTCTTTCGGTGAAAGCGGAAAGCCTGCTGAACTGATGACGAAATATGGCTTAGATGCTGATCACATCGTTGCTGCCGTACAGAAGGTAATGCAACGTCGCGATGCTAAATAGGCATTTTCGTTAAAATAATAAAGAGCTTACATTATGGACTGAAACACATGCCATGGTGTAAGCTCTTTTACTTTTGGTTGCCATCTCAAGAACCCCGAACGATAAACCTTCCGCTTTGAATGTTAGGAAAAACCTAAGCCTCGAAGCGTTTATCATTACGTAATGATCCTCAAGCAAAATCGAGCATTCAAAATTTGAATGCTTCAAAAATGCTTAGACTTGTGTCAAATTATCTTTATACCTCCTCCCACCAGTGTCTGTCAGGACAAGCTCCTCCGATAATAAAAGGTTCTCCTATCATTGGCGTAGCTACACTCATTCCGACGCGTGCCGCCGCCGACACCACTCGTTTTATGGGATCATTCCAGGCGTGAAAGGCTAGCGCGAACTTCGCCCAATGCACAGGGAGCAAACATTGAGCGCCTAAATCAACAGCAGCAATGACGCTCTCCTCAGGCATCATATGAATCTGCGGCCATTGCGTATTATACTGGCCTGTCTCTAATATCACAAGATCAAACGGACCTTTTTTCCCTATTTCTTTAAAATGGGAACCATAGCCACTATCGCCACCCAAAAACAAACGCGTGCCCGCAACCTCCAACACAAAAGCGCCCCAAAGTGTTTGCGCGCGCTGCAGTGTGCGCCCCGAGAAATGACGCGCGGGGGTACAGGTTACTTCCATGCCGCTAAAAGGCTCATAATGCTCCCACCAGTCCAATTCGCGAATAATCCGCGGGTCAAACCCCCAGTATCGCAAATGTGATCCCACGCCCAGCGTGGTGCATATGTTGAAAACCCGGGGCTTCAACGCCATCAACGTTTGGTAATCAAAATGATCGTAGTGATCATGCGTAATAATCAGAAGATCTATTAAAGGCATATCACCGGCAGCATAAGCATTGCTTCCAGCGAAGTTTTTTACCGCAAAGGAGAAGGGCGAGGCATGGCCGCTAAACACGGGATCCACAAGGATATTTTTGCCGCCAAGATGTATAAAATAGGAAGAATGACCGAACCATACCACCGTTGCCTCAGGGAGCATGCCGCTCAGGTCAGTTCGCACATGAGGAACTGGATTTTTCGGACTAACGTTTGCCGGCTTATTTAAAAAATTTAAAAGAGCCTTCATCATTGATCCTTCCTCCGTCATTACTCTCGTAGGCTCAAGATTCTCAAACGCCCCCTCCCTATAATTCTCTGATGACCTGATCTTCAAGAGATCCTCCCCTCGGGGATTTTGTCCAAGTGCTTTAAACATATATAAAAGATGTACAGGAAGGCTAAGGTAGCTATTAACCCGCAATACAGGACATAAATAATTCCGGGGGTCCCGAAAACCACTTAGCCCTCCCGCGGGAATTCAGTATTATTTCTTGTCTTTAGATGCTTTTTCCTGCGCCTTACGCGTCTTATCTTCCGCCTTCTTTACCTCATCTTTCTCTGTAATCGGAGATTCAGTGCTTAGCTTTTCGTCCTTTTTTTCCTGATGCTTCTTCATAATAATATGGATTTACATAACCTGTTTAAAAGACATCAAAAAGCAAGCTTTTGTTTGCATTTCGCAAAACAGGCTCAGGAGGCGTAGGTTATAATAAAAATAGCGATCACAGCCAGGACCAGACCTAACTTGTTCAACAAGCTTAGCTTTTCACCAAATGCCAGACCAACAACAGCGCCAAAAACAATTACACCAATGTTCATCGAGGAAAACACCAATGCCGGACTTTGCGGCAAGGCCTGATGCGCCTTGAGATAAAAAAGAATATTACCGAAGTTAAAAATGCCTAGAATAACTCCGGCGATCAAATTGAACCTACTAAAGCGCTTAATGGACTTACTACCCACAGCAAATGGAAAATAACAGAGACACAGCAAGAATGCTATCACGAACACCACGAAAAGAGATTCCGTATAAGGCACTTCTCCGTGAGCGGCCAGCTGCTTAAATAGAATATCAATGGTACCGGCGCCCAAAAACACAATTACGGGATAATACCATATCCCCTGTCCCCCCGAACCGCGGCTCTTTGCCCAGGGAATACTGAAACAAATCGCTATAAATCCCAGTGCTATTCCTCCCAGCTTAACAAGACTGTACGACTCATTAAAGACCACAAACGCTGTGGCCAGCGGAATGAACAGGGATAAACGTTGCGCCAGGTCAGTCCTCACAATGCCTGTACTTCGCACCGAAAGCCCTAAGATTATAAACAATGCCGGAAGCAATATAGCAAGCGCGCCATAAAGCACCCAGGGTCTGCCCGACCAGGACAACTCCGCCAGCACAGGTCTAAAGAAAAATAAACACAACATCGCCGCTGTAGCATAGTTCCACATCACCGCCTGAAACAGATTCACCTCGTAACGACGAGCGAGCTTCAGCAGCACCGATACACACACGCTGCAACAAATACTAATAAATACGAAAAGCATAAACAAAAACTATACTTTAAAGATATTAAAAGCCTGATTTACAAACTCAAAAAAAACAATTTGAAGGGACCATTACCCGGACTAACAACACTTCCTTACACCAACCTGTTCAAAGGAGCACTGCCAATATGCAGATCATATAAAGCGCGTACACTAATACTCACCATATCGTCTACAGCACTGTCAGTATAGAATGCGATGTGTTGAGTCATTGTTACATTTGGAAATTGACGTAAATAGGCCATATCGCGATTCGTAATAATATCCGTGCGCCTGTCAAAATGATAAATCCCTTCCTCATTCTCAAACACGTCTAAGGCTAAAGCTCCGATACGTTCGCTTTCTATCGCTTCAATGATATCGGCAATGTTCATGAGTTCTCCCCGGGCGCAATTGATAAGAATAACGCCCTTTTTCATTTTAGCGATACTCTGGCAGTTAATCATTTGCCGGGTGCCGTCCAACAAAGGCACATGTAGGCTGATAATATCTGATTTGCTGTAAAGCTCGTCCAGAGAGGTATATTCCACAGCATTTTCAATAGCTGGATTAACGCGCGTATCGTAAACGAGTATGCGGCAGCCGAAGCCTGCAAGGTTGTGTATCACCTGGGCACCGATATTACCGGATCCGATAATACCGATCACCATATCCTTCATTTCCCGCCCCTGAAGTCCCTTTAGAGAATAGTCATTTACATTGGCACGAAATAAAGCTTGCTTATACTTACGTAACGACATGAGCATCAACATGACTGTAAAATCTGCTACGCCATGAGGTCCATATTGCGAATTACACACACGAATGCCGTGCCGCGCGGCAGCCTGAAGGTCGATATGATTGTATCCCACCGTCCGTGTAGCCAGATTACATACGCCCATTTCAGCCATACGCTTCAAGATATCCTCCCCGATCATATTATGCCCCAGGACGGCAATACCATCGCTTTTAGCTGCCTTCGAAACGGTATCAACGGTAAGATGATCCTTTATATATTGAAAAGAGATTTCAGATTCTTGCTCTATTCTCCGGAAAACAAGTTTTTCATCTTCGCGGATATCATAAACGGCTATGTTCATGGGGCAAAACTAAACAGTTTTTTCTTCTATCCTAATAAGCAAAACGCTTTCTACATGCCCTAAGCACGTTTCGCAATCATATAAACGTACAGCTACGCTGCGGGATAAGCGTATCTATTGTGTTACATTTTTACCTCATTATAATCCTATGGTACTTATAAGTATATTTGCCGGATACAAGAAGGACTAAAACTTGCTGTGCTAAACTGAAGCGAAGTAGTTCCGGTTGTAGAAAATGCTTAACGAGACCCACTCTTTACCGAGAAAGTCTAGAAAAATACTTTTACCCAAGACGAGTAATCTATATGAAACGCGTAGTTGTAACAGGCCTGGGAGCTGTAACGCCCCTGGGAAATGACCTCCAAACCTATTGGAACAATTTGATCGCCGGAACCAGCGGAGCAGCACCAATCACAAAATTTGATGCCTCCCTTTTCAGGACTCAAATTGCCGCCGAACTGAAGAATTTTGACGCCGCTCAATATCTTGATCGCTCAGAAATAAAACGTACGGACTCATTTACTCAATATGCTATGGCCTCAACAAGGCAGGCTGTAGATGATTCAGGCATCGACTTCGAATCCATGAATCCCTATGACAGCGGTGTCATCTGGGGAACAGGCCAGGGAGGTCTTGCCACCTTCGAAGAACAAGTTGGAGAATATATCGATGGAGGCCGCACCCCCCGTTTCAGCCCTTTCTTCGTTCCTAAATTCATCTCTAACATCGCTGCCGGCATGATTTCTATAAAATATGGACTGCGCGGCATTAACTATACCACGGTATCGGCATGTTCAACCTCCAATTCCGCCTTGATGGACGCCCTGAATTACATACGCTGGGGTAAGGCCAAAGTAATCATTACCGGAGGTTCTGAGGCTCCCGTGACCGCAGCGTCTGTCGGTGGCTTCTGTGCCTTGAAGGCGATGACTGCCAGAAATGATGATCCTACGCACGCCAGCCGTCCCTTTGATGTTAATCGCGACGGGTTCCTCATCGGTGAAGGTGCCGGAACGCTTATCCTCGAAGAGTATGAACATGCTAAGGCGCGCGGGGCAAAGATTTACGCGGAGGTTGCCGGCGCCGCCATGACAGCCGATGCCTATCACCTCACGGCAACACATCCCGATGGCGAAGGCGCTTATCACGGCATGAAGTTCGCGCTGGAAGACGCCGCTCTTAACATTGACGATATTCAGTATCTCAACGCGCACGCTACTTCTACCCCTGTGGGTGATATCAGTGAAATAAACGCCATCAATCGCCTTTTTGGACATAAGCCCGAAGCACTGCATATCAGCGCTACCAAATCCATGACGGGGCACCTTCTGGGTGCTGCCGGCGCCATAGAAGCTATCGCCAGCATCATGGCCATCAATCACTCGATCATTCCTCCTACTATTAACGTTGAAGAGCTGGATCCCGCGATTCCTGCTCATTTGAATATTGTGCGGAATCAGGCGTTCGAAAAGGAGGTTAACGCGGCTATGAGCAACACTTTTGGCTTCGGTGGACACAATGGGATTGTGATCTTTAAAAAATTCAAGTAATACCCGGATAATTCTATTATCCCGACAATATCTTAAAGACGCCATTGCCACATACCGGATCAGAACATCCGGCGCGTGCAATGGCGTCAACGTTTTCCAGTCCCCTGCCAAACTGCTTTGTGCGGCACACAACCCTAGGCCAGGCTTCGCCATTCCACAATTGCCTTGCTCCAGCATTCCTCCGAAGGCAGTAATGTCCTTCTTGCAAGAAATTCTCGTATGCCTCACTAAAGAAAATCCTGAACTTATTTCCTGGCGAGTGCTACGCAAAAAGACGAAACTGTTGATGATACAGAAAAATACAGGTCGTAGGAGCCGAAACAAATACCCGAGACCAACGCCTGTAAGGCATCTGGCAAAAAATTCAACATGAGGATTTGACCAAAGCGGAAGTTCGATATCTGAGGTAATGACTTTCATGATTATTTAGTTTATCTACAGCTTGATGATCTCATACCCTGATTCCGGCTATCCTGATTCGTCGATTAAGCTTGCAGGGCGTTCAAGATCATCATCTCAACAAAGGACTACAAGGAAAAATTACAAAACAAGAGCCTGGAAAGTAACAACTTAACTCTTCTCCTCCATTCATAAAATGTCACAATATGTCACACTACAACACCTCTTCAGCGGTCCTTTCATGAATAGACAGTCCACCTCTTAGGTCTTCATGATTGGCAAATAATAAATGCGATGAATATAGGTTTTAGGCGCTGTGCTTTAAAGGAAAAATGGATAGCGAGGCTATAAGAGCCGCCCGGCGGTTGGGATAAAGGAGGAAAGGGCGCAGCCAGCGGATCATTCCCGGATGCCCTTCTGCTACCTACCTGGTTCGAGTCTGACTCGAGACTGACTTTAACCAGACAGCACTCGTCATCGACATTTCATGGGCATTTCATCGACANNGGGCAATAGTCGATGAGATGCCCATGAAATGCCTATGACTTGTCGATGAAATGTCGATCACCACCCGAGCGTCTCTCGAGTCTGTCCCGAATCAGTCTCGAACCAGGTGGGTCGCAAGTACCCGTCGCAAGAGCGGATTGGGGAGACATTCCCGATGTGCTTCGGGGAACTGTTAGAATTTAATCCAGATGCTAAGAAGCTGGATAATATACGGCGTAAGGAGGGCGGTAAAAATACCGTTAACAATTAAACCAAGACTTGAGAATGCTCCGAATGTCGGACTTATTTCCAGCGACTTAGATGTTCCTACCGCATGAGCTGCCGTGCCCATAGACAACCCTTGCGATACTGGATTATGTACACGCATCCACTTCATGATACGATAGCCGTATATAGAGCCGAAAATACCTACTACGATCACCACCGAAGCAGTAAGAGCGGGAATTCCACCGATGGTTTTAGTGACTTCAATCGCAATAGGCGTTGTAACAGATTTCGGAGCGAGCGAGAAAATTATCTCCTTACTGGCGCCCAGAGCCTTGGCAATCAATACTACGCTGACGATGCCAGCCACGCAGCCTGCCAATTCGGAAAGGACAATATGTATGGTTTGCTTTTTTATACGTTCCAACTGCTTATACAAGGGTACCCCTAAAGCAACGACCGTGGGTTTAAGGAAAAAATCGATCACCTTGCTTCCATCCCGATATACCGCGTAATCAATGTTAAACACTGAAAGAAAAGCGATAATGATGACGATGGTTACCAGTATAGGATTTAATAATACGATACGGGTACGTTTTTCGAGTTGCTGCGAAAAAAAGAAAGCGGCAAAGGTGAACGATACGATGAACACCGGACTTTGTAAAAACTCTCTCATAATTTTTTTCTTAAAATTTGATGTACCCAGCCTGTAACAATTAGCACTACGACAGTACTTGCTATAGAGGCTACGAAAATAGGAATCAGGTTAGCCTCAATGATGTCGAGATAAAGCATGATGGAGACGCCCGAAGGAACGAAAAATAAGGCAAGATTTTTGGAAAGGAAATCAGCCATTCCCTGCACCCATTTTTGCTTAACCCAACCCAGTTTTAGAAGCGTGGCCAGCAGAATCATGCCGATAATGCTGGAGGGAAGCTTGACTCCGGTAAGGCTTACTATGAGTTCGCCGACAGCAAGACATCCGAAAACTATTACGCATTGCTTAATCATTTTGAACGATTTTGATGTATATGAGGCGCCAATTAAAGGCCTCCGCTATTTCGGGCCTCTTCGACTAAACAAAATTACGATAATCGTTTAGTATGGATTTGCTATTTGTTATTTTTTTAACTGACCTACATCAAAATTAATTGATTAGCAAAAATTATAAGAGAAGGTGTACATCTATAACAGATGCACACCCGCTTTTAACCGTTCGCCTTTTCGCGAAGCATCAACTCATTCGTGAGGTCAAGACGCAACGGGGTTATAGAGACAAAATCATTATCCACAGCCCAGCGATCGGTGCCCTCTTCGGCTGGCTCCAAAGGGGTAACGGTAAACCAATAATGTTTCCGCCCCAAGGGATCGGTACCTGGAACGATCGTTCCATCATACAAACGCACGGACTGCCGCGTCCATCGCGTATCACGGGGACGTTGCGGGAAATTCACGTTATATAATGCCAACTCCTTATCGGCAAGAAGGGTGCTTAGCGTTTTTTCTACGAAGGGAGCTAGCAGGTCAAAATCGGGCTCTGTATCACCTACAGGAGTACTTAACGCAATACCTTTAATACCCAGTAAAACAGCCTGCTTAGCAGCAGCCAGCGTACCGGAGTGCCACATTCCGTTTCCAAGATTCGGACCCATATTTATACCGGAAAGCACCACATCGGTTTTAGACCAAAGGTGCGTACCCAAGGCGACACAATCAGCTGGAGTACCATTAACACGGTAGGCCTCAATACCCGGAAATTCTATAGGTGACTTACGATAGCTCAGGGGACGCGAGTGTGTAACAGCGTGCCCCATGGAGGATTGCTCAACGTCAGGTGCCACTACACGAACTTCACCAAATCGCGAAGCTATACGTGCCAAAGCAGCTATGCCCGGGCTGTAGATCCCATCGTCATTTGTTATCAGGATTCTCATAAGCAAAAAAATTAATTAGATAGTATGTTCGTTTTCAATGCGCCAATATGCCTCCTTCTATTATCCGAATAATATTTTCGACATATTTTCTTCTTTTATAGCCAACCAAAAAAGGTAAACTATGTTTTAATGAAATCAACCTATGAAAAAAGCTACTATCTTTCACAATCCAGGCGCCGGCGATGAGGAGCACGGCGAACGTGCCATCATTCGCATGGCAGAATCATTGGGCTACCACTGCAAATATCTTTCGACAAAGGAGAATTTTAAGGATAAGGTAGGCAGCAATAATGAGCTCTTTATTATTGCCGGCGGCGACGGTACGGTGCGCAAATTGTGTAAAAAATTCTTGTTGAACGCTCCATTCAACCAGGTTCCCCTTTGTCTGCTGCCCAAGGGTACGGCAAACAACATCGCCTACACATTGGGTGTGCGCGACAGCGAGCGGCAGGCACGCGCGATCATCAAACAACATAAGCAACTGTCTTTTGACGTGTGGAATGTGCAGCGGATACCGGGCGTAAGCTTTTTTGTTGAAGCATTGGGTTTCGGACTGTTCCCGACATTGATAAAGGAGATGCGTCAGCTGGACGATATCTATCGGGATGAGCCGGAGAAGAAACTGGGACTTGCCAAAGACAAACTCCATATTCTTAGTCACGAGCTGCCCATGCAGCGTTATGAAATCTATGCCGATGGCAAGAATTATTCTGGCGATTATCTTATGGTGGAACTTATGAACATTAAATCCATAGGCCCCAACCTTATTCTTTCCAAAGAGGCAAATCCCTGCGATGGCATGCTTGATCTGGTGCTTTTTGGCAAGGAAGACCGGGAAAAGTTGTGTAAACATCTAAAAGCTAAAAGCTCCGGTAAAAGAAGCGCCTTCAAACCCAATATTATCAGCGCTAAGAAAATTGATATCGTTACAGAAGAAAAACTTTGCCATGCAGATGATGAGCTTATAGAGTTGAACAGGGCAGCAACGATAAAAGTACGCCTGGGAAAGACGCCCCTGAATTTCCTTATACCTTAAAGGGGGGCACAAAGAAAGTCGGTAATTAATACGTTACGCAGGGTACAGGCTATCATAATTTATTATATTGCACACAGCGGTCGGCTTTATTAGAGAGCTAACCCACCCACGCTTAATATAAAATATATGAATTGCTGGTTTGCTACTGAAGGCTCGCCTTACCCTCTTGGTGCGAGCTATATCGAGAGTGATGATAGCTTCAACTTCGCGCTGTACTCAAAACACGCGGCTGTCGTTGACCTCCTGCTTTATCGGGAAGATGATTATGAAACACCGGTTGTTAGCTTAAGACTCGATCCCTATGCCAATAAGACGCTGCGCATATGGCATATCAGAATAAAAAAATCGGATATGAAAGGGGCTACATTATATGCCTACCAGATTGACGGAACTCTGGGCAACCTGTCGCCGCATTTTCATAAGTTCGATCCGCAGAAAATCCTTCTCGACCCGTATGCTCGTGAAGTGATCTTCCCTCCCGAATTCAATAGAGATGATGCCGAACAATCCGGCTCCAATGCCGGACGTGCCCCCTTAGGGATGATTAGTCCCGAAGAGCCTTTTGACTGGCAAGGCGACGTTCCCATGCGGCACTCGCATGATCTTATCATCTATGAGATGCACGTGCGGGGCTTTAGTCGCAATAAAAACTCGGGTATTGAGCGCTCGCGGGCGGGCACCTACGCGGGAATTATTGATAAAATACCCTACCTCAAGGAGCTTGGCGTTACCGCTGTGGAGCTGATGCCAATCCATCAGTTTGATCCTACAGAGAAAAACTACTGGGGTTACATGCCACTAAACTTCTTCGCCCCTCATAAGGCTTATACTTCCGATCAGAGTCATGGAGGCGCCATTCGGGAATTTAAGACCATGGTTCGCGAGTTGCATAAAGCAGGCCTGGAGGTAATTCTGGATGTAGTGTTTAACCATAGCTCCGAAGGCGATATCTCGGGTCCGGTATATTCTTTTAAGGGAATAGATAACAGTACTTATTATCTGATGCACGATAATGATGAAAACCCATATTTGAATTACAGTGGCACCGGTAATACCTTCAGAACCGACCATCCGGCGGTGCAACAGCTAATTATGGATAGTCTGCGTTATTGGGTAAAAGAAATGCATATTGATGGCTTCCGGTTTGATCTGGCGTCGGTATTCAGCAGAAAGTCGGACGGCAGCATAGGCTCCACTCCTATTTTTGATCAGATAGCGGCAGACCCGAACCTGGCAAACATACGCCTGATCGCGGAACCCTGGGATGCCGGAGGCTTATATCAGTTGGGACGCGCTTTTCCCGGAGTACGCTGGTATCAGTGGAATGGCGGCTTCCGCGACGACATACGTCGCTTCGTTCGCGGTGACGCGGGCCTGGTCGGCAACGCGATACAGCGGCTCTACGGCAGCGATGATCTTTTCCCGGATGATCCTTTCCATGCCTACCGACCGCATCAAAGCATCAATTATCTGAATTCTCACGATGGCTTTACCCTCTGGGATCAGGTATCGTACAATAACAAACACAATTTTGCCAATGGCCAGAATAATCAGGATGGTCATGAACATAACTACAGCTGGAACTGCGGCTGGGAAGGCGACTCCAATGTTCCGGAGATGATATTGAGGCTGCGCCGGCGGCAGGCAAGAAATTTCTTCGCACTCCTGATGTTGTCTAATGGTACGCCCATGTTCCTGGCGGGTGACGAATTCCTGAATACGCAAAAAGGTAATAACAACCCCTATAATCAGGACAATAAAACCAGCTGGATTGACTGGAGCAGGAAAGAACAGATGCAGGAGCATTTTGAATTTGTGAAAGCGCTGATAAAATTTAGAAAAGATCATCTTTCAATTTGCCGCAGTCGTTTCTGGCGCGAAGATGTGCAGTGGTTTGGCGCCAATGGTGCCACCCGCTATGACTATGACGCGCACAGCTTCTCGTTCCTGCTTTCGGGCAAGAAATTCAATGAAAAGGATTTGTATATCATGGTCAACATGGACTGGTCGGAACAGATATTTTCTTTTATGAAGGCAGGCAAATGGATACAGGTAATATCAACATTTGAAGATGGGGCTCAGGCCTTTGCACCCAAAGAAATTAAGTTTCCATTAATGCAGATGAAAGTTCCGGGCCGCACCATTCTTGTCTTTGAGAAACAGGACTCCTAAGGACTCCAAATACGAATCTGGAAAAAGCACCGATGTTAAAGTTGCTTTAACCACATACGGGAAGCTAAAGACACCTGAGCATAAAGGAAGGGGGCATGCAACAATCATTGTTACAGCCCCCTTTCATATCATAAAGCAACAATAGCATGTGCTACGCTGAAGCCAGCAAAATCTTAAATAGCGTAAGTTTCTAGCCGCGATGCTTTTTTCCGAACAGTGTCTTGCTTACTCCTACACCCAGAATCCAGGTATCATAAGCTTTCCACTTTACGTCATACGCTAATTCAACACCGAAGCCCCAACCGTTACGTCCGGCAAATTCGTAGCCTGTACCCACGGTGGTAAGAAAGAAATTTTCACTTTTCTCAAATTCAGCACCTGCACCGGCGTTGACCACGAAATGCGGCAACAAGGTGAAGGATCCAACAACCTTAGAGGCTACGGGGCGTTCGCGTTCAATGGTTCTTGTCATTTGTCCGTTTTCCATCTTTTCAATGGAGAAGTCGTCAAGTAACACATCATTGTGCAAACCAATGGCCCAACGATCGGTGATCAGATAATCGTAGTTTAAGGCCAACGAACTGCCGATCTTCCATTTCTTTCCTTTTTCGGCAAAGTTCTCATGGATATGAGTCTGCCCTACTGCTACCGTAATCTTGTGCCCGCCTTTTTCAGATTCTTCTTTTTCTGCCCGCTCCTGAGCAAAGGTCCCAAATGAAAAGAACACGCTTGCGGTCATTGTTAAACAAAGAGCAAGCGTGTTCTTTTTAAGTTTGATGTACATGTCGTTCATTATTTGTATCAATTATGTTACAAATAAACACATAAGGAGGGAAACCTTAATTGACGAAGGTCACATATACACTTAATCCATATATGAATTCTATTAAAAATCGGCGTTAAGATCCCATGCCTCCAGAATATCGGCAACCCGACGCAGGAATTTGCCTCCCAGGGCGCCATCAACCACACGGTGATCGTACGACATAGAAAGATACATCTTGTGACGTATGGCAATTACATCGCCATATTCCGTTTCCAGAACCGCTGGCTTTTTCTGAATGGTGCCTACCGCCAGGATAGCTACCTGTGGCTGATTAATAATGGGTACGCCCATAATATTTCCAAATGAGCCAATGTTGGTAAGGGTAAACGTACCGTCTTTTACCTCATCTGGTAACAACTTATTATTTCGCGCGCGACCGGCAAGATCATTGACAGAGCGGGTTAGTCCGACAAGACTCAACTGATCGGCATTTTTTATTACCGGAACGATGAGGTTTCCTGTTGGAAGTGCCGCGGCCATGCCGATGTTTATGTTGCGATGGCGGATGATATTATTGCCATCCACAGAAACATTTATGAGCGGCATTTCTCTTATCGCGCGGGCTACGGCCTGTACGAAAATGGGCGTATACGTAATTTTCTGTCCCTCACGTTTTTCAAAGGCTGATTTTACGCGTTCGCGCCATTTCACCAGATTGGTAACGTCAGCTTCTACAAATGAAGTAACGTGAGGAGATACCTGCTTGCTCATGACCATGTGCGAGGCAATCATGCGACGCATACGATCCATCTCTATAATTTCATCACCTTCTGATACATATACAGGAGGCGGGGTCTGTTGAGGTATGGTAACAGACGCTTCCTGATATGACGGTGCCGCGGGAGCAGGCTTGACAGTTGGAGCGGCAACGCTTCCGGCCGTAGAGACTTTATTATTTTTAATAAAATCGAGGATATCAGCCTTTGTAACGCGACCTTCAGCGCCTGTGCCTACAATCTGCTCGAGCTGAGCCGTGGAAATCCCTTCCTCAGCGGCAATACTTTTTACTAAAGGAGAGTAAAAACGTGAGCTTGCGGAACTTTCGGCATTTTCGCGAGGAGTATCATGCTGAGTAAAGGTCAGACCCGGTATCTCTGTAGGTAGCTCCTCCTCGTGATGTTGTACTTCAGCCTGTGCTTCATTGGAAGGACTTTCATCACCTTCAATTTCAATGATGGCCAGCGCCTGTCCCACGAGGGCAACGTTATCCTTCTCTACTAATATCTCACGTAGAGTGCCCGATACAGGTGAAGGAACTTCAGAATCTACTTTGTCGGTAGCAATTTCTACCACCGCTTCATCTTCCGAAATGGTATCGCCTGGTTTCTTAAGCCAGTTAGTGACAGTAGCTTCAGCCACACTTTCGCCCATTCTCGGAAGTATTAATTCATATTTAGTCATGCAATTAATATTGATCAGTGCAAACTTATATAAAATGTTCAGGTATTAGGGACTTCTTCCCTTATTAATTTAAGCAATAGTATAAGCGAATTTACTGCCGCTCGCTCTATGTTTTGCAGCCTGCGACCAGGAAACTGGAAGCGTCGGGTGATGGTTTTTGTTTGTCCGGCGACAGCTACCCAAACCGTTCCCACGGGTTTTTCGTCACTGCCACCGTCAGGTCCTGCCACGCCACTGATTGCAATAGCATAGTTGGACAAGAAGTTACGGCGAGCGCCTTCAGCCATCTCGATGACAGTCTCCTCACTGACCGCGCCCCAGCGTGCCAGCGTATCTTCAGCGACACCCAGCATTTGCATTTTGAGGACATTGGAATAGCTGATAGCTCCTCCCAAATAGGCAGCGCTGGATCCGGGATGCTTCGTGATGAGGTGCGATAAAAATCCCCCCGTACAACTCTCGGCAACGCTCAGTTTAAGTCCGGCATTGATCATCACATCGAGCACTGCCTTCTCCAGGGGAACATCTCCCCGGGTGATGACATATTCAGGGATCAAAGCACAGAGCTGATCTGCCCAGGACTCCACTTCCTTGTATAAATATTTTTCGTCATCACCAACAGCACTTAGCCGCAAACGTACCTGACCTAACTTTGGAAGATAGGCAAGCTTAATATGCGAAGGCAACTTATCTTCAACTGGAGCCAGCACGTCAGCCATAAAAGACTCTCCCAGTCCGGCGGTAAGAATATTGTAGTGAACGATCGCCTCAATATTGAAATGATCTTTGAGACGAGGCAACACCTCTTCGTCCATGAGATACATCATTTCGAAAGGTACGCCTGGCATAGACACATAAACCTTTCCCTCATGTTCAAACCACATACCGGGAGCAGTCCCATTTTTATTATGCAAGACGGTACAATTCGCGGGCACGTCTGCTTGCTGCTCGTTCAACAAGGTCAAGGGACGGTTAAGCGAATTGACAATTTTCTTGACATCTTCCAGAGCCTCGGCATCACGCTTAAATCCGACACCGAAATAATGAGCTAAGGTTTTCTTGGTAATATCATCTTTAGTGGGGCCAAGCCCACCCGTAATAAGGATAATGTCAGCACGGGAAGCAGCAAGAGATAACGCCTCCAGAATATGCTGACGATCATCAGATACAGAACTTATCTGCTTAACCCTGATACCGGTTTCATTCAGGCGCTGTGCAATCCAGGCTGAATTGGTATCCACTATCTGCCCGATAAGTATTTCATCGCCGATAGTAATAATTTCTGTTAACATATTAGTAATAATTTAACGGCATAGCACTTCTGCGGCTAAGCTTCAAATCCTGCAAAATAGACGCCCGCACACGAATGTCTAAGCTAAAGCTTTTATACATACCGAAGGGAGTCCATCCGATGGCCATGTCCCAGCAATGGAGGTCACGGTTTATGGAAAATCTGGTTAAACTGATCTCCTTATTCTTGAAATCATAGCCCGAGTTGAACTGCACTTTCCATTTCGGAGTCACGCTCAGATCACCGTTGAAGTTAAGAGTATTGTTTATCGTTGCCTTTTCACCACCCTTGTTATAGGTAAAACTATAAGAAGCACTCAGGTTCCATGGCACGGTAAAATCCACAAAATAATTGGGGTTCATCAGGATACTTCGAATATCTTCTGCTTGCGCGGGTGTGATATTGGGGTCATTCTGTTTATCGCGCAGGGCATCGTTCCGCTTTTTCATTGCCGCGGAGTTAAAGCTAAAATCTGTTGATAAAGAAAAGCTGGTAAGGCGAGCAAGCTTTCCATCTTTTATGGTAAACCTGTTTGTACGTCTCCAGTAACCATTCACCATTTCCGCCTCATATGGATCCAGCACACCGCTGAAGTTCAGTCCGATCTTTTGATTGAAAAATGCTGTACGACCGGAGAAATTGATCTCAGATAACTTATTGGTCGTTGCTGCCATATTATACGACCCGGAGAAACGGAGTCCCTGTAAGATCGGTACATTCCGGGTGGCAGCTCCGGTGTCGCTCTTACTTCTTAATTTCGCTTCGATCGTATTATCAAGGGAGAATGTGATGGATGCTGATTTGGTTCCACCCACGCCTGTAAGGAAGCGGGAATAATTCAATCCTCCGTTTGCTGTACGTATTGTATCGAGCAATCTGGCATTATCGGCATTATCCTCAGGAAGATTATCCAAACGACGATAAAATCCGAAATTAGTAGAGGTAAAATCAGGACTATAGCTGAAACCAACATTCGGGGTCATTACGTGACGCAAGGCCATCAGGTTACCCTTTTTAAAGTTGACACGTCCGAACAGTTTGGTAGAGAAACCTCCGCTGACAGAATAGTTGAAGTTACGTGCAAAGCCCTGCAGGGTATCTGTAGATACTTTGTTTGTTGAGTTAGGATCGTAATATTTGCGGAGAGTCTGGAACGTCCAGTTTTCGTTGTAGTTTACACTACTGTTGAACTGCAGAACCTTGGCCACATTAAGACTTAGACTTACGGGAATAGTTTGTGCTATATTAGACGTAAAGCGCTTTAAATTATCGCTGGCGAACAAGCCTTTCTCCGGTCCGTTGAAAGTATTATTACCCGTCATATTATAACCTACGGCAATCCGTTGATACCATTTCTGTTCGCCTACACGATCTTTCTTATCGAAAGGATTGATCGTCATCATGGATAACGTGTACGCTGGCAGCGTGAGGTTTAATGTCGAATTGTTATTTCTGGTAACAGTACCATCCGGATTGGTTACAGAGGGACTAAAGTTGAATGCCTGATTGGAAGATAAGGTAGCCGTGAAGTTGAATAGTCCATCAAGGAATGTACGTCCGTAGGCGATACTCGACTGCATATTATTCTGCACCAAGCGGTTATAGTCGTAAGAAGATCCAGCGTTGGTAGTTGTGTTATAAGTACTGGTACCAAAATTCACAGAGGCAGAGAAGGTTACACCCGGATTAGCTGCCTGATCCTGAGTGTGCGACCATCGCACGTTAAATTGCGTAGTAGCATTACTAAGATAAGTCCCCTCAATACTGTTTGGGGTCTTCATTCTGGCATATCCGAAGTTAAGGTTACCGTTGTACTTATAGTTTTTACGGTATCGCGCAACAGTATTAATATTGAACGAGCCCTTGCTCCACAAAGTTCCTGTAACATCAGCATCCCAGTAGTCGTTAATACCGAAGTACCATCCCACTCCCTGCATAAAGAAACCTTGATTGGCATCTTCACCGAATGTTGGAAAGCGGAATCCGGATGCTCTCTTATTTGTCTTTGGGAAGAATCCAAAAGGAAGATACGCCAGGTAAATAGGAATATGTTCAATTTCCAGGTAGGCGGATTTGGCCAATACCTGCTTATCGGTAACGATACCTTTATCAATATGTACACCGAAGTGTGTATATGGCTCAGGGAGATTACAGGTACTGTAGATACCATCTTTCAGGAATCCCTCATTAAACTCATTCTTCTTGAATTGCTTGGCCTGAATATACCCCTGATCGTCAGAGGTTGCTGTACCGAAAGCCTTTCCTTTTTTCGTTTCGAAGTTGAAGAGTAAGGAGTCGGTTGTCACAGGCTTGTCTGCACCCTGTTTAAAAATAGGACGTCCGCGATATACTTTATATTTATCATTGCGGCCGGCAGCGAACATAGTCTTATTAGTCTGATCGATTCTTATATAATCAGCATCAAGCTCAAGATCATCGTAATAGATGCGTGCCCCGCCATACAAGAAAATGGTCTTCCTGTCAACGCTAAATTTTATTGAGTCGTTAGCGGTATAGCGGATTTCAGAATTAAGCCCCGTAGCGCTCTTCACTTTTACGGTATCCATATTGGCGCTGTCGCGACGCGCAGAGTCAAGACTGAGTGTATCGGTAAGCGTTGTGAGCTTAGCCGCCGCCTTTATATTCCCACTATTATCGATGCCGCTGGAAACACCCGACCCTTTAGGGGTAGCTGCCGGCACCCGCGGCTTGGTTTGCGCACCGAGGTATTGAAAAGATAAGACAAATATTATAAGGAGCGCGGCTTTAAAAAAAGCCATGCCTGAGAAATATTTCATAAACATTTTAGTAGGCCACAGTTTTGACGCTGATGAGCAAGTGTTATTAGTAGATAAATGACGGTCTATCCCCGGTAATATCAGAATAGACATAAAAAAAGAAAAAGCATGTACTAATAATGAATAAAGAGCGATATTATTGTATGGCTTCCTAAATTTATGGTTGACCTGCGGGGCTTTCCTTTTTATTTTTAAACTCAGGAGATATCTCACAAAATTGCTCTTTACCAATTTCAAAATTAAAGATGAATATTATTTTTGCAATATTAACAAGGTTTCAAAATTAATGAAAATAATGCCACTGAAAAGATTTGTTTGTTGTTTGCTTGGCGCTGCATTTATTGTACTGGGATCCGGGGAAGGTAAAGCGGAAACAACGCCGCCCTTTAGAATAAAAACAATCGTCATCGATGCCGGGCACGGAGGAAAAGATGGTTCTACGCGGGGACTTGTCGCGAGGGAAAAAGATGTTGCCCTACAGGTGGCCCTGAGGCTGGGCAAAGCGATAACCGATAGCATGCCGGAAGTCAAGGTTTTATATACACGTACAGAAGATGTATTTGTTCCCCTGTATGAGCGTATTGGTTTGGCAAATAACTCTAAAGCCGATATGTTCATTTCAATACATTGTAACTCAATGCCATCTAACATGCGTAATAGAACCGGCACGAAAGGTGTTGAGACCTTCGTTTCAGGATTTGGACGCCTCGGTGAGCAATCAACGGCTATCAGAGAAAATGCTTCCATCCTTCTGGAAAAGGATTATCAGGAAAAATATGAAGGCTATGACCCTAATGATCCGGAATCGATGATCATTTTTTCCTTGTTGAAAAGTGCCTATCGCGACCAGAGCATCAAGTTGGCGAACTTCATACAACATGAATATATTGCTACAGGAAGGATTGATCGCGGAGTAAAGGAACAGAGCCTGGCGGTACTGGCTCGCGCGGGAATGCCAGCGGTGCTTACAGAAATTGGCTTTATCAGCAATCCAGAAGAAGAGCAATATATGATTTCAGAAAGCGGGCAAAATGAAATTGTGGGATGCTTGCTAAAGGCAATAAAAAACTACCGCCGTCAGGTAGAACTCGATTAAGATAAACGAAAAAATCCTATACAAGACACGAACTTGTTCACTTTTTTTTACAATATGCGAAACTATAAAATTGTGATTTAGTTTATAGTTTATATATTTAATAAAACACCTGAATGAAGCTTAACAATGAAACTAAAGTCGGCATACTAACGGCCGTTGCTATAGCTGTACTTATACTCGGATATAGTTTTCTTAAGGGGAATGATGTCTTTTCGCGGGAGCAGGACTTCTACGCCACATATGACAATGTTGAGGGGCTGGCAGTATCGAATCCGGTAATGGTAAACGGCTTTCAGATTGGTCGGGTATCCGCGTTGCAACTCATAGCTAATGGACATATCGTCGCTCAGTTAAAGATAAAACCGGAATATAAAATTCCGGACAACACCATTGCTCATTTGGAAAGCACGAGCCTGCTAGGTAGTAAGGCTATCGTATTTCAACTTGGTACCAGCAACCGCTATGCGGAAAATGGCGACACGCTAAACGCCAATGTACAAAAAGACCTCTTACAGCAGGTGAAGCCTGTACAGCAGAAAGCGGAAGCGATGATTGGAAGGCTGGATTCTATCCTTACCTCCCTGAATCATACGATAAGTCCTGATTTTCAGAAAAACTTTAATGCCAGCTTCGCTAGTATCGCCAATATCCTTAAAACCCTCGAATCCACAACGCATTCTGTTGATGGGATGGTGGGTGCGCAAGCAAACAGACTTAACGCAATTTTTGCAAATCTTGAATCGATCTCAGGAAACCTGAAAAACAATAATCAGCATATCACCTCGATCATGAGCAATTTAGATCAGGTAACGGATAAGTTCGCTAAAGCGGATTTTGAACGTACATTACGTAACGCAGATCAGGCGGTAGCGGATATGCAGTCGGCAATAAACAAAGTGAATCGTGGGGAGGGTTCCCTAGGTAAATTATTAAATGATGATCAGCTATATAATAACCTGTCTAACGCCAGCGAAAATCTCGACAAGCTAATGATAGATCTCAAGGCTCATCCGGCGCGCTACGTTCACTTCTCGGTATTCGGAAAGAAAAACGACTAATATTTAGAGCGCGGCTCCTCTGAAAAGCCCCGGGGATATCCATAAATCGGATCTCCCCGGGGCTTTTTTAGTTAGCACGAAACAATAGCGTTGCCAATACTGTATAATTAATAACATCTACCTCCTGGCCATCAACGCCAATGTGGTTTTATTTAAATATTGAAAACGCGACGTATATGACCGAATTAAAATCAACAACACTACCGGAGCAGTTAGCGGAAATTGAGTTCATCAAGAAGGCTCGTATCTTATCTGAAAAAGCTGAGGGAATAGATATCGCCATGCTGAATACGATGGATATGAATGGTGAGTATCATGGTTCACCAATGTACACCTTCAAAATTGAAGATGACGGCATTATCTGGATGTTTGCGTCGAAAGATTCAACCAAGGTAAGTAATATTCAGAATGTACCCTCCGTTGTTCTGAACTACAGCGATCCGGCAAAACACTTGTACATTACAGTGAACGCCACTGCGTCTGTATTTAATGATAGACAAAAAATCAGGGATATGTGGTCAAGCAGATATAACGAGTGGTTTCCCTATGGCGCAGAAGATGAGAATCTATGTCTTGTTAAAATCCTTCCTCACAGCTTTGAATATTGGGATAGTCCGGATTTGCTAGTTTCACAACTGATATCACTTGCAAAAAACGCGCTTAAAGGAAACCCTTACGTTGAGGGAGAAAATGAAAAACTAGACATGTAACAAACTGGCCGTTATCGTATAACAGCTAAAAAAGAGCGCTGTGAGGAACGAAAGATCCTGGCAGCGCTCTTTTTGCTTTCAGTGGGTATGATATTATCCCAGATAGGCGTAGGTGATACCGTCTCCTCCTCTATCCTGATGCTCATCCTCCATTCGCACAACCTGAGGATATTTCTTCAAATAGGAACGTATAAGCTTACGCAGGATACCATCTCCCTTACCATGAATAATCCGGAGATTACCAAATCCCATCATAAGGGCTTTGTCAAGATACTTCTCAATTTCGAACAGCGCCTCCTCGCCCCGGAGCCCCCGTACGTCGATTTCCGGATTGAAGCTGGCGATCTCTTGCGTGATACCCGAAGAGTTCGCTTTACGGATAGACTTGGGAACTTCCTTATTGCTAATCTTTTCCAGTCGTTTGCGTTTCACCACGGAGCGCAAGTCACCCATCGCCAGAATAACGTTATCTTTAGCGATATCGATTACCTGAGCTACAGTATCTGAATCGAGAAGCTTTACCCAATCGCCCGCTTTAAGCTCCGTATTTTCCGTTGTAGCTTTGGGCGCGACAGGAACATCACGATGCTTCTCGCGCTCAGAAACCAGCTTCTGACGCAACTTCTGTGTAGCCTCCTTTTCCGCTCCGGCATTGCGAATGTCGGCAATGGTGTTCTCAACCAGCTTATTCGCGCCATCGATGATATTACGGGCCTCCGCTTTCGCTTCTTTCAGCAACGTACGCCTGTTCTCATCGAGGAATGTTTTCATCTCCTCATTTTCCTTCAATAACACATTAGCCTTGTTTTGCTGGCGTTCCAGGTTGCGCCGATGTTCCCATAATTCTTTCTTTTCTCTTTCGAGATCAACAAGTAAAGAATCTACGCGCTTCTGATGAACACCTATTTTACTTTTCGCCAGATTGATAACATGTTGAGGAAGGCCGATCTTCTGAGCGATCTCAAAAGCATAGGAACTGCCGGGCTTGCCCATTTCCAGAATATATAAGGGACGCATTTCCATGTTATCAAACATCATCGACGCGTTCTCAATACCTTCCGTAGCATTGGCGAAGACCTTAAGGTTCGAGTAGTGAGTAGTGATAATGCCTCGCGCCTTCTTTCTATTGAGGGCGTCGAGCACAGCTTCGGCCATAGGCCCTCCAAACTGTGGATCTGTACCCGTACCAAACTCGTCAATAAGCAGCAGCGTCTTACCACCTGCATTCTCTACAAAATATTTCATCTTCGAAAGATGAGCACTATAAGTACTAAGGTCACTTTCGATAGACTGGTCATCACCAATATCGGCAAATACCTGTTTAAAAATACCCACCGTTGAATGATCGTCAACAGGAATAAGAAGTCCGGTTTGGAGCATCAACTGTAACAGTCCCACGGTCTTCATGCAGACAGACTTACCACCCGCATTAGGACCCGACACGACCACGATGCGCTGTCCCTCATCAATATTGATATTTAGAGGCACAACGGTACCTCCCTCCTTTTTCATGCTAAGATAAAGCAAGGGGTGCCGCGCGTTGCGAAGGCTCATGCTGGCATCTTTAGTAAGGCCGGGCATCACTCCTTCAATATCCAGAGCGAACAAGGCTTTTGCACGAACGAAGTCGAGTTTTGTCAGCAGGCCATGGTATGAAAGCAATAATGGAACATAAGGACGAAGTTCATCACTCAGCGCGATAAGAATCTTCACGATCTCTCTACGTTTCTCGAACTCAAGATCTCTCAGCTGATTGTTGAGATGGAAGACCTCTTCAGGTTCCAGAAATACCGTCTGTCCGGAGGCCGATTCATCATGCACAAAGCCTTTCACCTTACGCTTGTTTTCCGCAAGTAAAGGGATACATAGACGACCGTCGCGTATCGTTAACGAGCCATCAGCTGTCCAGTTATTGTTTTGCGCATTACGGAAGATGGCATCAATCTTCTTGCGCGACTCTACTTCAGCCCGCGAAATACTATTGATAATTGAAAGCAGTTCGGAGCTGGCATTGCTGCGGATCTTGCCTTTTTCGTCGATCTTACTCTCGATACTTCTAAGAATCTTTTTCTCAATTGGCAGGTGTTCAAATAAGGCTTCCAAATTCTCATACCGTCCTTGTCGTTCATTAAAGTATGAAATTACCGAAAAGACGGTTTGCAAGGACAGGTATACCTGACTGAATTCAAACTCCTGAAGAAACGCCCCCTCCACTCTGATCTTTTCGGCCAGGGACCTGATATCATAAAGATGATTTATTGGCAAGGGAGAGTCAGCAACAAGGATATCCTTAAATTCGTTGGTCTGCCTTAGAAATCTGTCGATGGAATCGAAGTTAGACATCGGCTGAACCTTATCCACCATCTGACGCCCCATTTCACTGAGGCAATGAGCTTTTATATATGATTTGATCTCTGTGAATCCTAACTTCTCTAATGCGTTCTGCGGATAGATCATTGAGCTTGTATATTATTTTTTAATGTTTTATTGTCGGTAGGAACAAATTCCTGAGGCGCCGCCGGCGCTGGTGCCGGTACAGCGGGTGTAGACATACGGCGATATCTTCTGAATGGACCATAGGACATGGTATCGCTTTTAAATCCCCGGTAAAGCGAGTCGCGACTATGATCGTTATAGTACAGCGAATCCTGATAACGTTTTTGCTCAACTACGGAACGCTCGCGATCTTGCTTGGCTGCAATGCCGCTCATCTCCTCCAGCTGAGCATTCACCTGATCATACAACGTTATCATCACGTCCGGGTGTCGGGTATAATATTCGATGCTACGTCTGATAGACAAAGAATCTGTATTGTACTTCTTGTAAAGAGCCTGATAAATGACTTGCACCCGGCGACGTTCTACATCTGTATAATGAACGTTAGCATAACCATCGGCGATATGCAGGTCGACCAGCACCTTGACCATCTCTTTTTCCTTAATGATACCTGACGGAACTTTGTCCGCGGAGCATGCCGCAAAAAAAATGATCAGAAAAAAAAACACCTGTAAGCTCTTCATTTAGTAATTTAGCCGTGAATTAGGCGTAAAAATACACATAATGAGCATAGCAGCCAACTTGACTGAGTTAAAGAGTGAACTAGACAGCGTTAATATTAAATTGATTGCTGTATCGAAAACGAAACCCGACAGCGATATTATGGAAGCTTACGAGGCGGGTCAACGCATATTCGGAGAAAATCATGTTCAGGAACTCGCGGAGAAGCAGGAGCGCCTGCCAAAAGATATTCAATGGCACCTTCTGGGACATCTGCAAACAAACAAAGTAAAATACATCGCTCCTTTCATATCGCTTATTCAATCGGTAGACAGTTTAAAACTCCTAATGGAAATCGATAAGCATGCCGCAAAAAACGAGCGTGTGATCGACTGCCTTTTACAGATTGATATTGCTGATGAGGATACAAAATTCGGACTGGGTTTTGACGAAGCAATCGACTTATTGCGTTCGCCGGAATTCAGCGCTATGAAAAATGTCCGCATTGTAGGCGTAATGGGCATAGCTACTAACGAAGCCGGAGAAAAACAGACCAGCGAGGAATTCTATGAATTGAAGACCTTGTTCTCTGGCCTCAAACAATCTTTTTTTGCAGATAAGGATTATTTCCGCGAAGTGTCTATGGGCATGTCGTCGGATTATAAGCTCGCGGTGCAGCAAGGAAGTACCATGGTGCGTATCGGTAGTACTATATTTGGAAAACGCGTAATTCCTCATTGGAAAAATACTGATCAAAAAGATGCTTAAAATACGTGAGGCACTACGCCAGGATTGTCCGGCGATATTAGATCTGATAAAAGGACTGGCACTTTATGAGAAAGCTCCTGAAGAAGTAACTATCAGCTTGCAAGAGTTGGAAGACGCCGGATTTGGAAAAAATCCCGTGTGGCGGGCTTTTGTTGCTGAGAATGATACCGATATTGTTGGCTTCGCGTTATACTATGTACGTTTCTCGACATGGAAAGGACAGCGCATGTATCTCGAGGATCTCTACATTCGCGAGGAATTTCGGGGACAGGGACTGGGAAAGCTGCTTTTTGACAGGTTGATTCAAGAAACAAAGGACAAAGGATTTAAGGGTATGGTATGGCAAGTGCTTGACTGGAACACTCCGGCCATAAATTTCTATAAAAAATATAAGGCGAGTTTTGACGCCGAATGGATAAACGTATCCATAGAAGCGGGGGAACTAGCGGCAATAACTAATAATGACTGAAGTATATAAATTTGGAGGAGCCTCTGTAAAGGATGCTAGCGGAGTAATAAATCTGGCATCTATTGTTGCCAAACGAAAGAATTCTTTACTGGTGGTAATTTCAGCGATGGGAAAAACTACCAATGCTCTGGAGGCTCTTACAAGAGCTTATTTCTCCGGTGGCGATACGGAATCATTGCTCCAGCAGGTAAAAGATTATCACTATCAGCTAATGCTTGACCTATTTAAAACCGAAGATCATCCGGTATTTGATGAGGTTAATAATTTATTCGTGGAAGTGGAATGGATTCTTGAGGATGAGCCTTTTGATTTTGATTATACATATGATCAGATTGTATCTATTGGGGAGTTGCTGTCAACGAAGATCGTGAGCCACTATCTGAACTTTACAGGCATACAAAATCTATGGGCGGATGCCAGAAACTATATCCTCACCGACAACACTTATCGTGAAGCGGGCGTACTTTGGGATAAGTCGACCCATCAGATTGAAAGTCATCTTTTGCCACAGCTGCAAAAGCAAATTGTCATTACTCAGGGATTTATCGGTAATACCTCCGAAAACTTCACCACCACACTAGGACGCGAGGGCTCCGACTACTCAGCGGCAATATTCGCCTTTTGCCTGAAAGCCGGGGCGCTGACCATATGGAAGGATGTTCCGGGAGTATTAAACGCTGATCCTAAGTGGTTTGATAAAACTGAGCTCCTAAAACAGTTGAGCTATTATGATGCTATCGAACTAGCTTACTATGGAGCTACGATTATTCATCCAAAGACTATCAAACCTTTACAAAACGCGGGTATTCCCCTACGGGTAAAATCGTTTCTGGATCCGCAAAGTGAAGGCACGATCATCAGCAATGAAGACACTTCTGTAAAAGTGCCATCCTTTATATTCAAGGTAAATCAGGTGCTCCTTTCAGTAATGCCTAAAGATTTTTCGTTCATCATCGAGGAGAACCTTAGTCAGATATTTGAAGCGCTGCACCAGCACCGCATAAAGGTAAATACGATGCTTAATTCGGCATTGAGCTTTTCAATCAGCTTTGATTATGACGCTGACAAGCTGGATCAGCTTCTCGCGGCATTGTCGGAAACCTACAAGGTAAAGTACAATACAGGGATGGAGCTCGTGACGATACGTTATTACAATCAGGATACGCTGGATCGCGTGATTGAAAATAAGAAGGTATTACTGGAAGTGAAAAGCAGAAATACTTGTCAAATGGTAATGAAAAATAAGACGGCATGAATCGCCTGATTACGGACACCATCGTGCAGGATTTTCTGACGGACCATCTTAACGATGACGTAAGTCTCATTGCCTTGCGAAAAAGTCCGTTTCCTGGAATCAGCGCTGCTGAGTTAGCCACCCAATTAGATGGAAAAAAGCGCGCGCTAAAGAAGCTTCCGCATTGGGCGCATACCACGGGAATTTATTATCCGCCGCGCTTAAATATGGAGCAGTGCTCCTCGGAGCTTTCTGCGGCCTATAAAGTTGAGCTTACGCAAGCAGGAACGCTGGCTGACCTTACTGGCGGCTTTGGCGTGGATAGCTTTGCATTTGCAAAGCGTATGGAGCACGTGGTGCATCTGGAGATGAATGAGGAGCTCTCCGCAATTGCCAATCACAACGCTTCAGTATTTGGTATTAACAACATCAGCTTCTTAAGTAGAGATTGTATCAGCTACTTAAAAGAAAAAAAGGAGACTTTTGAAAATATCTTCATTGACCCGGCACGTCGCGTTGAGAATAAAAAAGTATTCCTTTTACAAGATACCGTTCCCAATGTGATACAAAATCTGGATACTTTAAAAGCAAGCGCCACAAGACTAATCATTAAAACTTCACCCCTTCTGGATATTCAGGCGGGACTGCAGGAGTTAGGCAGCGTAAGTGCGATACATGTTGTAAGCATAAAGAATGATTGTAAGGAATTGTTGTGGGTCATAGATCAGCACGCCTCGGCATCGCCCAAAATTACATGCGCGATGCTTGACGCACAGCATACACGCCTATTTGAATTCTACGCGGAGGAGGAAGCAGAAGTGGTTTTAGACGGCTATTCGGAGGTATTGAATTACCTTTACGAACCTGATGTGGCCCTATTAAAAGCGGGTTGCTTTAAGCTACTCTGCCGTCGTTTCGGGGTGAAGAAGCTTCATCGAAACTCCCATTTATATACTTCGAACGAACGGATTGACGAGTTTCCGGGTCGTACGTTCCTCGTTAAAGGAACCCTCCCGTATGCCGAGGCCGTCCAACACATAAATAAACGTAAGGCAAATATTATAGCGAGAAATTTCCCGATGACAGTTGCGGAACTATCTAAAAAACATAAGCTGGTAGAAGGCGGTAACGATTTCCTTTTGTTTAGCAGAATAGATAAGATGCTCTGCGTTATTGAGGCAACACGTCTTTAAATGCAAAAAGCTCCATAAAGGAGCTTCCTGTAATGATTAATTGGAATACTATGCTTTACGAACGTTCACAGCTTGTGGTCCTTTACGACCTTCTGCAACTTCGAATAATACGTTATCATTATCATTGAGAGCATTTACGCCACCTTCAATATCTTTGAAGTGAACGAAAATATCTCTTCCGTCTTCCTGCACGATAAAACCATAACCTTTTTCGGCATTAAACCATTTAACTTTTCCAGCTTTCATAAAAAAATAATTAATAAAATAAATCGTCGGCAATTCGAATTAACTGGAAAATAAATGAACTTTATTATTCAGGTAGTAGAAAAACGAGATTCATACAAACATAAAAAAAATACTGCACGTTCACCACGGACAGCGGCATTAATATTAAATTTAGCTAAACTTTATAAAACACCCGAGAATCCTGATTTATTATACTTCAAAATGCCACATTACGGCGAGCTTTGGCAGCAAGAATCGGATTCCGTTATCTAAACTAATTATACAATCTCAAATACGCAACACCCATAACGTAAAAACTCCCAAAATAAAGGCGTCTCCCACGTAAAACACATATGAAGAATTATCTAATTCATCAGCGGTGTAAACAAGGAAAAATAAAAAAGGCCGCATGGTTTACATGCAGCCCCTCTATTTAAAATATGAAATCTCCTTAGAACTTGAAGCCTACGGTAAGATAAACATTATCAAGTTTTCTTGTCACATCAGCAACCGGACTTGCGCTGGTGCTGTAGTTTAACTGATATGGATATACTGCCATATCCCGGGTCAGATGACTATAAGTGGCATCAACATAAAACTTGTTAATGCGATAACCCAACCCTCCACTTACAATATTCGTAGCGCTTCCTACACCTTTCTGACCATTGCCCAGATAGCTATACCCGCCACGTAGATAGAAGTTTTCACTTAATCGTCCTTCTGCCCCTACACGCGCGTTCACAGCACCTTTATGAGCGTCCTTAATGATGTTGTTATCAGCATCACTGCCGTCATATCCGGAAAGTCTCATTCCTCCGTAGTCAACATACTCAACATCAGCAGTGATGAAACCAAACGACTGGAATAAAGCCAAACCTCCGCTAACCTTAAGAGGGGTACGAAGGTTGTAGTTAAAGGTGTCGTAATTCTGACCATCATTATACCTGTCGCCATTCTGATAATCTGTAGACATGCCTATGCCGTAATTGTCAGTGATGGTATACCATGTGGGACTAGTGAAAGAGGCACCTATCTGAACAGTAGCCACTGGACGGTAAATCACCCCTAATTTGAGGTTAAATCCACTTCCAGTCATCTCCTGCCCTTCCATAAGCTTATTGGTATAAGCCTCTCCCCCGATAGTCTGACCGGAAGAGTTCTGTCTTTCTATGTCTTCACCGTCTTCCTGAAATATCCGGTCATATTTGTAGCGCAAGGTGGTAAAGCCAACACTTCCACCCACGTATAACTTGTTACTGTAATTTGCTCCCAACGCCAGGTTAAGTTCATTCTGACCGCCAGAGCTTACCTGCGTATAGCGCTGTGTCGATCCTAACTTCGTTACCGGCGAATATTCATTTCCTGTTTGATTCTGCCCCGTTACATCAATGAGAAAATGAGAGTAGGCCCAGGATCCAATAGGGTCATAGGCATTCTTGAGCTCATCTATCGTTCTTCCGTTATCATAAGCACGCTCAGCATACATATCCGCAATGTTATTGTTAGGATTTATACCCTCAAACTGCAAACGATCATTAAAGTTGTTTGTGCGGTTCCAACCGATACCATAATTTACAGTAAGCAAACCTTTAGTTGCGTTACCTCCATAAATACGTTGGGGAACATTAAAAACCAGGGAAGCGTTATTGAAATTAACAGTATTCTTACTGCTCTGCAGACCTCCGTTATTTGAACCGAAATAAGTAGCATCCATTTGAGAGCCACTGAAGTCAGGAGTTATACTAAACTCCGAAGAATTAAAGAAACCCAATCCTGCAGGGTTACCATTGATCGAGCTTATGTCGCCGCCTAAGGCAGTGGAAGCATTACCTAACGCTTTGAACCTGGCAGAACCACCACGGTCGAAGTTTGAGAAACGAAATGCGTCCTGAGTTATATACTGGGCGGAAGCGGATTGTGACACAAAAAATCCTGCCACAAGTGCCATTGTAAGTTTAAATTTCATTGTGCTGAAAGCAATAAATTACAGTTTATATAAAGTTTACCGGAAAACAGTCCGGAGCGTACTAAAGTGTAAGGCGCTCCGGATAATTATTCGTTAACGACGACCTCTGCTTGAAGAGCCGCCTCCGGAATTTCCCCCGCCGCCAAAGCCGCCGCCGCCACCGTAGCCACCGCGATTTACCGGAGGTGAATAGCTTGGGCGCTCTGCTCTGGGAGCAGGTCTATCCATAGATCTGTCTATAGAAGGACGTCGCGAAGGATCGTAAGACGGACGTTCTCTGCCAGTGCGTGTAGTATTGGAAGAGCGGCCATCTGTTGGATAATATCTTCGGTTTCCGCTATTGATATAATTCGGATTTCCTACACCCATCGTAGGTCTCGCGCGATTCGGGCGCCCGCCGGCAAAGCCCCAACCCGGGCCCCACATGCCTCCGCCCCAGCCGTAGCCATATCCTGGCCATCCCCAGCCGTAATACGAAACAGGACCCCAGAAGTTACCCCAGCCAGGATATCCGTAGCCGTAGAATCCCCATGGTGAATAAAAATTAGACCAGTATGGACGGCCCCAGCCGAAGCCAAGACCGATGCCTCCGCCCCAACCCATGCCCCAACCAACGTTGAAACTGGTGTTCATTCCATAATTATAACCGTAATCAATCCATGGATCGTACATATAACTGTACCACCCATCATAATAACTTCGCGACGGATTGCCGTAGTTAAAACGATCTAAACGCGACGCGTAACCGTAGTCATAGTCGTAGTCTACACCGCTATCCTGATAATTGCCGTAATCGCCATCATTGCCGTAATCCGCCTGCCCATATGATTGCCCGCCGTCACGATAATCCCGATCCATCATGACAGGGCGCTCCACCACAACAGCTTTCGCTTTACCACCATAAACGTCATCGTAGCTTTGTTGAGCCATTTGACTGGTGGAGCATGCTCCCAACAGTAAACCTGCTGACAACAGCGTTGGAATAATTAATCTTTTCATCGCCATGTGTGTTTTCTCCAAAAATCCTTTCAGTTTAGACAATTATATAACTGAAAGTTTAACCGAACAATAATAAATGTTTTAACCTCTATTTAGCTTAAGCAAACTATTTTTTTACAAAAAAAACGGTGGAATGGACTAACACATCAACCTATATAATTTAATTCATTAGTTATTCTTTTTAATTACCTGCAATATAAAAGCAGTGAGTTTAATTGAATGTTTTAAATTTGCTATCCCAAAACACGAGGTTTCTATTTACTTTGGCTGTTTTGTTGGCATAAATATACAAATTTAATCGCATATATAATTATGAGTAAAGGAATTACGAGCAGAAGCGAGGACTATTCGCAATGGTATAACGATCTTGTTACAAAGGCGGACCTGGCAGAACACTCTGCTGTAAGAGGCTGTATGGTAATTAAACCCTATGGATATTCCATCTGGGAAAAAATGCAGGCTGCGCTCGACAAGATGTTCAAAGACACCGGTCACACCAACGCGTATTTCCCCTTGTTCATTCCCAAGTCATTTTTCTCAAAGGAAGCATCTCACGTGGAGGGCTTTGCCACTGAATGTGCGGTAGTTACCCATTATCGTCTAAAGAACGACGGCAACGGAAACATTATCGTTGACAATGAAGCGAAACTTGAGGAGGAGCTTATTGTTCGCCCAACCTCTGAAACAATCATCTGGAACACCTATCGTGGCTGGATCCAGTCATACCGGGACCTCCCCATTTTGGTAAATCAATGGGCAAATGTGGTACGCTGGGAAATGCGTACACGCCTGTTTCTCCGTACGGCAGAATTCCTTTGGCAGGAAGGACACACCGCCCATGCTACATCGGAAGAGGCTGTTGCTGAAGCGGAAAAAATGCTTGAGGTATATGCTGATTTCGCAGAAAACTTCCTTGCTGTCCCTGTCGTTAAAGGTATAAAAACCGCGAATGAGCGTTTCGCTGGTGCCGTAGAAACCTATTGCATAGAAGCACTCATGCAAGATGGAAAAGCACTACAAGCGGGAACGTCGCACTTCCTGGGGCAGAACTTCGCCAAAGCCTTCGACGTAAAGTTCACTAACAAAGAGGGTAAGCTTGATCACGTATGGGCAACATCATGGGGTGTTTCTACCCGTCTTATGGGTGCTTTGATCATGGCGCATTCAGACGACGCGGGTCTTGTCCTTCCTCCTAAGTTGGCGCCGATTCAAATTGTTATTGTGCCAATCAATCGTGGTGATGAGGAACTTGCCCGCATCACAGAAGTTGTTGACAAACTTATTTCTGAACTTAAGGCTAAAGGCATCGCTGTAAAGTACGATGACCGTGATACCCAACGTCCTGGATTTAAGTTCGCTGAGTATGAACTTAAAGGTGTTCCTGTGCGTGTGGCTATTGGCGGTCGCGACCTTGAAAATGGTACTGCCGAAGTTGCCCGACGCGACACCCGCGAGAAACAGTCTGTAAGCAGAGAAGGTCTGGCGGATTATCTTGAACAGCTACTTGATGAGATTCAGAAGAATATCTATCAGAAGGCTTTGAACTTCCGTGAAGAGAATATCACCAAAGTTGAAAGCTACGAGGAGTTTAAGGAGATACTTGATGGTAAAGGTGGATTTGTTTCTGCACATTGGGATGGATCTCCGGAGACAGAACAAAAAATAAAAGAAGAGACCAAAGCTACAATTCGCTGTATTCCTTTAAACAATCCACAGGAAGATGGCGTTTGTATCTACTCTGGGAAGCCTTCGAAACAGCGTGTGCTTTTTGCAAAAGCATATTAAAAGCATATTTAAAAAAATAGGGGTTGCTTTCTTCTGGAAGGCAACCCCTATTTTTTTAAAAAGACCTCCCCTTTAACATCTGCTACGGCAAACAACATATAAACCACTAAGAATATGGATTTTGGAAAAGTGCCCGAATCAACACTTAATGACGTTAACTTCCAGCTTCCTCCTGACGGAGCCAGGAATCAGGCAATTCTGACCAACGCCGGGTCGGCGCATCCTTTTAACGCGTATATAGGATGCGCGAAATGGGGAAGAAAAGAATGGGTAGGACTCCTCTATCCTCCTAAAACAAAGGAGGCTTCCTTCCTTGATGAATATGCCAAACATTTCAACTCCATAGAATTGAATGCCATCTTTTATGGCTTACCCAAACCAGAACAAATAGAAAGCTGGGTAGCCAAGGTGAGTAAAAATTCCGATTTTAAATTCTGTCCTAAGTTCACGAGAAGTATCAGCCATATAAAGCGATTAAAAAATGCAGATGAAGAGACAGATCGCTTCCTTAATACTATTAATCTCTTTGGCAAGCATTTAGGACCCACATTCCTTCAGCTTTCTGATAATTTCGGACCAACAAATTTCAGCATCCTGCGCAATTATCTGGAATCGCTGCCAACAGATCTGGAAGTGTTTGTCGAGTTACGCCATGAAAGTTGGTTTACTGACGCCGGCACACGTCAGGAACTATTCGACATGCTACAAAAGCTGAACAAGGGAGCTGTAATTACCGACGCCAGTGGCCGTCGTGATTGTGTCCATATGGAGCTGACCATACCGAAGACCTTCATCCGCTTTGTTGGCAATGGATTACATCCTACCGACTATTCCCGCATCGATGAATGGATTCAACGACTAGCAACATGGAAAAAACAGGGCTTGCAAGATCTTCACTTTTATCTTCATCAACATGATGAGAAAGACACACCGATACTTGCTGATTATTTTATTAAAAAGTTTAATGAGGTCTGCGGATTGAGTCTTGTCCGTCCACATTTTGTTAGCGTTCAGTCATCAATATTTTAAGTGAGGCTATTTATTTGTAAGAATCATTTTAATCTACTACTTTGGTAGAGTACAATATAAAACAACATTACCATGGATTTAAAAATCGGGGATATTGCGCCTAACTTTAAGGCCAAGACATCAATTGGAGAAATAGATTTTTATGAATATATCGGCGACAGCTGGGCTGTATTATTTTCACACCCTGCCGACTACACCCCTATCTGCACAACTGAGTTAGGGCGTACTGCTTCTTTAAAGAGCGAATTTGAAAAGAGAGACGTGAAGGTTCTGGCCCTGAGTGTAGACTCGGTAGAACACCACCTGGATTGGATTAACGATATTAACGAAACGCAAAACACCAACGTTGAATTTCCTATTATCGCTGACGAAAGCAGAGAGATCGCCAATCTTTATGGCATGATCCATCCTAACGCGTCCGAAACGCTTACTGTGCGGTCTCTGTTCATCATTGGCCCGGATAAAAAAGTGAAGTTGATCATCTCTTATCCTGCGTCTACAGGAAGAAACTTCACTGAAGTTCTCAGAGTAATTGACTCACTACAGCTTACTGCTAACTATAGTGTCGCTACTCCGGCCGACTGGCAGGATGGTGAAGATGTTGTAGTAGTAAATTCTATAAAAACAGAAGATATACCTGCTAAATTTCCTAAAGGACATCGTGTAGTTAAGCCATATCTTCGTTATACACCACAACCAGACAAATAGTCTTCCTTTTAGAAGAACTACTCTATAAAACATACCCTATAGGTCAGACCCTTATAGGGTATGCTTTTATACCGCATCTGCGCATATCATTCACAGATTCAGAGATAACTCTTTCCTAAGTCGGATCTTATCAGCCTAAGGCAGATGGCCGGATCTCCTGTTACTCGCGGATTTTACAGGTCTCCCCGCCAACTACAGTGCAACACCATTCAACAACCGCTAATCGGCATACTCAGCATCGTGTTTAGAGCAAACGCTTAAGCCAGGCTCCCGGTCTTGTTGATGTCTGCTCATCGCATCCATCACCTAGCCCCCTCTTTTCCGCGATGCCACTTATCGCGCTTTCAGAACTCCGGCCCAAAAAGTCCCGAATTAAGTCTCATGTCCCCTGAAAGCTCCCGGAGAATCGGAGTTGTCAGACTCACTGCAATGGGTACCGGCACGCAGCGCTGACAGAACAAAGATGAGACAATCATTTTTGCCAGTCAAGAGCATATCCGGCAAGCACTTAACTCTTCTCCGACCCATCCCTTTTCTCTGAGCAAAGCTCATATACGTTGCTTCCTGTGCACAGCAGACAGGGATTGAACAGGCATTTCAGAGGGCTTGTCAGAATATCATCGAATGTCACAGAATGTCACTTCAAAACACCCAAACGACGCCTGCTCAGGTAATCCACTTGCCCCCGCCTTTTAGCCCCTTGCTACCCACCTGATTCGAGACTGACTCTGACCTGACTCGAGAGACGCTCGAGTGGTGATCGACATTTCATCGACANNGTCTCGAACCAGGTAGGTAGCTCGGGATAGAAACCGGTTTCCGGTTGACGCCGACTGCCCCTCCGGTCCGGGAGCATCTCAAGCGATCGGAAAATATGCAGGTAAAACCATACCCATGAAGAAATAGGAAATTTATTTAATAGGAATAAAATTGCATTTAACCAGGTAAGACGAAAAAAAATAAACCAATAAATAGCATTAAACCCAGACTATTAAACCCTTCAGTTAATTGCAGATCGCTGATTGGCAATATATTTTCCCAATAAACAACTGTTTCCGTGCCTGGAATTGAAAGCATGGCAGTACACAGGAAAGGAGCATTATTCGATTTATTTCCCGATAAGGACGTTTAGTTCCGGATAAGAAAACGCTTTACAACCGCATTTTCCTATCCAGAATTTAAGTTAATAAAATGAAGCTATCTGCTTTAATATAGAGGCGCCTGACGCGCTGACAAATGTCTGACAAATACGGCCTTTGATAATGCAGTGATTCACCTTTGTGTTATTTAGGAACGCTGATGCTAAGGGTAAAGTTGGTCTTATCGCCTCTTCTTGCCGCGTTTCTGGTTAAATACACACGAATGCGATAATCGCCGTCTTTATTAAGCTTGCCGGAAAACGTATTTACTCCTGTTATGCTGCTGTTGTAGAATGCCTCATAGTTAGCCGCAGGTTCCATAAGATTGAAGTAGTTACTTGTACTGGATGTTTTAAGTGAAACCTTCAATGTCTGGGAAGCCTTTGCGTTAAGGAGAAAATCAATTACTTCATTTCCTCTGATAGTGCCCTTCAGATCGATTGAGGTTTTACCTGTAGCAAATTTCACACGTTTCGTTTGTATGTCCTGGGCAAAGATTACAAGGGGGCTCAATAAAATAGCCAATACGAAGATTTTCTTTAATGATGT
The DNA here is from genome assembly GCA_002454425.1 of Sphingobacteriaceae bacterium UBA6709. GTDB lineage: Bacteria > Bacteroidota > Bacteroidia > Sphingobacteriales > Sphingobacteriaceae > Arcticibacter. The sequence continues at coordinate 210,385 of DKIV01000008.1, forward strand.
GATTTGTTTCATAACAATGGAAAATAAGTTTTAATTACCCAAGAACAACAACTTTATTACCAAAAATGTAAATATAACGAGCATCACAATTTCAACAAACAGCATTGTTTCGAAACAGGATCTCATTATTAGCCCTTTAGAAGACAATCCATAAAAGGGATGACGCAAATCACAAAAAAAGCACTTCAGAAAGTCTTTTAAGATACAAGCGTACGAAGGCCGAGCCTACAAAATTCCATACAGCGACGCTCCCGGTTGAGAAAACCTGTCTACATTTTGCTCCACAAGGGGATCTTTCACTAAGTTTGGCGCATGGTGCGGTTTAGCGCGCGCGTCGATAACAAGCGGTCCACGACAGCCCCAATGCTTATTCTTCATGAAGCTATCAATTCCATAAACATCATGAGCGGGATTACTGCGGGTGAAAGTTATCCAAACAAGATTACTAATGGTTGCAGCACTAAATTGGGGGTCGTCAGCCAATACAATTAATGCGAGGCTGTCGAGATCCGCGCCCCGAACGCTGTCACTCAGCGCCTTGATATCGTTAGCCGTTTGCTCCTCGCTATGGAACTTAGGACCTTCCAGCACTACCACTCCCGGCATTGCCAGAGCAGCATTAGCGTAGTCATCAAGATTTGTTAAGCAGGCCGGCACAGCCTTACATAAATCACGTACCTTTTCGCCGGCAGCAGCAATAACCAGCTTCGAGCCCTCATTTAAACGCCCGCCGGTATAATCAAGGGTATCAATAGTGGTGTTCGTCTGAAAATGCAGATCTCTTCGCGGGTCGAAACGTTCAAAGACGTGAGCAAGAAATCGCTGAATATCGTGAGTATGAAGTGCGGGATCATCCTCACGCGCCGCGATAAAGAGATACTTCGCAAGGCTTAGCTGATTTGACCCCAAAAGATGATTCGCTATAGTGAGGAGCTCGCTAGGTTTACGCTCTTTTAAATATGGAGTATAACGTTCGCTGCCTATGGCGAAAAGCAAGGGATGCACTCCGGCCTCATCAACAGCATTTACCTCATGTAAACCGGGAACCTCCTTCGGCAATGCCGAGCCTGCGATTTCATGAATCAGCGCCCCGAAACTAGTATCTTCCTGAGGAGGTCGCCCAACCACAGTGAAAGACCAGATGGGATTATCCTTTTTCTGATAAACGCTGTGAACACGTAACAGAGGGAATTGATGTGTCAGGCTATAATACCCCAGGTGATCACCGAAAGGACCTTCATTTTTTGTTTCGAAAGGATGCACAGTGCCCGTGATCACAAAATCAGCATCAGCAGAGACACAAAAGCCTTCAGAATCATAAAAATAGCGAAATCTCCTGCCCGCCAACGCTCCCGCGAATGTAAGCTCGGATAGTCCCTCGGGCAATGGCATTACAGCAGCCAGAGGATGCGCCGGAGGACCTCCTACGAAGATGCTTACCTTAAGAGGTTGTCCGGCAGCCATAGCCTTAGATTGGTGAATACCTATGCCACGGTGCAACTGATAATGAAGGCCTATCTCCTGATTTTCTATGTAATCATTTCCGGATAATTGTATCCGATACATTCCGACGTTCGCGTTCATCACTCCCGCTCGTTGGATGTTTTCAGAGTAAACCTGCGGCATGGTGATGAATGGGCCACCATCAATAGGCCAGTTTACGATTTTTGGAAGATCTGAAATCTGGATTTTCGAAAAACGTTTAATGGATGATGCGGATACCCGCATCGGCAATGCCGACATGGCCGCCATCCCGGTTTTCAGATAACCTAGCGGATGCTTGAGCGCCATCATCGGATCACTCTTTATATCAACCATCCTTTTTACCTGCTCCAGCGTATCGCGAAAGATAAATCGCGAACGATCAAGCGTACCAAAGAGGTTTGATACCGCGGGATATTTACACCCTTTAATATTTTCAAAAAATAACGCGGGACCTTGCTTTTCGTAAGCACGCAAATGGAGAGAGGCCATTTCCAGATGAGGATCCACCAATTCTTTGACCCTTACCAAATGTCCATGTTTCTCAAGATCTGCCACACAGGCAGCTAAACTATTATAGCCCATAACAGATCAAAGGTAAAAGAATTAACCGTCGACAACAAGCGACATGTATGCTAACGGTGCAGGCACGCTGATTAAACCAGAACGCTCATTCGTTCCTTCAACTCCTGGATAGCTCTTTTTTCTGTAAGAAATGTTACATCAGAATTGCGGAGTTTATCAATAGATTTCCAGCGAAATGATTGGCGACTTGTGCTGCCTCTTTCAAAGTCAAAAGGTAGGTCCGTAGTGCGGATTTCATAATATCGCGTTGGTTTCACCAGATAATAAACGCTTATTATCTGACTCTCATTGAAGGCCGACTTCTCAAAAAAATCGGTCGTATATAAGTGTTCCTTAACTTCAATTTCGAGGCCACATTCCTCCATAAATTCCCTTTTCAGAGCATCATGCAGTCCTTCACCATATTCCAAACCGCCACCGGGAAATTTGGTAAGATAAACCCCTTCATGCTCTTCATCGCTAAGTAGAACTTCGTTATTTTGATTGATAAGCAATCCGTAAACACGAACATTGAATAAATACATGTTACAAAGTTAAACTAATATTTCTTTTTAATCACTATTCGGTAAAGAAGAGGCTACAATGAATGCGATAACAGAAATTATAAGTCCGAACATGAAAATATTATAAGCCTTTCGGAGAAGTTTATACTTACGCCCTAACACTACGCCCTGAGCGTAAACATCGCGGATTAAGCTTCCATATAAAAAAGATTTGTCGCCCATGGTGCGCCACATACCATCGGCATAATCCTCAAGGCTCATTTTATAAAAGTTACCGAAAAACAGTAGGTTAACCCGATTATTATCAACATCTTCTTTAGTAAAAGTACCCGGCGGAATGTTGGGGCGTGTTGCAAGAATCGCATAAATCATTGTCACCACCGATACGCTCAGCAGGATAAATGTAGGTATCGCGAGGTAAAAATGATTATCCAGTTTACGCAACAGAAAACTTATTACTGCCGACAGTATGATCGAATTCACCGTTATCAGGATATGAGCTTTATTGTCGGCCATATCACTAAGGCGCTGATGATTTCCGGAGCTTATACGGAACATCGTCTCAATACCGCGTTCAGGCTTATCCCCTTTTTTTCTCTTTTGATCATCCGCGACATCCGGTTTGTTTTCTACCTTACCGACAGCGCTGGCCTCTTTAGCTTCGCGCTTTTTGCTATCCTTTGAAACCAGGCGTTCAAGATTCGTTGTTTTAACAGGGTCCAATACCTCTTTCGCGTAGGCAGTATGGTATTTATGTTTCTTTAAGAAAGCAATAGTTGATGCCCGCCATACCGATCCTGGAATTGCGCCATGATGCTGCTCGGCCTCCTTTCGCATTAATTTATCTTTGTCCTCAAATTCATCTGTTCCCAAATGATACAGATCAGCGTCGCAAAGAATTTCCTCATTTAAATCCCTGGGGGCCTGCGGCATCGTTGTCGAAATAATACAACGGCGAATAGCATCAATAACATCCTCATTAACATGCTGCTCGTTCAAAAAACGGCTGGCGCACTCCGCGCCGTTAAGTTCATGTCCATTTGAACAACTGTAGTAGCCCAGATCGTGAAACCATGCCGCGGCAAGAACGATGAACCTGTCGCGATCGTCGAGTTTATAGTGATCTGCCAAAACACTAGCAGCCTTTACCACATATCGGGTATGAGCTTCATTATGATACGAGAGGTCGAGCTGATGTTCGGCATAATAAGTTAATACATGCTCCCTTACCTCTTGAAGAAGGTGCTGATAATCATTCATTTGCTAAAATTTAACATATAAATTTAAAACTTCCGGATCCTCCCGGCACATCATAACGTTCGCGGCAACGAAACATTGCTATAAATAAACGACAGGAATTCGCATTGCTCTCAGTCCCGACACTCCCTGTAACTCCTCAACATCAAACACCTCTATCTCCCTGGAAAATAAGCCCTCGTCAATTAAGGTTTCGAGATAGGCCTTATATTCATGTTCTTCAGAAATCGTGGAGAACACAATGGTAAGCTTTCCTTTTGACGTTATACGTTCATCGGAGTTTCTAATATGCGCCTTGTCGATCCTTTTCTTTACAATCTCGTAGCGCGCGTTATAAGTTCCGTCAACGTCTAGGCGCTTCTCATCCATGCGGAAGCGCACAGATATGCGCTGAGCAAAAGCAAGTATCAGGCTGGCAATTTCAAGCTGGTAAGGAGCATCCCCTTTCATTTGATAATGTGCCCGTTCCATTTTCACGATGGTTCGAAGTTGCCATTTCCGTAATTCATGCAATTTCTCAATGCTAAACGTTGCTCTCTCAGCAATAGATGCCCCAACGTATAGATTGAAGTCGACGCCATCGGTTTTGAATCGTTCATAATAATGAGGAAACAAATGCTGCGCACGTTTCTGCTCCGTATCCAACGTATTAGCAAGTACATTGTTTACCATCGCGACACTTTGTTCATATTTCCGGCGATGAGTGTAAAACACACCACTTTCCTTGATGCGATTTGAGAAATATTCACTAACAAGCTCCTTTAAAGCGGGATCATTTACCGATCTCAATATCGGGTGAATGTTTGCCGAGAGGTAGTCCTTTATCTTCTGCTCGGTACCTGCCAGCAAGGGGTTCTGCAATTCTACGGAAAATGCATCTAATTCCTGTTGCATTTCGACCGTTATAGTCGAGGGAGCGTCTTTTTGTATAGTGAGAATTAAATGCCGTAAACTGCTCAGCTGGGCGATGAGATCGCGCTGAACACTCAGATTTCTAAAGCCTGAAGAACCATTAATATCCGACTGCCCGAAAAGCGGGTATACATCATTAAAAACAATCGGCTCAATGTCTGAATCTTCTGGTTTAAAAATATGATGAAGAGCCTCATTTCTGAATTTCCAATACACACTGGAATGTATTGAAGTGAAATGATTTTGAATGAATGCCTGAATTCTGTTCTGAACTTCAGAAATCATACGTTTGATGCTATCGCTCAGAAACGGCACTACCGCATCAATCCTTCTGGCATTCAAGCTATTGAAAAGATATTTCACGGGAGATACCACTTCAAGGACGCCCAACAGTTCGCCATCTTTAACTATAGGCACCAGAATGAAGGACCCGATGTTATGTTGCTGTATGCGCTGAGCGATGCTGGATCCGGAACGTGCGGCAACATACGCTTCAGTATCGCTTACCGTGAAGTACGATTGATTTACAATTAAGGCTTCGTAAGAATCAGCGCAAAGAACTTTACTAGCGGCAACGTCAAGCGTCTCTGGTATCAGAAAGCTTTTAACAGGAACGCCAAAAGAAGATAAGCGTAAGTGATCATCTACTTCACTATATCTGCTAAAGCCAAAATCGATGTCCTTAGTTTGGTAAATAGCTTCAAACACAGGGGCTATCGCTCCCGCAATTCCTCCGATGTCAAAGCTTAAAAGCCTTTCTTTCAATAGAGAAACGGAATATTCCAGGGTTATATCTACAAGATTGATCAAGCCAAAGCCTTTGAGTATCCAGCTCTGCGGCGGGAAGCGTTTTTTCCAAAGATCTATATTAGCGGAGTTGTCTATGAGCTCCCGGATGTCCTCATCACTGAGTGTTTTACTTGCTTCGGTTCTGTAAATATTAAGGAAATCAGCATTATAAAGAATTTTATAATGCTTGTCGATACCTGCTTTTGTCGGGATGGTTACTACCAAAGGAAGCTTAAAATCTAACTGCGTATTATAATACTCGTTGAGAATAAGGCAGCAGCTGAGAATGTAATAAAACTGATCGTCAAGACGCTGAACACCAAAACTGAAGTCGCTACCAGCATTATGTATCAGTGATTTGAAACGCTCTGTAGGGTTTATGATGATCTTTTGATAGGGAATGCTAACAGCTTTGATCTCATTCGGGGAAAGCGCCTTCGGGAATAATTCCTGCAATAGCTCCCCTATTAACGGTAATAATTCGTTTATCTGAGCCTCTGATTCCAGGCCGTCGCGAAGCGCGGGATATTCTTCTATTCGCTCCAACAGGTGTTGGTATCTGGCGACATACTCCTCATCCTCAGCCATCTTCGTTTCAAGAAACTCGATATAGGGCTCGAAACTAAGCTTAATTTGAAAAGGACTATCTGTTACTGAACTTACATTCATATCTCACATAAATAAAACACACGTCGGCCGCAAAGCTATTCAATTCTTCCTTAACCATGAAGAGTAACATGAATGATTAAAAACATGTTACAAAGTCACGCAATAGTGCTAACAAAAGCATCTATAGCAGGTTTGACTCTTTTAAAAGAAAACTGGCGCATCGGGTATACCTTCAGGTTGTAAAGTACTATTTGAAGAACTGCAGCAAATGAGACAACAGCTCTTTACCACAAGCGCATTTAAATGTACCTTTGCGCAATATCCTCTATGGTTTTAAGAGGTCGACAGATATGAAAATTGCAAGAACTATTCTATTAACGCTATACACCTTATTGCCAGCTTTACTAGCTGCCCAACCTGATAGTTTGAACAATTTTTTAGTGAAAGAAAATCTGTTGAAAAATGAAAAGTTAGCAGTAATTGCCGCGGACTCCGCGGACGCCCCCATGGAACATCTGAACGGTACTTATGAGTTTAGCATAAATGGCTTTAAGCAAGACCTTAGTTTCCACGACGGAGTAGCTGTTGCGCCCATGGCTATCAGTAAATCATCCTTTGTATATCTTAAGCATACCAATGCCAATGGTACACATTCACGGCTGTACTATGTGATTAAGAGAGACGGGAATCTGAGTCCCATCAAAATTAACTGGATTCTTCTGATCCTGATACCGATAGTGATTATCGCCTTCGCCAGTATGTTCCGCAAGTTTATCTTCGCCGCTATCATTGTACTGATACTAATTATGCTATTCAACCATAATCAGGGTTTGGGTATGGGCAGAATTATGGAAACTATTTATGATGGACTGAAGCAGTTGTTTTAGTCGAAATACTATCCTCATCGGTTTTTCTTTCAAAAAAGAGCATTATATTGATAAGATAAATCAAAATCTATAGCTTTACTATCAAAAAACACAGCATCTCACGATATTCCCAAAAGTATCTTTGAGCTTTAGCCGATCTGTCCTATTCACACCAGCACTGACCATTTTATTTCTGATCGGCAGTAATATAAGTAGACACCACCAACACAGTAATTAACCATTAAATTAAAATCCGACGAAAGTCAGGATTTATAAGGAGAAACAATTTGAATAAATGAATATCTAAAAACTAACAAAACCACTGAAATCTAACCCAGGTCGACAGACTGCCAGACACACCTTCGCGCAGCAACTCTTAATAGCATAAGCCACAAACCAAACACATATTCATCCTCACGATCTTCGCGGGGAATGTATCTTATCTGAAAGCGTGCCAAGAAGGAAACACCACTGTACTTGATCAATCTGCAACTTGTTGCCGGGTTTGATTGTGCGCACAATTGAATGTGCCTAATCTTTATTTCTAACCGAAAAATTAAAAACTATGTTCAGTTATTTTCAAAAAGTCAGCGTACGATACACTCTTTTGCTGGCTTCATTTTTCATATCATTATATGCCTATTCCCAGGCACCACCAGCGGATAAACAAGCAACATCAACACTTAAAATCAGCGGTAGGGTAACTAATAACGGGGAGCCATTACCGGGAGCAAACATCATCCTGAAAGGAACGAAAACCAAAACCAGTACCGATCTAAATGGCCGGTTTAGCATACAGGCTCCCCTCAATTCGGTTCTCCAGATTTCGTTTATAGGAATGGATACCCGCGACATTACGGTGAAATCCGCGGCAGCTCTGAATATTGAACTAAAAACTCAGGGCCTCGCTATGGACGAGGTGGTCGTAGTAGGTTTCGGGGTATCAAAAAAGCGGGATCTTACAGGATCAGTTGTATCAGTAAAGAGCGACGAAATCACCGCCAGACCTGGTCCCAATCCCATGGAGTCTTTACAAGGAAGAGTAGCCGGTTTAGACATTACCCGTTCTTCTGGACAAGCAGGCGCGGGGGTTAACCTCCAGCTGCGGGGTACGCGCTCGTTTACTGCAAGTGGCAATCCCTTGTTTATCATTAACGGGCTGCCCGGGGATTACGCAACATTAAACCCTAATGATATTGAGAGCATTGACATTCTAAAAGATGCCTCCTCAACCGCTGTTTATGGATCCGCAGGCTCAAACGGAGTAATTATCATAACAACCAAAGGCGGCAAAGCAGGCAAGGTGCTCATTGACTTTAACTCGTTTTATGGCTATAACGGCTGGTCGCAAACACCAAAAATGCGTAAGGGTGAAGCCTATTTAAAGACTAAACGTGATGCGTATAGCTACGTTTGGAATGCAAACAAGAACGAGTGGACCAAGGATGGAGCGCTTTGGCAATCGGAAGAAAATGATGAGGAGATTTTCGGAGCTCAACGATATCAAACATTTAAGGAGGGTCAGTTTACTGATTGGGCCGATCTATTTCTGCAAAAAAATGCCGCCACGCAAAACTATAGCGTGAGCGCCTCCGGTGGCACTGATAAGACGAAAGCCTACTTATCTTTTAATTACACAGGCGAGAAAGGACAGTATCGCGGCGACGATTACAACCTGCTTAGTTCCACCTTTCGTATCGATCATAAAGTAAAACCATGGATCTCCATAGGTGCAAACGTTCAGGCCTCTTATGTAATCAGGAATAAGGCGCAAGACAAGTTGGAAACAGCGCTGGTCACCGACCCATTAGCAAGGCCATATAAAGCGGACGGAACTTTAAACCCTGATTTGGGGAATAACGTATATAATCTTCTTCTGAATTATCAGCCAGGGGTCTATTCGAATGTTGACAATAACTCACGTATTTTTGTCAACCCTTATATTGAGCTGCGTCCACTGAAAGGTCTTTCGTTTCTATCCCGCGCCGGAGGCCAGCTTACGTACTCAAACACCTACCAGTTTGATGGAATAGGCTCTGTTGCGTATACTTATAATAATGCCGGCATTGCAAAGGCTCAGATTAATCAGGACCGCTTTGTAGGCTATCAATGGGAAAACATCCTGACTTATAATTTTAAGGTTGCTCAAAAACATGAGTTCACGGCCACTGCTGTAAGTACCTACTACGACAATCAGGATACCAAGACCCTGATGTCGCAGAATAATATTTTAAATAACAACTTCAAGTGGTATAATTTCCGTGTGGATCCGGCAAATACTGTCGCTACCAGTTCTTATACCATGTCTAGAACACTGGGCTTACTGGGTCGCGTAAATTATTCGTATGCCGGAAAGTATCTGCTATCAGCGTCAGTGCGGCGCGATGGCTCCTCCGTATTATATACGAACAATCGTTGGGATACTTTTCCCGCCGCCTCTGCGGGGTGGCGAATCTCTGACGAGGATTTCATGAAAGGCACCAAAGACTGGCTCAACAATTTAAAGCTTCGCGTCGGATGGGGAATCACGGGATCTGCGAAGATTGACCCCTATAGCTCTGTGGCAGTAATGGAAAGCTTAAATATGTCATTAGGGGGCCAAACGGAGCCTATTTATAGAAACTCACAGTTCATTACAAATCAGCAGCTGGGTTGGGAGAAATCGCATAACACGAATTTTGGTGTAGACGCAGGTTTGTTTAATAATCGAATTGACGTAGCTATAGACTACTATAATACCAATACCAAAGGTGTGATCTATAGTGTATTATCGCCTATAATCTATGGAACTTATAAGCCAGGCACTCAATACCAGACAAATTTAAATGTATGCGAAACCTCTAATAAGGGCTTGGAAATAACATTAAACACACGCAATATTGTCACCAGAAATTTCGAATGGACTACCGCTGCGGCCTTTTCGCACAACAAAGAAAAGATCCTTAAGTTAACGGGCGGTGTAGCTAATAACATTACCAATGGTGATTACACACTTACCATCGGACAAGCGGTGAACTCGTTCCGCAATTTTAAGCTTGATGGCGTGTGGCAGCTTGGCGAAGAAGCGGATGCTGCTGTATTTAACAAAAGACCGGGCGACCTGAAAGTTAATGTTCCTGATATCAACAGGCTGGCTCAGGGTGTTTACGTGAAGACGGCGGCGGATGGTACCGAAACATATTATTATACAGATCTTGCGGCAGCTCAAAAGTTCAACCCCTCGTTAACGGCGGCTAACTCAAGGTACAGCTATAGTGCCAACGACTATCAGACACTCGGTCAAAACTCCCCTGTATGGTCTTTGGGCTTACAAAATACCTTTAAATATAAAAACTTCGATTTGGGAGTTTACGCTTACTTCAGGTGGGGACAAATGATAAAATACAATATGTTAGGATGGTATCAGCCCAACGCATTTGCGACAAATGCAAGTCCTTCCAGAACTATTCCCGAATACTTTAATTATTGGACACCGGAAAATCCTTCCAATGATTTCCCGGTAATGGACTACTTAGCAACGACTTCTACCATGACCGGATTCAGCGGATTATCATACGTGGATGGCTCATTTTTCAAAGTGAAGAATATTACCATGGGATATACCTTGTCAAACGCTATGTCTAAAAAATTCGGCATTCAGAGACTTCGCCTATACGGAACGATTACCAATCCTTTAATCATTGCGAAAAGTCCTCTGATAAAGCAATATGATCCGGAGATGAATGGCACGTTAAGCTATCCTCTAACCAAACAGGTAGTCATTGGCCTAAATGTAACATTATAGCAATTAAAAAACATGAAGAAACATATCATAAATACTATCATACGAACAGCCATCTTTTGCCAGATCATAATACTTGCATTCTCGGCATGCAGGCCTTTGGATGAGTATAATCCCACGTCGCTGTCTGAGGATAATGTGCTCAGATCATTTAGCGGATTTAAAGCCTTTCAGTCTAACTGCTACAGCGGCCTTTGGGGATCCCTGATTGGTATGCCCTACGGTATCCTCTCGGAAGTTGGCACCGATTTATGGACCTTCCCCTACAATAACCACAATCAATATCGTGATGTTATTGCTTATGAGGAGTTTACTATTAATTCCGGCGTGGTAAGGAACGTATGGGATTTCGCATGGGGACCAATCAAAGACTGCAATAAAACTATTGAATTATCTACAAAACTACAGGACGGAGACCCTGAGGATATTAAGATTTTAGTCGCAGAAGCGCAGTTTCTGCGAGCATATTATTACTCGGTTCTCGTAACACAGTTTGGAAGTGTACCCCTTGTAACTGTAGATGACCCCGTAAAAAATTTGAATCCCTCCAGAAGCCCTGTACCGGATATTTATCGTCAGATTATCACTGATCTCAGAGCTGCATTCAATGCGTTGCCAATAACACCTTATGAGGGAAATGCTCAGCGAGTTACCAAAAAAGCAGCGTTCGGACTGCTTGCCCGAGTTTATGCGCAGGGAGCCGGTGAAGGTCTCACAGAAAACAATAAATCCTATTGGCTGAGAGCAAAAGAGGTGGCTGATAGCCTTATAACACAGGCAGGTTCATATAACGCCCGGATTTACGATGACTTTGCCGAGGTGTTCGCGGCCAGGAATAACCGCAATAATCAAGAGGCTTTGTTTACTGCTTACGGGCTTAATCCTTATGACCCGTCCTATGACTACTTTACCGGTTCAGGAAAACCGAATCTCTATCTACATTATTATCCAAAGCTTGATGATGCGTTTGGCACCGCCGATCTGCTAAAGCGGGGCGTGAACGCGAACACTTCAAATGCCTACTATGGTCGTTTGAACCAACAATTTATAGCGCCGACAAAATACCTAATTCAGTGTTTCAATGCCGACTATGACAAGCGCTGGGAAAATACCTTCGTAACGGCATTTACAAATTATTCAGGTACGCAGGCCTTAGCTAGCCTGGGAACGGTAGCCCCTACTCCTGCCAAGGTAACCTATGATGCCGCCACCGTTACCCTGACCGCGGCCATGTGTACTAAATATGGTATTGATGCATCTCATGTAGGGCAAAAAATATATCCTTATACAGACGTTAATGCCCGCAATGCTTCTCAAAATGCTACCTGGCAATACATTCCCAAAGTTTGGGCAAAAGGAGATCACACGGGAGCCACAACGGGGCTAATTGACGTTGCAAACGCCAATGTACATCCATACCCTCTTGCTCAGGACGAAGACAGGTTCTTTGCTTACTTGAGCAAGACGCCTCTCTCTGCAACAGATAAGGCAAGCAGAAGATATCTCACCGTAAATATCGATGACCTGTTCGATCCTTCCGATCCTACGGGAAGTACCTATAAAATGGTCGCCTCGAATAACGGTCTTGCATATCCAGCCGCGGCAAACCTCTTCCCGGCAATGATGAAATTTAACCATAATTTCGACGGCGGATGGCTGGGGGCGAACTTTCAGCAGAAGTTGGGTAACATTATGATTATGCGCATGGCCGAAGTTTACCTTATTGTGGCAGAGGCGAGTATGCACGTTAATCAAAATGGCGCAGAAGCCGCGAAATACTTAAATGAGTTAAGAAAACGCGCCTGCCGGAATAGTGCTGATTTTAATACAGCCACAGGAATGCAGCTGGTGTCGGCTACGATGAACGACGTATTCGATGAGTATGCAAGGGAGTTATGTGGGGAATTTAACAGATGGGCCTTGTTAAAGCGAAATAAAGCTTTCGAATCCCGGCTGCAGACGTACAACAGGACAGCCCTCAGCAATTTTGTGGCGTCACGTCACTACACCCGTCCTATTCCGTTCAATTTTTTAAATCAAATTAATAATGCCGATGAATTTGGGAATAATGGATATTAAGTGATCTTTTATATTCCCTGATCTATGTATAAAACACAAAAGGACGAGCGCAAAGCTCGTCCTTTTGTGTTTTATATCTCCATAAAGAGGGTATGATACCTCTTAGCCTATATTACACTGCTAATTCATCAGTAAAATTACTGAGTCGCGGAAGGTATATGACGTTACTGTTTTTAGCGACCTCCATAGACCAAAAGCTACCTGAAAGCTTAAATATCTTGAATAACTGACTGGACTCATGAAGCAGGAAAAATTCCGTCCACTCTCCTACCGCCATTTGACCTAAAATTGAATGAGTGCCAATTCTGGAACAAAGCTCATCAGGAAGTTCCCTCAGCATATTGCAGATATGATCCCGCTGCTTATAAATCGAATGGAGCAAGGAGCCGGTAGTCCGCGCAGTGGTAAATGGAAACTGCACATCAGCGTCAGGCTTATAGACTTCGAAAAAAGGATTTATCTCGGAGATGATCCTTCCCAGGCGCTCAGTAAACACTTCCTGATAACGGGCCAAATAAGCGATATTCTCATGTATTGAGAATTTACCATGCTCAAGTCTATTATAAATAGCCTCGGGCGGCAGATTATCGATATACTGCTTAATGGTTTTATGTTGGCTTTCCAGCCGATCGATGGTATATTGCCTTAAGTTCATGGTATTTAGGGGTCAGTGTTTTTCTAAATATAACACATTCCAACTGGAAACCGTGTTTTTTGCCAAAATCATTTATAAGCTCTTTTTACAACACAAAAATATCCTGACAATATTAAGAAAACGTTGCGTAATCAATAAATTCTCAGCATGTTACAAAAACATTCATTGTCTCAAGGCTGAGCATCTAAATGCTACTTTTCCTTCTTCTTTTCCTTTAGTTCTTCTTCTGTTGGAATGGGTTTAACATTATCATTTTTTGAAACCACAGTCTCTACATCTTTCTGATGCTCTTTTTCAGGATTTACCTGATCCGCTTTCTTTTCTGTTTTGTTAGTCATAGCTATAGTATTTGATCTTTTATAACCAAATACCCTGCCGCAACGCTCCATAGCATTTAAACAGCGTTTAACGCTGCCGGGTGTATCTCTTTTAGGAATTTCAAGTTCAGGAAAAAGGACGCTGGAGTTATGCCCCATGTTTCTGACACTAGGGATAGCAACAAAAAAGCTCCGACCCGGAGAGGGACGAAGCTTTGCTATTAGATTTTAGAATATTGCTACTAAAAGGAGAATCCTACGTTAAAGGATAATACCCGATTCTTAAGCGTTGAATTTGACGAATTGTCGGGAGCCAAATCGGTTAGCCCCAAGCCATACCCGGCACCAACCTGAAATCCTCCACCTAACTCAAAACCGGCAAGGAAGTTTACGCCAGCATCAAAAGGTCTTAAATCGTCGCCATTGCTATTGCCAAATTCTATGTCACGCTCACTACTACCACTGGCGCCCGCTACACTGGCACTTGACTTCTGACGGCCGCTAACCGCGTATGAAATGTACGGACCGGCTCCCATATAAAAGTTTGTTCCCTGAGCAATTGGTAATTTAGCAACTAAGTTTACAGGAACTCCAATTTCCAGGGTACTATTTTCTCGCTTCACATTCGCGATATCGTCGGACTCCCATTTACCACCTTTTCCCTGAAGGCTAATTCCCGGTTGTACCCAAAAGTAGGATCCTACCGGTACATCAGCATAACCTGTAACCTGAAAATTTGTAGAATTCGACGAGCTTACCGCTTCATCTCCATTTGAAACCCGATATTTAGCAAGGTTTACACCTGCTCTAATACCCCATTTTGTTGTTCCAACCTGTGCGAAGGCAGCACTTCCAAACAGGAAGCCCGCTGCAATAAGAATTATCTTTTTCATCGTTTATGTCAATTTGTTTCGATGAACAAATACACACAATTCTAACGCCAAAAAGATTGCTTATTATCAAATGGGCTAACAAACAACATTTTGCGTTATTTGAAATAAAAATTACTCTATGAAAAATGATTTATTTTTAGGTCAATTATGTATAAAAAAGGCTCCGATTGTAATCGCTTTGTTACAAAGATTTAAAATACCCCCTCTCCTGTATAAGGAGGAATGGGAAAATTTATTGCCCTTCGATCTTAAATATCGAAGACCTTACCCTCTATGGCTAACTTTGATTCAGGAAAGACCGACGTAGCTTCCGCCAACAAAGGCTCCAGCTCTCTATAGCGAGCAGAGAAATGCCCTAGCAACAACTGTTGTACCCCGGCCCGATGAGCAACCTCGGCAGCCTGCTTTGCCGTCGAGTGGTATGTTTCTGTAGCTCTTGCCAACATGTCGTCCATAAAGGTAGACTCGTGATAAAGAGTGTTTACTCCCTTTATTTGATCAAGATAGCGCCAATTACAAATGGTGTCTGAAATATAGGCATATGACCGGGGAAGATCAGCTTCGCTTGTCAGATCTAAAAACGAATGCACCTGTCCACTCTCGTCAGTGTAATCGAAGCCGCGCTTTATCAAAGGAATCATCCCCAACGGCACGTTAAGTTCCTGAATTTTATCCTTACGCAATTTACGCATACGCGTTTTTTGCATAAACTTGAAACCCGTACATGCGATACGATGATCCAGCGGGATACTCTCGACAATGATGTCAGGATTTTCAAAAATTACCTGGGCATGCTCCGGATCATTTACATTGAAGAACAGTGGATAGCGGATTACCGTATCCGAGTACTTCAATTGCATTTCGACAATTTCCTGAAGATGCGGAGGACCATATACATTTAAAGGTTTCGTCCTACCCGTGAGATGTAATGACGACAGCAATCCTACCAGACCCAGGTAATGATCACCGTGGATATGACTGATGAAGATGCTATGTATGCGTTGCGCCCTAATATTATTGCGCATGAGTTGCTGCTGCGTTCCCTCTCCACAGTCGATGAGGAAAAGACGCTCATTCACATTTAGAATTTGCGCGGAGGGGTTTCTGTTGAAAATGGGCGTAGCGGAGCTACTGCCCAATATGGTAACATCAAATCTCATCGAGCAACTATTTTTCAGCCTCTCTATTTAGTTCGCGCTCTATTTCCTCCATAAAAATTATATCTATAGCTTCTTCTTCCGAGGGGACCAGAGCCAGAACACTGTCAAGCTTCGTAATCTCAAGCAGACGTGTCAGATGTTCGCTGGATCCGCATACCACAAAAGATCCTTCGCATCCTTTACATAAGCGATGTCCGCTAAGAATGCTACTTAATCCGGAAGAGTCTGAATTCTTGACAGATGTCAAATCCAATATAATATTTTTTACTCCATGTGAGTTAAGAAGAACAAGCTCAGACTTTAACTGAGGAGCGATCAAACTATTCAGATTGGTCTCCTCCAGCTTAAATGTTACGTATTTTTCATGTTTATCAACTGTGAACTTCATAATATGCTCTGAAAAAATTTAAACACGCCAATGGCGAAACCAATGAATCAACAATCTTTTGTATTTCGAAAATAGTGTCTTTTCCTCCGCTAACGTCGGGCAACGTTTATAGCATGCGGACAATGCTTCCTTTCTTTGTACTACCCCGAATTTTACGCTGGCGATGCAAGTTTATTGTACAATAATAAATAAAAATATTAAACCAAACGATTAAGGCTCGCTTCAATATTTGCTTTCATCGTACCTTCGAGATCCGAGATATCCCGTCGCTCAAACTTTTCGCCCACAATATGTTCATAAAGCTCAATGTATCTATCAGAAACAGTATTTACCCACTCTTCTGACATTGCCGGCACGGTCTGTCCATCTTTCCCCTGAAATCCATTCTCGATAAGCCACTGACGAACAAACTCCTTAGATAGCTGACGTTGCGGTTCCTGCCGTTCCTGCAGGGAGGCATAGCTATCAAGATAAAAATAACGGGACGAGTCGGGAGTATGGATTTCATCGATGAGATATATGCGGCCATCAGCCTTACCAAATTCGTATTTCGTATCGACAAGAATCAGTCCTCGTTCCGCAGCCATCATAGTCCCACGCTCAAACAACGCGCGTGTATACTTCTCCAATTGCACATAATCTTCTTCCGAAACAATATTCCTTGCCAGAATGTCCTCTCTGGAAATATCTTCATCATGACCTACCGCTGCCTTTGTTGTAGGGGTAATAATAGGTTCCGGCAGCTTATCATTTTCCTTTAATCCTTCTGGCAGCTGGACACCACACACCTGACGCTTACCAGATTTATATTCACGCCACGCATGCCCTGCAAGATATCCCCGGATCACCATTTCGACTTTAAAAGGCTCACAAATCCGTCCAATGGTGACGCTTGGATCCGGCACATCAAGCACCCAATTAGGGATGATGTCCTGTGTGGCAGCAAGAAATTTAGCGGCAATCTGATTGAGTACCTGTCCCTTGTAAGGTATTGCTTCCGGCAAAATAACATCAAAAGCGGAGATACGATCACTGGCGACCATCACCAACGCCTTATCACCTATGGTATATACATCACGAACTTTTCCGCGATAGAAGTTTGTTTGTTCCGGAAATTGGAAATTAGTTTCCTTTATAGCACTCATGAGGATTATTATGTTTCAATTTTCTGCAAAAATAAGATTGTCTTGTCTAATCTTAAAACTGAAGCACATATTCTCCGGCATTTTCATTTTACCGGGATATGTCAGATCAGTTTATATCGCCGTAAGCTTCCAGAATACGTTTCACTAACTTATGCCGAACGACATCTTCGCCACTGAGATATATGATGTCAATACCCTTAATATCTGACAGAATACGTAATCCGGTTTGTAATCCCGACTGTTGCTTTTTAGGAAGATCCACCTGAGTAACATCACCGGTAACAATAAACTTCGCCGACGGGCCCATACGTGTCAGAAACATCTTGAACTGCATGTCAGTAGCATTTTGCGCTTCATCCAGGATCACGAAACAATTATCAAGCGTTCTTCCCCTCATAAACGCCAATGGGGCAATTTCTATCGTCCTGTTTTCCAGATATACCTTCAGCTTATCCGCAGGGATCATATCGTCCAGCGCATCATACAAGGGGCGCAGATACGGATCGATCTTCTCTTTCATATCGCCAGGCAGGAAACCCAGATTTTCTCCCGCTTCAACAGCCGGACGAGTAAGAATGATACGTTTAATTTCTTTATTCTTGAGCGCTCGTACTGCCAAAGCCACGGCAGTATAGGTCTTACCCGTACCTGCTGGACCTATGGCAAATAAGATATCACTGCGATTGATACTCTCGACCATGCGACGCTGGTTGGCCGTGCGCGCCTTAACGACAATGCCGTTCGGACCATATACAATTGCTTCACCACCTACCAGCGACGGCTTATCTGATGGATTCGCGGCGTCTTCAGGTTTAGAAACAGGCGCTCCCAATAATCCTTCAAGCTGGTTTGCCGAAAGACTCTGAAAATGCTCTATATGAGCTACCACCTTTTCAAAACGTTGTTTAAAAGTACTAAGCTCCGTTTCGTCACCCAATACTTTGAGTTCCACCCCTCTTGCTACAATTTTTAACTTGGGAAATTGACGCTTAAACAGCTCAAAATATTCATTATTAGCGCCCCACAGAATCACCGGATTAACGTTATCCAGTTCTATTTTAAGTTCGTTCAAATTATGTTCTATTTAAAGTTTCAGATCAAGGTACAATTAAATTACAATATTTACGAGCACTGCCGATTCTTTAGAGAACTAACAATAAATTTCGCATTTAGTTGATCCCTTTCACGCCTCTTAACATCTATTCATTGCTGCCCACAGCTCATCCCCTCCATAAACCCCATCACATTCCGAAGATATCTAACTACAAATAAGGCGCTTCCACAACAGCTGTTCAGCTCAATTATAGGCTAAAAAATTATTGATCATCATCATGTAAAATCCTAACAATACGTTCATATTAATGTTATCCTTATGAACCAGATAATTTTTAACATATATTTGCCCCGCTCAAGTTTTGTATCCGATTCCTGTTAACGCCTACTTATGCCGGAACTCATATTGCCAACTAAATATTGAAATAGGTAACGCGGACGTGAGACATACTTATAAATTGAAACTTAAGATAACGAACACTTGATTTCAACGGTAGGATATAAAATAGCATACTTATAAATTCGAATTCCCGATGGCTGTAATTACTTTAACAACCGATCTTGGTTACAAAGATTTTTACCAGGCCGCTCTTAAAGGCAGTCTGTATTCAATAATGCCGGAGGTGAACATTGTCGACATCTCCCACAGTATTTCCGCTTTCAATATTCCGCAGGCTGCCTTTGTGCTTAAAAACGCGTATCATTATTTCCCCACAGGCACAGTTCACCTCATCGGTATTGACTCTGTATTTGAAGAGAATAGAAAGTATGTCGCTGTAAAATATCGGGAGCATTTCTTCATTGGATCCGACAATGGCATATTCTCCCTTATCTTTGACGAAGCCCCGCAACAGATCTTTGAGATAACCATCTTGCAGGATCTCAAGTTATTGCATTTCCCACTTACAGATATTTTTGCCAAGGCGGCATGTCACCTTGCTGCCGGCGGCGCGCTTGAGGCTATAGGTAACGAACTCAACGGCTTGATAGAAAAGAAAAATTTCATGCCTACCCTCGAGCCCAATATAATAAGAGGCTCTGTGATCTATATTGACTCATACCAGAACGTCATTACCAACATTTCCAAGGAACTCTTCACCAACGTTCAGGCAGGTCGCAATTTCCAGCTTAGCTTTAAGCGGAATGAAAAGATCAATCGCCTCAGCTGGCATTATAACGAGGTACCTGAAGGAGAGAAACTTTGCCTTTTCGGCATCAGTAATTACCTCGAAATTGCCATCAACAAAGGCAACGCCAGCGGATTGCTGGGATTGCACATGGGAGACATTGTTAGAGTTGAATTTTACTGATGGTTACACGAGTTGTCAAGATGACCTTCAGACCTGAGCAGGCTGAAAACTTTTTGAAAATATTCTATAACACCCAGCGGGTTATCATACATCAGTTTGAAGGATGTCTGAAGCTCGAATTACTGCGCGACAGTGTCAATCCAAATCAATACTTCACCCTTAGCTACTGGCGGACGGAAGAGGATCTCGAAAGTTACAGAAAGTCAGCCTATTTCAGGAGAACCTGGCCGGAGGTGCGCGCGTTATTTGCCGAACGCGCGGAGGCATGGACCCTGCTTCCTCAATAAAATCAATCTGCAAAACAATCACAGGGTATAGGTCGACAGTGTATTCAAAAGACACCTTCAGCGAATCCCACCAGCCTGATATTTAAAAATAAAACTTAGATTTGCCGCCCTAGTGGAAACGATCAGATTACAAATAGAAGCGCTGATCTTTGCTTCAGAGCAAAGTCTCAGCATTGGAGAAATAAAACAGGTGATCTTCGCGGCATTGAACGAGGATTATCCTGCGGATGAAATTCATACCCACCTGGAGGCTATCCGTGAAAAATACGATAAAGACGACCAGGTGTTCAGCCTTAGAGAAATCGCGGGCGGTTATCAGTTTCTTACTAAGAGCAATTACTACGCGCTGATACGTCAACTTCAGGTTCAACGGTCAAAAAAGAAACTTAGCCAGGCTGCTTTGGAAACTCTGGCGATCATTGCCTATCGCCAACCCATAACGAAGCTTGAAATAGAACAAATACGAGGCGTTAACTGCGATTACTCGATTCAACGTCTGTTGGAAAAAGAGCTTATTGCCATTAAGGGAAAAGCCAGCACCCCAGGAAAGCCTTTGCTTTACGGTACGAGCACCCTTTTCATGGACTACTTCGGATTAAAGAGCCACGCTGAACTTCCTCAGATTAAAGACCTTGGCACAGACGCCAATGAGATCGGTGAAAAAACTGAATAAATTTTCAACAGGCTGAAAGCACAAATCGATTTTATTTTATTTTTGGGAAACAGATTTTTTGACTTCGTTCCTACAACGAAAACAATAAATAGAAGACTTTATTGGTCTCACAATTTATAGTTGTCACGATGCTTGGAGGAGAAAAACAGACATAAATAAAGCACAACCGAAACTTACACAATGAAAACGCCCAACAAGAAAAGCGCTGCGAATAAGGATTCAGAAATCGGCGCTTCAAAAAAAACAGATCTCAAATCCACTGATCCAAAACCTAAAAAACGGTTTTCGGATGATGACGATGATAATTTCGAAGATCTTCAGGACTTTAACGGCTTCAACGATTATAATGACTATGACGAAGAAGACGATTACTAATTCTTAATATAATACAACCCAAGGCCCCCATATGAATATTATTGAAGTAAAGGACAAAAAAACCAGCCGCGAATTCCTGAACGTCGCAAGGGAATTGTACAAGAATGACCCGGTATGGGTATGTCCTCTCGATGTAGACGTTGAAAGTGTTTTCAACCCTGCGAAAAATAACTTTCATAAGCATGGGACGATTACGCGCTGGATCGTCAAAGACAAGGACGGTAAACTATTGGGCAGGATCGCCGCGTTTATCAACTTTGAAAAGTCTAAAACCGAGACCGGATCCATTGGGGCTGTGGGATTCTTTGAATGCGTCAACGAACAGCAGATCGCGAACCTGTTGTTTGATACTGCCCGCCAATGGTTACGATCCCGAGGCATGGACGGAATGGATGGACCTATTAATTTTGGTGAAAATGATACTTTCTGGGGATTGCTGGTAGAGGGCTTTACGCATCCCTCCTATGGCATGAACTATAATTTCCCATATTACCGGGAATTGTTCGAAAATTACGGATTCATCAGCCAGTACGAGCAAATTACAAATCACCTGGATGTTCACAAACCTTTTCCGGAACGCTTCACCAAAATTGCCAATTGGGTAATTAAAAAACCCGGTTATCGCTTCGAACACCTGCGTGTGAATGAAATCGAACGATTCGCGTCCGACTTCCTGGAAATTTATAACGACGCATGGTGCGACTTTCCAAATTTTGTACCCATAAACAGACAAACCATCCTGGAATCCTTTCAAAAGATGCGTGCGGTGATGGATGAAAATCTCATCTGGTTCGCGTACGTAAATGATGAGCCGGCATCTTTCGTTATCATCCTGCCGGATGCTAATCAGATTATAAAAGGCTTCAACGGTAAGCTTGGCATCTGGGAGAAAATTAAATTCCTCTACCTGCGCTGGAAGGGGGTTTCAAGAATGCGCGCCATTGTCATGGGCACCAAAAAGGCGTACCAAAAGCACGGACTTGAGTCGGCAATATTCATTAAGGTGAAAGAATACGTACTTCCCTTAAATCAATATAACGAACTCGAGCTCTCCTGGGTGGGCGACTTCAACGATAAGATGCTGGCAATACACGAGGCAACAGGGGCTCTACTGGGAAAAAAACATGCTACATTAAGAGTAATGTTCTGATCTTGCCCCTGTGTTAATCGCAGATCCGCATCACGGGTTGCAGCGACGCAGCTCTTCGTATAGATCGATGATCTTTTTTTGCAATTGAATAACATCATGTTCGCGCTCCTGCAAACGCCGGGAAACGTCATCAACTTCTACCGTGCCTTTTTCTACAGCATCCGGATCATGAAAGGTTAGCAACTGTACTACGCTCATATCGAACAAACGCGCTATTTGCTCGAGACGAGAAAGATTAACATCTGTAATTCCTGTTTCAATCTTTGAAAAAGCTGGAATGGAAATATCCAGCCGCTTCGCAACATCCTCTTGGCTCCAGCCTTGCTGATGCCTTAACAGCCTGATTTTTTTACCTAGTGTTTTCATATAACGATTTAAGTTTTATTGATCACTTCTCCCGCTAACTCCCCTAAATTAAGTCCGGAGAAATTACCGGAACTCATTAGAAGCAAGTTTTTCCCCTTATAATTAATATAACTCAAAAACTCTACCAATATTTCATTACTGTTGAAAAAAATTAACTCATCGTTACCAAATGCTTTTTTAACGTCCCCTTCTCCATAGGCTTGCATCTTCTTATGCTCGAAAGTCTTTTCATCGATGAATACAATGGGCAGATCCGCCTTATCCATAGATCCGCGATATTCATTAAGAAAATCTGAATTAAGACTGCTAAAAGTATGTAACTCAATAACAGCCACAAGCTCGCGCTCCGGAAACTGTTCTTTTACTGCATCGATAGTAGCTTTTAACTTAGATGGCGAATGGGCGAAATCTTTATAGATGCAGGTATTTTCGTTATTCGCAATAAGCTCAAGGCGCTTTGAAGCTCCTTTAAATGACTGTAAAGCCCTATAGAAATCCGCAGCCTGAATATCAAGATCCTCACAGGCAAGTCTCGCCGCTTCTAAATTTAAAAGATTATGCCGACCAAATATCTGCAAAAGAAAATCCTCCGCCTGCGTATGGATGAACGTCTTATGATTTCTCATATAGCTTTCTGGCTGATGATATCCTTTTTTTAATACATTGTGTGTCGTTTCGTTCACTATTCTATCCACCACCGGATCTTCAGTATTATATATCAGCGTCCCTCCCGGAACAACCGTATCAATGAACATACGAAACTGATCTACATAAATATCGAAGGTCGGGAAAACGTTGATATGATCCCACGCGATGCCGCTGATAATGGCCGTATTAGCCTTGTAAACATGAAATTTAGGCCGCAGGTCTATCGGTGAAGTAAGATATTCATCGCCTTCAATAATCATTACGGGCGCGTCTGAGAGCTTCACCATGGTCTCAAATCCCTCCAGTTGAGCACCGACCATGTAATCAAAATCTTTATTATAGAAGTTGAGGACGTGAAGGATCATTGAGGTGATGCTCGTCTTGCCGTGACTACCCCCGATAACAATACGATGCTTATCTTTCGCATGCTCATATAGATATTCAGGATAAGAATAAATATTCAGATTGAGATCCTTAGCTTTCAGCAGCTCGGGATTATCATTCCGGGCATGCATTCCCAATATTACGGCATCAAGACCCTCATGAACATTTTCAGCATCCCAGCCCATGGCAGGAGGTAAAATCCCATGCCTCTTCAATCGGGATAATGAAGGCTCAAAGATGGCGTCATCCGAACCACTAACATCATGCCCCTGGAGCTTCAGGGCTATAGCAAGGTTATGCATGGCGCTACCGCCAATGGCAATAAAATGTACTTTCATATCAAAAAAACCAGAACAGGAAAATAATCTTTTTCTGCAATAAAAAACAGCGAAAGCCTCTTAGGCTTTCACAAACTTTAGGGCGGTCCAATTGTCAGTAACTTTCCGGTCAAGCAACCGCAGATTGTAACGACTGGCCTCATCCGTAAGCACGGAAATATCCTCTGTATAAAAGCCGCTGAGATACAGATGAGCACCAACGTGTAAGGCCACAGCATAGCGACCAAGTTGATCTAACAAAATATTTCGGTTTATATTAGCGTAAATAATGTCGAACTGCTCATCAGGAATAGCTTCGCTAGAACCACATAGTACTTCCATTGTGGCGCCATTTATCGCAGCGTTTTCTACAGAACTCTCATAACATACCGGATCATAGTCGATAGCCACAACCCTCTTAGCGCCTAGCTTTGCCGCGAGGATCGCAATAATCGCTGTACCACATCCCATATCCAGCACGCTTTTTCCCTCCGCACCGTCTTCAAGCACGAACCTGAGCATCATAGAAGTTGTCTGATGATGCCCTGTACCGAAAGACATCTTTGGATCGATCACAATCTCATAAGGATAATCGGGCCTTGCGTCATGGAAACTTGCTCGAATATAGCATTCATCGTCAATAACTATCGGACTAAAGTTGCTCTCCCACTCTTCATTCCAATTGCGTTGTTGCACGTCATTTTTTTCAAAGGAAAAATCGAACATCCCGCTAAAGGAATTCAGACTCTCCTCAAACAGGGCTTCCTGATAATTTTGTTCAGCTACATAGCCTCTAAAGCCATCTACGCAATCCTCAAAAGAATCAAAACCTGCTTCAGCAAGCGATTGCTGAAGCAGGTCTTTATGAAATTCTTCTCCGGAGTTTAACTTGAAATAAAACTCGAAGTACTTCACCTGTTAGCTATTAAAAACTTTAACGATATCGGTAAAGTCACGTGATTTCAAAGACGCTCCGCCAATTAATCCTCCGTCAATATCTGCCTGAGCAAACAGTTCGGGAGCATTTTTTGGATTACAGCTACCTCCGTAAAGAATGGTTGTATTTGCAGCTACAGCGTCACCATAACGTTCTTCAATCTGCTTACGGATAAAAGCGTGGATTTCCTGCGCCTGTTCAGGGCTTGCCGTAACACCGGTACCGATAGCCCATACAGGCTCATACGCAAGTACTACATTGGCAAAGCTCTCCGCGTCAAGATGAAATACACCTTCTGCAAGCTGCGCGCTGATGATATCAAAATGAGCTCCGCTGTTGCGCTCCTCAAGAGTTTCTCCAATACAGAAAATTGGCTTAAGACCTGCCTTCAAGGATACGTTGGTCTTCTCTGCCAGTAATTCATTTGTCTCACCAAAATATTGACGGCGTTCAGAGTGGCCAAGGATAACATACTCTGCAGCTACCGACTTAATCATCGCCGCAGAAATCTCCCCTGTATAAGCGCCAGACTCCTTCTGATGACAATTCTGCCCGCCAATGTTCACATTTTGCTGCTGAGCAGCTAACACACCCAGGCTATGAAGAAAAATAGATGGAGGACAAACGACTACTTCCTGATCGCCCCGAACCTCATCTCTAACCATATTGATAACTTCTGAAAACAGACTTACACCTGCAGTGTACTCCATATTCATTTTCCAGTTTCCTGCTACAATTTTTTTTCTCATTGTTTAATAGTTATATTTTATAATGCGTGGTCTGCTCAAATATATGACGAAGAATTGATTCTTCAATTATATCCAACGCTTTATTCCGGCGGGCGTAAACTCTCCCCTCCGTTTCAATAAGCTTGTCAAATTTATAGGTCGTCAGCTTTTGCTGGTCGCACCATGAAAAATCAGGCACAAATTTCGGAGGATAACCTCCCCCATACACATTTGCGCAAGTACCCACTACCGTTCCCGTGTTAAACATCGTGTTGATACCCGCCTTTGAGTGGTCGCCCATGATCAATCCGCAAAACTGCAATCCTGTATTTCGTAAAGAGCGCGTACTGTAATCCCACAACTTCACCTCGGAATAATTGTTCTTCAGATTCGAATTGTTCGTATCGGCACCCAGATTACACCACTCTCCAATCACAGAGTTTCCCAGGTACCCTTCATGCCCTTTCGAGCTGTTGGCTAAGATTACGGCATTATTTATTTCGCCACCCACGCGACAATTGGGACCGATGGTAGTCTTAGAATATATTTTAGCTCCCATTTTAACTTGGGAATTCTCGCATAACGCGAATGCGCCACGAATCATGCTTCCCTCCCATACCTGCGAGTTCTTTCCCAAATAAATGGGGCCCTGTAGCGTGTTGAAAATACTGCACTCGGCCGTTACCCCTTCCTCTACAAAGATCTGATCACCCAGCACCTGATTCGTGCTACTCAGCCCCTTTGAGGTCCTGCCTCGTGTCAGAAGCTCAAAGTCCTTACGTAGCTCAACATCGTTGTGCAGAAATATATGCTCAGGATACACAATGCGGGTAAAGTCTCCTGCATAGGATTTATTTTCCCAGGCACCGCTTTCAAGATCGATACTCGCGGCGGCAGCAGCGCCGAGGCGCAGCGCCACTAAAAGACCGTTCTTTCTCAACGCCTCACCCTCTCTCAGAGCGGATACAGCTTCCAGTAAACGCTCGTCGGGACATACCGAGCCGTTAATAAACAAATTGTCATCTCCGGGAGAAAAAGGATATTTCTGTTGAAGATAAGGGTCGGTATAGAACGAAGTATCCGACTTTAGATAATGGGCCCATTTCTCGGCAATTGTAAGAATACCAATTCTTAAACATGCCACCGGGCGGGTAAATGTTAATGGCAACAGGCTATGGCGTGTTGTATCATCGAACAGGATTACTGTCATCGAGGCAAAAATATAAAAGCTTGACGAAAATCGTCATATAGACAGATAAAAATACCGCATAAATCACACATCCGTCAGCGGCGTTTAACACTTTCTGCCGGCGATTTTTAAACAAAAAAAAGGCTTATGTTCCCGCGGAACATAAGCCTTAAATTCTTTCAAAGGAATTACCCGATTACTTTTTAGCGTAACGGCTACGGAACTTATCAATACGTCCCGCTGTATCTACTAACTTCATCTTACCTGTATAAAAAGGGTGTGAAGTATGAGAAATTTCTAACTTAACTAATGGATATTCATTTCCATCTTCCCATTTAATGGATTCCTTGGTGTCGATGCAAGATTTAGTGATGAAAGAATAGTCGTTAGACATATCCTTAAAAACAACTAATCTATAATTTTTTGGATGTAAATCAGCCTTCATGATCTATACTTTTTTCAGAGCCGCAAATATGCAGATTTTTTCTCTACCCTCAAAATATTTTTCAAACACTTTTTACTTAACACTCTGTTACAACACGTTAACAACATTTATAGTGCTTACACATATTGACAAAAGCTCATAATATGGCAGAATCGAAAAGTGCGCGTCTGCTTAAAATGGCATTCCAATCCCAAAGTTATACTGTAAAAAGCGATAATGATCCGGAGAATTCGTCTTAAAATATTCGTCTTTAAACTCATTCCGCTCATCCTTAGAGAACAAATGACGGATCACCCACTGATCGGAACCCTGAAACTGCGGATCTTTAACCTTTGCTCCTACGTCAAGCCTGAAAACAAAATATTGTAAGTCAAAACGCAGGCCCGCGCCGGCACCAATTGCAAGCTGATCTATAAACTTGTTAAACTTAAATTCGCCACCCTCAAGATCCGCGCTCTCATGCAGACGCCAGATGTTACCAAAATCGGAAAATACCGCTCCCTTCAATTTCGCACCAAAGAACTTATTAGCCAGCTTAAACCGATATTCAATATTACCCTCAAGTTTCACGTCGCCATACTGATCTAAATACGTGAGGTTCTTACGGGCTTCTTCCGAGCCAATCTGGCTCCTGTTATAATTTCCGGGACCCAGCGTACGCGCCTGCCATGCCCGAACTCCCGAGAACCCGCCCGCGAAAAAGTTCTTCTCAAAGGGCAGTCCCGACTTCGACGAGTTGCCATAGGAGGCCGCTATGCCCGGATTCAGCCTCAATACCAGTTGCCGCTCCCCCCCCAAATGTCTATAAAATCTGAAGTCTAGTTCGGCCTTGGTATACTGTAAAAAGGGAAGACTCAAAAACGTCCTCGCACCGGTGCTGTCCTGATGAAAACTAGCGATCTTCGTCAAAAGATGAAGCGTATTTCCTCCCATCTCCAG
This sequence comes from Sphingobacteriaceae bacterium UBA6709, assembly GCA_002454425.1. Taxonomy (GTDB): domain Bacteria; phylum Bacteroidota; class Bacteroidia; order Sphingobacteriales; family Sphingobacteriaceae; genus Arcticibacter. The sequence goes on from DKIV01000008.1 coordinate 238,607, forward strand.
CCCCCCTTTAAAATACATAAAATCGTCCAGAGTATTGAGCTTAACGGCATTATAGGTAAATGTATAGCTGGATCCTAAGTTAAAATAACGCCGATCGTTGGTTCTGATATACGCCTCATAGCCGAGCTGTCTGATAGAATCACGAAAACGAGAGTCTAAACGTCCATCCCTGTATTCCACAGAAATAGGCGTCAAACTATGTTGCTTATACATGGTATCGTGCCAATCATAAGTAAGCGAGTTGATAAACAAACGATTACGAAACGCGCCTGGCTGGTCAAACACCTGAACACTCGTAGAAAAGATCGTATGTGAAATTCCAGCCTTGATATGCGAACTTGTCCTGAAGGGAACCATCAGTCGCGGAAAGCTCAAATTCGCACCTATCTGAAAGTCGCGGTTAAAGACCTGACCAAAAATCTGACGCCGCCCCCGGGAGTCAAAAAGAACGCCATAACGAAGCTTGATTTCCAGCTGCTCGGCACCTCTGAAAAGATTTCTGTTTGTATAGGTATTGGCGATATTGAAACCATTTCTTGACGAGTTAAAGGTATATTCACCCTCCACCCGATTCGTCATACGCTTTAGCGGCGTGGCGTCAATGTTTACATTCAGACTGGCACTGTCGGCAGCCTTTGTATAGCTGATTTGCAGATTTCTGAAGGTATTTAATTCATATAATCTGTCATAGGTATAATTCTCGTCCTTAACGCTATACACCTCTCCCGGAGTGGTGAAGATATAGCGTGTTAAAGGCGCGGCACGAAAACGATGGGAATAATCCCGCAAGTAAAGTGACTTACCAGCGCGGGAACTATCAGGCACGATGCCCCGGCGGTGTCCTTCATTATTGCGGATATCCATGCTTACGGAGTCACTGATAACATACACCTTATGCGACTCTCTTCCCGGCGGATTAAACACGCGCATTTTCATATCCACACGATGAGAGGCCAGATTACTATCCAGATCTACATGAATGTATTGCTTCATGAAATCGTAATATCCATGCTCCTTAAGCATATTGTTAGTGCTGTTAATCTCATTCATTACCGAGTCGGCATCATAACGCATGCCCTCCCTGATCGTCGAAAAAGACGTTCGCTTCCGCGTATATAGCGCTTTCATTGCCGTATCCGGAATATCAACAGAAAATGACCGCACTGTATAAGCAGGACCCTGTACTGCGAGAAAGGTAATATTAGCTTTTTTTCGTTTCACCCTGACTTCAGGACTAACCTTGGCTTTAAAATATCCTTTATAAAAAAGAAATTTCTGAATCTCACGCGAAGAAATATCTACCAGGGAGCTATCCAAAAGATGCGGTGCCTCCCCAATATTTCGAATTTTCGAGGTTCTATACTTGCCGCCCTTCGTGTTGAAGGTATTGTACAAAGCGAGGTTAAACATCGAATTGGGCTTGATATCCTGCTGAATATACTGCGAGGCTTCTTCCTTTAGCTTGCTGTCAACACCCTTGATTTTCACATCTTTAACAAGCGCCTGATCATCGTTGAGAAAACGGGTAGGAAAACACGAAGGCAAAATAACTGTTAAAAACAGTATACTTGCGCATAAGAAAATACGAAAGGTATTATATGCTTTCAAAGTCACAAATAAGTTTTGTAAGTTCCTTACATCAAAAAAAATTCAGAAAAGAACACGGTCTTTTCCTTGTTGAAGGATCTAAATCAATTATCGAGTTTATCGAATCGAACTATTCCATTGAGGAAATCTACAGTCTTCCAGAAGCTATCGCAAAGCTCAATAACACAGGCAAGAAGGTTAAGATCACCGAAATCAATGCAAATGAACTAAAAAAAATCAGTACTCTGGTAACCCCACATGATTCTTTAGCCCTAATTCGCATTCCTGAATATAACAATTTTCAAGCGTTAGGTTTTAATAAAAAGTTTACGCTCGTGCTCGATGGCGTACAGGACCCCGGAAACTTCGGCACTATTATTCGCACAGCGGATTGGTTTGGATTCAAAGAAATTATCTGTTCTACAGATACTGTTGAAGCTTATAACCCCAAAGCGGTACAAGCAAGTATGGGATCGCTTTCACGAATGAAGGTCTATTATACCGAGCTCGAGCCTTTGCTCAGAGAAACATCTGTGCCTGTGTTCGGAGCCCTCTTAAACGGTCATTCCATCTATGAACAAGCATGGGGAAACGAAGGCTTCATCATCCTGGGAAACGAAGGAAACGGCGTTTCTCCGGCCATTGAGCGATGGGTAACAAAAAAAATTACCATTCCCCGCTTCGGCCTTGCTGAATCTCTAAACGTCGGAATATCAGCAGCTATAATATGCTCGGAGCTGCGGGGACATGGCAATATCAGCTAATGTGGAAAAAGTTTTATCACTTTTTTGATATCGCCCCTTGGCAAATAAGAAATAGTAACTATATTTGCACTCCCTCAAACGGGGGAGATGGTCGGATGGCCGAGTGGCTAGGCAGAGGTCTGCAAAACCTCGTACAGCGGTTCGAATCCGCTTCCGACCTCACAGGATAAAAAATTATAAAAAAACCATGGGAGTTACACGTTTAAAAAGAAAAGACAGAAGAAACAAAACGGTTTCACGCCTGGAGGTTCAGTTCCTGAAGCTTGGCCGTAATCTTGAAGAAGGCAGCCGTTCTAAGGAATCTAAACACAGCCAGATTGCTAAAAATGAAGCTATCTTATCACAAATTGAAGCTTCTGCTAAATAAGATATTTTCATAAATGCCCAGCGCATTATTACAATATTAAGGAGATCATCATTGATCTCCTTTTTTTATGACCCAATATCAGACCTCCCATTCCGCGGCTCAGGGAAAAAGCTGTGATGTTACAAGTCGAACGCCAAAAAGTGGAATTGCTTAGAGGCAAACAATAATCCCTACTCAGCCCTTTCCATACGCGAATTTGTAAGGATTAAAAGATAAATTGCCACGTACATAAATGTGGTATCTTTGTAAGTGACAGTTTTGAAATTTATTTTATGGATATTACATCATTGATTGAACAATATAACTCTCTGCATTTAGAGGAGGTGATTGATCACGAAAAATTCAATTTAATATCCATTGATCATCACTCCACCCGCATTGAAGGTTCTACACTTACGGAGATTGAGGCACAAGTACTAATAAACGAAGGACGCACCCCGAAAGGAAAGCCACTCGATGACAGTCTCATGGTCAAAGACCATCACAATGCGCTACTTTTTACCTTACAAGCCGCGAAAAGCAAACACGCGCTTACTGTGGAACTCATTCGGCAAATCAATGCTCTGGTGATGAAAAGCACTGGAAAAGTTTATAATACAGTATTCGGAACTATTAACGCTGCTACCGGGGCATTTCGCAAAGGTAATGTGTCGGCTGGAAATACCTATTTCCCCAATTACGATAAGGTAGAACATCTTACCAATACGCTCATTAAATTTCTCAGTAAAAATATGGGGCAGTCCCCTACAGTTGAGGAACAGCTTAACTTGTCGTTCGACGCGCATTATCACCTCGTCTCGATTCATCCCTTTTATGATGGAAATGGGAGAACATCAAGATTACTGATGAACTTCATACAGGCATGGTTCAATTTGCCATTAGCAATAGTTTACAGCGATAATAAGACCGCATATATTGAAGCGATTATCAAAACGAAGGATACTGAAGATCCTGAGTATTTTCGCCAATTTATGCGAAATGAATATGCTGTTTTACTCCAAGAAGAAATTAATAAGTATCAGCAAATGAATACGCCTTCAAAGGGAAGAGGATTTACTTTTCTTTTTTAGCGCTTACGTCAATACGTTGTGCTGATGGATAATATACCTAAGCTATGACTAAAAAGACCTCTTTCTTAATGCTTTTTTATTTCGAACTCCGGCTGTTTATTTAATCTCGCTCCCGGAAAAGAGGAGAATAAAGAAACCGCAGAGTACCCTGCTATTCCACCCTTTCATCGAAACAAAAGTCGTTACTCATATGGGAAATTGTTTTTCAAATGATGTTCAAAATTTAACATTAAGCCTAATAAAAAAATCAACTAAAAAGATAACAAACTGATTAACAATCTACATGAACTCAATATGAGTATTAAAAAAATTTCCTAGCTCTTTATAGATAACGCATTAAGCCGAAGCATACGCCCCCCTGCCCGCGCCCCGTGGTCAGGACTACCAGCCTGCACCTGCTACCTATCAGGTTCGAGTCTGACTCGGGACTGC
>DKIV01000029.1 GCA_002454425.1 Sphingobacteriaceae bacterium UBA6709
AAATCTTATTTTTAAATAATTTCTGCTACTTTCTCCCTCTTTATCAGCCTCTTGCACAGCGAGTATCGCACCCGCCTCCCCCGTTTGGGACTGCAAAGATGAGAACTTTTTCGACCCCTTCCAAATACATTCAACTTTTTTATCCCATAACGACTGCAAAGCACTAACTATCACCACGATATTTTTTAATCATGGAGGAAGCAATATGTCTTTCGCCTTTTCTGAGAACATCAAATCAGATAAAATAATTTGAGTCGAAGACTTTATAAGCGTATCTTTCAATGAAAACTTTAACAAAGTCCAAAATTAAAAACCACATATATGTACAAAGTAAAGATCATATCATCGACAGTTCGTCCTGGAAGAAAAGGACCTATCATTGGCAAATGGTTAGTAGAGCAAGCTCAGGCCACTGGTAACTTCGATGCCGAGTTATTAGATCTGGGCGAAATAAACCTCCCTTTGATGAACGAGGCAGTACACCCCGTAATGCGTCAATATGAGCATGAACACACAAAGCAATGGAGCGCGAAGATTGACGAAGCCGATGCTTTTATATTTTTGACTGCCGAATATGACTATAGCTACCCGGCACCACTGAAGAACGCCCTGGAATACCTGGTACATGAATGGGGGTACAAGCCAGCAGCAATAGCAAGTTATTCAGCAGGGTCATTTGCCGGCGTAAGAGGACTAGCTAATCTCAAACCCGATCTTTTATCATTAAGAATTGTCCCTATCCCAGAAGCTGTAAATATCCCTGTATTAAATCAAAGCATTGATGAAACAGGTATGTTCATTCCCAATGAGCTTGTACAGACTTCATGCAAAACAATGCTGGAGCAGCTGCACCGTTGGACAAAGGGAATGGAGCAAATCCGAAATAATCCTTAATCTATATGGGCGGGTAACTACCATTACCCGCCCATATAGCAAATTATAAAGCACTTCTTACTAGCTTTCCTTATCATCCGCCTTGACATGGCGTGTTTCCAACGCATGAATAGTGGGAAGCATTCGCCTTAAAATATCTTGACCAGCCAAAATCAGCGGTGAAATCCACCCCTACGATATACTAATCTCTCCCCTACCTATGCCAGCATAAATACCAATATTAGCCCTGGCAATAACCTCTATAAAACTAACAAAGATGTCTCTGACGTTTCAAACTGAATGCCGCATATCAATATCGTTATGCAAAGACGGGCATATGAATAAGGCTCCCCCTATTCGCAATGACGACACGGCAATTCGCAACTACCATTACGTTGAACTTAATAACCAGAGCCATCACGCTCATACCCTCCGTGGACTGATTTGAAAAGCAATTCAGTCCATCCGACTAACAGAACAAACGAAATACCAAGACCTAAAAAGTCAAATCCCATTAAATCAAATGTATCATGAAAAGGAAATCTACATACGCTTTTATTGTAGCAGTTTTCTTGCTGCTGTTCCTGAATCTACTTCCGGATCACGCTATCGCAATGAACCTCACAAAATCCGGTCAAAGCGCGACTTCAAATAAAATCCCTCCCTCATTGGAGAAGAGTTTATCAACTATCAGAAAAAAGACTGCTCCTGCTGGCAACATGCCATTACGAGATAGGCGCGTACGCGTACTTGGCAAAGTTGTAGATGAAAAAGGAGAAGGGCTGCCCGGCGTAAGCATTAAAATTGTCGGCACAAAAACCGGAACCGTTACCGACAACAAAGGTGAGTTTAGTTTAGAAACGCCGGAAGGAGCCACTCTTAGCTTTTCCTTCGTAGGCTACAAAACGCAAACTTTACCTGCTACGGCGACCAGGATGACGGTGCGTCTGGTGCCCGACGACGGCATGTCACTGGATGAGGTAGTAGTAGTTGGTTACGGCACACAAAAACGTTCCGATGTTACCGGCTCTGTTGCTTCCGTACCAAAAGAACGTCTTTCAAAGTTACCGGTCAACAACGTCATGCAAGCCATCCAGGGAGCCGTGGCAAACGTAACCGTCTCGCAGGCGTCTTCTATTCCCGGCGATGCTCCGTCAACACAGGTGCGCGGACGGAGCTCGATCAATGCGTCCTCAGAACCCTATGTAGTCGTGGACGGAATACCCTTATCTCGCACAGATGGATCAATAAACGATATCAACCCCAACGATATCGAATCGGTAGAAATCCTTAAAGACCCTTCGGCTGTAGCAATCTATGGAGTGAACGGATCTAATGGTGTAATTCTCATCACAACAAAACGGGGAACAACAGGTAAGCCGAGTATTAAATATAGCGGTTATACTGGACTGGAGGAAGCCGCAAATATGCTGGAGAACGCTAGTCCCCAGCAACTACTTGATCGCTATGCCGAATATGCACGAATTACAAATACAACACTGTACAATGGAGGCCCTGTTCGTAATCAATATGAATGGGACAACTATCAAAATGGGATTACCACCGATTGGCTTGACGCGGTATTACAAACGGGGGTAATACAAAACCACAACATAGGAGTTTCAGGGGGAAATGAGTACGCCAAATATTATGTTTCTCTGGATTATATGAAACAAAAAGGGGTAGTATTAGGCTATGATTACAAACGTTACTCTGTTCGCGCAAATACCGACATAAAGACCACGAAGTATTTAAGCGTTGGAACCACCTTGTTCGTTGTGGCCCACAATCGCGATGGAGGACGTGCTAATCTGTTGAACGCAACAGCAATGAGTCCGTATGGAATTATGTATAATCCCGATGGTTCATTAACACAGTACCCAATGTATTCCGAACAGCTATGGGCGAACCCACTCCTTCCAACTACACTAAATCCCGAACGCCGGCAATACAACGTTAGTCTTAACGGCTATGCCGACCTGAATTTCGGTGAAATATGGAAACCCTTAAGCGGGTTGCGCTATAAATTAAACGCCGGATACTCCTTTGTTCCTGTTCGCATAAATGAATATGAAGGAAAGTCAGTCTACAATCTTACGGGTTGGGGACAAATAACAAATAGCGAATCACAGAGTTACACGGTAGAAAATATTCTAACATATAATAAGGACTGGGGGAAACACCATTTCGACTTTACGGGACTTTACGCCACGAAAGAGAAATATTGGCAACAGGCGATAGCAACAGGTCAGATATTTCCTAATGATGATCTGGAATGGGGAAATCTCGAATCTGCCTCTACACAAACAGTGTCTTCTCAGGCTGATAAATATCGATCCATTTCACAAATGGGCCGCCTCAACTACGGTTATAACAGCAGATATCTTTTCACCTTCACTGTCCGCAGAGATGGAGCGTCGGTATTTGGCAAGAACAATAAGTTCGGAACCTTCCCCTCAGCAGCAGTGGCATGGAACATTCACAACGAATCCTTTATGCGCCGCTATAACAAGACGATAAGCAACATGAAACTCAGAATGTCCTACGGGATATCGGGCAATGAGGCCATAGGCATTTATCAAACATTATCGTTGATGAGCTCCAGCTCCCTGGCCATGGGCGACAAATCACTTACCGCGCTTAAGGTTAGTTCCCGCATGGGTAATGAGAACCTCCGTTGGGAGAAAACTACCGGCCTGAATGCAGGTCTGGACTTTGGCTTATTTAATAACAGAATTAATGGTGCCATAGATTTCTATAAATCTAACACCAACGACATGCTCCTATTACAACGTATTCCAAGAATAACGGGATATCAGGATGTATGGACAAACATCGGAAAGGTTGAAAATACAGGACTGGAATTCAGCGTCAATACCGTTAATATCGCCAAACGCGACTTCAAATGGTCTTCTACCATCGTCTTTGGCACAAATAAAAATAAGATCAAAGATATCTACGGTGACGGGAAAGACGACATTGGCAATCGCTGGTTTATTGGCCATCCGGTGGGTGTTATATTTGATTACACCAAGGTGGGCATATGGCAGGAAAATGAGATTGCCTCTGGAGCGAACAAGGGATGGGACGATGCCGCCCTCGCTGGAGACCTTAAACTGGCGGACCTTGGCGGGGCTAACAGCAACCAGCCCGACGGAAAGATTGACGACAATGACCGCCGTATTCTAGGACAAACAACACCAAAATGGACGGGAGGCCTGACAAATACCTTTGCGTACAAGAACTTCTCTCTATCAGTATTTATAAATACGGTTCAGGGCGCATCGCGTAATAACACGGAGATAGGCACCGCCTCCGATGAAATAGGCCGCAGGAACGCGCCCGCCGGATTGAATTATTGGACACCCCAGAATCAAAGTAACGAATGGCGATCCTTAGGGAACCACTCAAATTCACACGGATATGGCTTCCCTATGGATGCTAGCTTTACGCGCTTAAAAGACGTAACGCTAAGCTACTCGCTACCACAAAAAGCTGTTCAAAAGATTGGCATTGGTGGCTTATTGGTATACCTGAGCGGAAGAAATCTTCATACCTGGACGAATTGGTTTGGCTGGGATCCTGAAGCCCGTAGCATTGCCCGCGGGTCAACCAATGCCGATATAAACTACCCCATGGTGCGCAGCTTTGTATTCGGCGCGAACATTACTTTTTAATTCATCTATTAAACTCTCAGATCATGAAAAGTATCCATTATATCTTATGGAGCCTACTCGCTCTAACAATTACCGTAAGCTCATGTAAAGAAAGCTTTCTGGACGAAGATCCTTACTCAAATTACAAGACCGGCGCTACCGACGCTCAATCCATCCAGGCACAATTAGTGGGTCTACATCGCATTTTCGCTGAACTTTGGGGCTATAGCGGCCAACAGGGCTTCTTATCTTGCTGGCAAGTCGGAACCGACATCTCCAGTGCCGGATCTACACAGGGCGTAGAGAATCCTTTCTATCAGTATGCTGATCTTAACTCAGAAAATGCCGGCGTTTCTTATCTATGGGAAAAATGCTACGACTTCATCAACCATGCCAATGTTATTATTGCGGCAACTGGCGATAACAACCAAGCAGCCAACGCAGAAGCACGATTCTTCAGAGCCTACGCCTATAACACGCTGGTGACACTCTGGTCGGACGTTCCTCTGCTAAAAACATCAGTTACGGTCCCTACCTTTAACTACACACGCCAACCTGTCGCCGAGATTGACAAACTCATAGAGGAAGACCTAAGCTACGCTGTAACGAATTTGCCTGATGTGGGTAGCGCCGCCAGCCAAAGCCGCATAAACAAGGATATGGCACGGCAGCTCGCTGCCGAATGCTACTTAAGAATCGGCATGCGCGATCAAAGTTACTTTAACAAAGCTGAACAAATGGCAAGCGACATTATTAATGGTGGCAAATACAAACTCATTGAAGCGCGTTACGGAAAATTTACCAATGAAGGCGGAGACTATTATCGCGACATGTTCAGATATGGCAACCAGCGACGCTCCGAAGGAAATACTGAAGCTATCTGGACGTTTGAAATGGAATACAATCGCGACATGTCCGGAGGCACCATTGACAACCCTCAACATCGCCGCATCTGGCAACCTGCTTACCATAAATGGGATGGTATGGTGAACGCCGATTCTTTAGGGGGCCGCGGTAACGGCCGACTGCGCCTTAGCAACTTCATGAAATATACTGTTTGGCGCGGCATGACCGGAGACATACGCAATAGCAATTATAATATCCGCCGATGGGTGAACTATAACCGTCCCAACTTTTCCGCAGAAATTGGCATTGACGCTGACGGATATCGAGTAGACAAAAACGCAGCGACAGCTGTACGTAAAGTTAACGTAAAAACAGGTGATCGCGCGATCCCTTACCGTACCGACAGCCTCGAAGTTTGGTATCCTTTTCCTACTAAATGGGGAGGTTATGATCCTAACGACGACTTTGGTTATGCTCTGATCAAGGATTGGCCCATTATGCGTTTCGGAGAAACTTATCTGCTACGCGCCGAGGCGCGGCTTAGACAGAACAATGTGGCTGGCGCGGCTGATGATATTAATGTTTTACGCGACAGGGCATTCAAAGCAGCCAGAACTACCTCTAACAACCCGATCCTTGGCCGGGTGAGCAGTGCTAATATGTCCGTAGACTTTATCCTTGACGAGCGCGCTCGCGAGCTGATATCCGAAGAAAATCGTCGCATGACATTAGTGCGCATGGGGAAACTTAAAGACCGAATTGCTATGAACGGAGATTCTGAGCCCGTGGGTAAAGTGATTACGGGATTTAAAGAAACTAATGCGTTATTGCCAATACCGCTAACAGAAATTCGTCTCAACAAAGATGGACTAGCTCAAAATCCAGGATATTAAAAATTCGGATTCAAGTCCTAAAAGCAGGCTATCTACCCCCCGAATCCATGCATCCTTGCATAGGATTTGGGGGATCCTGATAGCTCCTAATTTTTTGTTGTTCAATATACCAGAACTATACACGACGGACTTAGGAGCAGAAACCGACAATAAATAAACCGATTCAGAATTTCTTCAACCTTATCAATAATCTAGAGTCGGTTCACAGCACGAAGAAACAGGCCAATAATATACTGTTTTGTTAATCCCCCCCTATCATCCTCAGACCTTACCCACGCATGAACGCTCCTCCCGCTTGAGGTTTAATGACCTGCAGATTTTGAAAAGACATTAACAACCACTACGCCGATAATGATAAAGACAATACCTAATATAGCTGGCAGATCTAAGCTCTGCTTGAAAACAACATATCCCACGATGGAAATTAATACAATGCCCACAGCCGACCATATTGCATAAGCCACTCCGATAGGAATCTCTTTAAGAGCGAAACTCAGAAAATAAAACGATGCCGAAATTGCGAGAAGGAAAACGACCGATGGAATTAGCTTACTAAATTGCTCTGTCTTTTTTAGAAATGACGTCGCGACGGTCTCACACAAGATGGCAGCTGCAAGAAACAAGTAGTTCTTCATAATAAACGTATTTTAAAAGGTTGAAGCTCTTAAACTGGCAATCTACAAAAATATACCACAGACCCGCTCGCTCATAATTATTGACAAGTTTACGATAGCGATACTCAGATCAAGTCCCGCTCAAATGCGCCTCGGTTTCAATAAACATCTATTGCCGACACTCTTGTACTTTACAGCCGTCATTATATCGCCCTCCACTTTTTGCAAACCGAACCCAGGAAGTGCAAACAGCCAATGATGTTGATGCCGATCCGTCTACATTCCGGGTCTTACCAGAATAATCACCTTTCGCCTTTTTGGAATTTCTGCCATAACGATAAACATTCAATTTCTGCTGCCGCCTGAACCCTCCCGGTGACTTCGGAGATGTCAGACACACTGCGATAGGTACCGGTCCACCGGGGCTGACAGAACAAAGATGAAACAATGTTTTTTACAAGTCAAGACCTTGTCCTTCAACCGCTTAACTATTCACTCAAAAATCCAATATCGCTCAACAAAACATATATACACAGTTTCCGATTTCTGATCGTCAGCCATCCACCCTGCCTGTCGAAAGCGATGAGAAAATGTCTCACAATGTCGCAATATGTCACCTCAAAATGCCCGGACAGCGCCTGACCTGGTCGTACACCTGTACGGCGTTTTTAGTCCCTTGCGCCCCACCTGATTCGAGACTGACTCGAGACACACTCGAGACACGCTCGAGTGGTGATCGACATTTCATCG
>DKIV01000046.1:0-86219 GCA_002454425.1 Sphingobacteriaceae bacterium UBA6709
TCTGCAAGATCAGCAGCCGGACATACCGTCCCCGGCAGCCTGTATTCAGTCAGGAAACAACACCTCAAAACCCATATGAAGCGTAGCTTCCAGCCTCGCGTTGATCCGGTCAAGGTACGAAAAAACAATACTCAGGTCAATAAATAATTGCAAATAAAACCCTTAAAACCAACATGATCGCTAATCCAACACCTCTGGCAAGACATTTCTCCTTCCCCTCCTCCCCGCAATTCAGCAAGCGCTACCCTACAGCACCCTCGCAAGCTCCCAACGGTACCCTGGCAGTTTTCTTGCAGTACCCTAGATACACCCCATCAGTCTTCTAAACACATCCCAACAATACCCCAATAATATCCAGGCACCTACCTGGCAGTACCCTAACACTTACCTAAGAGTATCCGCATGCGCATATATACTACCGAAACACAAACCGTATAAAGACCGACCCTTCGGACTACCCCTCGGTCTTAATACCCTTTTTATTCGCATTATATTCGGTCGCATGCAGACACTGTTAGGTAAGTGTAAGGGTATTGCGAGGGAATTTCCAGTTAACTGAAAGATATCGGCTAGGGTATTGTTCGGGTGCTATAGGGTGCTATAGGGTGCTGTAGGGTAGCGCTGGGGAAGGGTTATAAGATATACGGCGCTATATATGGTAACGCCTGGTGAGCAGCAAAGGCATGATTTGTAAAATGTTAGGGTTGCTATGGGTTGAAAGGCCGGTTTTCGTGTCAGTTATTAAAGGATTAGGGCATTTATCTTCATGTAAACCATAAAGGTTGAGAACCGAATTTTTTAGATTAAACGGAGGTTTGAGGTATTCTGGGGGCGATATTTTAAAATAAGCTTTTGCCACAATGATATTGCGTGTGCGGAAACTCAGGTGGGAATAGATTTAAGAGGCTTTGTTATTATAGATGAAATATGCTAAGGAGGCTTGGTTTTGTCGGCGCTATGAGAGGAAATCTGAGATGTTGGCCGCTGGTTTTTATCGAGAAGAGCTATCAGTATGTTTATGAGATTCATACCGTAGCGACATCTACTGCATATCATACTTTCGGAAACGCCGCTTTGCAACATTTCCGAAAGTGCGATGCAGTGAGATTTATTTATTCAACAGTTACAGATTTCGCCAGATTTCGTGGCTGATCTACATTACAACCGCGAAGTACAGCGATATGGTAAGATAGGAACTGTAAAGGAATCGTGGCGAGTAAAGGAAGGTAAGCTTCGTTAGTGTCAGGGATTTCGATCACATAATCTGCCATTTTCTTAACTTCTTTATCGCCTTCAGTAACAATGGCGATCACTTTCCCTTTACGGGCTTTCACTTCCTGAATATTGCTTATCACTTTTTCGTAGGACGAATTCTTTGTGGCAATAAAAATTACCGGCATATCTTCGTCAATAAGAGCGATAGGGCCGTGTTTCATCTCTGCGGCAGGGTATCCTTCAGCGTGAATGTAAGAAATCTCCTTGAGCTTGAGCGCGCCTTCCAGCGCTACAGGGAAGCCAGAGCCTCTGCCCAGGAAAAGGCAGTTGCTGGAGTCTTTAAGTTTCTGGGCGATCTCTTTCACGAAGGCATCCTGTGCGAGGCATTTTTCCACAAGCGTAGGAATTTCATCAAGTTCGGTAAGCATGCTCACCATTTGTGCCTGATTGATGGTGCCCTTCTGCTGTGCCACGTACAGTGCTATCAGCGTTAAAACGGTTACCTGTGCGGTAAAGGCTTTGGTTGATGCCACGCCAATTTCCGGACCGGCATGAGTGTACACCCCTGCGTGAGTGATGCGGGGAATGGAAGAGCCAACGACATTACATATGCCGAAGATGGTTGCTCCGCGTTCTTTCGCTAACTCAATGGCCGCCATGGTGTCCGCTGTTTCTCCCGATTGGGAGATGGCGATCACGATGTCTTTTTCTGAAATGATGGGGTTGCGGTAGCGGAATTCTGAGGCGTACTCTACCTCTACCGGAATGCGCGCATATTCTTCGATGAGATATTCGCCGACAAGTCCCGCATGCCAGGAGGTGCCGCATGCCACGATGACGATACGCTCAGCATTCTTAAGCTTTTCCGTATAATCTTTAATTCCCCCTAATTGAACCTTTCCTTCGCCTGGATAGATACGACCGCGCATACAGTCTTTAATAGAGCGAGCCTGCTCATATATCTCTTTGAGCATGAAATGATCGAAGCCTCCCTTTTCAAGCATTTCCAGTTTTAAGGAAAGCTCCTGTACCGAAGGCGTCTGAATGATATTGTCAATGCTGCGTACTACCAGATTGTCCGTTCTTAGAGTAGCTATCTGGTTGTCTTTCAGGTAAATTACATTTTTTGTATATTCTACAATCGGCGAAGCATCCGAGGCAATGAAGTACTCGCCTTCACCAACGCCGATGACCATGGGGCTGCCCTTGCGTGCTGCCACCAATTGTTCAGGCTCCTCTTTGCTCATAACCACGATGGCATAGGCACCGATAACTTTTGTTAAAGCTACGCGTACGGCCTCCGCCAGCTCCAGTTGATCGCGTTCCTGAATTTCTTCAATGAGGTGCACCAGAACTTCGGTGTCGGTGTCGCTGATAAACGTATGGCCCTTCGCTTGTAAGGCCTCTTTCAACACGGCGTAGTTTTCAATAATGCCATTATGGATGATTGACAACTTGCCATTCCCGGAAGGGTGAGGATGCGAGTTTCTGTCGCATGGCTCACCATGGGTTGCCCAACGCGTATGGCCCATGCCGATGGTTCCGGATTTATCAAGGTTTAGTGCAAAGTCCTCAAGGTCACTCACCTTGCCGGCTTTCTTATAAGTTTTCAGGTCGCCGTTCAGCAAAGCGATGCCGGCGCTATCGTAACCACGGTACTCAAGACGATGAAGTCCTTTTGTAATAACAGGCCATGCTTCACGATGACCTATGTATCCAACAATTCCACACATAATTTTTATGTATAATAAAGGCCGCTAATTTACATAAAAAGGGCAATCATCAAACTCGATAGTGGTTTATAATGTTTTGGTTTGTAGTGTGATAGCTTGTTCGTTGGCCGGTTTTGGGGGCAATAAAAACGCTATGTTGCTGATGTTGGCGTGCACATGGATTGAGATCTCCGGAAATTTTGTGTGTTGGGCGAAGGCAATAAATTATCAGTATGCAAGTCGCCACCAGACGTTTCTATGCCGTTTATAACCATGCGAGAGCGCTGTGTCAGATGGATTTTTGCAGGAATGGCGCATTGGTGTCGTTATGCTGTCGGTAAAACCGGGCGGTGACCTGCTGAAATAAGTGCCGGCGTTTTATATTATAGCGAGGAGCGAGTAGAGTCCTGTTGTTTGAGGGCGATATTTTTTCACGTATACTCTTTTAAATCAAATTACTTCCCTTGAATTTGATTCAATTTATGTATGTTTGGCGCAAAATGCGTTTTATCCGGCAATGGAAAGATGAAAAATATCTGATATTGCGGGAGGAACGAACTTGAGGTGTGTAATTCAGGACGTTGACAAGAATGATCCCGAAGTAAAATGTTAAGAAACGTTAAGGGTTTGTATAATTCGATCCGCTGATTTAGATTTGTTTCTTAATTACAGGTACCTCAATTATAGGTTAATAAATTTTTGGTTACTATTGATGCGTAAAATATGTGCACGGCTACTGGAGAGGAACTTCTTCAGCGTTAATATTTGCTTTTTGCTGTTACTCTCTCTGGCCTCCTGCGATAAAAACGACGGAATAGGACTGGATCAGGGTAGCAACATACAGGGCGTGGTTACAGATACTACAACCATCCTTGCATCTACTTTTCTCTTAGATTCTGTGCCTACTGCCAATACCGGAGTGATTCTGCTTGGACATATTCAGGATGATTTCCTCGGCAATATTCAGGCGCAGCCCTATTTTCAGATTACTCCTGACGGTATTACGTCAGCATCGATAGATGAGGATGCTATATTGGATTCGGTATCTGTGCGATTGAAGTATAATGGGTATTACTACGGTGATACTTCAAAAACGCAGGATATAGAGTTACATCAGCTGACGGAGCGTATTGAGCTTCCTTTTTCCGGTGGCATTAAAGAGCCCGAAGAGCAGAATGTGTTCTCTGGTGCTGCTACCCTGCACAATATTTCTAAATTTGCTTATGACAGTAAGGTTATCGGTCGATTGAGCTACAAGCCGAAGCCTACTTCTAAAGACACGGTATTGGTTCCTATGGATATGGCTTTAGGACGCAATATTTTTGATCTTATAAAGAACTCAAGTCCGATAATTACCAATACTGAAGAGTTTCTTGATTACTTCAAAGGTCTGACGCTGATAAATAAAGGTAACTCGGGCGATGCTATTGTAGGCTTTAGCGATACCTTGCAGGTAAAGATGTATTATTCTTATGATGGTACTGACGGCTTGAAGAAGAACGGAGAGCTTACCTTCAGTATTTATGATAGGTCTTATCTGTTTAATCATATAAGCTCAGACAAGTCGAATACAACGTTAAACGGCATTTCTCTGACTAATCAGGAGCTGAGCACGCAGAAGACAAAGGACAATATGTTCATTGAAGGAGGTGTGGGACTTGTGGCCAGGTTAAATATGCCGTACCTTAGTTATATCTCGCAGAAGGAACGATCGGCAATAAACAAAGCGGAGTTGGTGGTACAGGTTCAGCCTAACCAGGACCGCTTATTCGCGCCGCCGCCGCAGTTAGTGCTTCTTGTAGCTAATAAATACAGAAAGCCGACGACGGTACTTATGGATCCGCTGTCAAACAGGTCTACGCTCGATTTGCGAGCGGCAAATTCTATCGGTTCAGTGTATGAATATACGTTCCCGCTGACAGATTATGTATCGCAATCAAATAGTACATATAATAATACATCGCTCTTTTTGAGTCTTCCGGTAAGCGACTTAGGAAAGTCGCTGTCAAGAGTTATTTTAGGGTCGCCGGATAACCCTGCAGCAACAGTTAAATTGAAAATTACTTACACAAACTTAAATTTATAAGATGAATAATAGACTTTCCTGGGGCGTACTTTGCCTCCTGATACTTTCACTCGTATCAGCTTGTAAGAAGGATGAAGATGACGTTTTACTCGGCGATTGGATTAGAGTGGCGGATTTCGAAGGGTATGCCCGGAATGGTGCTGTGAATTTCGTTATGGGTGATACTGCCTATGTCGGAACCGGAAATACCAACACTGGCGCCTCTACTAAAGTTACACGTGTAGGCGATTTCTGGAAATACGATGCTAAAAGCAATAACTGGTATCCAATGGCTTCTGTGCCTGCCGGAAAAGAAAGAGCGTTTGCTGTTGCTTTCTCTATCGGTGGCAGAGGTTATATCGGTACTGGTACTGCTGACGGTGTTACCGGAACAAGAGACTTCTTAGAGTATAACCCTACAACAAATAGCTGGAGAGAAGTGGCTCCTCTACCTGACGCAGCTGCGGCGCGTTACGGAGCTGTTGCTTTTGCTATAAACGGTAAGGGATATGTTGGTTGTGGTACTGATGGAAACAACGACTACAACGACTTTTGGGAATATACACCTGCAGCAAACGGTCCTGGTGCATGGAGAAAGGTTGCAAGTATCAATACCAAGAGACAGTTCCCTTTTGTGTTTGTAATAAATAATAAAGCATACGTAGGTGGCGGTTATAATAATGCTAGCGGAGACCGTTCTTTCTACGCTTTTGATCCTGCAAACGGTGGTAATGGTACCTGGACACGTTTACATTCATTGAATCCTGATGGAGATCCTGAAGAGACTGATGATATCAAAAACAACGATGATTATAACTATAACATCACCCGTCAGAAGGCGGCAGCATTTGCTATCGGTGGATACGGATATGTAACAACCGGTAACAGCGGTGCAGCATTGAATACTACATGGCAGTACAATCCTTCTTCTGATATCTGGGAACAAGCAGATACTTTCGAAGGAACCTCTCGCCAGGAAGCTGTAGGCTTCGCTATCGGTGATCATGGTTACGTAGCTACAGGAAGTACAGGTGCCAGCAGACTTGATGATACCTGGATGTTTGATCCAAACGCGTCAGACGACGATTAATAAGCTTTCTCGAGCTGAGAATATAAAAGTACAATAACAAAAGAGGGTGGCCATACATGATGGTCACCCTCTTTTGCTTTTGTAATATGGCAGCGCTTGCGCCGTGTGCCGGGCTTATTTGCTGATACCGGGTTCTATTGTCCCGGAAAAGAGTATTCTTTTAGACCAGAAGTTTATCTGCCGCGAGTTGCGCAAAGATCTGCAGGGTTCCCGGAACCTGGGCGGGCTCGTCCTGATACATCGCAAGGTCGAAAAACTTAACTTCGCCAATCTCATTGTTCGGCTCTATTGTTTCATTCAATTCGTATAGAAAGCAGTCCTGCTCCATGATGATATTCGGCGATTCGCCAAAAGCAGGGGCTGTGATATGGCAATAGTATGTTACACGTTGCGGATCCAGAGTCAGGTTGAGTTCTTCAAGGATTTCGCGATGCAAGGCCTCTACAGAGTTTTCACCAGCATCAATCTTTCCTCCCGGAAGATACCATGCGTTCTTGTTTTTGCTATATGCCAGAAGTAGCTTATTCTCTACGACAACCACTAAGCCCGCCGTAGGCAATTCAATAGTTTTCATGATTGTTAAACCTCGTTTTTGTTGATCCATTTACCCACGGCAGGCGCGGTGTAGTTTTTCATTTTCTCGAGAAGTTCCTGAATGTTGTCACTCACGATAAGCATTTCCTGATTCGCTTGTTTTAAGAAGCCTTGATAGACCATTTTTTGAATAAGAGATAATAGCTCATCATAGAAGCCATTGGTGTTTAGTATCGCAATAGGTTTTTTATGCAGGCCAAGTTGAGCCCAGGTGAGCATCTCGAAGAACTCTTCCAGCGTTCCAAATCCTCCGGGTAATGTAATGACGCCGTCGGAGAGATCATTCATTTTTGTTTTTCGTTGGTGCATGGTGTCGACCAGGATCAGTTCAGTTAACTGCTTATGACCAATTTCGACATTCTGTAGAAATGTAGGCAGTACTCCTATCGCTTTACCATTGTTCTCTAGTATACCATTGGCAAGGGCTCCCATGAGTCCCACATTAGCACCTCCGTAAATGAGTGTGATATTTTGTTCTGCTAATGTTTTTCCTAATCGATATGCCTGGTCTTCATAGATTTTTTCAGTTCCGAAGCTTGAACCGCAGAACACTGTTATGCTTTTCATATTTGTTTCTCTCTTTATCAGATGTCAGTTCCGTATAAATAAAAACGAGGCTGCCTTTTTATAGACAGCCTCGTTTTCTTAAGATCAGTAACAGTGATTAAGCTGATACCAGATCTTCATTTGCGATTTCCTCATAGAAGGAATAATAGTTTTCAAAGTCTGCGGTAGCGTCATATTCGAGAAGAGGTTTTTCACTCGCCTGAACATATTCGGCAACTTTAGGACTGATAGTAGCGTCAGCGTACACGACAGCATCAGAATAAGATATAGCACCAATGTTTAAGGCGTCAATATCAGCATTCTTATAGATTTCTGTGTGCTCGGCAGTCATGCCACCCATAACCGCTTTTCTTGCGAAGTCGGTGTTCATGGTTTCAGAGAATCCATCTTCGTACACAGAGTAAATAACTCTGGCGCTTTTAAACGCAGGATCATCTTTGTAAGTAGTCTTCAGGTAAGCAGGAACCAGAGCAGTCATCCAGCCGTGGCAATGTACCACATCAGGCGACCATCCTAATTTCTTTACGGTTTCGATAGCTCCCTTGCAGAAGAAAATTGTACGTTCGTCATTGTCTTCAAAGAACTTGTCGCTGGCGTCTCTGAAAACTTGTTTGCGCTGAAAATACTCCTCATTGTCAAGAAAATATACCTGCATGCGTGCGGCAGGTATCGATGCAACTTTAATGATCAACGGATTATCGTTGTCGTCGATGATAATGTTCATCCCTGAAAGACGGATAACTTCGTGCAAGCGGTTACGACGTTCGTTAATGTTTCCGAAACGTGGCATGAGGATGCGGATTTCAAATCCTTTGTCCTGCATAGCTTGAGGAAGTTGTCTTGTGATTTCAGCGATCTTGGTTAACTCGAGGAACGGCGACATCTCGTGGGTAATAAACAGTAATTTCGTTTTTGCCATCTCCAAATGTTAAATGTTAAAGAATAGAATTTGGGACTGCAAATATACTCATTATCTATAAATGTATCAATGATTTATGTAATGTTCTTGCATATTTTTTAGGGAATCAGCAACTTTGCGGAAATTATTCGATGTCATTTGAGGCATTCTTTTAATAGGAAAAATTGAAAGTAATTAAGACAAAATCAGGCTTGTCCGCAGCAGTGGATGAGCTGAAGCGACAAGGCAAAAAAATTGGATTTGTGCCTACCATGGGTGCTCTTCACGCCGGCCATTTGTCGCTGATCGCTACGGCCCGCCAGCAATCGGATGTGGTGGTGGCAAGCATCTTCGTAAACCCTACGCAGTTTAATGATCCTGCCGACCTTGAACGTTATCCGCGCCCGGTGGAGGCTGATATCGCGAAGCTTGAATCCGCGTCATGCGACATTCTCTTCTTGCCGGCTGTAGACGAAATGTATGCGCCTGGAGAGAGCTGGCATATCGAGCTTGGTACGCTTGAGCGTCTTCTGGAAGGAAGTTCAAGACCGGGGCATTATCAGGGCGTAACTCAGGTAGTGTTTAAGTTATTTGACTTGGTGAAGCCGGATCTGGCTTTTTTCGGACAGAAGGACTTTCAACAGGTGATGATCCTGATTAAGATGGTGGAACAGCTACGCATTCCGGTACAGATCGTCATGTGTCCTATTGTCAGAGAAGATGACGGGCTGGCATTAAGTTCAAGAAATATTCATCTTTCAGGACAGGAAAGAAAACAGGCACTAGCTTTGCACAGCATATTACAGCAGACAAAGGCGCGCTTTGCAGAGTTGTCGGTTGAAGAGCTGGAACTCCAGGGCCGTGAAGCCCTGAGGCTGGCACCCGGGGTGGCATTAGACTATTTTGTTGTTTGTAAGCAGTCGGATCTCAGCACAGCACAAAGCAAAGAGGAGCCTTTGGTGGCTCTCGTAGCGGCAAGTGTAGGAACTACTCGTCTTATAGATAACATGATATTGAACTAAAAAGCGCGACAGAGGGGCTTGAGGCGATCGTTAATATGTGATCTTCGTCTTATTCCCTTATAATTAATCTGTTCGGTTTATTTTTTTATAATTTTGCACCATGATTATTCAGGTTTTAAAATCGAAGATACATAGGGTTAGAGTAACGCAGGCCGAGCTTAACTATGTGGGAAGTATCACGATTGACGAAGATTTGATCGATGCCGCTAATATTATTCCCAATGAGAAAGTTCAGGTGGTGAATAATAACAACGGCGCCCGTTTTGAGACATACGTCATTAAGGGAGAACGCGGTTCGGGCATTGTTTGCCTGAATGGCTCTTGCGCCCGGCTCGCGCAGGTGGGAGATACGGTGATCATCATGTCTTACGGTTCTCTGCCAATGGATGAGGCCAGGAGCTATACGCCGATACTCGTTTTTCCAGATGATAATAACCACCTCATAAAATAGGTTTTTAGAGAAGCGACATATTAAAGGTCTGTACTACCCGGGTGGTACAGACCTTTTTGTTGTTATATGGTGGTTTTTCCTGGGTTGGCCTAAACAATTCGTTTTCGGCATTGTAATGTTCTTGAGTATTTCTTCTGCAAAGCTTTCGTAGTTCTGTCATTACTTTGAGCCTACCTTTGCGCAGTGTAATTATTTTCAGATATTGCCGGCTGGATTTCTTGAATAAATATTATTATAATTTGTCTATGAACAAGTGGAACGGGATGTCGCTGATGTCAGGGAAGCTGGCCGCCAATGGTTACGCCCTAATTTTCGCGCTGAGTTGCGTGATATCTGGATTGTTGTCATGTTCTAATCCCTCAAGCCTTGATAATGGCGTTTGGCGGGCCACCCTTAAGACGGCTTCGGGTCCGGAAATTCCATTTAATTTTGAGGTTGCCGACTCGGCGGGGGCGAAGTTCCTGTATGTCATTAATGCTGCTGAACGACTGCGTGTAGACAGTGTGAAAGTGAGTCGGGATTCTGTATTTATCAGGATGCCTCTATTTGATTCGGAGATACGTGCTGCCCTGAACGGCAAAAGTATGCAGGGTAAATGGATAAAGCATCGTGTGACTGGGGATGTGGCCATGGATTTTAACGCGGAAGCAGGACAAAGTAAACGCTTCATGATGGAGGAGGAGACCAAGCCCTCGGCGAGTGTTGATGGCCGTTGGTCTGCGACTTTTGTGAGCGGAGATGGTAAGGATACCACGGTTGCGGTGGCCGAATTTAAACAGCAGGGATCTCGCGTTAGCGGGTCATTTCTTACCACTACCGGAGATTTTAGGTTTCTTGACGGGGTGATCAGCAATAAGAAACTTTTTTTATCGACGTTTGACGGTTCGCATGCTTCGTTGTTTACGGCCTCTGTTGATGGCGATAATATCCGGGATGGAAAGTTTTATGCCGGTTTTTCGTCTGTAGATAACTGGACGGCACGTCGGGATGCTAAGGCTATGTTGCCTGACGCGTATAGTCTTACTACTTTGAAGCCGGGCTATAGTACCATTGATTTTTCCTTTCCTGATCTTGACGGCAAGAAAGTGTCGCTGTCCGATGCCCGTTTTAAGAATAAAGTAGTGGTATTACAGTTTCTGGGTTCGTGGTGCCCCAATTGTATGGATGAAACAGCTTTTATGGTTCCTTTTTACAATAAATATCATGATAAGGGCTTTGAGGTAATCGGCCTGGCGTACGAGCGTACCGAAGATCCTGTACGTTCGGCGAAAAGTGTTTCGGAGTTAAGAGACCGGTACAAAATCTCATACCCCTTGTTGCTTACAGGTTTTACGCCAAAGGATGCGCTGAAAAGTATGCCGGCATTGAATAACTATGTGGCGTTTCCGACAAGTATTATTATTGACAAGCAGGGGAAAGTACGGAAAATTCATACAGGATTTAATGGCCCCGGTACCGGACGTCATTATGATGAATTTGTATCGTCATTCACCGCTACAATAGATTCTTTACTAGGAGAGTGATTACCTATATTTTTAACATTTACTAATGGAATATAAAATCAGACACTGTCTGTGTTTTTTGTTGATTTTGGCGCTGGGCGCGTGTTCCCCTAAAAGAAAGGTGGTGATAGACCCGGTGACAATAAGTGCTTTGAAGCCTGGTGCGCATGTGTATCGTGGCGCGTATACCCGTTTTTCGGATATCTTACATACAAGGCTGGATTTGCGCCTGAATTTTGACAGCTCGGAGGTGTATGGTAAAGCTTATATCAAAGCAAAGCCCTGGTTTAAGCCGTCGGATTCATTGGTGCTTGACGCCAAGGGAATGGCGATTGAGCAGGTGGCGCTCTCTGATAATGGAGACCTGAAGCCTTTAAGGTTTGATTACAAAAATAATAAGCTTCGGATAACGCTGGATCGGCAGTACTCTAACAAAGATACTTATACGGTGTATGTTCAATACGTGGCACGACCTTCAAAGCTTGTTGTAGGGAAAGATATCGGTTCGCCTGGGGATCGCGGATTTTATTTTGTAAATACGGAGGATTCTACCGGTACTGCAGGTCAGCAGTTCTGGACACAGGGGGAGACAGAATGTAATTCATCATGGTTTCCGACGATCAACGATACGCAGGAGAAGATGACGCAGGAGATCAGTATTACGGTGCCGTCGCGTATGGTCACCTTATCAAATGGCGTGCTTGACTTTTCTTCGGAGAATGGTGATGGGACGCGCACAGATACCTGGCTACAGGATAAGCCACATTCCACCTATCTGACGATGGTTGCTGGGGGAGATTTTCAAATTGTAAAGGATGAATGGCAGGGCAAGGAGGTTAGTTATTATATGGAGCCGAAGTTCGCCGGAAACGCGCGCATGATATTCGGCAAGACTCCTGAGATGATCGGCTTTTTCTCAAAGTTAACGGGCGTAAAGTATCCATGGGATAAGTATTCCCAGATAGTGGTAAGGAACTTTTATGGAGGAGCCATGGAGAACACCAGTGCTTCAGTTTTCTACGAGGGTATGAATATGAGCGCTGAACAGTACCAGGACAACTCAAATGAAGATATTATATCACATGAGCTGTTTCATCATTGGTTTGGGGATCTGGCAACGGCGCGTTCCTGGTCGAACCTTCCGCTGAATGAGTCATTTGCTACCTATGGAGAGTACTTGTGGCGCGAGCATAAATATGGGCGGGAAGTTGCTGATGAACTTGGCTGGTCAGATCAGCAGAAATATCTGCATACGGAAACGGCACGTGATCTGGATCTTATTCGCTATAATTACGCGGACAGGGAGCAGATGTTTGACGTGGTTTCGTATCAGAAAGGGGGCCGCGTATTGCATATGCTCCGCTATGTATTGGGTGATGACTTGTTTTTTAAGGGTATGAATATTTACCTGAAAAACGGATCTTATAAAGCCACCGAACTGAGTGACTTGCGTAAGGCTTTTGAGGAGGTTAGCGGTCAGGACCTGAACTGGTTTTTCAATGAATGGTTTCTCGCATGCGGCCATCCGGTATTCAAGATAAATTCTACATATGACGCGTCTTCATCTATGGTGACACTCAAGGTGGATCAGACGCAGGATCTCGGAAAATATCCTTTGTATAGAATGCCTGTAAAAGTCGATATCTACGTTGGTGACTCCGTGCAACATCGTTCTATTATTGTGAGCAAAGCAAGTCAGGAGTTCCGCTTTGCGGTAAAAAGTGCGCCCGCTCTTGTTAATTTTGATGCCGATAAATACCTGCTCGCCGAAAAAGAAGAGAATAAGACTGTGGCTGAGTATGCTTTTCAATATGATCACGCACCTTTATTCGTAGATAGGATGGAGGCGCTGAAGGCGCTCGCTACAGCACCTGCTATAGAGATAAGCAGCACTTTTGCGGCAGCGCTGGGAGATAAGAACTGGGCATTGCGAAAAGAGGCATTAGGTATGGTGGGACGTTTTAGCGGAGAAGGGCGTGAGTCGTTCTACGATCGCATAAAGGTCATGGCGCTGAAGGACGAAAATCCTCATGTGCGCGCTGCGGCGGTACGTCAGATACGGGTGTTTTATTCAAAGAAGGATAATAAGAGTTTTTTTGAACAAGTAGCGGCGGATAAGTCGCCCTCAGTAAAATACGCGTTGACAGACAGGTAATTAGTGATGTTGGTTGCTCGTGTTGTGCTTTTTTAATCGTACCTTGTATAGCTGTTCTTGAAGGGATTTACATTTGATTAAATAGCTATGACCAGAATCTGTCTTTTCCTTTTATTATCTGTTTCTTTCTTTAGCGGCTGTACATCTTCAGAAGGAAGTCGCGTAGCAGACAATGTAAATCTCGTAAAGCGATATTTTGATACTTTTAATGCACATGACTGGCAAGGTCTGGGAGACTTATATTCAGATAGTGTAGCCATTAAGGATCCTGCGGAGGGGAAAGCCATGGTGCGACGTTCGCGAAGTCAGTTGGTAGAAAAGTATGCTGCTTTGGGGAGGATTTTTCCGGATTTGAAAGACAAGGTGCAGTCAATATATCCATCGGGGGATGATAAAGTAATTGTTGAGTTTGTGTCGCAGGGGATGTCCGGGGATAAGGTGCCGCTCGATCTGCCTATATGTACCATCTTTATTGTGAAGGCTGGTAAGATTTGCGGTGACTATACATATTACGATAATTCACAGGATTAACGGCACCCTGAAGTCGGGGATATGCTGCCCGCCGGAAATCCGAACAGGCAGAAGTCAGGAGGCTATTTAAATATCCCGAAGATCATCTTCACTACCGAGAGTACTAATGCGAAGATCAGCGCTGAAAAGAATCCGGAGGTGTTGAATCCCGTCATGAAATGATCCACAAGCAGCACCATCAGCACCGAGATGATGAATGACATTAAACCCAGGCTGAGCAGATTGATAGGAAAAGTTAGGATGCGAAGGAGGGTTCCTACGGTGGCGTTCGCCAACGCGATGAGAATGCCGGCAGTGAGTGCTGAAAGAAAGCCGTTTACCTGAACTCCTGGAACGAGAAAGGCGGCAATGCATACCGCGATTCCGATAAATAAAATTTCTATTAAGATACGCATGGCGACAAATATAATGCTAATATGATTACGATTATGGTTTAATAAAAGGTGCGTAGACCCGCGTGAATTGAAAGGAAGGTTGCTGTATAGCAACGCTTTGTAGATTTTGAATATTTGCAAATGATGAAATTTTGTTTTACATTTGCATCAAACAAAGAAAAGAGGGGACAAATTCTGTCCCCTCTTTTCTTTTAGCAGTACATTATGAACGTAGAGCAAAGAGTGAGGGAATTGGTTGATGAGAAGATCGCTGACCGTCCCGATTTGTTTATTGTGGATATTACAATGCATTCCAACGGGAAGCTTATTATTCTGCTAGATGGAGATAAAGGTGTGGAGATTGCTGATTGTGTAGCTGTGAGTCGGCACGTAGGCTTTCATTTAGAGGAAGAGAATGTAATTGAAACGGCGTATAATCTTGAGGTATCATCACCGGGTATTGATACGCCATTGAAGAGTGAGCGTCAGTACGCTAAGAACATTGGTCGTTCATTGTCGCTTAAAATGAATGACGGCACGAAGCGGGAAGGGAAACTGTTGTCGGTAAACGCAACGGAAATTCTCGTTGAAGAGCAGATTAAGGAAAAAGGAAAGAAAGCACAGCTTGTAGAGAACACGATTCCTTTTGGTGATATAACAGAAGCAAAGGTTTTAATTTCATTTAAATAGAAATGAGCAATATCAATTTGATCGATTCCTTTCAGGAATTCAAAGAATTTAAAAATATCGACCGTCCAACGGTGATCAGTGTGTTGGAAGAGGTGTTTCGTAGCATGATCAGGAAGAAATATGGCACTGATGAAAATTGTGACGTTATTGTGAACCCTGACAACGGAGACCTTGAGATCTGGCGTACCAGAACCGTGATGGAAGATGGATTTTCTGAGGATGATGATTTGGAAATCGAGTTGGCTGAAGTTCATAAGATAGATCCGGATCTGGAAGTGGGTGACGACTTTATTGAGCAAATCACTCTGGAGAGTTTTGGTCGTCGCGCTATTCTTGCCGCACGTCAGACCTTGGTATCCAAGATTCTGGAGCTGGAGAAGGATGAGATATTCCGAAAATATAAAGATCGTATCGGTGAGATCGTTACCGGTGAGGTATATCAGGTATGGAAGAAGGAAACGTTGGTTATTGATGAGGATGGCAATGAGTTGCTGATGCCTAAGTCAGAACAGATTCCTGCGGATTACTATAAGAAAGGGGATTCAGTAAGAGCGGTAGTGTTGAAGGTAGATATGATGAATACGAATCCTAAGATCATCATCTCTCGTACAGCACCAGAGTTTCTTCAGCGCTTATTTGAGTTAGAAGTTCCTGAAATCTTTGATGGATTGATCACGATCAAGAAGATTGTCAGAGAACCGGGTGAACGTGCGAAGGTTGCTGTTGAATCATATGATGACAGAATTGATCCAGTAGGAGCATGTGTTGGTATGAAGGGATCGAGAATTCACGGTATTGTGAGAGAGTTGAAGAACGAGAATATCGACGTTATTAACTTTACTACTAACTCCTCTTTGTATATTCAGCGTGCGCTTAGTCCTGCGAGAATTACAAGCATCAAGCTTGACGACGAGGATAAGCGTGCCGCGGTATATTTGAAGCCGGATCAGGTATCCTTAGCGATCGGTCGTGGTGGTCATAACATTAAGCTTGCGGGCAAGCTTACCGGTTACGAAATTGATGTTTATCGTGAAGCAGAAGAAGGAGATGAGGATGTGGATCTGGAAGAATTCACTGACGAAATCGATAGCTGGATTATCGATGAATTCAAGCGCATAGGTCTGGATACGGCGAAATCTGTATTGGCCCTATCTGTAGACGAGCTTGTGAAAAGAACCGATCTTGAGGATAGCACCATTAAGGAAGTTATGGCTATTCTGAGAGCAGAATTTGAATAGATTCACAGCTATTCAGCATCGGCTGTTAGGTTACTGAATAATAAATCGTATTTTTGTGGTAATAAATTGATTTAAATACCGCAAGCGCCTGCAAAGACGTTCCTTAGGGAATAAGAAAAAAAGGTTTTTGCAGGCATATTTAAAATTTTTAGCGAGGGTAAAATTATTAGATGTCAGAAGGTAAAAGCATAAATTTACTAAAAGCAGCAAAGGAGCTTAATATAGGATTGTCAACAGCCGTGGAAGCCTTAGGAAAAAAAGGATTCAAGGTTGATGCTAAGCCTAATACCAAGCTTACAGAGGATATGTATAGTACTCTGTTAAAGGAGTTTCAGGGAGATAAGATTGTACGTGAAGAAGCGAGAAAGATTGAGATAGGCAAGATTCGTCGTGATGATGCTCCTGCGGCTCCGGTAGCTGAAAGACCAGAACCCCGAAAAACAAAAGATAACGAGCAGCAGGAGATCTTGATAAAGAACCCAAGTTCTTTCGTCACTCCTCAGGAAAAAGCTAAAGAGTTGCCATCAGAAGAGGTCGCAGCACCGAAGAAAGAAGAAGAACCTGCTCGTCCCGGAGTTAAGGTTGTTGGAAAGATAGATCTGGAATCGCTGGGTAAGAAGCATTCTGCCAGCGTAGAGCATAAAAAAGAACAGGTTGAAGAGCCTGCCAAGGAAAGTCCTGTAGTACAGGCGCCTGTGGTAGAAACACCCAAACCTGCAGTGGTAACTGCGGAACCTGTGAAAGTTGAAGAAACTCCGGCACCCGTGGCAGCGCCACAGGTAACGCCTGTAGAAGAGAAAGCTCCTGCAGCTGTTAAGGCTGAGGAAAAACCCGTAGCAAGGGTTGAAGAGGAGAAGCCTGCTCAGGAGGTTAAAGCGGAACCCAAAATTGAAAAACCTGTTCCTAATACTGAATTGAAAACTGAAGCAAAACCTACAGCTGCGAAAGCTGAAGAGACGGGCGGAGACGATGTGATCCGCGCCAGGGCCCAGCGACTTACAGGGCCGAATGTAATTGGTAAAATTGATTTGTCAGCTACGCGTCCTCCGCGTAGAAAAGATCAGCCGGTAGCGTCGTCATCGAATGCTAACAACGCTGGATCGGCAGATCATAAGCGTAAGCGTAAACGTAAAGATCATACAGGTCCGAACCAACAGGGATCGGGCAACGGTGGTGGTCAGAATCAAAATCGCCCGGCCAATGCCAATGGTAATAACCAGGGAGGTCGCCCGGATAATCGCGGAGGAAATCGTAATCCTCAGGGAAGGAATGATTTCAGAGGTGGAAACCGCCATAATCAGCATGGAAATCACCGTAATGACGCTCCGAAGGAAGAGCCAACAGAAAAGGAGATCCAGGATCAGATTAAGGCAACGCTTGCCCGTTTAAGTGGAGCTGGAAAGTCTGGTAAGTTTGCTCAAAGAGCGAAGTTCAGAAGACAGAAACGTGATGATGTTGCGCATTCAGCGGAAGAAGCGGCGTTAGAGCAGGAATTGGCAGCGAGAGTTCTGAAGGTTACAGAATTTGTAACAGCGAATGAGCTTGCTAACATGATGGATGTTCCGGTAACACAGGTGATTTCTACCTGTATGAGCCTTGGAATGTTCGTATCCATCAACCAGCGTCTGGATGCAGAAACTCTTGCTATTGTTGCAGATGAGTTTGGTTATAATATAGAATTTGTAAAACCTGAAGATGAGGAAACAAGTCTTGAGGAAGAAGATAATGCAGAAGACCTGTTGCCGAGAGCGCCTATTGTTACGGTAATGGGACACGTTGACCACGGTAAAACGTCCTTGCTTGACTTTGTGCGTAAGACCAACGTTATTGGTGGTGAAGCAGGGGGGATTACACAGCACATCGGCGCTTATGAGGTGAAGCTTGAAAACGGTAAGAAAATTACCTTCCTTGATACTCCAGGTCACGAAGCCTTTACGGCGATGCGTGCCCGTGGTGCCCAGGTTACAGATATCGCGATCATTGTTATCGCAGCTGACGACAGTGTGATGCCTCAAACTCGTGAGGCTATTAATCACGCTCAGGCAGCAGGCGTACCAATCGTATTTGCCTTTACAAAGGTTGACAAGCCAGGCGCTAATGCTGATAAGATTCGCGAGCAGCTTGCAACAATGAACCTTCTTGTTGAAGATTGGGGTGGAAAATACCAATGCCAGGAGATTTCTGGTAAGACAGGTATGAATGTAGACCTGCTTCTTGAGAAAGTTCTGTTAGAGGCTGAGCTCCTTGAGCTTAAAGCGAATCCGAACAAACGTGCTGTAGGTGCCGTTATTGAGGCTGCCTTAGATAAAGGACGTGGTATTGTTACTACGGTACTTATTCAGGCAGGAACGTTGAGAGTGGGAGATCCTATCTTGGCGGGAAGCTATAGCGGACGTGTTAAGGCATTGTTTAACGAACGGGGTGCAAAGGTAGATGTCGCAGGTCCTTCAACGCCGGTACAGGTGTTGGGTATGTCAGGTGCTCCTACCGCGGGTGATAAGTTTAACGCTATGGAGACGGAGCCTCAGGCTCGTGAGATTGCAAATAAACGCCTGCAGTTACAACGTGAACAAGGACTACGTAGTCAGAAACATATTACACTTGATGAAATTGGTCGTCGTTTGGCTATCGGTAACTTCAAGGAACTTAATATCATCGTTAAGGGTGACGTGGATGGTTCTATCGAAGCACTTTCAGATTCATTACTGAAGCTTTCGACTGAAGAAATTCAGGTGAATATTATCCACAAATCGGTGGGTCAGATATCAGAATCCGACGTATTGTTAGCATCTGCTTCAGATGCCATCATCATCGGTTTCCAGGTACGTCCTTCGGGAGGTGCTCGCAAGCTTGCTGAACAGGAGGCTATCGATATCCGCCTGTACTCGATCATCTACGATGCTATTGACGAAGTGAAAGCAGCGATGGAAGGTATGTTGGCTCCTGAGTTTGAGGAGAAAATTATCGCTAACGTTGAGATTCGCGAGACGTTCAAGATATCTAAGGTTGGTACTATTGCCGGATGTATGGTTCTTGATGGAAAGATCAACAGAAACAGCAAGATCCGTATCGTTCGCGATGGCGTAGTAGTATACACTGGTGAACTGGCATCGTTGAAACGTTATAAGGATGATGTGAAGGAAGTAGCAACCGGATACGAGTGCGGTTTGAATATCAACAACTATAATGATATTAAGGTTGGAGATATTGTAGAAGCTTATGAGAATGTTGAGGTTAAGCGTAAGCTTTAATCATTAATATTTATGATAAAGAAAAAGGCGCCGATGAGGCGCCTTTTTTGTTTAAGTATAAGTTCGTTTTTATGTATGTCTTAGGTATAAGGAATGTTGTTCGTCTGACTTAAGTATATAAGTAGCCTAATTATCCAGTCCCCGGATATTTCGTTTTCTCTTCCGGCATAAGGTTCTGATCTTCTGTGTCTTTGTAAAAATCCGCCTTCTTCCTTTTCTCGGGGAGATTTCCCTAATGTTAATAAATGTTAAATTGACACCGGTATTTGTGCTAAAATAGTAATCATTTATTAATCTAATTTTATCGATTTACTAGCCTGCTAAAACGATTTTTGTTTCAAATAAAAATCAATATCTATGCAATTTAGATCAAAAGCGTTACTCTGTTTGCTCGTGCCATTGGCCATGCAAGCTAACGCTACTTATGCTACCATAGCAGCAGGGCGCGACGCTGAACTTCATCAAGTGCAGCAACAGGTTATTAAAGGTAAAATTCTCGATGAGCGCGGCATACCGGTAGCCGGGGTAACCGTTCACAATCCCGAGACAAAGAAATCAGCGATCTCAGATGCTCAGGGAAATTTCAGTATCAGCGGTAAATTAGGCGATAAGCTCAGGGTTAGTCACCTTGGTTATAAGACAAAGACAATTAACGTTGGGGCTATCGAGAATTTCATTATAGACATTGAAAATAGTACGAATAGTCTGGAAGAGGTAACGGTGTCTATCGGTTACCAGCGAATCAGGAAATCAGATGTTACCGGAGCTATCGCCAGCGTAAAAGCTGACGAGTTAAATCTTAGTTCACCGAAGCTATCACAGGCTCTGGTTGGAAAGATCGCCGGTGTGCAGATAGCCCAAACCAGCGGTGCTCCCTACGAAGGTACCCGGATTCGTGTGCGTGGTATAGGATCTATTAACGCGAGCTCGGATCCTTTATATGTTATTGACGGATATCCATCAGGAAACAACCTCAATATCAACCCCAATGATATTGAGTCGATAGAAGTGCTGAAGGATGCGGCTTCAGCGGCGATTTACGGATCCCGTGCTGCGGGAGGAGTAATCCTTATCACTACAAAAAGAGGCAAGTCGGATCGTAACAATTTCGATTATGAGTATCAGGGAGGTTTTGGCCAGCTT
Organism: Sphingobacteriaceae bacterium UBA6709; assembly: GCA_002454425.1. Classification (GTDB taxonomy): domain Bacteria; phylum Bacteroidota; class Bacteroidia; order Sphingobacteriales; family Sphingobacteriaceae; genus Arcticibacter. The sequence goes on from DKIV01000046.1 coordinate 20,499, forward strand.
TCAAAGAAAATAGATCTTCTAAATGCCGATCAGTTTATAGACCTGATCATCGACGGGCGTAATAACGCTTATAAGGATCTGGTAGTGAACAGCGGCGAAACCTGGAAGGATGAATATCTTATGGATAATAATGAGACGCGTATTGCTCGTGTAAAGGGGAATGCCGGTTCTGTATCTATTCCGGAAGAGTATTATGACTTCTCTACCGCTAAAGCAAAAAAGGCACAGTACGATACTGACTGGCAGGATGTACTTTATCGAAATGCTCCCTTCCAGCGTCATAATCTTTCGTTCTTTGGTGGTAACGAAAAGAATCGATACTTCCTTAGTTCCTCCTATCAGGATCAGTCGGGAATCATGACTGGTACAGATCAGAAGGTGTTTAATTTCAGGCTGAATGCCGACTCAAAGGTTAACAAGATTCTTAGTGTTGGTGCTAACGTGTCTTTTACCTTCAACGATAATAATGAGGTTACTACCGGCAGATATGATCGTTCTCCATCCATGGCAGCTTTGCTTTATCTGCCAACGCTACCAGCATATAATAGCGATGGTTCGGTAGCGCAATACCTGATGGCTGACCTATCAGCGAACAATTACGGTGTGCAGAATCCTGAGAATCCGCTGGCCTATGTCAACATGATCAAGAATGAACGGACCGGTCGCCGTGGTATCTATAATGCCTTTGCAAACCTTAACCTCCTAAAAGGCCTGGATCTTAAGATCAATGGTGGTTTACAGACCTATAATGAGAAGTACGACTATTATCGTCCTACCAGCATCAGTAATGGGAACGAGCGTCCTTTTTCGCCATCTGCTATAGCGGCAGCGTATGCTGACGCAAATACAAAAAGTGAGATCGATAAGTTGGTAGAAGCGACATTGAACTATCGGAAGACTTTCAATGACGCGCACAATTTCGATTTTCTGTTAGGATATTCTGCACAGCGTACCGATATTGATTATATCGCTGTACGGGCAAATGGCTTCCAGAATGATGCTATCGGCGAAATTACTGACAGAGGAGCGGATGCGGCCAATTTCTCACTCAGAGAGGCTTATAAGCGAGTTACAACATTACAATCATATTTCAGCCGTCTGAATTATAACTATAAATCGAAGTATTACCTGTCAGCGTCTTTCAGAACTGACGGATCATCACGCTTCGGACCTACCAACAAATGGGGTACCTTCCCTTCCGCATCCCTGGGATGGAATATCTCTAACGAGGATTTCTATAATAACTGGCTGGGAGCAGGATCAACGATGAAGCTGCGTGCCAGCTGGGGACTCAGCGGAAATAATAATATCGGTGATTACAACGCCATCACCACTTTCGGATCTCCGGGAGGAATCGTTATTGGCGGAAAGGTAGTTTCGGCTTACAGACCAGGTGACTTAAGAGACTCCAATCTGGGATGGGAATCAACTTCGCAGTATAACTTTGGTTTGGATCTGAACCTGTTACATGGAAGGCTTAACATCATCGGTAACTACTATATCAGCCGTTCTTTCGATCTTTTATTCAAACAGCCGGTATCGGCGGTGTCTGGTACTTCAACCGTCCTTACCAATATGAAGGATAGCAAGGTTGAGAATAAGGGATTTGACTTGCAGGCAGATGCAACCCTGGTACGTACCTCCAAATTTACCCTGGGACTTAGCGGTAACATTAACGTGAACAGGAATAAGGTGCTGGACATGGGAGGAGCTTCAACCATCATCACCAATGGTGCGGAGCGTTCTTATATGACCCACATAACGCAGCAGGGAAGTCCGATCGGGATGTTCTACGGATTTAAAGTGTTAGGCGTGGCAAACGAGGATAATTATAGTACGCTTGCTCAGTCGTCTGCTTCATCCAATCCTTTGAAGCCTGGCGATCTTTATTTCGAGGATGTAGACGGTAACGGTGTGGTTAATGATGCGGATAAGCGTGTCATTGGTTCTCCATATCCTGATTTTACCTACGGCTTTGCGGTAAGCGCGAAATATGGAAATCTTGATTTCCGCGCTTCGTTTAACGGCTCTCAAGGTAACGAAATCCTCGATGGATATGATTACTATCTGTATAATATGGAAGGTTCCGGAAATCAATACGCGGACGTTGACAAGCGTTGGCGATCAATACAGAATCCGGGGAATGGTAAAGTCTACAGAGCATCGCGTGCAGGAACTCAAAGTAACAGTACCCGCCTTTCATCTTTCTACCTGCAGGATGGATCGTATTTAAGAATGACGAATCTGATGGTTGGATATACGTTTCCGAACAAGATTATTTCAAAAATGCATATGGCTGGTTTGCGCGTCTTCGCAAGCGTGGATAACGTATTCACGATTTCAGACTATAAGGGATATAATCCAGAGGCTGATTACGCCGCGGGAGCCAATCTTACTCCGGGCGTAGACTATGGCTTGTATCCGTTAGTGAGAAATTTCAATCTGGGATTAAAAGTTACCTTTTAACTGAATTAACATGAAAACGAAATATTTAATACCTATTATATTCTTAGCTTTTTCAAGCTGTAGTAAGGACTTTCTTGAACAGAATGATCCCAATGCTGTAGCTGTCGGTCAATATTTCAAGACTGAAAATGATGTGGCCTTAGCTCTTAACGGAGCCTATAGAGTACTTCGCGAAGGCGATGCTATCGGCGACCTTTATAATGAGGAACGTTCTGATAACCGTGGTACAAATGACAATCAGTCCAATGCCGGAGAACCCTTTCAGTTTAATGACTTCTCTATCCTTCCGGGTAACAGTTATCTTAAAAGCCATTGGTCCGCCCTATATAAGGGAGTTAATAACTGCAATGTCCTGCTCAGTCATATTGACGAAGTAAAGTTTAATGACGAAGCTTTAAAAGAACGTTATAAGGCAGAAGCTAAGTTTTTGCGTGCTTATCTGTATTTCTGCCTGGTAAGAAAATGGGGCGATGTTCCTTTGTCAACAAAAGAACTTAGTTCTAAATCGGCAGCGGAGGAAGTAGCCTTCCGCGAGAAAAAAGAAGTAGTATATGGGCAGATTGTCCAGGATCTCAAAGATGGTCTTACAAGTAATCTGGCAAACACTCAGTGGGAATATGCCGTGGGGCGCGTATCAAAGGTTGCCATCAATGCTCTGCTAGGCCAGGTATATCTCACAATGGGCGCTACATTATCCGCAGACAATCAGGCTAACATGAATGCTGCCGAACAATATCTTACTGCGGCATACAACATGAAGACCTTTGGCAAGCTTACGGAAATCCCCTACACTGACGTGTTCGACGTAAGCAAAAAGAATACGTGTAAGGAGCTGATCCTTCAGGTGGGATATATTCAGGGCGACCAGAACTATCGTTCAAATAAGGCGGCCGACTATCAGGCCAGAGGGGAGACCATCAACTCCCTGAAACCCTCAACTGGCGCGGGAGCAAATGTGAAAACAGATCTTGTAAAAGATTATGAAAGCGGTGATGTGCGAAAGGACTTTTCTGTACACTTCGCTGCGAACACTCAGGTTAATGATTGGTATGTTACTAAGTATCGTGATAAAAGCGAGGCTGCCGGAGTTCTTGGTTGGGGAGGTAATGACGAAATCCTGATGCGCTATGCTGATGTGATGCTGATGCTTGCCGAGACAAAGATGAGGCTTAATAAAAATGCGGAGGCTATCAGTTTGTTAAACGAAGTCAGGGAGCGCGCCGCCCTTCCGGATTACGAAACATCTATGCGCAACTCGGCTTATGCCACTAAATATCCCACACTGAAAGAAGCGATTCTGCATGAACGCCGTGTGGAGCTTGCTTTCGAAAACCATCGTTGGTATGATCTTATTCGTAATTTTACAGCAACGGAACTGGTAGATTATTTCAAGAAAAAGGATCAGGCGGATTACGGTCTTGCCCGGATCGCAAATATCACAACGAAGGATTTTTATTATCCGATTCCTTTTGATGAGTATAAGTTAAACCCAGAGAAGATGTACCAGAACCCTGGATATTAAAGATTAGATGAAAATATTATCTGTTTTTATTATGCTCATGACCCTTGTTAACGCAAGGGTCATGAGTCAGTTTAAGGCTCCCGCGAGCTCTGAAGAATGGTTGGCTTGCAAAAGCTATTATGCAACCTATCTCTTGTTAAAGGATACATCTTTCGCACAGCGTCTCTTCAGAGATGCCAATATGCAGAAGGCGTTGGACGCAAGGCAGCAACGATTAAGGGCAGCAGCAGGTACCGGTAACCGGGATTTGCTGTCGGCTTTTAAGTGGTCTGATAGCGAGCTACGTGATATTCCCCTGCAGTTGGTTCGTGTTATTGTCGCAGATGGCGCATCTGCGAAAGCGTATATTTCGGAGCTGCAATCCAGCGGTCGTTATGCTAGGGGCAAGGAAAACACCGCCGACTTCATGGCCGAAGCACTAAAGAAGGATATGCTGGCCGCGAATTACGCTCTGGATGTGTATGCCGGTGGAACAAAACCCAACTATCCTAATATCGACTCGCTTTCTTTGAATGTTAAAAGTTCCGAATACGGTATCATCCTTCGCGAGGTCTTGTATGATCTTCAGGAGGATATCGCAAAAGATGGTACGTCGTATTTTGCAACAATGCGAGCAGCTATACGCTTTTTGGAGATCAATGATCGCTGGGACGCATCTTTGCTGGAACCGCTGACAGAAGGAGAAAACAGCAAAGCCTATCATGCCGTTGCGGGAACGGACTTTAAACGATATCCGTATTCATTGATCCTGGTGCTTGGTGCCGGACCTGAACAGCGGGATGTTAAGGTGTCTCCGCTAGGTATGATCACCTGCAGGAAGGCGGCTAAGCAGTACTTTGAGGGGCTTGCTCCCTTTATTCTGCTGTCGGGAGGTAGGGTGCATCCCTATAAGACCAAATACATTGAATCCCTGGAAATGAAACGTTATATGATGGAAGTCCTGGGAGTTCCGGAAGAAGCTTTGTTAATAGATCCGCAGGCACGTCATACGACAACAAATTTACGTAATGCCGCCCGGATATTGTTGGGTTATGGATTTCCGGCGGGTAAGAAATCCCTGATTACAAGCAGAGCCTTTCATATTGCCAGCGTCGATAAGATGGAGGCCCGATGTATGAGGGAACTCGGCTACGTGCCTTATGTGCTTGGTAAGCGCATCGACGACCGAAGTGTTGAGTTTCTGCCCCGGCACGAGTCGTTGCGTATAGATCAGGATGAGCCCCTTGACCCGTAACGCGCATAAATCATTTAATAGATGTTCAAATGAAGAAAATATTTATTGCGCTCCTTTGCGTAGTGTCAGCACTAGCGCAAGCGCAAGACTTTCGCGCCGCTCAGCGCCAGCTTGATGGCAACGCTCCGGGGGCACAAATACTCGTTGCTGCACACCGCGGCGACTGGCGTCATGCGCCTGAGAATAGCAGACAGGCAATAGAGAACGCCATTGCGATGGGGGTTCCCATTGTGGAGATTGATTTAAAGATGAGCAAAGATAGCGTGCTGGTCTTATGTCACGATCAGACGATCGACAGAACCATGACCGGGAAAGGTAAAGTGTCAGATTTCTCTCTGGCTGAATTGCGTGCCATGTCGCTGAAGAACGGTCTGGGACGAGCTACCTTTCATAAGATCATAACCTTTGAAGAGTGTCTCCAGATCACCAAAGGGAAAGCGATTGTTGATGTTGATAAGGGTTACAGTTATTTGGGAAGGGTACTTGCGCTGCTGGCAAAATATAGGATGTATGATCAAGCCATCGTGAATGTTGATGACAATATTAGTTACGATGCACTATGTACCAGGTGGGGTATCATTGATCCTGCCGTGCGTCTGATGCCGATTGTAAATCTGAATAAGGCATCCTATAAGGATGTGATTGATTCCTACAAAGCAAGAAGGAATACTGTTTTCCAACCCGTTTTCTCTAAAGAAGATGCGGTTGCATTGCAATACATACGAAATGTGAAATTGGCTGGATATCAGGTGTGGATCAACTCTCTTTGGCCATCATTAAATGCAGGGCATGATGATGATAGTGCTGTTGAGCTTAATAAGAAAGACGAAAGCTGGGGTTGGTTAATTCGGAACGGAGCGACAATTATACAGTCTGACAGACCCGCCGATCTTCTCAAGTATTTACATCAATAACGCTTTATATGATAAAAAGAATAATTGTTGTGTTGAGTTTCCTTTCGTCATCTATGCTTATGGCGCAGGAAAGCACAGAAATGGTAAACGTATTTCTTGGTTCTTCAGGTGATCACGGACAGATGTCGCCGGGGGCATCCGCTCCCTTTCACCAGATGAACATTGTTCCTTTGACCGATCCGGGATTGCATACCGGATATGAGCATCTGGCAAAGAATATTTTGGGCTTTACGCATAATCGCTTCGAGGGAGTGGGTTGTCGGGGTGCCGGTGGTCTTTTTCTTGTGCGTCCTTTTATTGGTGAAGATCATCCGGCTAAACCTCTGTATAAGGTTTCGGAACATGCTGAACCTGGGTTCTATAGCGTGAAGCTACGCGAGGGATTGCAGGCGGGATTTGCTGTGAACGGGAATTTTGGTATTCACGAGTATTTATTTCCGCCAGGAAAAAAGGGACTGACTTTAGACCTTCATCATGCCTTTAATCAAGCCTTCGTCAGTAATGAATACATTATCAGTGAAGGAGTAGTTTCAGGTAAGATCCGTGCCCGAACGACCTGTAGTGTAGGAATATATACTATTTATTATGCGATTGCTGTAGATGGACATCGTAATTGGTTTCCACAGGGCGATACCCTTATGATGCCGCTGTCAGATGCTGCGCAAAAAGTGCAGCTTCGCATAGCGTTCTCTGCTGTTGATACCGCGCACGCGCTGGCCTGCTTACGTAAAAATAGACAGGAAAGTCTCGCTTCCGTACGGCGGCATGCACGGGGCGATTGGAATACAATGCTATCCGGAATACGTGTGCAGGGGAGGGATAAAGAACGAATAAAGCTTTTCTATTCATTGTTATATCGTGTTATGCAATCGCCATACAAGATTTCAGAATCGGATGGCAACTACAGAGGAACCGATGGTCTGCTGCATCATGCAGCGGGCGCCAGATATCACGGTTGGGCGGTGTGGGACAACTTTAAAACTCAGCTACCCTTACTGGAGTTAATGTATCCAGCCCTGTATCAGGATATCGTTTCTTCCATCGCCGGGCTTTATAAATACGGTAAGTATGACTTTGCAGGGCCTCAGGAACCAGCAAATTCGGTACGTACTGAACATAGTGCCGTGGTGTTATTAGACGCGCTACGTAAAGGGTACGATATTCATCTGGATGATATCAAAGATTCGTTGGAGCATGATACCAGTAGCTTTGATTTCAGTAAACCCGACAAGTATCTGGAGGGGGCCTATGATCTATGGGCAATGAGCAAGCTCGATACGGCTCAGCGGGCTCATTATCTTGCGAGGGCCGCTGGTTGGAAAGTAGTGTGGGATCGTGATTTTAAGGATCTTACAAAGAATGATGTAGACCGTATGTCGGCGCGCAACATGTATCAGGGCACCATCCGACAGTATCGCTGGAATGTTCCTTACGATGTGAAAGGACTCATTGACGCGGCAGGAGGCAAGCAGGCATTTACATCGCAGTTGGACGATTTCTTCGATAATTTCTATTTCAATCGAGCTAACGAACCCGATATCGAATCGCCGACCTTATATTACGCCAGCGCAAGGCCATGGAAGTATCAGCAATTGGTGCACCAGCTGGCGGTAGATACCGTGGTACAATATTATTTTAACGACAACAGTCGCGGCATCGATCCTTTTATTGATCGGATATATAAGAATGAGCCCAAGGCCTTTATACGTACCATGGACGATGATGCCGGGGCGATGTCGGCGTGGTTTATCCTTACCGCTCTTGGTCTGCATCAGCCTTTAGTGGGTGCACCGGTCTATTATCTGAACGTTCCTTTGTTTCCAGAACTACATTTGCAGAATGGGGGGCGCCCTTTTGTAATCAAAGTAAAGAATTTTTCTGATAGCAGCCCTTTTATAAAACGCGTAAGCCTTAATGGACGTGATCTTGGCCGACTTTGGTTAACGCATGAAGAAATACGAAAGGGCGGGGAGCTCCTTATTGAGAGTTCCAGTCGGCCTTCGACCTATGGCAACAATAATCTTTGGGTCTCTGAGATGCAAGATTGATTTCCTGCAACAACAAAAAAGCCGGCAACATAAGCTGCCGGCCTTTACTTATGAAGAGTGATAAGGCTCAGGAGGTGATCAAATTATATATTAGAAGCGATAAGCAACGGATAAACGGAAGTTACGTGGTGATTCTGCTTGCCAGTAGTAATAGGTGCCGTATGCGGCTCCACTATAAAGATACTTGTCAAGAATGTTGAATATATTTCCCGTAACTCTGAATTTGCTGTTTTCCCAAAACAATCCCCCGTCAAGACGGAAGTAAGAAGGTAAATCCCTTTGGGTGCTTGCTGCCCAGGTCCAGGTGCTGCGACCATCCTGGAAGTTGAAGCCTGCAGACACTCCGGCGCCCTTCAATGAACCCTGTTGTATTTTATAAGTTAACCAGGCATTTAAGTTGTGTTTGGCGTAGCCGGCGATCTTTGTTCCCGCGGCTATTTCCGAGCCGAACTCATCTTTAATGGTCTTCGTGTTTTCGTAATCGGTAAGGGCATAGTTAGCAACGAGGTTCAGACCCCTTGCGATTTCACCCCTTACATCAAGCTCAATACCCATAGCACGACTTTGACCGATGTCAATCATTTCCGGATTGTTGATACTCCAGTTAGGACCTTGCGCTAGCTGGTTGTTCTTTAAGATGCGATAAAGGGAGATGGTGCTATTCCATTTGCTTTCAAACCAATCTCTTTTGATCCCGAACTCGATGTTATTGCCGGTAATTGGTTTTGCTTTTTCTCCTCCCGCAACAAGGCCTGCCTGAGGTAGAAATGTCTGATCATATAGTCCGTAAATGGAAGTATTGTGATCGAGAGAAACACTGAGTCCTAGGCGGGGAGTGAACTTTTTAGAATCATCTTTATCTGTAGCACTTCCTTGATTCAAGAAGGTGTAGCGACCTGCCAGGGTCAGGCGTACTCTATTTTCAAAGAATCCGAGTTCATCCTGAATATATAGACCTGTATATTGCTCGTAGGTGGTGCTTGCCGCCCGGTCTTTAACGCTTTTAGACCTGTCGAAGGTAGGAATTCCGTTGGCCGGGGTGCCGTAGTCCGGATTATTAACATCAAAAGGATCCGTATCTGTGTCGAGAGCAAAAGACTGTCCCCAGTCATACCAACCTTGTTTCTTGCCGTAATCAATACCTGCAAGAACACGATGTTTAACCATGCCGGTTTCGAATTCGCCATTTACGAACGCCTGTGCAAAACGATAATCGAGGATGGCGTCGAAATTATAAAGTCTTCTGATTATAGTACCATCAGGATTTACCGCGTCAGGCCATACGTCTGAAGATATCTGTTTATTGTTAAAGTATGATGTTTGAGCCGTAAACTTCCACTTCTCGTTAAACTTATGCTGGAAGTTAAGGAATGCGCTATGATCATCTACATTGGTGGGTTTAATTCCCGGATTACTAAATGTGAATTTACGGGGAAGTACCGCATAATCTTGTGTATGGAATACATAGGCGGATCCGATATCTGACATATTTACGCGCTGATAAGTGTATTCAGCAGTAAGTGATGTGTTTTCATTGAATTTGTACGTTAATACCGGAGCGACAATGTATCTATCGTTAAATTCGAAAGCTCTGAATGAACGTTTGTTCTGTCCCATGACATTCAGGCGGTAAAGTAACTTACCTGATTTATCAGCCTTACCATCAAGATCCACCGATGCGCGGTACATATCATAGCTACCTACCGTAACGTTGGCTTCACCGTTGAAGTCGCGACCTGTAGGTTTTTTTGTAACTACGTTATAGATACCGGCAGGCTCACCATTCGACATCATGAAGCCCGCCGGTCCCTTCACAAACTCAATATGATCAACAAAGCTCATATCTTCGTTTAAAGGTCCCCAGTCAGATGTTACATTGAAGCCATTTCTGAAGGCTCCCGCGCGCGTGCCACGCATGTTTATACGGGTATAGATATCGCCCCAGTGCTCCAAACGAGTGGCGCCACTAACGTTTCTTGTAACCCCGTCGGCCATGTTGATCACCTGCTGATCAGCGAGTGTGGCAGAGGTAATGATCTGAATGTTTTGAGGAATCTCCACGAGAGGTTCGTCAAGACGCAGACTGTTCGAAGGTCTGTCGACTTTATATTTGTTTTTGGTAGTGGAGACAATAACCTCATCAAGTTCACCGGAACTCTCATTTAGAGTGAAGTCGACGGTAGCCGTTTCTCCCGCCTTAATCACGGTCTGCTTCTCCAGTGATTGTAAGCCAATCGCGCTTACTTTGATGGTATATGTGCCTGGCTTTATTCTGTTTAGCTGATAGAAGCCATCGTCGTCAGTCATCACCTGCAATTTACCCGGGCTTAGTGAAATGGTTACAAGCGCGGCTGCTTTCTGGTTTGAAGTGACAATTTTTCCTTTTAACGTTCCTGTTTGTTGCGCCATTAACAGCAATGGCGAAAGAAACAAGAAGATAAATAATAATTTAGTAGTAGAGGTTTTTTTCATTATTTGGATTGAATCTAAATTGTGGCAAATAAATGAAGTTTTTTTGAATTATAAAAATATTTCTTTGAAGGAATTTCGTTCATCGAAGTAGGGTAATCAATTTAGGATAAGCAAGTATGCTAAGAAGGCTTATCTTTGTTGATACCGTATCTATGAAAGTTGTTATTATTTCGCATTTTGTAATTCCGGCCGTTAACTACGGTGGTACCGAGCGTGTGATCTGGTGGTTGGGAAAGGCACTGAACGATCTGGGGCATCAGGTAGTTTATTTATGTGGAGCTGGATCATCTTGTCCGTTTGCAGAAGTGTTGCCGCTTGATCTGAGTCGCTCTCTGGATGATCAGATTCCACAAGATGCTGATATTGTTCATTTGCACGGTGACTACGATCGGCCTCGCAATTTCCCTTTTTTGCTTACTGTTCACGGTAACGTTGATGACGTTGTATATCCAGTCAACACCGTATTTGTTTCTGAAGATCATGCTCAGCGCCACGGGTCATCCGCATTCGTGTACAACGGGCTGGATTTTGAAGATTATGGCCTGCCTGATCTACATCAAAAAGATGATTATTTTCATTTCTTAGGCAAGGCGGCGTGGCGTGTAAAGAATGTGAAAGGCGCCATCAGGGTGGCAGAAAAAAGCGGCAACAAGTTAATAGTTGTGGGCGGTACGCGGCTGAATCTCAAGATGGGCTTTCGGTTCACCATGAATCCCAGAATCAGATTCCGGGGTATGCTTGGTGGAGAGGCTAAAAATGCTGTTTTAAGAAAATCTCGGGGTCTTGTGTTCCCGGTGCGTTGGTTTGAGCCTTTCGGTTTGGCCTTGATAGAAAGTATGTATTATGGGTGCCCGGTATTTGGAACACCTTATGGCTCCCTTCCTGAACTAGTTCCACCGCAGGTGGGACTGCTTAGCGCGAGTGCTGATGAGCTCGCATATGGTTTGAAACATGCCAGCGATTATTCGCCAGAGATATGTCACGAATATGTGCGGGACAACTTCTCCTCCCGGAATATGGCGTTAAAATATATTAGCTATTATGAAAGGGTAATTCATGGGGAATCAATAAACTCCGGGTTGCCGACAAATACCGTAAAACCAGAGGGGAAATTTCTGCCCTGGGAATCCTGATCAGGGCTAAGCCAGCATCAATTCTAGAGTAGCTTAAGTAGCTGCATCAAAGTTACCACAAAAGCGATGTCCATGACTGGAGAATACCCTTATTTCATCGGTAGTTCGTTTTGCTGAATGTGCCTTTCAGTACGATTTTAATAGCTCAACTTCGTTTTTTCCGCGAAGCCTTCGTTTTTCTTTTCCTTGAGTTTCCTGAAACCTTCGACTTTTGCTGATGGTGAGGACTGGAAGGGTACGAGTTACCTACCTGGTTCGAGACTGACTCGGAACAGANNTGTCGATGAAATGCCCATGAAATGTCGATGACGAGTGCTGTCTGTTCCGAGTCAGTCTCGAACCAGACTCGAATCAGGTAGGTAATTAATACCTAATTCTTGAGCTCAAAAAGAGCTTTAGCCGGACGGAAGTTCGGGGTGTTGCCTGTACTGGAACATGAGCTGTTATGCTCATGAATTTTCTCAAAATGGAGTGATTGCTGACTACTTTTTAAAGGACCGATAGTGTTTCTTTACTTCAGACGGGCTTTTTTTCTTTGCTGTGTTTTTTTTAAACTCTCCGTTGGACTCCTTAGAAGTCCCCGTTCTTGCATTATTTCGGTTATGTTCTTTAGTGATGGGAAGCTTTTCAAAGCTGCGAAATACAACCTTATAAGGGTGCGACGCGACATCCAGAGAGCGATCGATAAGTTTTTCGATGGCTCGTAAATAGTCTAACTCATCAGCATCGCAGAAAGAGTAGGCAAAGCCTTCAACTTCCGCCCGGCCTGTTCGTCCGATACGGTGCACATAGTTTTCAGGCAGGTGGGGAAGGTCGTAATTTACGACGTACTTTAGCCCCTCGATGTCGAGACCTCTCGCGGCGATATCTGTCGCTACAAGTACTCTTAACTTTTTATTTTTAAACTTCTCCAGTAGTCGCTCACGTTCACGTTGATCTTTGTCGCCATGGATAGCATTAGACCATATGCGATGCTCGTTTAGAAACTCGACAAGTTTGTCGGCACCGCTTTTAGTTTTGGTGAATACGAGTGCTGATTTAATATCCCGGTTTTTCAGGATGTGGAGCAGCAGGGCTGGCTTATCTTCAGGTTCCAGAAAAAATACTTTTTGCTGGATGATTTCCGCTGTGGCTGCCGCGGGTGCTATGTCGAGACTTTCCGGATTGCGCAGTATGGTTTTAGCCAGCTTATCCACCTCTTCATGTAAGGTCGCGGAGAACAGCAACGTTTGCTTGCGCGAGGTAAGTAGCGGTATAATCTTCTTAACATCGTTTATGAAGCCCATGTCGAACATGCGATCGGCCTCATCGAGTATAAGAATATCTACTTTCTTGAGCGAGGTTAGACGAGCTTTGACCATGTCGATCAGTCGGCCTGGCGTGGCTACTAAAATGTCGGTACCTCCTCTAAGCTGACTGTTCTGGCCGTTTATTTCAACGCCGCCGTATACGGCTACGGTTTTAACGTGTAGATTCTTTCCGTAAGTTTTAAAGCTCTCGGAAACCTGGATGGCAAGCTCACGTGTAGGAACAAGCACCAGTACTTGGATATCGTGTTTCCGGGCGCGGAGCAGTCCCTTATTTTCAAGCAGCTGTAAAACAGGTAAAGCAAAAGCCGCAGTTTTGCCGGTACCGGTTTGCGCGCGCCCTAGTATATCCTTTTTATTAAGGATAGCAGGAATCGCCTGCTCCTGAATAGGAGTCGGCTTTGTATATTTCTCGCTCTCCAATGCCGCCAATAGCGCGGGACTGAGGTTTAATTCTTCAAACGTCACTTCTGTTATCTATTAATAATCGCCATACCTTCGTCGCAAAGGTAACCCTTTGTTTTCATTTAAAGAGGCTTTTTACTGAACGCTTAAATGCTCTTCTGATCATTTTAGCCGTAAGCATGGGTTTGTAAAGCAATTTTTTGTCAAAAAGAAGCGCTAGTGACCTGCTATCTCCAAATAACAAGATGGCTTCAGCCCAACGTATGAAGATCTCTTCTGCCAGTTCCTGTTGATCGATGACCGGATTATTGCGCGTGCTGGCTTTTATCTGTGTGAAGAGTTGATAAAAATCATCAATGTTGACTTGTTGATCTCTGAAAAAGTAAAATAAGTGAGCTCTCGTTAAAGCATCGGAATCGCTGATGCCCAGTTGCTGATGCATGTCCGATAATATTGAGGCCAAAGCTTGTTGCAGGCCTTCTAATGAACGGAAAGAAGTATTAGTTCCGTGCACCCGATATTTTACGAGAATCCGGTTGATGCAATACACAGGGTGTTTTAATGCCAGCCGTAAGCCCAGATCATAGTCTTCGGCGAGGTCAAAGGGATGATATCCGCCAATTTCCCTAGCCCATTTGGTTCTGAACATTACCGCGGAATTTACGAGTACATTGCCGAACAGCATGCGGGCGTTCGCATTTTCGGGAAATATTTCAGATTCCCCGGTAGGCTCACCCTTTTCATTGATATATAATGCCCGCCCACTGCAAATGGCTACCTCGGGGAGGGCGTTTAAAAGATCGACCTGCACTTGTAGTCTATCACTGAAAGCGACATCGTCGGCATCAAGGATGGCAATTAAAGGGGCCCTGGCTGAAGACAAACCTAGCTGGCGACTATAAAACAGGCCGCGGTTACAGCCATTATCAATGATGTGAATCCGGTCGTCAGTAAAGCTCGAGATGATATCAAGACTAGCATCTGTAGATCCATCGTTAATGATAAGCAGCTCGAAATTTTTAAAACTTTGAGTTAGTATGCTACTGATGGCCTCTTCCAGATATTTTTCGGCATTATATACGGTCATCATGACCGTTACTTCAGGATGTATCATATTTGTATCCACTCGTTCGGTATCAGTCCCTGAGTATTAAAGTTTTTATCGTTTACCCATTTAGAAGGAGAGATAACGATTTTATTTGGGTTAGAATTTAGCCATGCAGCCCACCAGCTGAAGCTACTGTTGGCGATAATATTATGTTTGCATGCGCTCATTAACTGCATGTCACGAAAGCTGTTTTCTCCGTTGTTTCCGGATACAAATGTTTTTGCATCCATATTTAGCTGTTTTTTACACCATTCAAGGTCGTTAGAGAAGATAAAGAAATGGCATGCTTTAAGATTCTTGTTAAAATGTTCTATGGCACGCAGGTAATAATCGGCAGAGCAGATCCCTCCCAGGAGCGGATCTCCCAGATAGTCTCCTCGTCGCACATGTACAGCTACACTATTGCACGAATTTATCTTTTCTAGATATTCTTTATTAAGCTTGTCATCAGGAGCAGAGAATACAAAGTCATTTCTGATATCAGCCTCACATTTGTTGAGGTATTGAAGGTTCTGCCAATAGCCCGACAACAGGTTGTGTTTGTTTCCAAATGCGCCAGGATCATACTGAAACTGCAACGATTCATCATGTCGTGTTTTCCTTAATCCCAAGATCCGCCGAACAAATCTGAGAGCTAGACTTTTGTTGGATTTATCGAAGATATCGAGGAGTCTTTTGCTAACGATCTTCAGGTGTATGTTGAACACCGAGCTTAGTTCGAATCCGTTGTGTCTGTTATAATTATCAAAGCCACTAAGATCTGCGCGAGCGTCAAAGCCTTCTTTCTCCAGAGCTTTGTAAAATGCGTATTGAAACATCTGATTTCCCAGACCACCAATGAACTGAACTATTTTAATTTTCCGCATCGTTTTGCAATATCTGTGCGCCGTTTATTATCGATTCGAATTGAGCCTTGATGTTTTCTTTAAACTTATCAAACGTGTGAACCTCATGGGTGTGTTTTAGAATATCCTGACTTGCCCTCTTTAGTTGGTCGATTGATAGTTGTGTAGCCTCGCTTACAGCACTTTTGACGCCATCTACAGAGAGTTCGTTAATTTTAATTCCATAATTTTTAATATCTACATCGGCGCTATCCGGGATTATTGGTATCAGTCCTCCGTTTGCCATGGCAGTGATCACTGAAGGAGAATTGCCTTCAGAGGCACTTGGAAAGATGACGAAGGCACAGTTGGCCAGAATCTGTTTAAATTCTTCTGATTTTATATCCTGATATCCATGAAGATGAATGTTCCCGAGGTTATGAAGTTCATCATGATAGATCTCCATAAATTCGGGTTCAAACACAAACTCACCACATATGTGTAGGTGAACGTCCGGCATTTGCTTGAAACTTTCAAGACAGAGGTCTAGGCCCTTATGAATTGCACTTCTGCTTCCAATCCAGAGGAAGTTCTTGCTTGCTTGCTGCCAGCTTTCGTTGCTGCGTTCAACTTCATGGAAAAAAAAGACAGGTGCTAGTATGGAGCTTATGTTTTCTTTCCGATAGGTATCTACGCAAAATTTATCGCCATGTATGATTATCCAGTCGGCAAGAGTGTGTTGAAGAATCCAGGATTCAGTAGAAAAGCGTAACGAGTTCATGAGAAAACGCCCTTTCTTTTCATAGAATTCTAGTCCCCTCTTGAGCGAAGCTTTATCGCTAAATGAATGGTCACAACCTGTACCAAAAGAGATGACAACAGGTTTTTGCCCTTTGACTTTTTTTCCAAGAATATCTTCCAGAGCAGTGCCGAGGCCGAATACCACGTCATATTTCGTATGATCCTGATGGAAATGATCCGTCCATGAGATAATATCGACGTTATATCCTAAATCTCTGAATGCCTCAGCGATAATTTGGCATGAATAAAGATTGGTATGATATGTTGGAATTTCTGAAGCAACCGTAAATGCGTCTTTAACATAGGAAATAAGGACATTTTGCTGGTTTGCTGTATGATAAATATTAGACAGAATCAGAGGAATTTCCTTCTTTTTTGATTTAAAGATTTTTCGTAACAATGACATTTTCAAATTGGCGAATCATTCTTCTCAAAAGTAAGAAATATAGTAACTTTATGCTTCGTTAAATATCAATGAGCCCATTTTTCTCTATAGTAGTTCCAGCTTATAATGCAGAAAAGGATCTGTTTAAACTTCTTGAAAGCATACAGAAACAGACCTTTACAGACTTCGAGGTGTTAATAATGGACGGACAGTCTAAAGATAACACCGTGGATGTCGCTCAATCTTTTAACGATAAGCGATTTCACATCTACTCAGATGCAGACAAAGGCATTTACGATGCGATGAATAAGGGAATTGAACTCGTTCGCGGAGAATGGGTTTATTTCATTGGAGCGGATGATGTACTATATGACGATGAGGTTTTGTCTAAGGTGGCTATGTTTATTAGTCGCTTCTCTGATTGTATGTGGGTATACGGAAACGTTGTATTAAAGGGTGATGGAAGGATTGTACAAATATATGGGGATGGATTATACGCTGGAAAGTTCGACTTGCCAAAGCTATTGAGTCAGAATATCTGCCATCAGGCGATTTTTTATCGAAAAAAGCTCGTTGATCAAATAGGGAATTACAATCTGTATTATCCGATTTTGGCAGACTATGATTTTAATCTAAGAGCATTCTCACGCTATGAGCCTAAATATATGGATCTGACAGTTGCTAATTATAATACAAAAGGCTCAAGTAATTCTGATGATAAAGATCCTTTATGTATCGATTTACCTTTCAATACAATCAATTATTTTTCTGATAAGAATCTATTCAAAAAGGATTTTAAACCCTTGGGACCCCATTTCGCAAGTTATGGGCGTGCGCATTATCACCGGGATGGTTTGTTTGGGTATTTAAAAATGAAAGCACTGAAACTCTGGCACAAGTACATTGGTTGATTGTAAGTAATGCCGAAATTACAAGCTGTCTTTCGGCTTAAAATAGGCTTTACTTCTGAAATGCTTATAGTATTTTCTAGCAATAAAGTTTCCAAACGTGGAACGCCAAAACCATCTTGCTAAGCCATTACCTCCGGTATAGAATTTTGTTATAGTTGTTCTCAGAAAGCGCCCGCGTAATGCGTGATCATATTTCTTTATCAGATTCGCTTTTGATTGAATAAATGATTCATTGGGATTGCCATGGCTTTTATGCATTAGAAAGAAATCGATGATATAGGTATTGTACCCCAGGATATCTGCTATAAGACAAATATCAGTGCCATACATATGAAATCCATTTAAATCTCCAGACATTGCGAGATTTGCCGAATTTTTCACCACGATAAAATGCTCGTCAATGGTGATACTCTTTAATGGCAAAAGTTTCTCCCGATAATCTTTATCTCCCCCTTGTCTAAGGTGCATGGAGATATGTCTTATTGTTTGGCATCCGGCATTTGATAGTATTGCCCACTTAGGATCCAAACGTTGTATCTCCTTTATTTTTTCCAGCAGATGATCATATCCGTGTTCTATTAGGACAATGTCTTGATGGCAAATGATAATGTATCGTCCTTTAGCTTTCTGTAAAAAAGTATTTATTCCCTCGTAACAGTCTAATTCATTTTGGGTAGAGTTATCAATATATAGGAATTCACTGTTGGTGTTATTGAAGCCATTTAATTCAAATGACGCCAACATTTCTTCATATTCATCATGTCTGGTGACGAACGTGCAGACAGTAAATTCGTAATCGTACTCATCATTACGTTTAACTGATTGGGTGGATATCATGTTGACTGAATTTGAAGCTTGCAAGCTGTTAGATTTCTTCTTGTTAATATGGGAAGTTTTATTTAAGGCTCAAATATAAAGGACGAATAGATTACAAACGAGTGAGCTTATCTTTCTTCCGCTCGTTAGAATTTTCCTGTTTTAACTATCTTTTTCATGAGACCATAATAGAGACGAATCAAGAGCAAAAAGATGGGATTTCCGACCATATATCCTAAAATAGTTCCGCTTATATAAAACTTAGTAATAGTTGTCTGGATCCATCGGGGGCGAATCTGATGGCTATACTTCTTCTGCAAAGCTTTCTTAGAGATGTCGAAACTCTGGTCTGGCTTGCCACGACTTTTATGTAATAATTTGAAGGCAATAACATATGCAGTATTTCCTTTCGTGTTTGCCTGTAAGCAAATATCTGCACCATACATATGAAACCCTTTGAGATCATTTGAAAAAGAAAGCATGGCTTCTTTCCTGATTAGCAGAAAGTTCTCATCAAGGCTTTTAACTTGTATGGGAAATCGTCCTTTACTCATCAGCTTGTTATCAGGATAGGCAATATGGTAAACAACGTAATTGGGTGCAACAGCTCCGGCATTTCCACAGATTGCCCAAGTGTTGTCTATTTTATTTAATTCATCAAGGCATGACTCTAACTTATCACGCGTATCAAGGATCTCAACGTCTTGATGGCAAATGATAATATACTTGCCCCGGGCTTTCGAGATAAAGAGATTCCCGCCGCTATACGCATCATACGTATTTACCGTACTGTTGTCGATATGCAAGAACTCCGAGTTTGTACTATTGAATCCCGCTTTCTCGAAAGATTCAAGCATCACCTGATATTCCGAAATGTCGGTCACGAGCGTGCAGATCGTAAAAGCAATCTCGTAATTAATCTCTCCAACAATGTTGGTCGACTCAATCATTATTCAAAAGTTTGCATTTCAATTAAACGTCTGTATAGGCCATTATGGTCTATCAGTTGTTGATGGGTGCCTTGCTCAATGATACGTCCTTCCTCGAGCACAACGATGAGATCCGCATTTTGAATGGTACTTAAACGATGCGCGATTACAAGCGAAGTTCGGTTTTGCATGAGGTTGTTTAGGGCTTCCTGCACAAGTTTTTCCGATTCCGTATCGAGCGCTGAGGTAGCCTCGTCAAGTAATAGTATGGATGGGTTCTTTAAAACAGCGCGAGCAATGCTTAGACGCTGTTTTTGTCCACCTGACAACTTCACACCCCGATCGCCTATATTGGTATAATAACCGTTCTCTGTGTTCATGATGAAATCATGAGCGTTAGCGATTTTTGCTGCAGCTTCCACCTGTTCCAAAGTGATATCTTTCAATCCAAAGGCGATATTTCCGAAGATGGTATCATTAAAAAGGATAGATTCCTGGTTAACAACTCCCATTAGGGAGCGGAGTGAATCCATCGTTAGTGATTTGATGTCTTTTCCGTCAATGGATATGCTTCCCTGTTGAGGTTCCATAAAGCGGGGGAGGAGGTCAATCAGCGTACTCTTACCTCCACCTGAAGGTCCGACAAGCGCTACCGTCTTGCCTCGTGGAATGCTCAGGTTAATATTATAAAGGATCTGTCGTGTTGGATAGGAGAAGCTCACATCGCGTAATTCGATGGAATCTTTAAAGTCCTTGATCGCTTCAGCGTCTTTCGCGTCGCTAATTTCGGGCTTTTCGTCAACAAGCTCAAGCACGCGCTGTCCGGCGGCAATTCCGGAGTGAATATTAGCAAACGAATCCGTCAGCGCCTTTGCCGGACGCATCACCTGCGAAAATATTGCTATATACGCGATAAAGTTCGCTGCAGTGAGTGAGGAATCACCCTTAATCACCAAGGAGCCACCGTATAATACTATGATAGCCACCATGACAACGCCCATAGTTTCTGATACCGGTGATCCCATCTGTTGTCTGCGAGCCATAGCGCGACCTATCTCAGAGTATTTAACGTTTTCATTATGAAAGCGGCTTTTGATGTAGTTAGTAGCATTAAAAGCCTTAACGATCTTTATTCCCGACAATGCCTCATCCAGATAAGAAATCATTGTTCCATATGACTCCTGAGCTTGTGTTGCTTGTTGTTTAAGGCGCTTCACGATGCGTGCAATAAGAAATGCCGAGATTGGGATAACCAGGATGGAGAAAAATGTAAGCTTGGCAGAAATGTTAAAGAGCATTACCAGATAGGCGATCAGTTGCAGAGGTTCTTTAAACACTACCTGCAGGGTCGCTGTAACGGAAAACTGTACGACCTGTACGTCGGAAGCGATTTTAGAAATAATATCGCCCTTACGTTGATTGTTGAAATAACCTGTATGCAGGTTCATTACATTATCAAAGACTGTTTTCCGGAGGTTAAGGAGGGTGTGTATGCGAAGGTTTTCCATTACCAGTTGTGCGAAATAACGGGTGATGTTACTAAGCAGTACTGAAATCACAATGACCACACATACTCGTTGCAGGGCGCCCATGGTGCCGTACATTTCGTTGGCCTGCTGTGCGTAATAGTTAAAGTTGCCCAAGATATCATACGCTGATGCGGGTTTACTGTAGGCGGTATTTTCCTTGTTAAACAACGTCGTCATTAAGGGCGCTAGTAACGCCAGATTTAAGGTGGCGAATACTACGCTAATGAGCGTGCATATAATATATGGTATGGCAAATTTCTCAATGGGCTTTGCAAAGGAAAGGAGTCGGAAATAGATTTTCATCGATTAAAATAAGCCGCAAAGATATGAATAGCGGCGCGAATATGAAGTATAAATGAGATATGAGTTGCAATGGGCTATCATCAGCGGCGGCTGAGGTATCAGGAATTACAGCCAGATCAGATCTTCCTGAACGAGAGGTTTTCTGAAATTTCGCATCACATCACTTATTGACAGATTGCTATCGTGCTTCTCCATTAGCAATGCCAGCTTGCGTTTAGAGTTTTGTATTTCTTTGGAGTGTTTTACAAAAGCTATATAACTCTTTACGATCCAAAAGCGTCCTAACAACAATTTCGGGATAACTTCCATAAATACTAATTGTAGATACCAAAGATACAACTGGGCGCCGTTAAGATGTATTGCGTGCAACAGGAACTTATTTCTATAATAGATATATTTCACCCATTGCTTGGTTTTATATCGGCTGGTGCTGGCCATCACATGATGATAACATACGGAGCGATGTTCGTAATAGCACTTCCAATTGAGTCGCCATGCGCGTAATCCTAATTCAAAATCTTCAGAATAAAAAGGAGAGAAGATTTCGTCAAATCCTCCGATCTCAAGGAGCTTCTTTTTGTCTATTAAAGCATTGGCCCCCGAAAGATACGTTGTAGGAATGAGATCATTGGGGTTCTTAGAATAGAAAAATTTTGTGGCTTTTATTTTCGCGCCATTTATGTCAATATATCTCGCGGCATCTTCAATAGTAGTTTTATCAACACCCATAATTCGCCCCATTACGCCAAAGGTGTCGGGTTGACTGAAGTAATGCCATTGATGCCGGAAATAATCCGGAGTAAGTTTAACGTCTGAGTTTAAGAGCAGTACAAGTTCATATTTAGCGACTTTCAGACCCTGATTGCATGAATAAGAAAATCCGCGATTCTCGTTGTTCCTTAGCAACTTGATACCAGGAAAATTGCTGAGTACAAAGGCATAAGAATCGTCTGTGGAACAGTCATCTACGACAATAATCTCATATTCAACACGTGCATTCTCCGCTGCAACTATTGTGTCATTCAAATATGCCTTCAATAGATGCTTCCCATTGTAATTGGGTATAATTATCGAAACGCTTTTTCTGCTGCACATAAATTTACAATCTGATTTAACGATGGGCAAATACCAATTGTATTGACCTGGAAGCATTACGCTGATTTTTTACATAACGCTACACTTTTAGAATCTTTTGGCTTTTTTTCGATCAAATGCTGTACGAAAGCTAAAGAACAACTTTGGTGAAATTGTTTTATTTCACAAGCTTTTTGTTTTATAAACCACAGATTACTTTGAGCCAAATAGCCTGATTGAGTCTGTTTTTTTGCAATTCTAGTTAAAAAAGTGCAAAAAAATGTGATCCTGTGCGTGATTGGGGGTGATTTATGTCAACTGATGTGGCTTAGCGCTTTACAATTTTGTAATTGCGATACTCACCTAAGCG
This sequence comes from Sphingobacteriaceae bacterium UBA6709, assembly GCA_002454425.1. Classification (GTDB taxonomy): domain Bacteria; phylum Bacteroidota; class Bacteroidia; order Sphingobacteriales; family Sphingobacteriaceae; genus Arcticibacter. Next base: position 43,050 of record DKIV01000046.1, read on the forward strand.
TATTCCTAGCATGCGCTCAATAAAGTGCAAGAGCTTGTATTTGGCACTCATGCGTTTGCGGAGAGCCTTTTTGTCAAAGTTGAATTCCCAGTTAATTTTCTCTATGCGGTTACGAATAGCAGCGGGGTGTTCGCCTTCAAATCGCTCAAGTATATAGGCGTTATCGTATCCATAATCCACTTCTTCAGGAAAATGGTCGTTTATAAATTGATCTTCTTTATAGAAATGTAGAAAGTTTCTGATTTTGCTTGTCATCATTTTCGGAGGCTTTACCCAACCATAATGATAGATATAGGCATCTATCAGTTTTACATGTAATTTGTGTCCTGCTTTTCGGAAACCCTGAGCGTCGCGGTAGGAGTGCACTTGGGAGTTGTATTTTATAGCCCTGATTTCGCGGCGGTACCAATTTCGGGAGGTGCCTATATAATCATAGGAGCCATAAAAATGAAGATACTTGAATAGAAGTGCTTCCACTGTCTCATCATTCAGCGTTTCTTCCATTTCTTTTCTTATTAAAGGTAATGATTTCTCATGCACACATTCGTCTCCCTGAATGTAAAAGGCCCAATCGGTATCCTGACTTATCGCCTGATATGCTTTATCAGTTTCCAAGGCGAATGTACGTCCTCCTTCACGTTGAGTATCATCCCATACGGTTTCAATAATCCTTATTTTATCTGAGTCGATTGATTGCAGCAATTCCAACGTGCTGTCCTCGGAATTTCCGTGAGCGATCACAAATTCATCGCATAAGGGTAGGATAGATAAAATTGCTTCTTTTATCGGATAGTCGTTCTTTACAGCATTCCGAATGAAGGTGAAACCTGAAATCTTCATGGGTGACAAATGTAATAAGAATGTACAGGGATCAATAAGATGTGTATGGAAAAATATACTGTGTGTAGCAAAAGGGACTACATATTGTCTGATGTGTATGTTTTTTAGTGCACAGGTGTAGCGAAAAAATGTTTTTGTAGTCGAAAATTCTTGCGCAGCTTCTGTTGAATATTGCCGTTCAAGGCTATATTGTTATTAATCAGAAGGTTTGTATTAAGCGTTTCAGGACGGATATTTGTATAGAAAACTAGATAATGAGGCGTAAATGTAGTTCGATGCAAACCAAATATCGAATTGTAATGTTTATGCAAAAGAAAATGGTACAGCATTTGAATATTTGGCGGTATCAAAGTATTAATTAAATTTGCAACAAATTACACAATTAAAAATTTGTTTAACCTTAAAAACAAACAGACAATGAATTATTCTACAATTAAGAAAGTTGTTGCTGGTTCACTCCTGTCGGTAGCTACATTAGCTGCTTCTGCACAGGAAGGCACAACTTCTTCTGCCAAAGTGTTTGGTGGAAGTTCACAGTACAGAACCTGGTCTATTGGTGTAACTGGTGGTGTTTTATCTCCAATTGGTCCATTCGGAACAAACGACTACAATGATTGGGAAGCTAACTTTGGTTACGGACTGTACATCAAAAAGCAATTAGCTCCTTCTTTCGGATTGAAGTTAGATGCTCACAGAGGCAAATTATCTGGTAAAGCAGATGGTGCTACAGCTGCAGGTTTTCCTTCAGAGTTCAGCACTGACCTTAACTACGCTGTATCATTGAAAGGTGTTGTTAACGTAGGTACTGTATCGTTCTTAAGCCGTCAGAAAAACGTTGGATTCTTCGTTCAGGGTGGTGCTGGTTTAACTGGTTACGAGCCAAACGAGGATGGAAACAGTCGTTCAGAGCTTTTCATTCCAGTAGGTGCTGGTGTTAGCTTTAAATTAGGTGAAGTTGTTGCATTGAACCTTGGTTATGATGTTAACTTCCTTGATGCTGATAACTTAGACGGTAACTGGAAAAACGGTTCTTCTAACAAAGATCGTTGGAGCTACGGTTACGCAGGTTTAGAGTTTACTCTTGGTAACAAATCTAAGCCAAGCTTACAGTGGTCAAACCCTGTTGCTATGATGTATGATGAATTGAAAGATCCTTCATTACGTCAGGAAGTTGAAGCTCTTAAGACTCGTGTAAGCACTTTAGAGAATACTGTTAACCAGTTATCAGCTGATGCTGACGGTGATGGTGTATCTGATCGTTTTGACAAGTGCCCAGGTACTCCTGCAGGTACAGTAGTTGACGGTGCTGGTTGCCCAATTCAGTTACCTACAGCAGCTGCTGCTACAGGAACTTATGGTAACATCCAGTTCGAGTTTGATAGCTCAGTGTTGAAAACTTCTTCTTACCCTACATTAGATAAGTTATCTGCTGACTTAAGAGCAAACTCTGCAGCTTCATTAAACCTTGATGGTTACGCTTCTGCAGAAGGAACTGATGCTTATAACATGAATCTTTCTAAGGACAGAGCTAATTCAGTAAAAACTTACTTAGTAAACTCTGGTGTTGACGCAAGCCGCATCAATGCTACTGGTTACGGAGAAGCAAATCCTGTAGCTTCTAACTCAACTGAAGAAGGACGTGTTCAGAACCGTCGTGTTGAAATTAAAGTAAACTAATATTATATTAAGATATAGTTTGAAAAAGGGCCTTTAAAAGGCCCTTTTTTGTTAACATCCGCCTTTCTCTTCCAGCTCTCTCTTTACGCTACCCCTTCTTACGCTCTCTCATCTGGCATTAGTCAGCCTGCAACTAACTCTATGAATCCTCTGGTGACTATAATTACCGTAGTATATAATAATGTACATGCAATTCGTGGTACGATTGAGAGTGTTCTGGCTCAAAAATCCTCTGAGATTGAGTTTCTTGTTATTGATGGTGGGTCTACTGATGGAACCATTGATATTATCGAAGAGTACCACGGAAAAATTGACAGGGTAATCTCCGAGAAGGATTCCGGCATTTTTCATGCGATGAATAAAGGAATCCGGTTGGCGCGGGGACAATACGTAAATTTCATGAATAGCGGCGATACGTTTTCGTCTCCGGATATTATCGCTGAACTTATTCCCTTGCTATCTTTTGCAACGTATGATGTTATTTATGGTGATATTTACGTTGCTACACAAGGAGGAAATACTATTAAGAAGTCTGCTCCCAATCCCTTGGTAGTACGGCATCGTATTCCTTTCTGTCATCAAAGTGCGTTTGTAAAGACCTCAGTCCTGCGCGAGTTTGAATTCGATGAGAAATTTCGTATGTCTGCCGATTTCAAGTTTTTTAAGCAGTGTTATCTTGGCGGTAAGAGCTTTTATAACGCGGGTGCCGTTATCTGTAATTTCGACAAGACAGGGATCTCGAATACGAATCGTGCGGCAGGCCTGCGCGAGAACATGCGGATCATCCGTGAGTTGGAAGGAGGAGCTTCGGGACTTATAAACCTATCCAGAACAGCATTGGTTCTCGGCTGGTTGCGTTTACGAAAGGCTTTCAAGAGCCTTCGTCGCTGAAAATTATAAGATTGTTTTTTCAGTTGCATCCTTATCTTTTCCTTGTTCAAGGAATCTCGCGTCTCTGCGAGTAAATAAAAATACTTTTATGCTTGTATCTTAGTGAATTATATTCTACTTTTGCAGTCCCGTTTTTACGGGAATAGAAATTGTTTAATTAATTTAATATCAAGCAAGTGAATACGTTAAGTTACAAAACTGTCTCTGCCAACAAAAAGACCGTTAACAAGGAATGGGTAGTTGTTGACGCTCAGGGCGAGATTTTGGGGCGCTTGTGCTCAAAAATTGCCATGATGATTCGTGGTAAACACAAGCCTACGTTTACCCCAAACGTAGACTGCGGTGATAATGTAATCGTTATCAATGCAGACAAAGTAAAATTAACAGGAAACAAACTAAGCGACAAAGTTTATGTTCGTTACACTGGTTATCCCGGAGGTCAGCGTTTCGTTTCTCCTAAAGTATTAATGGCAAAACATCCAGAGCGCATCATTGAGAAAGCAGTTCGTGGTATGTTGCCTAAGAACCGTTTGGGTCGTGCCTTATATGGTAATCTGCATGTTTATGCGGGTAGCACACATCCACACAGTGCTCAGGATCCCAAAGAAGTTAAACTTTAATTAAAAGAGAAGAGAAATGTCAACTACTAACACTTCAGGAAGAAGAAAAACTGCAGTTGCCCGTATTTATTTAACTGAAGGCAACGGCGCTATTACCGTAAACGGTAAAAACTACACTGAATACTTTCCTACTTTGCCTTTACAATACATCATCAATCAATCATTGGAAGTTTCCGGAAATGGCGGAAAATTCGATATCAATGTAAATGTTGCTGGTGGTGGTGTTAAAGGACAAGCGGAAGCTGTTCGTTTAGCAATTGCTAAAGCTATTGTTGAATTAGATCCGGAAGCTAAACCAGCTTTACGTGCTAAAGGTTTAATGACACGCGATGACAGAATGGTTGAGCGTAAGAAACCAGGACGCAGAAAAGCTCGTAGAAGATTTCAATTTAGTAAACGTTAATTTAAGGAGGATCAAACAATGGCTAGAACAACATATCAGGAACTACTTGATGCAGGTGTACACTTTGGTCACCTTACCCGTAAATGGGATCCTAAAATGTCTCAGTACATTTTCATGGAACGTAACGGGATTCACATCATCGATTTAAATAAGACCTTAATCAAGGTTGAAGAGGCAGCAGCAGCAATCAAACAGATCGTTAAATCTGGTCGTAAGGTGCTTTTCGTTGCCACTAAGAAGCAAGCTAAAGATATCGTAGCAGAGCAAGCTAAAGCAGTAAACATGCCTTTCGTAACTGAGCGTTGGTTAGGTGGTATGTTAACAAACTTCGCTACTGTACGTAAGTCAATCAAGAAGATGTCTAACATCGACAAGATGACTAAAGACGGTACTTATGATGTGCTTTCTAAGAAAGAGAAATTGATGATTCAGCGTGAGCGCGTTAAATTGGAAAATCTTTTGGGAGGTATTTCTGATCTTAACCGTCTTCCTGCGGCATTATTTCTTATCGACGTTAAGAAAGAACACATCGCTGTTACAGAAGCTCTGAAGTTAAATATTCCAACCTTTGCGATGGTAGATACAAACTCAGATCCTTCAAACATCGACTTTGCCATCCCTGCAAATGACGATGCTACTAAATCAATCTCTTTGATTACAAGCATCATTGTTAAAGCTATTCAGGAAGGTCTTGACGAGCGCAAGCGTGAGAAGGAAGATGAAGCTGAAAAAGAAGCGGCTGCATCTAAGGCTAACATTGACAATGGAAATGCTGAGGCTCCTGCACGTGCTGAAAAGACTGTAGCTTCTGAAAACGAAGAAAACTAAGAATTGTCCGGAGCGTTTGCTTCAGATGATTTTATAAATAACCCGGAAGCGTCAGATCTCTTGTCTGTCGCTTTCGGGCTTTTTTGCTCAAAAGTTGGTTTGTCTGTTTGTTCCATGTTTTCTTAATATTAAGATAACCTGCGCTACCTCTGGGCTTACTAATTTTATGTACTAAATATTAAAACTTAAAAAACATAGAAATGTCAACTGTACAAATCTCTGCTTCAGATGTAAATAAACTGCGCCAGCAGACTGGTGCCGGTATGATGGATTGCAAGAAAGCTTTGACTGAATCAAATGGTGATTTCGAAGCTGCTATCGATTACCTTCGTAAAAAAGGCGCTAAAGTAGCTGCTAGCCGTCAGGATCGCGAGTCTAACGAAGGTGTTGTTATTGCTAAGACTACTGCTGATGGCAAACGCGGAGTAATTGTTGAAGTTAATTGCGAAACTGACTTCGTTGCTAAGAATGCTGATTTTATCGCTTTTGCTAATAGCATCGCGGATCTTGCTGTTGAGAAAAATCCTGCCACACTTGAGGAGTTAACTGCATTAGAACTTAGTGGTGCAAAGATCTCTGACCTTATTCTTGATCAAACTGGAAAAATTGGTGAGAAGATCGGCGTAAGCAAATACGAAGTTGTTAGCGGTGAAAAAGTTATTGCTTATATCCACGGTAACTACCGTTTAGGTGTTCTTGTTGCATTAAGCGCTGATGCTGAAGGTGCTGAAGAAGCTGGTAAAGATGTTGCTATGCAGATTGCTGCGATGAATCCGGTAGCTCTTGATAAGAGTGATGTAGATTCTCGTACTATTGAGCGTGAGCTTGAAATTGCAAAAGAGCAAATCCGTGCTGAGGGCAAACCTGAAGAGATGGTTGAAAAAATCGCTCAGGGTAAGCTTAACAAGTTCTACAAAGACTCTACACTTCTTAACCAGGAGTTCGTAAAAGATTCTTCAAAGAACGTTGCTCAGTTCCTGAATAGCGTAGCTAAAGATCTTACTGCTACTGGCTTCAAACGTGTTCAGTTAGGCGCATAGTTTTATCAATTATTGATATCACTATAGAAGATATAGGGGCGACATTCGATCGGATGTCGCCCCTGTTTTATTTATGACTCTTCTAATGAATGGCTACTAGCCTCTACGTTCGACCGCCTTTTTTAATAAGCCGTAAAATACCCGACGAGATAGCGGTAGTATTATCTGTAATAGGCGATATTTCCAATTTGAAGTGTCGAGCTTTCTGAATAGTTTGAGCGCTCGTCCAGCCTGGCTTGGCAAGTCAGAAACGTGGTGAAGGTAAAGAGCCATGCTTAGCAACCCTATCGCGCTGTCAATAATTACACCTTTGCTGGGGCGGTGATCGACCTTCTTCGAAAATTCGAAAATGCGTTGCGTGACTTCGATCATATCGTGGAATTTGTCTTCCGTAAATCTGGAATTCAGAGTTGAGCCACTTCGTTTTCGATAATGGTATATGGGTGTATTTATATAGCAAACCTTGTTGGCCAGGTATAAACATCGTGGGCTGAATTCCGCGTCCTCAAACCGTACGCCTTCCATAAACCGCAGTGCATTCTTCTCCAGAAATTCCCGTCGGTAGATATTTCTCCAAACCACAGAATGCAGTCCGTTAAGGAAATAATTTGTCAGAAAGTAACGACCATCGGCGCAGAGGTTCTCCTGCATTAAAGGCGGTTGTAGTTGCAGGTTGCCGTCAACGAGATTTTTAAAGCCCCCAATAACTATATCCGCTGTGGGATCCATGCTTTCTACGCAAGACACAAATCCGATGCTATCCAACATGTCATCGCTATCAATGAAAACAATATATTGGCCACGGGAAACATCAAGCGCCACATTTCGCGCTACCGACATTCCGGAGTTTTGCTGAGTAATTAAATGTAGTCTGGAGTGATCATTAAGGAGATCCTGCACGCTGGCAACGCTATTGTCGGTACAGCCATCATCTACAAGAATGATTTCGTATTTATAGCTTTCATCAATGGCAAGTATCGAGAGCAGGCAATCCCTTAGATAAGCTTCAACATTATATGCCGGAACAATAAAACTGAATGACAACGATGAAGGGATCGTATCAGGAGAAGCGTTCATAGGGTAGATTTCGATCTTTTTACTTTCAATGGTAGAGGCGTAATATGCCGTCTCGTTCTGCGAATTTAATGAATAAGCACGAAAGACGCGCTGTATTTCGCAAAGGTATATCAATTGTTAAATCATCTTCATGTTTGTTAGCGATTTCGTTACTGAGGAGCCCTGAGATTGAAAATATCGCAGGCGTATCACAAATTTTCCTTACTTTTGCCCGACTCCGGGCTTAATTCTGAGTCGCAATTAAAAATCCCAATTTCTGATTATGAAATATAAGCGTATCCTCTTAAAACTTAGCGGCGAATCCCTCATGGGTGAAAAACAGTACGGTATCGACAGCGACCGTGTAATTCAGTATGCCAAAGACATTAAGGCAGTGTTCGATCAGGGCATAGAAGTGGCCATTGTTATAGGGGGGGGCAATATTTTCAGAGGGTTAAGTGCCGAAAAATCCGGAATGGATCGTGTTCAAGCTGATTATATGGGTATGCTTGCCACCGTTATCAATTCTATGGCATTACAGGATGCGCTGGAAAAGCTAAACGTTAAAACCCGTTTGATGACTGCTATTAAAATGGAGCAGATCTGCGAGCCCTTTATTAGAAGACGTGCTGTGCGTCACCTTGAGAAGCGCCGTATCGTTATTTTTGGTGCTGGTACCGGAAACCCATACTTTACTACTGACACTTGTGCTTCACTTCGCGCCATAGAAATTCAGGCCGATGTGGTATTAAAAGGTACCCGGGTAGATGGTATCTACACTGCTGATCCTGAAAAGGATCCGAATGCGGTAAAGTACGAGCATATTTCTTTCCAGGAAGTATACGACAAGGGCTTAAATGTTATGGACATGACTGCATTTACCTTATGTCAGGAGAACAAGCTGCCTATTATTGTTTTTGACATGAACAAGGCAGGAAACTTTATGCGTATTGCCAGTGGCGATCCTATCGGAACGCTGGTAAGCAATTAGGCGCTTTTAGCGTGCCATCTTTCGTTGCCGTGGTAAGGCAAAGTTTATTATATTTATCGATATTTTTCGAATCACATGAACGACCTGATAAAGAAACAGATTAATGACGCAAAGGGGCTGATGGATAAGGCTATTGAGCATACCGACAGCGAACTTGCTAAGATACGTGCAGGCAAAGCGATGCCCGCTATGTTAGACGGTGTTACGGTTGAATATTATGGTGCACCCACTCCCCTGGCCCAGATCGGAAGCATTAACAGTCCGGATGCCCGCACGCTGATCGTGCAGCCCTGGGAGAAAAATTTGCTCAGCAAAATTGAAAAAGCGATCATCGATTCAAACATAGGCTTAAATCCGCAGAACGATGGTAGCGTTATTCGTATGAATGTTCCTCCTTTAACTGAAGAACGTCGCCGCGACCTCGTAAAGAAGGTTAAGGAAGAGGCAGAACGCGGAAAAGTTGCCGTGAGAAATGTTCGTAAAGATATTAACGGTAAGATCCAGCGACTTAAATCCGAAGGAGTGTCTGAGGATGAGATTAAAGGAGGAGAAGGCGAGATCCAAAAGCTTACCGATAGCAATATTGTCAGAGTTGACAAACTTGCTGAGGCTAAGGAAAAAGATATTATGACCATATAAGGAACGTTAGTTAAGCTAGACCAGATCCTTTAAGATTATAGAATCAAAAACACACAAGCTCCGCTAGATCAGCGGAGCTTGTGTGTTTTATGCCATCGGGTATATTGCTAATACATTTTACAGTCATATCTATTCTTTAGCGCACGATTACTGTCCTTCATCATCTACCTTTGTACTTTATTATCTGCCACATGCCCATCTTAATTAAGTATCTCCGTAACTATACATCCTATATTATTCTTGCTCTATTTCTCGCGGCGATAAACCAGATTTTCTCATTCCTGGATCCCTGGATCTTCCGTAAGATTATCGACAAATATGTCACTCATTACCAGAATTACAGTACCCGGGAGTTTTTTGAAGGTGCCGGATTGCTTATCCTCGCGGCCATGGGAGTCGCTATGGTTTCACGTATCGCCAAGAACTTTCAGGATTATTATGTAAACGTAATCACCCAACGTCTGGGTGCCCGTATCTATTCAGATGGACTCGCGCACTCACTGGAGTTACCTTATCAGGTATTCGAAGATCAGCGCAGCGGCGAAACGCTGGGCATTCTGCAAAAGGTACGTCTTGACACAGAGAAGTTGATTGTGGCGATGATAAATATTCTGTTTACTAGTATCATCGGAATTGTCTTTGTCTTTGTATATGCTATTAATATCCATTGGCTGATCGCAGTGTTTTATATTTCCGTAATTCCGGTACTTGGCACGGTGAGTTCTATTCTCAGTAAGCGTATCAAAGTTGTGCAGAAAACGATCGTCGCTGAAACCACCGCTTTGGCGGGGTCTACCACAGAATCCCTCCGTAATATTGAGCTCGTGAAAAGTCTTGGATTGGCCAATCAGGAGATTCAGCGGCTTAATACCACCACTGATAAGATCCTTGAACTGGAGTTGAAAAAAGTGAAATATGTGCGTAGTCTTAGTTTTATACAGGGTACGCTGGTAAATCTTCTACGTAATGCCATCATCTTCCTCATGATGTATCTCATTTATGATGGTCAGATAACCATTGGCGAGTTCTTCTCTCTTTTCCTTTACTCATTCTTTATTTTTGGACCGCTTCAGGAGCTGGGCAATATTATAAATACCTATCGTGAAACGGAGGTGTCCCTTGCCAACTTTAAAAATATCATGGCTAGCCCGCGCGAAAGCAGACCTGCTCAACCAGTCCCTCTGGGCCCTTTAAATAAGCTGAGCTTTAACAATGTCACCTTCAAGCATCTCACGGCTACTCGCAATGCCTTGTCTGACATTGATTTCGCTACCACGAAGGGTGAAACAATCGCTTTTGTTGGGCCGTCAGGTTCCGGAAAAACTACGCTTGTAAAGCTTCTGGTAGGACTTTATAATCCGCATCATGGCAAGATCTATTATAATGATATAGAATCTACAAGCATTGAATTGAATCAACTACGGGAGAAAATAGGTTTTGTTACCCAGGATACGCAGCTGTTTTCGGGAACTATCCGCGAGAACCTGCTCTTCGTAAATCCACAAGCCAGCGATGAGGAATGTTTGCGTGTTATGCAGCAGGCTGCCTGTCATACGCTCCTCGCTCGTGCGACCAATGGGTTAGACTCTGTAATTGGCGAAGGCGGTGTTAAAGTATCAGGCGGCGAAAAGCAACGACTTTCTATCGCGCGGGCATTGCTTCGTAAGCCAGATATCCTGGTATTTGATGAGGCGACCTCGGCATTGGACTCTCTCACCGAAGAAGAAATAACACGCACGATTCGTGATGTCTCAGCTTCGGGCGAACGTATGACGATCCTTATAGCTCACCGGCTTTCAACAATTATGCATGCTGACAAGATATATGTTCTTGAGAAAGGAAAGCTTGCCGAATCAGGGCGTCATGAAGAGTTGCTCGCAGAAAAAGGCCTTTATTACGCTATGTGGCGTCAGCAGATAGGCGAGAGATAGTAAGGGCTGAGGTCGTGCTTTAATTGAGAGCAAACTATTCAGGAGTAGTAGCTAATTCTATATATCCGCTGTATGCAGAGATCTGGTGTTTCTGCATACAGCGTTTTTTTATTTGATTTCCTGAAGCTTCAGCTTGATGAGCGATTTCGTTTTCGCATAGGTAGCTGTAACAACCGCCAGCGTCATTGATCCGCCGAAGACAATCGCCGGTACGGTCCCCATCAGCTTGGCTGTAAGTCCGGATTCAAAAGCACCAATCTCGTTAGAGGAACCTATAAACATTGAATTTACTGCAGAAACACGCCCCCGCATATTGTCAGGCGTCAACAACTGCATAATTGTAGAACGTATCACTACGCTGATGCTGTCAAAGGCTCCTTCAAAGAATAGGAACACCAGCGTCAGATAAAAGTTCCGCGAAAGGCCATAACAGATAATTGAAATGCCAAACCCAGTAACGGCAATAAGTAAGTTGCGCCATGGCTTATTCATCGGCGAATAGCGAGTCATCAGGAACATGGTGAGCACCGCGCCAATAGCTGGCGCCGCACGCATCATGCCGAATTGTTCGGCGCCTACATGTAATACTTCTGAAGCCAATACTGGAATTAACGCTACGGCGCCACCAAAGAACACCGAAAACATATCAAGACTCATCGCACCCAACATCATCTTATTCGTGAACGCAAAGTGAATACCCTCTTTCAAGCTCGTAAATATATTTTCTTTAGGCTTGATCTGAGGAGGACGCTTCTGGAAAAAGAAGAGCGTGAAGAACGCCGTCGCCATAAATAACAGTATTAGCATGAATGGTAATGATACGCCGCCATATGCGTATACAAGTCCTCCCACTGCTGGTCCTGCTATTGACGCGACCTGGTAACCAGTACTGTTCCACGTGGAGGAATTAGGATATACCTCACGGGGAACGATCTGCGTCATCAACGTAAAAATAGCGGGTCCCATAAAGCCACGGCAAATGCCGATAAAAAATACCATGCTATAAATGATCAATGCCATGTGGTTTACGCCCAAAATGCCCTGCATTGATTGTAACGTGATAATATAAAGCACCACGGAGCAGCAGAACATGCCGCCGATAATCGTTTTCAGCAGTCCGGTTGTTTCAGTTTTGTCTGCCACGTATCCGCCATATAAGGCAATGCCTATGGCGGGCACGGCTTCGCATAAACCGATAAGTCCTAGTGATAGCGGGTCGCGGGTTAGGTGATAAATATACCATCCTAAAACTACGGCTTGGATCTGATATCCAAATGTTATGAAAAAACGCATGATCAGATATGCGCGGAATTCCTTGTACCGTAAAGCCTGATAGGGATCCTTTTTGGGTAACAAATTGTCTTTGTCCATATAATAAACTGAGCAAATGTAAACTAATTTTAGCAAATTGCGGATCAATATCTTTCGTCTACAGCGTGTGCGAAAACGTGTCTCATAAGTTATCAGTACTTTATCAATGGAGGGATCACTGTCGGCTTGTACCTGTCGAATGGGCTGACGGTCGATGGATAAAGGTGCTTGTGAGTTAGGCCAGCGGTAGGAGAATCCCGCAATAACGCTCCGGGATATCTTATCAGAAAAATGCTAACTTTGATATTTTCGAATCAACAACAACATACTCAATTATGAAAAAGGCAATATACACTACAGAAGCTCCGGCTCCTATCGGTCCCTACAATCAGGCAATACAGGCGGGCAACACGTTGTACGTTTCCGGACAGATTGCTATTAATCCTGCTAACGGTCAGTTGGTAACAGATACGGTGGAAGAGGAGACGAAGCAAGTAATGGCTAACCTGAAGGCTGTACTCGCCAAGGCTGGCTTTGACTTCGGAGATGTAGTGAAAACTACTATTTTCCTTTCAGATATGAACCTGTTTCCTGCAGTTAACGAAATTTATGGATCATATTTCAATGGTGAGTTTCCTGCCAGAGAGACTGTGGCTGTCGCGGGGCTTCCTAAAGCCGTGAACGTGGAAATATCAGTCATAGCAGTAAAAGACTAAGCAATCAATGTTGCGGGTGCCGCCATAGCGTACCGGCACCTATTGAATTACCCTAATTAGCCGGAGCGGCAATAGCGATGTTGCTCCGGATTTTTGACCACGTAACCCGGGCATGCCGCGACGGTGAAATTAGCATATCTTGAATCTTTCCACTCCCATAGCGTATTTGAAAGGTGTTGGCACGCAGAAGTCCGCCCTTCTTCAGAAAGAGCTTGGCGTTTTTACTTTTGACGATCTGTTGCAATATTTCCCATTCAGGTATATTGACCGTACCCGTTACTATAAGATTTCGGAAATAAATGTAAATCAGCCGATGATTCAGGTAATAGGGCGGGTGATGTCTGTTGAAGTGCTTGGCGAAAAGCAAAGTCGACGTTTGGTAGCGCAGTTCAAAGACGACACAGGCATGATGGAGCTCGTATGGTTTAAGGGCTTGCGTTGGGTAGAGAAGCAGGTGAAGGTTGGCTTTGTCTATGTAGCTTTCGGAAAACCTACCGAGTTCAATGCTAGGTACTCGATGTCGCACCCCGAGCTGGAAATATACAACCCCGCTGCGCAGAAAGCCGGAAACCTAAGCCTGCAGCCTGTTTATAACTCGACAGAAAAGCTGAAACAGCATTTCCTCGACAGCAAGGGACTGCAAAAGCTTAGCCTTGCGCTGCTGGAGAGCATCTATGGTCAGATCGAAGAAACGTTGCCCGCTTATCTGCTTAGCAAGCTGAAGCTTGCCCCCCGCAATTGGGCACTTTCGCAGATTCATTTTCCCCGCGATCAGCAGAGTCTTGATGCCGCCATGCGGCGTCTGAAATTCGAGGAGCTCTTTTTTATTCAATTGCGACTTTTAAGAGCGAAGGTGTTACGCAGTGGCAAGTTTCGCGGATTCGTGTTTGGTGCCGTGGGAGATAAGTTTAATACCTTTTATAAGGAGCTGCTTCCTTTTGAGCTTACAGGCGCGCAGAAGCGTGTAATTCGTGAGATCAGGCAGGACATGCAGCGAGGCGCGCAGATGAACAGACTTTTGCAGGGAGATGTGGGTAGCGGAAAGACCGCCGTGGCACTCATGACCATGCTATTAGCAGCTGATAATGGTTTTCAGGCATGTATGATGGCGCCTACGGAAATCCTTGCGCGTCAGCATTATGCTTCCATTGCCGCACTCGCCGGCGATGAACTGGTGAAAATCGGCATTCTCACAGGCTCCACGCCACGCAAAGAGCGCCGTTTGATTCATGAGGCTTTACAAGAGGGATCTCTCGATATTCTTGTAGGTACGCATGCTTTGCTGGAAGATGTAGTGCAATTCAAAAACCTCGGACTGGCTGTTATTGATGAGCAACATCGTTTTGGCGTGGAACAACGCGCGCGCTTATGGAAGAAAAACCATACACCTCCGCATGTACTGGTGATGACGGCTACTCCTATTCCGCGTACTTTAGCCATGACGCTATACGGCGATCTGGATGTATCGGTGATAGATGAATTGCCAGCCGGACGTAAGCCGATAAAGACGCTCCATCTTTATGAGAATCAGCGTCTGCGTATGTTTGGCTTTATGCGGCAGGAGATAGCTAAAGGACGTCAGGTATATATTGTATATCCACTGATCAAAGAAAGTGAAAAGCTCGACCTGTTGCATCTCGAAGCTGGCATTGAGGCTATATCACGTGAGTTTCCACTTCCTCAATACCGTATAAGCATTGTTCACGGTAAGATGAAACCCGCGGAGAAAGATTTTGAGATGCAGCGTTTCGTAAAGGGTGAAACGCAGATCATGGTGGCCACTACCGTTATTGAGGTGGGCGTAAATGTGCCTAACGCCAGCGTGATGATCATTGAAAACTCCGAACGTTTTGGTCTCTCACAGCTGCATCAGCTACGCGGACGGGTGGGCCGGGGTGCTGAGCAAAGTTACTGCATTCTTATGAGCGGGGATAAGCTAAGCAACGATGGCAGGATCAGACTTCAAACGATGGTGAAAACCAATGATGGTTTTGAAATCTCCGAAACCGACCTGCAGCTGCGTGGACCAGGTAATATTGACGGTACCCAGCAAAGTGGTGTGCTCGACCTGAAGATTGCGGATCTGAACAGTGACCAGCCGCTTCTCCAACTTGCACGGCAGGAAGTAATGGAGATTCTGGAAGAAGATCCCGAACTTTCAACAGAGAAGAATATGCTGCTCATGAAATATTTTAACCGTAATCAAAATCTTTATCAGCACTCGCGCATTAGCTGATCGTTGTTTTTTGCAATGCTGCTCTGGTCTTGGTGCTTCTCTTAAGAAGCTGAAGCCCCTGACCTATTATAAGATGGAAGAACAGTATCCTTCTCAGTTTGTTCATTCAATGAAGTCAGAAAAGAGCGGGGTATTAGTAAGCGCTAGTTTTGCTTTTAATCTATATCTTTGACAGGTAAGTCTATATTTCCATTATAATATCAATAAATGAATATTCTTAAGCTTATCGGTAGGAATACGGCACTTTTTAACGATGATATTTCATCAAATGCAGAAGCGTTAGAATCCATCGTAGCGGCCTCTTCTTTTCTTGTGTTGGGAGGAGCCGGATCAATAGGGCAGGCAGTGGTAAAGGAACTGTTTAAACGCCGTCCGGCTAAACTACATGTGGTAGATCTCAGTGAAAATAACCTCGTAGAACTGGTGCGAGACATACGTAGCTCTTTCGGATATATTTCCGGTGATTTTCAAACCTTCGCACTAGATATTGCGTCCGTAGAATATGATGCCTTTGTGAAGCAGGATGGAAAGTACGACTATGTACTAAACCTGTCGGCCCTTAAGCATGTACGCAGTGAGAAAGATCCATATACGCTTATGCGCATGATTGATACTAATATCTTTAACACCGTGAAGACCGTGAAACAAGCGGTTGCCGGAGGAGCAAAGAAATATTTCTGTGTATCGACAGATAAGGCGGCAAATCCGGTAAATATGATGGGCGCCTCTAAGCGGATCATGGAAATGTTCCTGATGGAATGCAGTGAGCAAATAGAGATCTCGATGGCTCGTTTTGCGAATGTTGCTTTTTCAGATGGCTCTTTGCTGCATGGCTTCAATCAGCGTATCCAGAAACGTCAGCCTATTGTTGCTCCGAATGATGTGCGTCGTTATTTTGTTACTCCTCAGGAGTCGGGCGAGCTATGTCTCATGTCCTGTATTTTTGGAGAAAACCGGGATATCTATTTTCCTAAGCTAAGTGAGCACATGCACCTGATTACGTTCTCTCAGATTGCTGAGGAATATTTACGTGAGATGGGATATGAGCCGTGTAGCTGCGAAACAGAAGATGAAGCCCGGTCGCTGGTAGATCAGCTGGCAGTGCAACGCCAATGGCCTTGTTTATTTACATCTTCAGATACCACCGGTGAAAAAGATTTTGAGGAGTTTTTTACAACTTCTGAAATCTTGGATATGCAGCGCTATGCCGGACTGGGTATTATTAAGAATGACGCGATATATGACGTTGAGTTGCTCCGCATGTTTGAGCACTCAATAAATCAGATGAAGCATAATATGGCCTGGAATAAGGAAGAGATAGTTTCTTTGTTTCATGCCTTGATCCCGGATTTTGGGCATAAGGAAACGGGAAAATACTTAGACGCTAAAATGTAATGAAAGAAAATACTCCATTTTATCAATCCTTGATAGCCTTTGTCAGGCAACAGTTTCCGCATAAGGAGTTTGTTGGTCTGCATGAGCCAGTTTTCCTGGCAAATGAAAAGCAGTATGTCGTAGACGCTATCGATTCAACCTTTGTGTCGTCTGTCGGAGCCTACGTTAATCGCTTCGAGGAAATGATGACAGAGATCACCGGTGCTAAGTTTGCTGTGGCTGTAGTAAACGGTACCAATGCCTTACATCTGGCTTTGCTACTTGGCGGAGTTAAGGAAGGTGAGGAGGTCTTAAGCCAGTCGCTTACTTTTATCGCCACTGCAAATGCTATCAGCTATTGTGGCGCCTCGCCGGTGTTTATCGACGTGGATCGTGACACCATGGGGCTCTCGCCAAAAGCTGTTTTAGGTTTTCTGGAACAACATGCGGAGCGCCGTGGGGATGCAACTTATAACAAAAATACCGGTCGCAGAATTGCTGCTTGTGTGCCAATGCATACGTTTGGCTTCCCCTGTAGGGTTGACGAGCTGCGGGAGATCTGTGACCACTGGAATATCAAACTTATAGAGGACGCCGCGGAATCGCTGGGTAGCTATTATAAGGGAAAGCATACCGGGCGGTTTGGACAGCTTGGAGTTTTTAGCTTTAATGGAAATAAAATCGTGACCAGCGGCGGCGGCGGCGCTATCGTTACTGATGATGAGGACTTGGCGAAGAAGGCGAAACACCTTACCACGCAGGCGAAAGTTCCGCATCGTTGGGAGTTTGTACACGATGCCATCGGATATAACTACCGGATGCCGAATTTAAATGCGGCCTTGGCATGTGCTCAGCTTGAACAATTGACAATGTTCCTCGATAATAAGCGAGAACTTGCCTTGCGTTATACTTCTTTTTTTAAGGATTCGCCTCTGTTGTATGCTCAGGAAATTGAGGGTGCAAAAGCTAATTATTGGCTGAATGCGGTAATCTGCAGGGATAAGGAACAACGTGATGAGTTGCTCGAATTTACTAATTCTAACGGAGTGATGAGCAGACCTATCTGGGAGCTGATGAACAGACTTCCGATGTTCAAGAACGAGGTAAGAGATGCTCTGGAGAACAGTATCTGGCTGGCTGACCGCGTTGTAAACATTCCAAGCGGAGTAAGTGTCGCGAGATGAAAGGATTGGTATTAATTGGAGGTGGTGGTCACTGTCGTGCTTGCATCGATGTAATTGAGGCTCAGAGACAATATCATATTCGGGGGATTCTTGACGCTCAGGAGCCCCGCGGAACAAAAGTGTTGGGGTATGATGTGCTGGGTGGCGACGAGATGATACACTCGTTGGTGTCTGCAGAGACGGAATTTTTAATTACTGTGGGGCAGCTCAAGACAGCCTCAGTACGACAGCGGATTTACGAGACCTTGATAAGTGCCGGCGCGCAGTTCGCTACGGTTGTATCACCGCGTGCTCATGTATCATCTCACGCTATCATAGGCGCCGGATCTATTATTATGCCTATGGCAGTGGTTAATGCCGGCGCATCGATAGGAGCGAACTGCATTATTAATAGCGGTGCGATTGTTGAACACGATTGTGTGATAGGTGATATGACACATATCTCTACGGGCGCGCGCGTTAATGGAACGGTGAGTATAGGATCAAATGTATTTGTTGGAAGTGGCACGATTATTTCAAACAATATAAATATTTGCGACAACACTGTGCTCGGAGCTGGTTCGCTTATCCTAAAGGATATCGACGTCGCGGGAGTATATAAAGGAATATATAAATAGTTAATACGGATGGGAAAAACCATTATCATAGCGGAAGCCGGAGTAAACCATAATGGTTCGCTCGAGAATGCCCTTAAGCTTGTTGACGCGGCCGTAGACGCGGGTGTCGACTATATCAAGTTTCAGACATTTAAAGCTAATAAATTGGTCTCTGCTACAGCAATTAAGGCTGATTACCAATCGAAGAATACAGGAGATAGCTCCGAAAGTCAGCTGGAGATGCTCAAGAAGCTGGAGCTGAGCGAGGCTGATCATGTCAAGCTGCTTGCCTATTGCGCCCGGAAAAATATTAGCTTTTTCTCTACCGCCTTTGATCTTGAATCTTTGGGATATCTGGCAACCTTAGGACTGGATCTCGTAAAAATTCCGTCCGGTGAAATCACGAATCTTCCTTATCTGAAAATGGCCGCAGGCATTTTTCGGAAAGTCATATTGTCGACAGGGATGGCTACAATGACGGAGATAGCTGATGCTATGCAGGTATTTTTGAATGAGGGCATCGCCCCGGAAGATATCACCATTCTACACTGCAATACGGAATATCCAACACCGATGGAGGATGTTAACCTAAAAGCGATGAATGCCATAGGTGAGCATTTTAAGACATCAATAGGATATTCTGACCATACCTTAGGGATAGAGGTCCCCATTGCCGCCGTAAGTTTAGGCGCTACAATAATTGAGAAGCATTTCACCCTTGACAAAAGCATGCCGGGGCCCGACCACGCGGCGTCGCTTGATCCATTGGAATTGAAACAAATGGTGAAGGCTATCCGGAATATAGAGCAGGCACTTTCAGGCTCGGGGATGAAGGAACCGTCTTTTTCGGAGCAGAAGAATATCAAGATAGCAAGGAAAAGCATTCATATCGCAAAGGACCTTTCCGCAGGACATGTATTGACTGCGGATGATCTGGAGATGCTTAGGCCGGGAGATGGTATTTCTCCCATGGCTATGGATTCTGTGATTGGCAAAGGCTTGAATAAACATTTACCTGCCGGATATAAACTCACATATTCCGATCTTTTACTATGAGAGTAGCAGTATTAACCAGCTCCAGAGCTGATTTTGGAATATACCTTCCACTCTTAAAGGCCTTAAATTCGAATAGCTCTTTTGAACTGTCCATTATTGCTTTCGGAACGCATCTGTCTGTTCAGCATGGATATACGTTGGCTCAGATTAAAGAACATGGATTTGAGAATATTTATACCGTAGAATCGATGGTGCTGGGGGATACCCCCGAATGCATCGCGACAGCTATGGGATTAACGCAAATTAAGTTCGCGACTTTCTGGCACGGCCATGCTGCCAATTTTGATCTGATCCTTTGCCTTGGCGATCGTTACGAGATGCATGCCGCGGTGTACGCGGCGATTCCATTCAATCTTGTTTTTGCTCATTTTCACGGAGGGGAGACCACCGAGGGCGCTATTGATAATATTTTCAGACATGCCATAACGCTTGCTTCCCGCTATCACTTCGTCGCTACTCAGACTTTTGCGGACAAGGTAAGTGCTATTAAAGGAAGTGCGGAAGGTGTGTATCATGTCGGATCTATGAGTTTGCAGAATCTTACTGATTTGCCCCTGTTGACTGTAGCGGAATTTAAGGAGAAATGGAATGTTGATCTTTCTTTCCCGACCATTCTGGTTACCCTGCATCCTGAAACGGTAGGGGTGGAGATGAATAGCCATTACGCCCATGTTATAAGCTCAGTAATACGGAAGCAGACGCGCTTCCGGGTTTTGCTTACCATGCCCAACGCGGATACTGCCGGAAATACCGTCCGGAATATCTTTATCAATGAACTTTCAGACTTGAAGCATGTTAGAATGATTGAGAATTTAGGCTCTCAGAGCTACTTCACCGCGATGAAATATTGTTCTTTCCTCTTGGGAAATACTTCAAGCGGAATCATTGAAGCGGCATCCTTTGGTAAATATGTTATTAATCTGGGCGATAGGCAAAAAGGTCGGGCTCATTCAGATAATATTTTTAACACAGGCTTCGATGAGGACCAAATTCAGGCGGCTATTCAGGAAATTGAGAAAGATGATGTTTTTAAGGGAGAGAACATTTACTACAAAGAAGATTCTGTGGATAGCGTCATAGAAATTTTAAAAGGCATACATACTAATGAATAAGATCTATCAGCATATTGTTAATGTAGATTCTGAAGCACGGGAGGCTTTACGGGCTTTGGATGTTCTGGCTGACAGTGCCAGCAGGACATTGTTCGTGGTGAACAGCGAGAATGTGCTTGTTGGCTCCATTACCGATGGTGACATTCGGCGAGGCTTACTGAACGGGTTGGAGATCTCACATCCTATTTCGGTATTCATGAACACTCATTTCAAATACCTTGATAGTGGGAAGAACAACGTGAATGAGATCAATAAATTCAGAAAGGCCGACCTGCATCTGATTCCCATTGTTAATGAGGATTTTCAGATAGTTGAGATTTTGGATCTCAAGAAGTCTAAAACGCGCCTGGCCTTGTCGGCCTTGATTATGGCCGGCGGACGAGGCGAGCGATTACGTCCGCTGACTGATCATACGCCGAAGCCAATGCTTCAGATCGGAGCGAAGCCTATCCTGGAACACAACATTGATTTGTTAATAAGCTATGGCATTAAAGAGATTTATATCAGTGTACGCTACCTGAAAGACGATATCATTTCCTATTTCGGTGATGGCTCATCGAAAGGGATCTCTATCAAGTACATTGAGGAGGTTGATGCCTTAGGAACGCTGGGAGCCTTGTCGCTCGTCGGGGAGCTGCAAAATCCTGATCTGTTGGTAATGAATTCGGATATTCTTACAAATATCGACCTGGAAGAGTTTTATACTTTTTATAAAGACCAGCAAGCGGCAATGGCCTTGGCGAGTATTCCTTACCATATCAATGTTCCCTATGCGGTATTGCAGACCGAGGGAACGGAGATCACTTCCTTTGTTGAAAAGCCGCGGTATACGTATTACTCTAATGGCGGGATCTACCTGATGAAGTTTGCTCTGAAATCATACGTTCCCGAAGGTCGCTCCTATAATGCTACTGATTTGATGGAGGAACTGATCGCGTCGGAAAGAGAGTCACTTGTGCATTATCCCTTACTTAATTATTGGTTGGATATAGGCAAGCACGAGGACTATAAGAAAGCGCAGGAAGATATAAAATACCTGAAGTTCTAAATGAAAATTCTATATATCATACCTGCGCGTGGCGGGTCCAAAGGCGTCCCCAGGAAAAACGTCCGGCTCCTGAATGGCAAGCCGCTTATCGCTTATAGCATCGAGATGGCACTGTCCGTGGCGTCAGCGGAAGATATTTGTGTCACTACCGATGATGATGAGGTTATTGAAGTAGCTAAGTCATGCGGTTTGGAAGTCCCTTTTAAACGTCCTGCGCATCTTGCTTCAGATAGCGCCGGTTCCTATGAAGTTTTGTTGCATGCCCTCGCTCACTATGAGAGCATTGGCAGGAGATATGATGCTGTTATGCTTCTACAGCCGACATCGCCCTTTCGAACCTCACAGCATCTGAAGGATATAACAAGCCTGTATACACCGCAGTTGGACATGGTGGTGTCAGTAGGACGCTCGCATCAAAATCCCTACTTCAATTTATTTGAAGAAAAGGCTGACGGATTTCTTGAAAAATCAAAGTCTGGCCATTACGAAGGGCGACAAGCCGTTCCGCCCGTGTATTTTTATAACGGATCATTGTACCTCATAAACGTAAACTCGTTAAAAGAAATGCCCCTGTCGGCATTTGAACATGTAAAGAAATTTCTGATGTCTGATATCTGCTCTTACGATATAGATACCATGCTCGATTGGGCGATTTGTGAGACGATATTGGCAAATCAGTACTTCTCCTTTGATGTCGGTGATGCGAATTCCTGATAGCTATGTACTTGCTTAAATCTTAAAAAAGATCGTTGTGCCTGTTCGGACATTGCTAATCTTTAAATAATTGCAGGTGGTAGAGCCTTACATGGCACAGGATTTAGACTCTCGCTTAATTGCGGAAAAGTGCTACATGCTAAAATAGGAGGCCTGCCTTATCGCCTCAGAAGGTTTTATGAATCTAAAATAACGGTTTAGCGACCCCAGGAGCCCATATATTGGGTCTGATATTTTTTTATTGATATAAAACATTTTATGTATCCTAATTGTATCTTAACTTTGCGGTTGAAAAATATCTTAAGGGTACCTAATCAACCGTAACGTTTTTTGTTAGAAAAGTGAGTTTTTTTAAATTTTGCAGAACGGCCTTATTAATCACGGCTGTATTTTTTTCGCTGAACCTGATGGCGCAAAGCACTCAGAATTTTAGCACGATAAAGGTTGATGACCTAAGCGACGCTCAAATCAGACAGTTTATGACTCAGGTGCAGTCCGCCGGACTGACTGAAGCGCAGTTGGAGCAGGTGGCTACCTCAAGAGGCATGCCTGCAACGGAAGTACAGAAATTAAGGGCGCGTGTTGATAAGCTTAAAGGGGCATCCGCAAAAACTCAGGGTTCCAATACAGCGAACGCGACAATTCAGCTGGGGCGCTCGGTAAATTATATCGATAGTGATTCATTACAGGCGAAGCAGGATTCGCTGAATAAAGCGGGGGATATCATCGGCTCCCTGAAGCCAAAGATCTTTGGTGCCGACCTGTTCAGTAATAAGCAACTTACTTTTGAGCCTAACCTACGCATGGCTACGCCACGTAATTATGTCATTGGTCCCGATGATGAATTGCTGATAGATATCTATGGTAATTCCGAAGCATCGTATAAGCTGCGTGTTTCTCCCGAGGGAACCATTAACGTACAATATGTAGGAGTGATCGCCGTAGGAGGAATGACTGTTGAGCAGGCAACACAACGTGTGCGGAATCGCATGGCAACGATCTATTCAGGATTAAAAAGCGGTGGCACAAGTGTGAATATCGCGGTGGGTAATATCAGGAGTATTAAAGTGATTCTTACAGGGGAAGTAAAGAAGCCCGGAACCTATACATTGCCGTCCTTAGCGACTGTTTTCAACGCGCTATATGCATCCGGAGGTCCCACAGATAACGGCTCCTTCCGACAGATTGAACTTATTCGTGGAGGTCAGAAAGTAGCCACCCTGGATGTTTACGATTTTCTGCTTACGGGCGAATTCAAAAGTAATGTGCGCTTACAGGATCAGGATGTAATTCGTGTTCCCACATATAGAAAGCGTGTAGAGATCGCCGGAGAGGTTAAGCGTCCCGGAATTTTTGAGATGAAGAATGGTGAGCGCCTGAGCGATCTGTTTCGTTTTGCCGGTGAGTTTAATGAGCGTGCTTATAAGGCGCGTGTAAAGGTGCTTAAAAATACCGATACCGAACGTCGCATTGATGATATTACTTCTGAGGCCTTTGGAACTTATACACCAGCATCTGGTGATAAATATTTCGTTGACGAGATCCTCGATCGCTTTGCCAACCGTGTGAAGATTGAAGGTGCTGTGTTTCGTCCGGGACAATTCGAGCTTTCGGAAGGATTAACGCTTAAGGGATTGATCCAGAAAGCTGAGGGATTAAAAGAAGATGCCTTTACCAACCGCGGCTATATCACGCGACTGAAAGACAATAATGAGACTCAGCTGATCTCTTTTGACATAGCAAAGGTGTTATCGGGCGAAGCGGCCGATATTCAGTTGAGGCGCGAGGATGAGGTGATGATATCTTCTATTTTCGATCTGAAGGAAGAGTTCAACGTGCGTGTTGAAGGAGAGGTGCGCAGTCCCGGAAAGCTTAAATACGCGGAAGGGATGACTTTGGAAGATGCGATTCTTCAGTCGGGCGGATTAAAAGATAATGCTACGAATCGTCGGGTAGAAGTATCACGTCGTTTGCGGAACGTTGATGTAACGTCCGACACCGCCAAATCCGCAAGAGTATATCAGATAAACATAAGTAAAGATCTGGCAACAGCTGCGAGTTTCGTGCTTAAGCCTTACGATATTGTGGCCGTGCGTGATAACGCGGGTTATGAGGAGCAACGGGTGGTACGCATAGAGGGCGAAGTGATGTATCCTGGCCCCTACACAATTACACGTAAAAACGAACGCATCTCTGATCTGTTGAAGCGTGCGGGTGGATTTACGGCATTTGCTTATCCTGAGGGCGCCTCATTAAAGCGTCCGGGCGCGGAACAAGATACTTCAGTGACTGCCAAAATGGATAAGGAGCGCGTGCGTCAGTTTAAGCTGGCACAAAAAAGTGTGAGTGACACGATCCGTCTTGACGAGGAAGCGCTGAAAAATCAGTTCGTAGGCATCAACTTGCCTCGGATCCTTAAGAATCAGGGTGGTCGTGAAGATATCTTTCTGGAAGAGGGCGATATCCTGAGCGTTCCAAAGCAGCTGCAGACGGTGAAGATCGGCGGGGAGGTGCTGTCGCCGGTAACAGTAGTATTCTCTAAAAGCAAAGGCTTTAAAAAATATATATCCAATGCCGGTGGTTTTGGAAATCGCGCAAAGAAGGGCGCCGCTTATGTAGTTTATGCTAACGGGACAGTAAATAGCACCAGCAAGTTTCTCTTCTTCAATAACTATCCTTCTGTAAAACCGGGCGCGCAGATCTTTGTGCCGAAGAAGCCGGAGGTGAGAAGGATGACTGCTGGAGAGTGGGTTGGTCTTTCCAGTGGTTTGGCTTCTGTCGCGGCCATCATTGTTTCTTTATTACGATAGTTGTTCCTAATATATTATTCAATTGGAATCAAATACAAATATTAATAATACGGCTCAGGTGCAGAGTGACGAGATCTCGCTGAAGGAGCTTATTCTCAAGATCAGGGAATGGTATCGCTATCTGCTGACCAAATGGAAAGTTATTCTGTTGGCGGGCATTGTTGGTGGTGCATTAGGATTTACTTATGCTTATTTCAAAAAGCCGGTATATACAGCCAGCTGTACCTTTGTATTAGACGAGGGTAAATCCGGCGGTGGCTTAAGTCAATATGCGGGACTGGCAGCAATGGCCGGGATAAATATTGGCGGCGGAGCCAGCGATGGATTATTCCAGGGTGACAACATCATGGAGCTGTATAAGTCGCGCACCATGTTGCAAAAAACCCTGTTATCTGTCGGCGAGTTTGATGGAAAGAAGGATTTGTTGATCAACCGCTATATCCAGATTAATAAAATGCGCGAGGGCTGGGCAAAGAGCAAAAATTCTCAGTTGCGGAAATTATCATTTAACATTCCTGTTGAGCAGTTTACGCGTGTGAATGATAGCGTGATGACTGCTATTGTGGGCGATATTAATAAGAACTATTTATCTGTATCTAAGCCCGATAAGAAATTGAGCATCATTGCTGTAGATGTTAAGTCTAAAGACGAGCAGTTCGCTAAGAATTTTAATGATGCGGTAGTAGCAACTGTTAACCGTTTTTACGTTGAAACTAAAACAAAGAAATCCACCGATAACTTACGCATATTACAACACCAGGCAGATTCTGTGCGAAGAGTACTCAACGCCTCAATTGGTGGAGCCGCGTCAGCAATAGACGCCAATCCAAATGCTAATATGGCTTTGCAGATCTTGCGTGTTCCCTCCCAGCGTAAGCAAATTGACGTGCAAGCGAACACTGCCATGTATGCAGAGATTGTGAAGAATTTAGAGATGGCAAAGCTGGGTAGCCGACAAGATGCTCCGCTTATTCAGGTTGTGGATGAGCCGGTGTATCCGTTGAAAAAGGAGACGGTTGGGAAAGTGAAGAGCCTTGTTATTGGAGGAATCCTGTTTGGCTTTCTTTATTGCTTTATTTTATTAATGAACTATTTGTTTAAAAGTATTTTATGAGTATAGAAAACTGTAAAATAATAGAGTTTCCAAAGATTCTTGATGAGCGGGGAAATCTATCCTTTCTGGAGGAAGGCAAGCATATTCCCTTTGAGGTAAAACGAACTTATTGGATATACGACGTGCCAGGGGGCGAAATACGTGGAGGTCATAGCTATTATAGAAATCAGGAGGTGATCATTGCATTGAGCGGTAGCTTTGACGTTGTTTTGTCTGATGGAGAGCAAGAACGCAGGTTTTCACTAAACCGATCTTATTACGGCTTGTATGTGCCAAATGGGGTATGGCGTAGTATGGAGAATTTTTCGACCAACTCTTTAGCGTTTGTTGTAGCCTCTGAATTTTATAACGAGTCTGATTATGAAAGAAATTATCAAAAATTCAAAAATGCACAGGTCGTCCGTTTATAATTGCAGCGTTGTTGAACTTCCAAAAGTTCACAACCGTGCGGGTAACATTACTGTTATTGAAAATAGTGATGTAATTCCGTTTGATGTGAAAAGAGTTTATTATTTATATGATGTTCCCGGAGGCGAAACTCGCGGCGGACATGCTCATAAAGATTTACAACAGCTAATCGTTGCCGCAAGTGGAAGTTTTGATGTTATTCTCGATGATGGGAAAGTAAAAAAGACAATCACCTTGAATCGTCCAAACTTCGGACTATATGTTACACCGGGAATATGGCGGGAATTAATCAATTTTTCTTCAGGTGCTGTATTGCTAGTCTTAGCTTCCATGAAGTATTCAGAGGATGACTACCTTAGGAATTATGACGATTTTTTAAGTTTTATCAATGGGTAAATTTATTCATTCACTTGCAGATGTACAGACAGGCAACGTTGGGTCAGATACATATATCTGGCAGTTTACAGTAGTGCTAAAAGGGGCGAAAATCGGCTCTAATTGCAACATAAACTGTAATTGCTTCGTTGAAAACGATGTAGTTATTGGAAATAATGTGACCGTCAAGGCTGGGGTGCAGGTATGGGACGGGATTACTATAGAAGATAATACCTTTATTGGTCCTAATGTGACGTTCACTAATGATTATGCGCCTAAGTCTAAAGTTTATCCTGAGAAATTCTTAAGGACTGTAATTAAGGAAGGAGCATCTATTGGTGCAAACTCAACAATATTAGGAGGTGTAACAATTGGCGAAAACGCATTAATAGGCCTAGGGAGCGTCGTGACCAGGGACATTCCCGCTAATACTATTTGGTACGGTAATCCTGCAAAGCATAAGGGATATAGGACAAGCGAAGGCTCGCTTTTAGATCTCGATGGTAAAGACAAAAACGGAGTGCAACACGATATAACTAGATTATGATAAAATTCCTAGATCTTCAAGCTGTGACAAAACAGCATGAGGAAGAAATAAAAGAAGCGGCGAACCGGGTTATAGAGTCCGGATGGTATTTACAAGGAAAGGAAAACGAAAGGTTCGAGTCGAACTTTTCCAACTACATTGGCGCAAAATGTTGCATAGGGGTAGCTAATGGATTGGACGCACTAAGACTAATTTTGCGCGCCTACATAGAAATGGAGATTATGCAGGAAGGGGACGAGATTATTGTGCCCGCTAACACTTACATTGCCTCTATATTGGCTATCACAGATAACCGTTTGAAGCCTATTTTGGTAGAGCCGTCTTTGGAAACACTTCAAATAGATGATTCTCTTATTGAGCAGGCAGTCACGCCGAAAACTAAGGCGATTATGATTGTGCATCTTTACGGGCAATGTGCATACACCGACAAGATTGGCGATATTTGCAAAAAGTATGATCTCAAATTGATTGAAGATAATGCACAGGCGCATGGTTGTTCATTTAAAGGAAGAAAAACTGGCTCGCTTGGTGATGCAGCAGCGCACAGTTTTTATCCGGGTAAAAACTTGGGCGCGTTTGGCGACGCTGGTGCAATCACCACCGATGACGTGCAACTTGCATCGTTAGTTCGCACTTTAGCCAATTATGGTTCTTCTACAAAATATGTGTTTGAATACCAGGGCCTGAATAGTCGTTTAGATGAGATTCAAGCTGCCATATTGGACGTTAAATTGAAATATCTGGATGACGACACCCAACGGAGAAAGGATGTTGCCCGTTATTATATAGAAAACATAAATCATCCGGATATTACCTTTCCTAAGGTGAACGATTGGGATGCCCATGTTTTTCATTTGTTTCCCATTTTGTCATGGCGTAGGTATGAATTGCAGGCATACTTAACTGAAAACGGTGTGCAAACTTTAATTCATTATCCAATTCCGCCACATCTCCAAAAGTGCTATTCCGGATTTTTTTCTAGCAAATATCCCATTACTGAAAAGATTCATCAAACAGAGCTTTCACTTCCCATTAGTCCAGTAGTTACGAATGTTGAAGTATCGAATATTGTTGATTTAATTAATACATTTAAGTAGCTGTGGTTAAATTAACAATCGTTATTCCCGCTTATAATGCTGAAGGGTTCATACTAGAGTGTCTAGATAGTGTAACTTCACAGACATTCGAAGATTGGGCATGTATTATTGTCGATGATGGTTCTACAGATGGCACTCTACGTTTGTTGAAAGAATACTCAGATCATGATTCTAGATTTACAATCAAGCATATCTCGAACTCAGGATCTGCAAAGTATCCTATTGACTTAGGAATAACCTTATCGTCGACGCCTTGGATTGTGGTTATTGGTTGTGATGATTATTTAGAAGAAAGCTTTTTACAGACCCTTGTCGATAGACAATTGTCAACGGGAGCCGACGTTGTAACGGCCATTATGCAAAGTGTTGACATATTCGGGAAAACTTTGACTTGGCAGTGTCCAACAAAGTCTTTTGATTTTGATCATTGTGTATCTGGTAAGCAAGCCCTTAAGTTGACTTTGGGCGATTGGATAATACCAGGGAATGGCGCTTTAATAGCCAAGAAATTATATAGCAAGAGGAAGGAGATTCACAATTTCATGAATGCAGACGAATTCGATTTTCGTCAGAACTTATTAAATGCCGAAAAAGTTTCTTTCTCGAAAGCTGTATATTATTACCGTCAACACCCAAACTCCATAACTAAAAAAGTAAGCGTTAAGCTATTTGATTCTATTTTTGTAAATGAACACTTAACTGATTTAGTAATCGAAAACTATGGCTTGGACAGTGTAGAAGCGATGTTGATATTGAAGCAATCGTCACATGATTTATTTGCTAAAAGAGCATTGCTTTTTAAGGTAAGAAGGGCTATTGGAGAAGACCAGTTTACCAAGAAAAGAAAGGAGATATATTTGAGATTCAAAATGTTAAAAAGCCGACCATTTTCCGGGAGCGGTTTAGCAGAAAAAATAATCTTTTATGATTGGGGGATGTTTTCTGGAGCAGCTTGGATATATCAAAACATCAAGAATGTAATCGGTAGTAGAATGTTATGAACGTGCTAGCTGTACACTTAAGTTTTCATAGTGTTTCCCGATGCCTAAAATTTCCGTCACTAGTTTCTTTGCTCTTTAATTAAATGGAAAATACAAATAAATTCTCCTCTGTCTTAAAAGGAACAGCGCTATTTGGTGGTGTACAAATAGTAACTATTTTCGTAAATTTAGTTAGGGGGAAGTTTATTGCTTTGTTGTTGGGGCCTGTAGGCGTTGGTATCATGGCTATTTTTACGAACGCCGTCAATCTAATTCAGCAGTCGACAGCTCTAGGGATTAATTTATCTGGTGTTCGTGATATATCTTCTGCTAAGAACAGCAATCCGAAGGTGCTTTCAAAGATAATTTTGGTTTTTAGAAAGTTAAGCGTTGCTACTGCTGTTGTCGGTGCTATAGCCACATGCGTGCTGTCTGGTTTCTTAAGTGAATTATCATTTAAAACGACAGCTTATATGACATCGTTCATGTTTTTATCCATCTTAGTTTTTTTCGCCACATTAACGAATTCAGAAGTCGCAATTATGCAGGGTGTTCGTAGTCTTCGGCAGCTTGCATTCTCTTCTTTGATTGGCGCTGTTACTGGGCTGCTAATTTCGGTTCCGTTTTATTTTTTTTGGGGTCAAAATGGAATTGTTCCGGCGATGGTAATTCCATCTATAATAACCTTTATTGTTCATAGATATCACACAAGGAAGTTGAACTTGATACCGGTTAAAGTGGGGCGTTCGGAATTGGTAGCTTTGTCTAAGGGTATGATTGCACTGGGATTAAGTTCAATGCTCACCGGATCATTAGGTAATTTGACAAACTATAGTTTTAACAACTTTATTACAAATTGGGGTGCAATTCGTGATTTAGGTATTTATCAAGGTGCAAGTTCTATAACGAACCAGTATGTTGCGGTACTCTTTTCTGCTATGGCAGCAGATTACTTTCCGCGACTATCGGCCGTTGCAGATGATATTGGCAAAGTCAATGACGTTGTAAATACCCAGTTAAATGTCTTAATCCTAATTGTTAGCCCACTGCTAGTGTTGATGTTAATTACGGCCCCGATATTAATACGCATTTTACTTAGTAGTGAATTTACGGATTGTATCCCTTTAATAAAGTGGATGGCTTTCGGTTTGTTTTTTAAGGTTTTGTCATACCCTTTAGGATATATGTCCTTTGCTAAGGGTGATAAAAAGTTATTTCTATTTTTAGAAGGTTTTATTGTTAATCTTTTTGTGTTGTCGATCAATATTGCAATGTACTTTTCTTTTGGTGTCAGAGGGCTTGGTGCTTCATTTTTATTAATTTATATATTATACCTAAGTGTTATTTTTTCCATTGTACGGAACCGGTATGGATACAAAGTTGACAAAGGATTATATAAGATAGTAGCAATAAGTTTTATAAGTCTCTTTATTGTTTTTACATACTCAGAATTTAGGGCTACCTACGATTTTTACATTGTCAGTGTGTGTATATTACTAATGCTGTCCTACCGAAATTTAAAAGAATTAGAAAAGAGAACGGGTAGGCCAATATTGACTTTCTTGAAAAATTCGTCTAATGCAAATAAATAAATTTACTTCGATGTCTTTCGATAGTCAAAGCGTGCCTTTGGTGACAGTTATCGTTCTGACCTACAACTCTCAAGAGTACATTTTGGAAACACTGGAGAGTATAAGGAAGCAGAGGTATTCAAGGATTCAGTTAATTGTGTCTGACGACTGTTCCACTGATGCAACTGTTTCGTTAGTAAAAAGATGGCTGCACGAGTGTAATAATGGTGTTAATTTTGAGGAGGGGATAATAGTTGAAAATGAAGTTAATTACGGGATTTCGAAAAACTGTAACAATGGACTTGCAAAGGCTAGAGGTGAATGGATCAAATATATCGCGGGTGATGATCTTTTGGCTTCGACTTGTATAGAAAGTTTTGTAAAGCAGTGTGTTCATCTTGCTGAGCCTAGTTTCTTAGTTTCGGATGTTGAGATTTTCTACAGTAATTCTTCTCGTTCAAGAAGAGTATGGCGTTCCAAATTACCTAACGGTAATAAGGCGCAGCTTAGGAGAGTTTTAAAAGGGGGAGCTATCAAGGCTACTTCTGCGTTCTTAAGTGCTAGTATTTTGAGGGACTTGGGTGCTTTTGATGAGAATTTTCCTTTTCTTGAAGATGATCCGCTGTGGGTCAAATATTTACAATCTGGGAGAACGTTTGTTGAAGTAAAATCAGTGCTTGTCGAATACCGCGTTCATGACAAGTCGGTGTCCAATGCCTCCAACTCCCAATTTATGAATCCTGTCTTTTTCGTTTCCCTCCAAAGCTTTTTATTATCTATAATCATTCCAGCCATGCGCTCTCAGGGAATGAGAATATGGGCAATGCTTAAATATTTTGAAGTATCTCACATGAAACGAATCATTAAAGGTGGAAATAGAGCTTCGCTTCTTGATAGGCTGATTTTTAAATTTTTATATATTATTAGGGATATTCTTTAGTCTCAATGATCAGCTTTAAAAGGTTTTGGTTAGTATATTTTATAATTAGGATTATCTACTTAATTATCTCAATTTTTGTTATCCAGAAATTTACTTCTTTGGGCGACACTGAAAGATATCTTAATTCGGGTTTGGCTTATAGACCGAATTTTTTGACGTCATCGAGTGATTTTATGGATATGACAGGAGGGGCAATAGGGTATTTCCTGGGAGGATCTAGTTTTTTATCTAATTTGCCTTTTACAATTTATTCCTTTTCAATAGTAAACTGGGCCATCCGAAAGGTAGATTTAGAGCACGCTGTACACCCCTACCTGCTACTGGCAATTTTGTCTTTGCCTAGCTTTTGCATCTGGACGTCCGTATTTTCTAAAGAGCTTTTTGGGCTGACCGTGTCGGCAATTTTTGGCGTATTATTCCACCGTTTCTTTTTAGGTGATTTTAGGCTGAAATTTCGTGACTATCTGGCAGTCTATATTTGTCTCGTGTTTAAACCTCAATATTTGCTGTTTATATTGCAGGGTTTGATTTTCGTTTATCTCAGTTCTAAATTAGGAAAGCAAGCTTATGTTAAGCTTTTTCTAGCGTTAATTATGATCTGTTTTAATGTATTAGTAATCTATTGGTTTAGAGACGATATTGACTTAGTTGCACAGGCAATGCACATACATTTTTTTAGTTATGAAGCAAGTTCAAATAGATACGAGCATTTCTTTGATAGTCGGTACGCGGTGTTTAAAAACGCAGCATTCGGAATGTTTATCGCTTTTTTTGGACCTTCCCTCACGGAAATGCGCACATCTTTCTTTCAACTTATTGCGGGAGTTGAGAGCTTGTTTATTATTATCTTGTTTCTCTATTTGATAAGTAAGTATGTATTTTTTAACATTGGTCGAGGAGTAGTGAATATCGTGACTTTTTCTGCTTATTTTTTGGTGATAACTGGTATTTGCTTTGTTCATTACCCTTTTGGGATTTTTAATCCGGGGTCTGCTGTTCGCTATAGATCCAATTTCCTTTTTTTATTTATCCTATTGTTTTTGCACTTATATAAAGTATCGACGAAGTATCGAAGTGATTATTTACGTAAATGAAAATCGTATTATTTATTACCGGTCTTGGGATTGGTGGCGCAGAGAGAGTTGTGGTAAATCTTGCAAATCGTCTAGTGAAGATGCCTGGTCAATCAATTCAGTTGATCTTTCTAACAGGAGAAAATAGACAAGCAATTAACATCGACCCTGCAATCAAGGTCATTGCTATAAATATGAAAAGGGGACCCTTGGGCTTTTTTGCGGGTTTATTTAGGATAGTTTTACTATTAAGAAGCATCCGACCGGATATTGCCCATTCTCATATGTTTCATGCGAATATCGCTATAAGGATAAGTCGTTTATTTACAAAAATTCCATTTTTAATTTCTACAGAACATAACAAGAATATTGGTGGATATTATAGGATGCTTGCCTATCGGCTCACTGATTGGCTATCAGATTTAAATACTAATGTATCTAGAGAGGCGACAGATTATTTCGTTCATACAAAAGCATTTGATAAAAGGAAGTCGCTAACTGTGTATAATGGAATAGAGTTGAGTAAATTTAAGCCATCTTCGGATAACATTAGTACAGTTAGAAGCCGACTTGGAATAGCGGAATCCTGTTTTGTAATCTTGAACGTGGGTAGGTTAACCAAGGCAAAAGATCAGAGTCTGCTCATCAAAGCATTTTCGATATTTCATTCCAAGTATTCTCACAGTCGTTTGATTGTAGTTGGCGAAGGTGAAGAAGAAGGGCGTCTAAGGGATCTTATACATGCTGAAGAGTTAAGTGATGCTGCTTTTTTAGTTGGATCTACGCAGTGCGTTGAAGAGTATTATCACGGAAGCGATTGCTTTGTCTTAAGTTCGGCATGGGAGGGCTTTGGTTTGGTTATAGCAGAAGCTATGGCGGCTGGTTTGCCGGTTATTGCGACCGACGCCGGTGGATGTTCTGAAGTTCTTGATAATCCCGAATACCTCGTGGAAGTCGGAAATTCGATTCAATTAGCAGAATTGATGGAAAAAGTTATTTTATTGGCGCCAGATCAGCATCACGAGTTAGTAAATCGGAATAAGGAATCTGTGAAGCGTTTTGACAATAATACTATAATAAAATCTTGGCTAAGAATATATAAAAATGAAGGGTAAGAGAATACTGTTTGTCGGAAACACCGCATGGAGCATGTTTAACTTTCGGATGAATATTATGGATTCCATTGTTAATAGTGGCGGGGAAGTAATTGTTGTCGCTCCAGAGGATGAATACGCAGTGAAAATAAGGGAGCGTGGAATTTCCTTCATTTCGATTAAGCTTGACAGTAAAGGAACTTCTCCCATTAAAGATCTCAGTTTGCTGGTGCAGTTGTATAGAATTTATTCTAGATTAGCACCAGATTTTATATTTCATTATACTATTAAACTCAATATTTTTGGATCTTTTGCTGCTGGGAGATTGGGAATCAAGAATATTGCTTTTGTGACTGGCGCGGGGCAGGCATTTAGTGAAGTTAATTTCCTAACCAAGATAGTGAAGATGTTGTTCCGAATTGCACTGCGTTATCCGGAAGAAGTATGGTTCTTAAATAACGATGATTATAATTTGTTCGTTTCTAACGGTATAGTTTCAAACGATAAATGTAAAATTTTACCGGGCGAGGGTATTAATACCAGGGTGTTTGATACCGATAAACCTGTTAATGAGAAGTTTAAAACATTTCTTTTCTTTAGTAGGCTTCTTTGGGCCAAGGGAGTTGGGATATATGTTGATGCCGCTAGAGGATTAAAGGCGGTTAATCCCGAATTAGAATTTCATCTGTTAGGGTTCGTTGATTCCGATAATCCTGAGTCTGTTACTAAAGACCAACTTGACATCTGGGTGGAGGAAGGCGTGGTTAGTTACTTTGGTGCTACGGCAAATGTTAGAACTTTTATTGAATCAGCCGATTGCGTTGTACTTCCATCATTTTACAGAGAGGGTATTCCTCGTACATTATTGGAGGCTGCAAGCTTAAAGCGACCGATAATTACCACAGATAACGTCGGTTGTAGGGATGTGATTGAGGACTATGTTACCGGTTATTTGTGTAGAGTCAAAGATGTGACAGACTTATTTAATAAGATGGAAATGATGAGTCTTTTATCTTTCGAGGAACGATCTAAGATGGGTAATAAAGCTCGTGAAAAAATTAAAGCAGAATTCGAGGAAAGTATAATTGTCGATATATATAAGTCGACTTTAGATAGGCTCTTTTTGGGACAGCAGGAGCCTTTGTTAGAGAAAAACGAACTTTTTTAAAATTGAAAGTCCGACATGTGTTTTTTAAATGAAAGTAGCAATAATTATACCCTACTTCGGTACGTTTCCGAAATGGATGACATTTTTTTTAAAATCTTGTGAAGGTAACCCTCAATATGACTTTTATATTTTCACTGATTGTGATTTTTCGAGTTATTCTAGTGCGAAGAACGTAATTTTTATAGCTACATCTTTTGCTGATTATTGCAAGCTGGTTTCAGAAAGTTTATTAATTGACTTCAGCCCTAAAGCCGCGTATAAGTTATGCGATTTAAAGCCTTTTTACGGATATATTCACCGTGATATTCTTGTTGGATATGATTTTTGGGGATTTGGCGATATCGACTTAATTCTAGGTCGTCTTGATAATTTTTTTGATGCAAAGGACTTTTCTAAATACGATTATATATCAACTCATGGTGATAGGGTATCTGGCCATTTTTTTTTATTAAGAAATAGCGAACATAACAGAAATCTATGCTTCGAGATTCCGCACTGGGGAAGTAAGTTAGTTGATCCCCGTTTTTGTGGCTTGGACGAGCGCGATTTTTCTAATGTTTTATGTTTTTCTATGGCTTACTTGCGTGTCACACAAAGGCTTGTTGCGTCATTACTGGGCGTTAAATGGTCTATGAAGATTCACAAGTTCTTTTTTGTTCCCATTGGCAGTTTTTTGTTCAATTATAGAAAACGTAAAATGTTATTTGTCGAAATGGATACCACGCCCTCGCTAATAAAAGGCATTGAAGTTGATTATTTATATAATAATAATGGAGCCATTGTAAATGTCAAAAGTGGGAACGAATTGCCCTACTTGCATTTCCTGTTTTTTAAAAAAAATTTGTATTCTATCAATTTTCTATGGGACGATAACACAACGTTTGATTTGGCAATATTGGAGACTTTTCCTAACTCTTCCTATAGAATTTGTAAGGAGGGCATTTTGAAAGTTAGGTAGGCTTTTTCTTCATAGCTGTCCAAAACATTTTTAAATTCCAAAAAAGTGGCTTTACTAATCTGTAAGAAGTGTTTTCTGGCATTTGGATATTACGGTTCGAATAGTGCCAGCGATTAAGGTTTAAATGATGCCACTTTAGTGGTTTAGTTTTAATCCATCTATCCGTTTTTACGATTAAAATTGTGCCACTTCAAAAAGATCAAGAAAGAATTACCATATCACTTTAATACAGCGATATGGCCAACAAATTTGATCCGATGGACTTAAAGCAAATACTCACCTTACATCTGGATGGTTACAGTAACCGTAAAATAGGTTCTGTTCTGGGGATTTCCCGTAATACAGTCAATACGTACATGCAATTGTTTGCTAGTAGCGACTATTCATTTCAGGATCTTTGAGGGCTTGATACATCCGCCTTGTCTGAGCTATTTCCATCCCATACCACTCTTGATCCCATACGCCACAACGAGCTGAGGCTCTATTTTGAAGGGGTAAATAAAGCGCAGAATCATCCTGGTTTCACTTTTCTTTCATTATCAGCAATATGTTGAACTGGCAACAGAACCGTACAGTTATACGCAGTTCCTTGCGCACTACCGTCGTAAGCACCCTAAGGAGAAAGGCTCCATGAAGCTTCAGCATATTGCTTGCGAAGAAATGTTTATTGATTTTGCCGGTAAGAGGCTCAAGGAACTGGAAAATCTAACCAAAAATCGATCTGCTCATACTAGATGACTTTGGCCTGCAGGCTTTCGATAGCCAGGACCGGGAAACACTGTTGGATATTATCGACGATCGACATGGTAAAAGATCAACTATAATATCCTCCCAAATACCGGTATCGGCATGGGCAGCCGTGTGGTTGCAGGACCAATATCGTATTTCAGGCTGCCATCGCTGAGGCCTGCCGTTATATGCTCAAGATATGGGACAAGCTCATTCATTATACCTCCGACGCAAGGTTATTAGTAACATGTACAACTTTGTTCCGACTTCTTTTTTCATCTATTTACCTTTACTCAAATCGCGCAACAGGGTTGAATTAATTTTTTGGGTAATGGTATAAATGTTTTTTGCTAACCATCTTCTTAGCATCTCGTTGTTTTCTACGAGTGCGAAGGAAAAATAAGAAAGACCTATATTTGTAGTCAACATCGCAGTCCATGTAATCCCACGATATTGCGTAATTATTGAACCATAAAATGGAATATCTACTATCTTGTCTAGGAACATAAGTAACGGGAGTTGCATTAAGTAAAATGAATAGCTTATTCTGCCTCCCCAAATCATTAATTTGCTTATCGCTGTCTTTTTTACTTCTGCCTGGGCCGCATATAAAATTATCACGGAGAGACATGGCAAAGAAATGAAATGCCAAAACATGTAACCAGGATTGGGCAGGATTGCAACCATTATATAAATTAAAACAGAAGGCAAGAAGAGGCTACGTTTAATTTTCAAAGCTTCTCTAATAGTAGAACTTGCTAGTATAATCCCAATGAGGAATTCTGGTAACCGATACAATGGACTTGAGTAGAAAATCATCATGTTCGAACCCTTATCAAGGATGTACGCTGCAGGTACAATAAAGGCAGAAATCAGATACGCGGTTACTAAAGTCACCATCTTAATTCTTCTATCATCACCTAGAATTTTTAAGATTAGGGGAAATAAGGCGTAAAAGAAACACTCAACAGATATTGACCACGAACCACCGAAATTCCAGATAGGGAAAGATTGATAAAACCATGCTTGAACAGGAAGTATAAATATTAACATTGAGATTAAAATGGTACTAATCGGCAGTTTAAATATGAATGGAATCGTTAATAATCCCATTAATAAATACGCAGGATATATTCTCAAAAACCTTTTCGTGTAATAGGACTCAGGAATTCGTTTTTCATAATTATAGCTTAAAACAAAGCCGGATAATACAAAAAAGATACTCATTCCAATTGCTCCGTTCATTAGAAATTTATGAGCATAATTAGGTACGGGCAG
The DNA here is from genome assembly GCA_002454425.1 of Sphingobacteriaceae bacterium UBA6709. Lineage (GTDB taxonomy): Bacteria > Bacteroidota > Bacteroidia > Sphingobacteriales > Sphingobacteriaceae > Arcticibacter. The sequence continues at coordinate 81,455 of DKIV01000046.1, forward strand.
AGGAATTCTCAATTGTAAATGGAAAATGAAAACATAAAAAGCTGCTAAAAATCTGATTATGGTGAGTCCGTCAAGGCTTCTTCTTGTCATGATTGCACTAGATTCTAAAAAGGAATAGCCCCAAATATAGATTTATTCTGATTTATGGCGCACAAGAAAAAGGAATAACTTTTAAGGCTAACCACAAAAGTATCCACAACAGTGCCAATAAATATGAATCTTAAGTGTAACATTTGCTTTGTTGACTGAAAGTGGCCGCTATCATTATTACAGCATTTTCCAGCGAATAATAATATCTTTGAGAGAACTGAAATTTTGATCAATTATGCTTAACAAAAAAATCTTCAAACTGCTGGCCTTGGGGTTGGCGTTGTATGTTAGTTCCTGCGGATCGAATAATGGTGGCGCTGCAAAGTCGGATTCCGCGGCGGCTGATTCTCTTAAGGGAACTACCGCTGATGGTTACGCGAAGGCCTCTGTCAATGATGCCATTGGTGCGGAGATCAGCGCTTACCTGAGAAATTATCTTCAGAAGGATCTGAAAACAATGGATTCTACAGACCGTAAGTTTTCCTTTTACGCTGTAGACCTCAATGGCGATCAGAATCCTGAATATGTGGTGTTCCTCAAAGGACGCTATTTCTGTGGCACCGGCGGATGTACCTTCCTGGTTATGAACAGCGATCAGCAACTGATAAACTATACTACGGTAATGGATCCCCCGGTGTATGTGAGCGCCAAGGCTACCCATGGCTGGAGAAGTCTGATCATTAAAGCCAACGCCACTCCCGGATCTGAAAGCTATCGGGTGTTGACCTTCGACTCCAAGACCCGTCGATATCCAACAAACGCATCCATGGTTCCCGAAACAAAAGAGGGTCCTGTTACAGGAGATCTTGAGATGTGGGGCGAAAGCAGTAAAGTAAAAGATTATACCTTCTAAATATACGAAGCGTTCAGTCTACTTTAACTGAGGATGAAACAATCGCTTTGTCCTCAGTTAAAGTTTTCGACCATACAGGAAACCCAGGAACCTTACCCGAGGCGAGGTCTTTAATCTTTTTGTTCATCGGTACCTCCACATAGCGATGCAGCACCTGCGCCACCACAATTGCGATTAAGAGCAGTACTACCGCATGGCTATAGAGGTTTCCCGGCAGATGTATTTTATGAGATAATGTCTGGTAATAGGAGATTATCTGCACGTGAATAAGGTAAAATGCGAAGCTGATATTTCCTGCCTTCACAAACATCTTGTGAGAGAGTATCTTAGAAAGATAACCCTGCGAAAAGGAAAAAATCAAAATGATGCCTGCCATAGGTATCCAGTAATAGCATCCATACCGATATTGCAGGGGAGCCTGATTGTGATGCCAGTATGCGAGGAAAAGCGTGCTCACCGCTACTATCTCTAATGCCGTCGCGCGGCAATTACCGAGATGTATATACTTAGATTTTTTGTAGACGTTGAAAAGCGCCATGCCGATCATGAAATCTGTTAGGCGGACGAGCGGGTTGATATATAGCATGGCATGTATCAGTCGCCCGGGTATGTTGAGGGCAATGGCTATTAAACCGATGATCATGATAAATAGAAGTAAAAGAAACCTGCTTTTCTTTATCCTGAGCAGTAAAGGAAATAGCGCGTAGAAGAATAGTTCGTTAGAGATGCTCCAGGAAGGGGCATTTAAAGCAAAGTATACACTTTTCGCCGGAAACCAGCTTTGCAACAGGATGAGATTGACGGGCAATATCAGGATATTGGGAAATACTCCCTCGCGCGTAAGTGCTAAGATAAAATAAGGCACCGCAAGTAGCAGCGTAAGCAAGTGCAAGGGATAGAGGCGCGCGAGGCGAGCGATAAAATACTCTTTATATGGCAAGCCATGGTTTCTTAAACGATCTGTATAGGCCAGCGACATGACGAAGCCCGACAGGATGAAGAAAAAACTGACGCCCAGGAAGCCTTCTGCTAAAAAATCCTGAAATATCCCTTTCATCTCTTTACTTCCACTTTCGAGAAATTGAAGATGCGCGCAGAATACAAACAGTGCGAATATGGCGCGTAATGATGTGAGAGGGCGTACCATAGCGCGGATAGGCTTAGTTAACTTTCAGCTGATCCCTTGATCTGCTAGTGTTGTTATCTGCTAACGCAGAGGAGTTTCTCGCGGGTGTTAGTATCTGAAATAGCGTATTTTCCCAGGCAACGGTATACTGGTTCTCGCGGATAAACTTATTAATGATTTTAATCTTTGAGGCCTTGTATTCATAGTCTGTCGGTAGGTCCTCGCGGTTGTAAGTAGCAAGCGGCGTAGTCCATTTGCCGCTTAGGGGCTGGCATTTTTCACGCACAATGACGGGCATCTCGTTTATCGTCGCTCTGGCAAGTTCGAATTTCTCTGACATCAGACTCGGATCATAAGTCCATACCCAGGAATTTCCCAGATAAGGTCGCGTTTCGGTGAGGTAGTTTAGCATTGGAAGCGACTGGAAGCAAAGCAGGTAGTCGTCTTTTTTTACATGGAATGAAAGGTTGCGGAGGAGCTCATTCATTACCAGGGCTTTTTCTCTCGTTGTGTAGGTGGTAGCCAAAGGATTTTTAATCTTGTATTGCTTTGCGAGGCGACTTCCATGATCGAAATATGCCGTTTGGGCGATGGTTGTCGCTTGTCGTATCGCGAATAGGGCAATTACGCCGCTTAATACGAGTCGTGCTGACCAAACCGGACGATCTACCGCGTCACTGATCATCCTGAATGCTATACCAAGCGCCAGGGGCCAGGATATCCATAAACTTACATAGCCCATGTTCCCGATACCGAAGTCGCTTCCTAAAGGTAGAAAATGCGCGATGCATAGCGCAATTACCGACAACATCAAAAGTTCCCGATCCTTCCGGTAGTAATATATAGCGATTAACAGCATCGAAGAGATCACGCTGTAGCTCCACGAAATAGCACTTTTCCAATAAATTAATGTGCCCCAAAGCAGGGCAATCGTGATGATGGCGAGCAGTATCTGCGTAGCGCGACTCTTCAATTTTTTCGTGGCGAGGAAGTACAGGCCAACGATGAAGAGCTCAGCGATTATCTGTTTCGTCATCGAGAAATAGGTGGAGATATAAGAAGCAAGCATCATTGGTAACTGATGTGTGCTCTCCGGATCCCGTCCCGCGGAGCGAAGATCTTCTAATGCCAGCATGAAGTATTGGAATGTGCCACTAAGCTTCATGCTTGTTAAAATAATTGCGATGCCGCATATACATCCTGCTGCCGCTATCGCGATCTGCTTCAGGAGCAGCTTAGAATTTCGATGGTAGAAAAAGTCAATCGGCACCAGTATCCCAAGAACGAGCATGGTAGCGTTTGGGATTCTGGAGAAAATGTTGATCCCAATTACGAGGAAAGCGAGAAATAGCCAGGATAAGCTTCGGTTTTGCACATGGCCGTAAAGAAAGCTGGCTGACAATACGCTTAGCAGTGCTGTGATGCTATTATGGTTGAAAACCATGCTCCCCCAGTCGCGCATAAAGATGCACAACAATAGGCCCGTCAATATGATCCAGTTATTGACGTGCTTTTTTAACATGTTAAACACCAATATTCCAATAGCGATTATGAACAGGGAATCTAAGAGGCGGAATCCGGCGATGCCAAAGCTACCGAATAATTCATTCCATAGAGCTCCGGTTACTAATGAGTTGAAATACAAAAACTGATATTGTGCTCCGGCCGGGTTATGAAAGAGCTGTTGATATGCTGAGAGTACCCAACCTTCATCGCAGAGGTCAAACCCCTGAAAGGAAACCAATAATTCCGCTAGCAGAAGCGTGCTGATGAGGATGAAGGTAAAGTGTTGACTCTTAGGAGTAAGTGTTCGCATGCCTTAGATGTAGATATGTGATTTGATTATTCAAATATGATGCCGGTCACCTTTTTAGGAAAAATACGGTTTAGGAAGGACTTTGAGTGGTGTTGACTCGATAGTTGGGGTGTTTTTTCTACGATTTTTGCGGTCGCTTTTCATCACATTGTTTCTTTGAAGCCGTTCCTTGGGAAAGTGATTTCGAATCGCCTTATGCGTGCAGATAATCATTTCCAAATTGTTGAGATGTGGGCAATTGTTTTCAGCTCAGGTGTACGTATTTATCTTCGAATCTTACTAAGAAGTCCTGCCAAAGAAGGTGATTCCTCCTACCTTGTTATAGATTGGTTATAGTTTGGTTATAGGCAGCGTATTCATGTTGCTTAAGCATCACCCCAAAAAGGCCATACATAGCCCACTCCCTGACCTNNCAAAGGGGAATAAGGGGGCTTGCTTTGGGGGGGATGTGTGTTAGCGGTTAAGGGTATTGGGAGTTGGTTGGCCTCTAGGGTATGATTATCTACTAAGCTGAAAAAAAGTTTAAAATTATTTCATCGGGTCAGTTTTATGGAATCGCGGATTTGGCGGTTTCGGGAGGAAGGTGCTCTTGATAATTAGCTTGATTGTCAGTAGGTTTATGCACTGAAGGGACTTTAAAAGTCTTCTGATGCCTGGGGCGAAAGCCTCGCATGAGAAGGTTTTGAATTCCCTGCAAAACTAAGATTGTAAAACCAAAACCAAAATAACCAAAAGGCAGGAGCCCGGAGGAGCTGTGGGTGGCATAGGACAGATGGGTTACAGATGGGTCCTGTGTATCGCCGGACGGATCGGATGTTCATCCCTTCCATTCGAAGATCTTCCCGCTTGCCTGTCCTGATGAAAGGAGAAAATACCATGG
>DKIV01000046.1:86412-86537 GCA_002454425.1 Sphingobacteriaceae bacterium UBA6709
TAAAGGTTTTGAGTTTAATAAGAATACGCCTTTTTTCGGGGTCAGCAATATTGAGGGGGAGCTAAGCATGGATGAACAGGGACAGGCGCATGTACGGGTGCGTAACCTGAGCAGTGGCAACATTC
>DKIV01000046.1:86664-130835 GCA_002454425.1 Sphingobacteriaceae bacterium UBA6709
TGATAAGATAAAATGGCAGCAGGACTATCGTAACTTGCAGATCCCGAAGGCCACGCGGGGTACTGTCCCGCGAACGGAAACACCACCCGAACCTTTCAAGCTGGGGCGCCGGAAGATGGAATAGGGAGCATTCAACAGTAAGAGGATAATTTTTGTGGGCAGGCGAAGTCGGAGGTATTTCAATATTATCCGGAGGCCTTTGTTCGAAGATTCCCATGCCCGGAGTTTTTAACTCTTTCCTGGTACGAATAAAACCCTCAATGGCGCGGAAATCCACAAAGGAAAAAGTGTGGAAACTTAATGAAGGATATTCGGCGGATTTAAAATGCACCGCGATGTCGGGACTAATCTTTAGACAATCGCGGCGCAAGATAATCGAGAGCTATGAACGAAGCTCTAGTATAGTTGTGTGTGTTCGGGCGCGTGTTAGTATTCAACAACGACTTTACCGATGCTGCTTCCACTCTCCAATTGCTTGTGCGCCGTTTTGAAATTGTCGGCGGTAAAGCCTTTTAATGTTTGCGTAAGGGTAGTAGAGATGACTCCCCCGTCAAACAATTCGGCCGCTGAATTAAGAATTTCATGTTGGGCTACCATATCTTCCGTGTCGAACATGGAACGTGTAAACATGAGTTCCCAATGGAAGCTTACACTTTTGCCTTTTAGTTGACGAAGGTTTACCGGGTTTGTCGGATCACTGATGGAGCCGATAGCGCCCTGAGGTTTGATGAGCTCCACGAAAGCTTCCCAGTACTGGTTAACATCGACGAAGTCTAAAATATAATCTACCAATTGAAATCCGGCTTTGCGTACTTCTTCTACGAGGTTTTTATGGTTCACGACATGATCAGCGCCCATTTTTTCACACCATTTAATGCTTTCTGATCTCGAAGCGGTGGCAATAACCGTTAATCCCGCGTGTTTGGCCAATTGGATGGCTATGGAACCGACACCGCCCGCTCCTCCAATGATGAGGATGCTTTTTCCTTTGTCTTTTTCGCTAATACGAATTCTGTCAAAGAGGATCTCCCATGCGGTAAGAGTAGTTAAAGGCATGGCCGCGGCTTCCGCGTTGCTTAATTTTGAGGGTTTATGGCCAACGATGCGTTCATCTATAAGCTGGTATTCGCTATTGCTTCCCGACTTGGTAATGTCGCCGGCATAGTATACCGGATCACCAATCTTAAATAGCGTCGCATCTTCTCCGAGACCCACGACAATACCCGCTGCATCCCAACCAATTACTTTGGGTGTTTCCAGCTCTTTACCTTTGGCTGAACTTTGTCGCACTTTATAATCTACAGGATTAACGGAACTTGCTAATACCTGAACGAGGAGCTGTCGGCCGGTAGCCTGTGGCATTGGGGCTTCAAACTCAATAAATGATTCGGCCTCTTCAACTGGCAACGATGTTTTAAATCCTATGGCTTTCATGTTTTTTTTCGATTTTTCTATGTTAAACGTTTGTAGGGGTGTTATATGAAGGCTTATATAAAGTTAGCATACTTCATTATTATTACATATGGCGAGGTAGTCTTATGACGACAGTTGCTTAAGTGCTATCAGTCGCAGAGGCTCTTCAAGAAGTTCATCTTTGACAGCCGCGAATGCCTGGAAATGCGGACTTGCAATATGCAGATCGAAGGCCTGGCGGTCCAGGAATGCTTCCCGCATGTAAAATAGGTTTTCATCTTCCACATCGCCGAAGAGCACGTAGTCCAGACATCCGGGTTCTGTTCTTGTAGGATTGATTAACTTCAGGAGTTCTTGTTCTAAAATTTGGCGCTTGCCATTCTTAGCCTTCAATACTGCTAAGGAAATAATAAGTTCTGACATAAGAATATGTTATTAGTCTTGTAATGAAATCGATAGACAGTATCTTTTTCTATATCGTTAGTCCTTGTATTTTTTTTTGATTGAGCCAGCACTCCGATTGGTAGTAATGCGGCGAGTACGAGATAAATTATATGATTGCTGGTTCGCTTTTTCATTTAGCAAAAATATACCACTGTGTATGTTGATTTGTTGTATTTTTTGGATCTTTTTTGGTAAAAATGAGGATATCTCCTGATAGGGAGCAGAATTAGGTTTACAACGGATTTTTTACAGGTGTAGCGTTACGCTTACTTACGACGTATGGATGAAATTAAATAAAAACTTTAATAGCAGGTTAGTGTTATGTCTGGGATATGCTATAGAAATGAGTTTATTAAGCTAAACCGTTTTTTTAGTGTTTCAAGGAGGTGTAGTATAATTATAATTGATTTTGAGCGGTAAATGTGCTGCATATGTCGATGATTCTTTTGGTTTTAACGCTTTTTTTGTTAGGTTTGCACCAGTTGAAAGGTATGACGTATGTTGCATGAGCGCCTCATGTAAATGAAACTTCGATGAATTTGATAATCTTTACTTTTATCTGCGCCCTGTTGACGGTCGCACTTACTATCCGGCCCCTTATCACCATCGCTTTAAGAAAGCGCTTGTTTGATGCTCCTACAGAATCGCGAAAGATTCACACACGAATTATTCCCAATTTGGGAGGATTAGCTGTATTCACTGGTTTTTTACTTACCGTATGTTTATTTGTTGATAATACGGCTATCCCTCGCTTGAACGCTATTGCCGCCGGAGGAATCATCATTTATATGATCGGTTTGAAGGACGATATTATAGGTGTTGATCCCTTAAAGAAGTTTATTGCCCAATTTACCGCGGCATTTATAGTTTCCATATTAGGTGATCTCAGGATCATGAGCCTGGATGGTTTTTTGAATATTTATCAGCTGAGCTATCCCCTTAGTGTTGGTTTGACCGTATTTATTTTTGTTGGTTTGATTAACGCTTTCAATCTGATTGACGGCATAGATGGTTTGGCAGGAAGTATGGGGGTATTGATGAGCGTGTCCTTCGGGGTCCTGTTCTATGCCGCAGGCGACTTGCAATGGGCATTAATAGCTACGGCTTTAGCGGGAGCCCTGATTGGCTTTCTGTTTCATAATATATCTCCGGCGAAGATCTTCATGGGCGACTGCGGGTCGCTGGTGTTAGGGTTTTTTGCTGCCGTGTTTGCTGTTCATTTTATGAATCTCGGCGCGAAGACGGACATCTCCCTGGGAGGTATTCACCTGCATTCCGTGCCTGCTATGACGCTGGCAATTGTAATACTTCCGGTATTTGATACGTTGCGGGTATTCGCTATCCGCATGGCTGCCGGGAACTCTCCTTTTAAGGCGGATAAAAACCATATGCACCATCGCTTATTGTCTTTAGGCCTCAATCATACCAAATCCACGCTTACTCTTTTCGCTATTGCCGCGGCCTTTGTTACTTCCGCGTTTCTTCTTCAGGATATTGGAAACGGGCAACTGGTAGCCACCATGACGCTTGGCATTATGGCTCTGAATGGTCTTTTATCGGTATATTTATTTAGAAGAAGGCAATTAGCCGAGGGTGCTATCGCTGAGGCGGCGGAGAATATTCGGCAAGCGGACGGTATTCAGCCCCTTCCTTTGAAATCCGGAGTTACGGAATCGGAGTTTGCGGAGAGTGTGTTGCGAAAGGTTTCGTCCACAATAGATATAAATAATAACTAAAATTACTAAGAAGCCGGTTATGCCGGCTTTTGTTATGAAACGCCGCAATGGCGTTTACGTTTTTAATGGAGCATTATCATTCATCAATGAAATTATCAGTCCTTGGCATTTCCCCTCGAAATGCCTTTTCAGGAGTAGTCTTCTTCGTCGTTTTTTTATTCAGCACTATTATTGGTTCAGATGTACTGGCGCAAGCGGTACCGATGCCAATTTCTAACAGAAATCCCGATAAGTGGCTTTATAAGGTCGGCAATAGAACTGTGCATCCCGCGATGCAACAGGTAGTTCTCGATTCCGCGCTACGCGATTCTTTACTTCACAAGAATGTGCCTGTCGCTGAATGGCAAACACGCAATTGGTTTTTCAGAAAGGTGTTTACAGAGCATCTTATAGAAGTTAAGGGCGATAATTTCGGGGTGAACTTCGACTTTCTGCCCGACATGTGGGTAGGAAAACAGGATGACCGCAATCTATGGAATAATACCCGCGAGATAGCTTTAGAAGGGTTTGTCGGCGACAAATTCAATTTTAGCGCCAGCGTCACTGAAAATCAGGGTGTGTTCCCTTTATATATGGACGAATACATTCGTACGCACAGGATTATTCCCGGACAGGGAAACGCTGCAAAGACCTACGGCCAGAATGGTTTCGACTTTAGCAATGCCAGTGCTAACCTCTCATATACGCCTTCCAAATACATCAATGTTCAGGTAGGTTTCGGCAAGAACTTTATAGGCAATGGCTACCGCTCGCTTCTGCTTTCTGATTTTCCCTTCAGCTATCCCTATCTTAAGCTTACGGGAACGCTGGGGCGTGTTCAATATACGGCTATGTGGGCACAGCTGATAGATCTTTATGATACGCCTTTTGACGATGAAACGCCATTTCCCAAGAAGTATGGTGTGTTTCATTATCTGGACTGGTCCGTTAACGATCGGCTGAATCTGGGACTTTTTGAGAACATCATGTGGGAACCGCGTGGAGGGGAATTTACCTATATGGTGCCCATTCTTTTTCTGCATTCCGCTCAGTATAATAATGGCTCGCCTGATAAGCTTCTCGTGGGACTGAATGGTTCTTATAAGTTAAGCGACCAGTTTACGGCCTACGGACAAATAGCGATTAATGAGTTTACGCTGAAGGAAGTCTTCGGTGGGGATGGTTATTGGGCCAACAAGTTCGGCGGGCAGTTCGGTATACGCTCTTTCGATCTCTTTAAAGTGCCGGGACTGAATGTTACAGCGGAGTATAATACGGTACGGCCTTATACTTATTCTGCCAGTCAGCGTGTCAAAAACTACGGCCATTACAATGAGCCTCTGGCGCATCCTTTTGGCGCGAATTTCAGAGAAGGCCTTCTTATTGCCAATTACAATTATAATCGCTGGCAGTTTGGAGTACAGGGCAACCTTGCTATGTACGGGCTTGATCAGAACGGACTGAATTACGGGAAAGATATTTATCTGGATTATACCAGCAGGATTGATGATTACGGAGTAAAGATAGGCCATGGCTTACGCACACAGTATTTTTATGGTACCGCGTCGGCAGCATTTCTCTTAAATCCTAAGAATAATCTGCGTATAGAGGCGGCTTATACCTTGCGAAATGAGAGAAATGATGTCTGGAATAAGAAAGATGGTTTTGTAACCATTGGTCTTCGGGCTTCGTTCCGAAATATCTATAGAGATTTTTAAAGAATCAGGGCATAGCGCCTCCTATATCTATGTTTAAAGGTATTTGAGGGTTTGTTAAAACTTATATCTTTGTAATACTTCGCATACTGCCCGCATGGGGGGATGCCGAGTGACTGTTTGTGATGATTCGGTTCGGCGTTCTTGTTTAGATGACGGGCTGAGGCACAGCGGTCGGATGCTCTCTATTGTTTCTTATAGCGTCGTCCCTGTTATTGAGAATATTAATTATTTAACTCTAGTTTAGCTTGATACGAATCGTTGGATGGCTGATGAAGATGCTTCATCCTGTCGGTTGACGCAGTATCAAACATTGATAATAGCTATGATTCTTGTTGCTGATAGCGGTTCATCGAAGACCGACTGGATTATAAATAAGGGAGACGGTGAAAGGATAGAATTCAGCACCAAAGGAATTAATCCCTATTTTACGAATGATAAAGATCTGGTAAGGATTTTTTCGCAGGATGTAGAACTTAAAAAATACGCCGACCAGGCTACCGAGGTTTACTTTTTCGGCGAGGGGTGTTCCAACCCCGATAAACGCGAACAGGTATCCAATGGCTTGTCTCAGGTATTTAAACATGCCTTTATTAACGTAGAAAACGACGCTGTAGGATCCGCTTATGCTACCTGTGGCTCCGGCAAAGGTTTTACCTGTGTATTGGGTACAGCATCCAATATCGCTTTTTTTAATGGTGAGGGTGTTGAATACAGTAAGCATGGTCTGGGTTTCATCCTGGGTGATGAAGGTTCAGGAGCATGGTTTGGCAAGCGTCTTATCGTAGCATTTCTGCATAACAAGATGCCGAAACATTTGAAAAAGGAATTTGCCAAAAAGTATAATATCGATAGAGAGGTGGTGATAAGATATGTGTATCAGCGACCTCTGGCAAACATCTGGTTGGCGAACTTCGCTCCTTTTTTAAGCCTTCATCGTGGTGAACCTTATGTTGAAGCGCTCATAGAAGAGGGCATTGAACGTTTTATACAGACTCACGTTATCAGGTATGCCGACTACAGGAACTATGAATGTCATTTCGTAGGCTCTATCGCATGGTATTTTCGCGATGCTATAGAGACCATTTGTAAGCGACATCATATCAGGGTCGGCAAGATCCTGGCGCGACCCATTCATGAATTGTCGCGCTTTATTATGGAAAACAACGCTGTGCAGTAATGCACTGAAACATTTATTCAACTTCCACTTTTCCTGCCAGTTCACGAAGAGCAATTTCCGCAATTTTGGCCTGGTATTGAGCGTCGGTATAGCGTAGGCTGGCATTTATATAGTTCTGCTGGGCCTCGCGGAATTCCACAGGAGTAACACTTCCCAGTTTAAACTTCGCCAGCGTAATATCCATGGTTTCCCTCGCTGCTTCGCGGTTGCTACGCTCCAGCTTTATTAAGTCGAGACTTGTTTTATATGTCTGGTATGCGGAGAGTAGCTGTGCGGAAATGTTTTGTTTCTGCTGCTCAATAAGCAGTTGTGCGTTTTTAATTTCTATTCCCGCGTTTTTCTCGCGTCTGCCCTGCAAGAATCCATTAAAAATATTCATGGAAGCCGTAACTCCATAGGTGAAGCCCTGACCTCTTGAGTCGCGTGCAAATCCCAATTCAGAATGCGATCTTGTAAAGGTGTATCCGGAGCTTAATCCCAGTACAGGCAGTCGCGCGGCTTTCGTTTCCTTTAGCTTCAGACGAGCGATACGCTCATTGATAAAAGCGGTTTGTAAATCCGGATTTTGAGCACTTGCCATCTCGTATAATTCCGAAAAGTTCAGTCCTTTATCTACCTTGATCCTGTCCTTGACGCTGAAGTCTGTTTCCGGCGCTCTTGCCAGCAATACGTTAAACGAGATTTTCGCGGAGCGTAGCGCGTCACGTTGTCGCAGAAGATTTGTAGTATCAGTATTTAGATCGACCTTGGCCGTTAACACTTCAAGCTTAGAGGCTTTTCCTATTTTGTAGCGATTTTCAGCAGTGCGGAACCGGAGCTGAGAAATCGTCATCGCTGTATCTGTGGCGGCCATTTCCTCCTGTAGCTTTACCAGATTGTAATACCCATTAATAACATCGGAAACGGTATTTAAGATGTTTGAGCGTACCGCGGTTTCGTCAAGTTTTTTAAGCTCTTCCAGCTGGTCCTTGATGGCAAACATCGCAAAGCCGTCGAAGAATGTCCAGTTAAGCGTTACGCCCGCGGAACTATTGCTGTTTCGCGCGTTATCGACTTCGCGAATGGAGCCATCAGATTGTGTTTGTTTGGTGTTTTGGAGCGATCCGTTGCTGGCGGCATTGGCATTTAGCGTAGGCAGCATGCCGGCGTTGGCGTAATTGTCATTATTAGCGCTTATGGCACTGGTGTTTTTTGCGATCCTAATGTTGTAGTTGTTCGTCAGAGCAATGTTTACAGCCTCCTGAAGCGTAATCACAGGTTGCGCTGCAACGTCGAAAAATAACCCGCTAAATAGGATAAAGAAGATGATGCGTCTCATAAATATATTATTTAACCGATTCTAAGTGGTCGGTTTCAGGAGTAGCTTTACGCGTTTTAGACCACATAGCATAAATTCCCGGAATAATAAACAGGGTAAGCACCAGCGAGAAGATAGTTCCTCCGACAATTACTACCCCCATACCAATTCTGCTTGTTGCTGCTGCTCCCAGTGCCAGGGCGATGGGCAGTGCTCCGAGGGCAATAGCCAGACTCGTCATGAGGATAGGACGCAAGCGCGCTTCCGCAGCGGCCTCGATGGCTTCGAGCTTGTTCATGCCCTCCTCGCGAAGCTTATTAGCAAATTCGACAATCAAGATACCATTCTTTGTCACCAGACCAATAAGCATGATCGTTCCTATCTGGCTAAAGATGTTCCATGTCTGGCCGGTGAGCCACAGCGACATTAGGGCTCCCGCCACCGCCATAGGCACCGTTAGGATGATAATCAAAGGATCAACGAAACTTTCGAACTGTGCCGCGAGGATCAGATAGATAAGTAGGAGGGCTAAGCCAAAGGCGAACAAGGTGTTTGAGCCACTCTCCACGAAGTCCCGGGATTCTCCCGCAAGATCGGTGGAGAACGAATCATCCAACGTCTTTTTCGCTATGGCTTCCATGGCGGCGATACCATCGCCCATACTCTTCCCTGGCGCCAGACCTGCTGATACTGTTGCTGACAGGTAGCGATTGTTGTGATACAATTGCGGCGGACTACTCTGTTCTTCCATTTTTACGAGGTTGTCCATCTGTATCAGCTGCCCTCCGCTACTCCGCACATATATAGAACTTAGATCAAGAGGTGTAGATCGATCTTGTCTGTCGAACTGCCCTATCACCTGGTATTGTTTACCATCTTTCATAAAGTAGGCGAAACGTTGTCCGCTTAGCGAAAGCTGCAGTGTTTGCGCTACATCCAGTACCGATACGCCGAGGCTCTTTGCTTTATCGCGATCTATGGTAATGTTAATCTCGGGTTTGTTGAATTTTAGGTTTACATCACTCACCGTAAAGGTAGGGTCTTTAGAAACCGCATCCATGAAGACCGGGATCTTATCACGTAGTTTCTGGAAGTTCGGAGCCTGTATAATAAACTGCACCGGCAAGCCTCCGCGTCTGCTTACCGAGATTGTGGGTTGTTCTGTGATCAATGTTTTTCCCTCTGTGTAGCGGCGCGTGATACGCGTAAGTTGCTGAGCGATCTGATGCTGATCCCGATCCCTGTCTTCCGGATCTTTCAGTCGGATCAGTAAGCGTCCTGAATTTATTGACGACGAGCCAAAGCCGGGGGAGGTCATCACCAGATTCACATTCTTTTCCGGCACAGAGTCGTTTACCATCTTGGTAAGTTCCGCCATGTAACGGCTCATGTAGTCGTACGAAGCTCCTTCGGGAGCGCTCACGACACCTCGGAGATAACTTCTGTCGTCGTAAGGAGCTGTTTCCTTTGGCAGTATTCCGTAAAATAATCCTATCAATGCCAGACATAAGAGAATGACTGGATAGCTTATCCATTTCTTCTTCATAAATGAAGAGAGCGCCTCGGCATAGCCCTTATTCATGCGTTCGAAGTATGGTTCCGTAAGTTCGTAGAACTTAGACTTTTTGTGGGTACCTCCCTTCATTAGGTAGGCATTGAGCATGGGTGTGAGCGTCAATGACACGAAGGCGGATATTAACACCGCGGCAGCGATTACTACGCCGAACTCTCTGAAGAGGCGACCGACAAAGCCTTCCAGGAAAATTACAGGAAGGAATACCGCGGCAAGCGTAATGGATATGGAAATTACAGGAATGAAAATTTCGTTAGCGCCCTTAATGGCGGCTTCGAAAGGCGTCATGCCTTCTTCTACCTTCTTAAAGATATTTTCCGTCACTACGATACCATCATCCACCACCAGACCTGTTGCGAGGACGATTGCCAGGAGCGTAAGCACGTTCACGGAGAAGCCCATCAGATACATGATGAAGAACGAGGCAATGAGCGATACCGGGATGTCGATGAGCGGTCTGAAGGCAACACCCCAATCGCGAAAAAACAGATAGATGATGAATATTACCAGTACCAGTGACAGGATGATGGTTTCAGCAACTTCAGTAACCGACTTTTTGATAAACTGAGTGTTGTCAACGGCCTTGGTAATTTTGAGATCTCCGGGAAGTTCCTTTTTCAGCTCCTCGAAACGCTTTTCAAAATTTGAGGCGATCTCAAGGTAGTTCGTGCCCGGCTGCGGTATTACCGCGAGCCCCACCATCGGCTTGCCCGACTCTGTCATTGCCGTTTCCAGATTCTCCGGCCCGAGGCTTGCCCGCCCGATGTCGCTGAAGCGGATGATCTTATCGCCGACAGTTTTTATAATCAGGTTATTAAACTGATCTGCAGTAGCCAGGTTTCCCAATGTACGTACGCTGAGTTCAGTGTTAGCACCCGTAATCTTTCCGGAGGGGAGCTCTACGTTTTCCTGATTCAAGGCGGTTCTAACATCGCCTACGGTTACTCCATAGGAAGAAAGTTTTATGGGATCTATCCATAAGCGCATGGCATAACGTTTCTGGCCCCAGATCTGTACGCTGCTGACGCCGGGAATCGTTTGCAGTCTTTCCGCGATAACGTTTTCCGCATAGTCGCTCAGCTGCAGTTCATTTCGGGTGTCGCTGGATACGGTGATCGTGATGATGGGGTCAGAGTCAGCATCGGCCTTTGATACCACCGGAGGAGCATCGATATCCTGGGGAAGGCTGCGCGCCGCCTGCGACACCTTGTCGCGTACGTCGTTTGCCGCTTCTTCCAGATTCTTGTCAAGATTAAACTCGATCGTGATATTGCTGGATCCCTGATTTGACGAGGAGGTGATGTTACGGATTCCATCGATGGAGTTTATAGATTTCTCCAGTGGCTCCGTGATCTGCGATTCGATAATGTCGGGATTGGCACCTGTATAGCTAGTGCGTACCGAGATGATCGCCGGGTCAATAGAAGGGAATTCGCGAACGCCAAGAAAGGTGTATCCGATGATGCCAAAAAGAATCAGCAGCAGGTTCAGGACGATTGTCAAAACCGGCCTCTTTACGCTTATGGTCGATAAACTCATGTTTTATCTCAATAGGTATTATAAGTAACTAAATCAGCAAAAAGCTAGTTGGTATTTTTCTTTACCTGAGGTTTTACCTTACTTCCCTCTTTCAACGTCATCAGTCCGGTAGTAATTACGGTATCACCATTTTGTAGTCCCTCGGTAACAATCACACTGCTATCTGTACGGGTAGTTGTTGATATGCGAACTTCCTTCACGAGGCCATTCTTGCTAACAAGCACTTGCTTTCCGTCCTGAACAGGAATTACCGCCTGTGTAGGTATAAGGATCGCATTGTTGATGGTGGTAAGAGGCAGATCAATGGAAGCGAAAGATCCCGGTATGAGGTTCCCCGTAGGATTGGGAGCCTTCGCCCGTAGCTGAAGCGTTCTTGTTGTTTCATCGATCCGCGGTTCAATAGCATATATCTTCGCGTCATATTTTTTGTCAGATCCCGATACAGAGAAGCGGATCGCACTGCCATTTTTCAGCATAGACGCATATTTCTCGGGCACCGTAAAGGTGATCTTTACCGGGTCGCTGCTCACCAGGCTGGCAATGATATTTGTAGGACTCACATAATCGCCCAGGGATACTTCGCGCAGGCCAATTCTGCCACTAAAAGGAGCCCGGATCTCCGTCTTTGCAATTTGGGCGCGAATGAGCTGTGTTTGCGCTTTCAGCGCTTTATAGTCAGCAAGCGCCTGATCATGCTCTTCCCTGCTTATCGCTTCTTTTGCGAACAGCTGGCGGGCACGCTCTTCTGTTTCGCCGGCAAGGTTTTCCCGGGTAACGGCCTGTGCCAGTTGCGCACGCAGCTCAGAATCGTCTATTTTAATGAGGCGCTGTCCGCGGGAGACCGTTGTGCCTTCGTTAAAATCAATAGACTTAATCAGACCCTGCACTTCGGGTCTGATCTGTACCTGCTCATTAGCTTCAATGGAGCCTGTTACAGTGATCTTATTAGAGAAATCCTGTATTTTAACTACCACAGCATCTACGGTAGGCGCTTTAGCCGCACCTCCTTTAACGCCCTTGTCTGAAGCTTCGGTGTCTTTGTTCTTAGTGATTCTATAAGTTACCAGGGCCCCAAGGCCTATAACCAGAATTGCGTAAACGATGTATCTTGTTTTCATGATTTTAAAGTCCCAGCCATTTTTTTCGGATCTGCATTTGAGCAGCCGTGGCATTTTTGTCGGCAACAATGCGATATTTCGCGGTGTCATCAGTTTTCAGGGTGATAACACATTTCTTTATCAGTCCATCGCGGGCAACCAGCATTTCCATTTTATCCCCCGCTTTCTTAAAGCTTAAGAGATTGTCCAGTTCCGCCTTGTCATTGATCCTGTTACCATCAGCAGCTATTAACTCATCATTAACGTTCAATCCGCCGATCCAGGCAGCAGAAGCTCTTTCCACACCGGTAATCGTCAATTTAGCAGTAGTAGCGCTAAGAGTAAGTCCCGTGCTCAGCTTGCTGCTACCTTCGTTATCATTGATAATCGTTAATCCGGCGTGTCCAAGATGCACACCATATTGAATTGGCGATGTACCATTTACGTAGTCGCGATAGAAATTGTCAAGATTCAATCCCGACATCTTTTCTGCCATTGCCTTAAACTCTTCGCCCGTGTAGCCGCGTTGTTGTTTCTTATAGTACTCGTCATACATTGCTTTCATCACTTCGGCGAGACCGGTCTTAGCATTGGTAGCATGCAGGATTTCCAGATCGAGCATCGCGCCCAGCACCGCGCCTTTGTTATAGTATGAAATTCCTGTGTTTTTTGAATTTTCGTTAGGACGGTAATATTTGATCCACGCATCAAATGACGACTCTGTTACCGGCTGAACTTTCGCTCCCGGCTGATTGCTGACAATGTTGATGTCCTCGCATAGAACCTCCAGATATTTCTCAGGGGTGTAAGCTGCGGTATGGCATAAGATCAGATTGTCATAATAGGCAGTAAATCCTTCGGCAATCCATAGCTCACGAGTATAATTCTCATTAGAATAATCGAAAGGTCCCAATGCTTTTGGACGCAGTCTTTTCACATTCCATAAGTGGAAGTATTCGTGAGCAACAAGGCCAAGAAAAGATTTATAACCTTTATCAGTGCTATAGGCAAGGCGAGAGGCTCCGAGTACGGTAGAGTTAAGATGCTCTAGTCCGCCACCGCCTTTTTGATAATTGTGGACGATGAAAACGTATTTCTTGTTAGGATTTTCGCCGTATATAGCGCTCTCTTTTTCTATGATACGCTTCATATCTTCAGCAAGACGAAGCTTGTCGTAGTTTCCGCCGCCTACCATCGCCACCTCGTGATGAACCCCGGCCGCGTCAAATTCGAAAACATCCTGATTGCCAATTTCAAGAGGCGTGTCAAAGAGAATGTCGAAGTCCTTCGCCCGGAAAGTGTTAGCCTTGCCACTTACTACATCCAGACCAGTAGAGATCTTTTTCCAATCTTTAAAAGGAGTGACGCTCACCGTCACGGGCATATTTATTTTATCTGCCGGATACATGAAAATTCCGGTAGGCGATAAGAAAGCATGAGCTTCATCAACGAAGCTGGTTCTCACCGATATTTCGAAACAGTAGACACGATAGTTGATCTTTATGGCTCCGCGAGAAGGGTTGTCGATGCGCCAGGTATTCTTGTTCAGCTTAACGGTGGTCAAGGCTTTTTTATCAGCACCCTGGGCACTGAAGCTCTCCACATTCTTTGAAAATTCCCGTACCAGATAAGATCCAGGAGCCCATACCGGCATTTTAACTTCCGTAAAATCGGCGGTATTTCCATCGAGGGTCATTTCAATATCGGCATAGTGTGCCTGTGGCTCAGAAAAAGATACATGGAAAGCTACAGAGCTTTGCGCATAAGTTTCATCCAGAGAAGCTATCATAATAAACAGTGCAATAATTAAATATTTGTTCATATCAGCGCAAACTTAGGCAAAATGATATATTCCCCCTGTCGTTTTGTGTGTTCATGTATAAAAAACATCGTTTTTCTTGTGAAATAAGCTAAAATGAGCCGCTCTAAGGTTGAATTTCAAAGTTATAACAACGGAGCCTGTGCCCTGCAGGCCGGGGGTTTGAGTGGATAGATGGTAAAAGGTTTAATCAAATTTTGAACAAAAAGTATTTTTTTATGTTTTCAGAGCATTCTGTGTGACTAATTTGCGATGTTACCGCTCGTAATTCCCGGGGAATGTTCGCCCATTTTTTCTATTAAACAATTT
This sequence comes from Sphingobacteriaceae bacterium UBA6709, assembly GCA_002454425.1. GTDB lineage: Bacteria > Bacteroidota > Bacteroidia > Sphingobacteriales > Sphingobacteriaceae > Arcticibacter. Next base: position 100,766 of record DKIV01000046.1, read on the forward strand.
TAACTTACCTTCGCTTTATGACAAAGTTTGCAGAGGATTTCCTGAAAGCTGCTGAGGAAAAGTCGTTTGATCTTGATCATCGGCGCGTGATAAATTTTAATATCGGCAGATATCATACGGCCGTTTCGCGCGGGCTCTCAAAGCTCTATGATCTTGAAAATTCCCGGCGAAAAGCGCATAGCATCAAATGGAAGGTCGTGGAAAATCTGGATAAGATGCTTTTGGAATTCGAAGCAAACTTTCAGAAACGAGGAGGAAAAGTTATCTGGGCAAATACTGTTGAAGAAGCTCAGGACGAAATATTGAAGATTCTCCGTAAGGCACATGCCCGGTCGGTGATCAAGTCAAAATCTATGACTACGGAGGAGATTCATTTAAATGAGTTTCTCGCTGAGCATGATATTGAATCCGTAGAAAGTGATCTCGGTGAATACATCGTTCAGCTGCTGGGGCAGAAGCCCTATCATATAGTCACGCCGGCGATGCATCTTAGTAAGGAAGATATTGCCAAACTCTTTCATGAGAAGTTCGGTACGCCCATTACTGCAACGCCTCAGGAGCTTACGCAAAAGGCCCGGGAGCTGTTACGAGAGAAGTATCTTAAGGCGGATGTAGGAATTACGGGGGCTAATTTCCTTATCTCTGAAACGGGGAGTGTCTCCGTTACAGAAAACGAAGGAAACGCCCGCTTATCTACCACCTTTCCCAAAATACATATCACCCTTGCGGGGATTGAGAAAATCATTCCTACGCTCGCCGATCTGGATCTTTTCCTGCCGCTGTTGGCTACTCATGGAACAGGACAGAATCTGACGGTGTATAACACGATCCTGAGTGGTCCGCGACAAGAGAGCGAAAGCGATGGCCCCGAGGAAATGTATGTTATTCTTCTTGATAACGGGCGTAGCACCCTTTTGGCGCATAAGGAGCAACGGCAAGCCCTTAACTGCATTCGTTGCGGAGCCTGTCTTAATGCCTGTCCGGTATATAAGAATGTAGGTGGCCATACTTATCAGACAACTTACAGCGGACCCATTGGGTCTGTAATTACGCCTCATTTTAAAGGTATGGAGGATTTTAAGCATCTCAGCTATGCTTCCAGCTTATGTGGGAAATGCTCTGAAGTATGCCCGGTAAAGATTGACATCCATAAGATGCTGCTGCTAAACCGTCGTGAGGCTGTTACGGAGGGACATGTGTCGACGGCTGAGAAAATTGGCTGGAAGGGCTGGAAGTTCGCCATGCTTAAGAGAAGTCGTGTTGACATGGTGGGCGGAGGTCTTAAGAACTGGTTTATGAAAACCTTCTTTAAGAAGAGTTGGGGTAAACACAGAGAACTGCCGGAGGTGGCTGAAAAGTCATTCGCAAAAATTAAGGATAAAGAGGAATTGTAAGCGTAACGTCAGCTTGATAATAAATTGCGTTTTCATGCATTGCTAAGGGCTAAAGTTTAGATATTTGGTTAAACAATCATTATACGCTTACTTCATATAAGGAATTATTAGCGACGCATAGTTCGCTGTCAAAGTACTACATTTATGGACAAATTAAACAAGAAACAAGACGCGCTGGACTACCATTCCAAGGGACGTCCGGGTAAAATTCAGGTTTTACCTACCAAACCAACCAATACACAAAGAGATCTTACGCTAGCGTACTCTCCGGGGGTGGCAGAGCCCTGTCTCCGAATTGCCGACAATAAAGAAGATGTTTATAAATATACTGCAAAGGGAAATCTGGTAGCGGTTATATCAAATGGTACAGCGGTATTGGGCCTGGGAAATATTGGTCCTGAAGCGGGTAAGCCAGTTATGGAGGGGAAAGGCTTGTTATTCAAGATCTTTGCTGACATTGATGTGTTCGACCTGGAGCTGGATGTTACCAATGTTGACGAATTTGTTAAAGTAGTGAAAGCTCTTGAGCCCACTTTTGGAGGCGTCAATCTTGAAGATATTAAAGCTCCTGAATGTTTCGAGATAGAACGTCGACTGCGGGAAGAGATGGCAATACCGGTGATGCATGATGATCAGCATGGTACTGCTATTATTTCGTCGGCGGCATTGTTGAACGCCTGCGAGCTTCAGGGAAAGCGCCTTGATGCCGTTAAAATTGTAGTAAGCGGTGCCGGAGCGGCTGCAATTTCCTGCTCGCGTTTATATGTAAGTCTGGGTGTTCCAAAGGAAAATATCGTGATGATCGACCGGTCGGGGGTTATCCGCAGTGACCGTGAGACGCTCGATACGCTAAAGGCTGAATTTGCTACAACTCGCGATCTGCATACACTTGATGAAGCGGTGGTGGGAGCGGATGTGTTTATTGGCCTTTCAGCTGCGGACACATTTTCGCCGGAAGCGTTATTAACGATGGCAGAAAATCCTATTGTCTTCGCGATGGCGAATCCTAATCCCGAAATTGCCTATGATCTTGCTGTCGCTACCCGTAGCGATATTATTATGGCGACGGGAAGGTCCGATTATCCTAATCAGGTAAATAACGTGTTAGGCTTCCCTTATATTTTCCGTGGGGCTATGGACGTTAGGGCCACGACCATCAACGAGGAGATGAAGATCGCCGCGGTAAGAGCTCTCGCGGAGCTTGCTAAGAAAAATGTTCCGGAATCAGTGGTTCAGGCGTACAGTCTTGATAATCTGAAGTTTGGAAAAGACTATATTATTCCTAAGCCGATGGATCCCCGTCTTATCGCTACGGTATCTTCGGCTGTCGCCAAGGCTGCAATGGAATCGGGCGTAGCGCGTGAAGTTATCACAGATTGGGATGCTTATTCGCAATTGCTAAGCCAACGCCTGGGTGGTGAAGATCCTTTGCTGCGCAACATGACTGCTAAAGCCAAGGCTAACCCGAAGAGGGTAGTTTTCGCGGAAGCTGAACAGTTTAAGATTCTTAAAGCCGCGCAGATTGTTAAAGAAGAAGGTATTGCTGTGCCTATATTACTTGGTAATCGTAAACGTATAAATGAGGTTATAAACGAATATGCCTTAGATCTGCAGGATGTTACCATCATAGACCCTGATGAAGAGCGTGAGAAAAAGCAGGCATACGCGCGTTTTCTCTATGAGAAGAGGCAGCGTAAGGGCGTCACTATGACCACCGCGCGCGGAATGATGCGTAGTCGTAATTATTTTGGCGCATGTATGGTCGAGTTTGGTGAGGCTGATGCCATGGTATCGGGACTTACTCACGATTATGGATCAACATTACGTGCAGGGTTGCATGTGGTGGGTACGGCACCAGGGGTAAACAGAGTCGCTGGTATGTATGGTATGCTCACCAAGAAAGGTCCTGTTTTCTTTGCTGATACTACAGTAAATATAAATCCTACAGTAGATGAACTTGTAGATATTACGGTGCTTGTTGACAGTGTTGTACGCAAGCTTAACATTCGTCCTCGGATCGCCTTACTGTCGTATTCTAACTTTGGATCGGCAGAAGGAAAAACACCGGAGAAGATGGCTGCTGCTGCGCAGGTGCTTCACGAGAAATATCCTCATATCACCGTTGACGGAGATCTTCAGGCAAATTTTGCTACCAACGCCTCCATGCTTAAGGAGAATTTTGGTTTCAGTATGCTGAACGGCAATCCGGCGAATACGCTGATCTTCCCGAATCTCGAATCTGGAAATATTGCCTATAAACTACTGCAGGAGCTAGGAGAGGCGGAGGCTTTAGGTCCCATTCTTCTAGGTTTGAATAAACCTATTCATATTTTGCAGATGGCGAGTTCTGTACGGGAGATCGTTAACATGACTACCATTGCCGTAGTAGATGCACAATCGAAAGATGCCGCGGAGCACGAGCCGATGATCTGATAAATAGCTATTCGGGGAAGGAAGTCCCGTTGTAACCCTCCATGTAAATACCTATGGCATTTACATGGAGGGTTTTGTTTTTTTAAACGACGCTTTTAGATGAAGCTATTAATGATGGCAGGTAATAAGCCCTATTGCATATTTGGTTGATGTTGCATGGGTCTATGCCGTAAAAGGTGTGACTTATAGGTTGTTACTGTGCTTGCTGAAATACTTATACCCTGAAAATAAAATCGTTTGCAAAAAAAAAGCATTAACTTCGCAGCCGTTCAACAATATAATTCCGCAACTATTTTATGTATGCTTATATTCAGGGGAGATTAGTGTTCAAATGTCCTGCTTACGTAGTTATCGATGCCGGGGGGGTAGGATATCAGATAAATATATCGTTAAATACCTATTCTTTATTGGCGGAAGGAGAGAACTGCAAACTTCATACCTGGCTCCATGTAAAGGAAGACGGGCATACGCTTTACGGCTTCATGGAAGAGTCGGAGCGTCGTTTGTTTTTGCATTTGATCTCTGTGTCTGGTATAGGTCCCAACACCGGGCGTATGATTCTTTCGTCGGCGACACCAGAGGAGATACAGACCGCGTTGGTTAGCGGTGACGTAGCTTTAATTAAGAGAATTAAAGGTATTGGTCCAAAGACGGCTCAGCGTATGATCCTGGAATTGCAGGATAAGCTGAAGAAGGATGGTATTGAGGCGCTTACAGCCGCCCCTCAATTTAATACCGCGAAAGACGAGGCCTTATCCGCATTGGTGATGCTTGGATTTGCGAAGAATGTCGCGGAAAAAGCTCTTGACCAGGTATACAAGATGAATGCTTCGGGAGGAACATTATCTGTTGAATACCTCATAAAGGCAGCATTGAAAAATCTATAGCAACAAGAATATCTCCTGATAGCTGTCTATGGGAAAAGTTTATACTTTAATCTGTTTCCTTTTTTTTGTCGTGTATGGTAATGCTCAGGTGTCGAGAGACAGCTTGCGACTTCCTTATCCCATACGAGACTACCGCTTGCCCGAGGGAAAGCTGGGGAGAAGTCCTTTTGGGCTGGATCCACCGAATTTACAGCGTACGGTAGAATACGATCCGGGTACGAACAGGTACATTCTGCGCGAGACCATCGGTAACACTTTGTATCGTCCTCTGCGTTATCTCAGCTTTGGGGAGTATCAGCGTTTTGAGGCTCAGCAAATGAAAAATGCCAATTGGCGTAGGCTCTCGGATACCCTGGCTCGTCACACTCGTCAGAAGTCGCTGATCCCCTCGTTAAATGTGGGAAGCAGAACCTTTGAGCGTCTGTTTGGAGGAAGTAATATCAGTATCAGACCTCAGGGATCCGCGGACATAAGTCTTGGGGCTCAGATCAACCGTAACGAAAATCCTCTTTACAGTGAACGTCTTCGCAAGCAGACGACCTTAAACTTTGATCAGCGCATACAAATGAATGTTGTAGGGCAGATAGGATCGAGGTTACGTATTTCCAGCAATTATAATACCGAGGCACAGTTTGATTTCGAGAATCAGGTGAAGCTTGATTATAAAGGCGGTGATGATGATATTTTACAGTCGCTGGAAGCGGGGAATGTAAGTATGCCACTTAATTCGACATTGATTAGGGGGACGCAGGCATTGTTCGGTGTAAAGGCTAACCTGAAGTTCGGGAGACTTAATGTGACCAGTGTTGTATCCCAGCAAAAGTCGCAATATAAAGAGATCACCGTTGCTAACGGGGCGCAACAAAATCCCTTTCGGATTACCGCGGACAGGTACGATGTTAACCGGCATTTCTTTTTGGCGCAATATTTTCGGGAGCATTTTAACGAAGCTATGGGCAGCCGGCCTTTGCTACGTTCTGCTATCAATATTACCAGGATAGAGGTTTGGGTAACAAACCGGAACAATAGCACTACCGATTCCAGGGATGTGCTTGCCCTGGCAGACCTTGGCGAGAGCCGACCTTATGATTCGAGGCAAACGATGCCCTCGGGGTCGGTGTTGCCCGCTGCCGGTCCTCTCGGAGACCCCGCGTTTCCGCAGCGATCTAATAGTTTGATGGCTAATCTTTTCGCCTATTCTCCAGATATCAGAGATACCCATTCAAATAGCATTATTGACTATTTTCGATCAAATGGAGCTACGGACAATTATGCCCGACTAACTTACGCGCGAAAGTTAAGCGATAAAGAGTTTACCTATAACAGCAGGCTGGGTTATCTCTCATTGAACGCGGCTTTAAATGCAGATGAGGTATTGGCGGTAGCATTTCGCTATAGTTACAACGGTAGGGAATATCAGGTAGGTGAATTTTCTACTGATCTGCCTGTCGATGCGATAAATCCGAAGATGCTGATGGTGAAGCTGCTCAAGAATGAAATTCTGAAGACGAATATCCCTACCTGGGATTTGATGATGAAGAACATTTACTCGCTGGGGGCATTTCAAATTAGTCGCAATGATTTCCGGTTTAATGTGTTCCGAATTGATGAGAAGAGTGGGGTGGAAAACCCTGTGATGATGGAGGGGCGCAATTTGAACAATCAGCGTTGGTTGGAAATTACAGGGTTTGACCGTTTAAATCAGAATAATGGATTGGGCGCTGATGGTACTTTTGACTTTCTGGAAGGAGTAACCATCGACCCTCAGTTTGGGCGGATCATTTTTCCATCAATTGAGCCCTTTGGCGCGGATCTGGCGGCACGTTTTGCGCCGGGAGAAGATGACCTTGGCAGCCGTTATATTTTCAGGGAGTTATACCGTCTTACACAGGCTGATGCTCAGCAATTGTATGCCGGCAAAAATCGCTATATTATTAAAGGAACTTACCAATCGGAGAGTGGTTCGGAGTTTATGTTAAATGCCATAAATATTCCTCAAGGCTCGGTACAGGTGTTGGCTGGAGCTATGCCGCTGACGGAGGGTAAAGATTTTACCGTCGATTACGACGCCGGGCGGGTAAAGATCCTTAATCAGTCGATGCTTAATTCGGGACAGGCTATAAAAATACGGATCGAGAGCAATGAGCTCTTCGGTATGCAGCAACGGTCCCTGTTTGGTACCCATTTGGATTATCGTGTAAACGACAAGCTGAGTATTGGCGGAACTGTGATGAACCTCACTGAAAAGCCTTTTACGGCTAAAGTGAATGTTAATGAGGAACCTGTATCTAATACGATCTGGGGGCTTGATATGAACTATAGCTCTGAATCTCCCTGGCTTACGCGATTATTGAACAAGTTACCTTTTGTAGATACCCGGGCGCCGTCGAAGGTGTCTTTTTCCGCAGAGTACGCGCGCCTGGTGCCGGGGCATCCGGATGCGTTAAATTTCGCGGGCAGCAAGTCGGGCGTGAGTTACCTGGATGACTTCGAGGGTAGCCGTACCGTTATTGATCTGAAAAGCGCTATGGGATGGCAGCTATCGGGAACACCGAACACCGTGAATGGACTGTTTCCTGAGTCTGCATTGAGCAACGATCTTGCCTATGGCTATAACCGGGCGCGTTTGGCGTTTTATAATATTGATCCCGTGTTTTACAATCGCAATGGATTGCAGAACGCGCCATTGGTGAATACAAGTAAGGAAGAGCTATCTAACCATTATGTTCGAGAGGTACTTGAGCAGGAAGTGTTCCCGCTGAAGCAATCGGTAATAGGTCAGGCTTTGTATCTTCCTACGCTTGATCTTGCGTTCTATCCTATGACACGTGGTCCGTATAATTATACTACTACGGGAGTTAGTAATGCGGGAATGCTTCTGCAGCCTAAGAAACGTTGGGGAGGGATTTTCAGAAAATTGGATGCTACCGATTTTGAGGCGCAGAACGTGGGCTTTATAGAGTTCTGGATGATGGATCCTTTTATATACCGGAAAAATTCGGAGGGAGGAGATCTTTATTTTAACCTTGGTAATATTTCTGAGGATATTCTTAAAGATGGCAGAAAGTCGCTTGAGAACGGACTGGCACCTGATGGCAGTGCTGTTGGTACCGAAACTACAGCCTGGGGACGGGTACCTCTACTGCAACCCGTGATACAGGCATTTGATAATGATCCGCAGGGACGAAAGTTCCAGGATGCCGGTATTGACGGCCTTGGGGATAATGACGAGCGTTCGCATTTTGGCTCTTTTGTAAATCAGATGCGTGCGGTGCTGAGCGCGCCTGCCGCTGAGGAGCTGGTTAGTGATCCCTCATCTGATAATTTCAGATATTTCCGTGGTGGAAATATGGAGGCTCAGAATCCGGGGATCCTTAAACGCTATGAAAAATATAATGGTCCGGAGGGTAATTCGAAGACGCCTCAGCAGGCGCGGGAAGAATTAGGACTTGAGAACGCGGCGTCGACCGCCCTGCCGGACGGGGAGGATCTGAACCGCGATAATAATATGTCTGTTACGGATGAGTTTTTCGAGTACAAGGTGTCCGTACGTCCGCAGGATATGCAGGTGGGGCACAATTTCATTACCGATAAGGTAAGCTCCTCTGTGAAGCTGGCCAACGGAAGCTCACAGGAAGTAAGCTGGTACCAGTTTCGCATCCCAATTTCAGCATATAATGGTAAAGTGGGCAATATTGATAATTTCAAGTCGATACGCTTTATACGAATGTTCATGACCAATTTCGCTGATACGTCGATTTTGAGGATGGCCAGATTGCAGCTCGTTCGCGGAGAGTGGCGTACTTATAATGCCAATAATAGCGCGGAAGAGGTTATTGTGGATGCAGCGACGGGGACAAGCTCTCCTGATAATTCGACTATAGATGTGGGTACGGTGAACATTGAGGAGAACGGTAAACGAAGTCCTATTCCGTATGTGGTGCCGCCTGGTATACAGCGGGAGTATGACATGACCAATATCAATACTCAGACACAGTTAAACGAACAATCCTTGTCGTTGGTAGTAAGGAATTTGCGGGACGGGTATACCCGGGCGTCTTTTAAAACCGGATTTACAGACTTCCGTTCCTATAAAAATCTGGAGATGTTTGTTCATGCCGAGGGAGAGCAACTTAATGATGGTGATGTCAGCGCGGTTCTGCGCATAGGCTCTGATTATAATGACAACTATTACGAGTATGTCGTTCCGCTTAAAGTTACGCCGGCAGGTAGCACCGGAGTATATCAGATTTGGCCTGAGGCTAACAATATCTTTCTGGAGCTTAAGAAACTACAGGAGGCGAAGGCTTCGCGGAATGCCGTAGCCTGGCCGGAGAATAAGCCTTATGCCTTTGCAGATGGCAACAACATGATCTATGTAAAAGGACAGCCTGATATGAGCAAGGTTCGCATATACATGTTGGGGGTGCGCAATCCATTGAAGGGTAGTAGGGTAAATACCATCGACGATGGTCTCGACAAATCGGTTCAGGTATGGTTCAATGAGATGCGTTTGACGGGCTTTGATGAGCGGGGCGGTTGGGGCGCTACGGCACGCCTGAACGCTCAGCTTGCGGATATTGGCGATGTGAGCATCTCAGCGAGCAGAACTACTGTCGGATTCGGCTCTATAGATCAAAGCGTCGGTGAACGTAGCCGGTCGGATGATCGGTATTTTGATTTCTCGACAGGTCTGGAGCTTGGAAAGTTCATGCGCGATAAAGACGCTTTCAGAATTCCTTTGTTTATCAATTACGCTACGCAACGAAGTATTCCCCAGTTTGATCCCCGTTCGCCGGATCTGGAGCTCGCTCTTACAATGTCGGGACTTAGCGCATCTCAAAGGGACTCTATCCATCGTATTATAGATGACTATACCATGAGGCGCGGGTTTAACTTTAACAATATACGGAAGTTGCGTACGGATGTCCTGGCACCGGTGCATCTTTGGGATATTGAGAACTTCAGTGCGGGGTATGCTTTTAACGAGTATAACCATCGGGATTTTATAAATGCCGTATCCATGCAGAAGAACTATCGCGCTGATTTTGCATATAATTATACCGGTAAAGCCCGCCCGTGGTCGCCCTTGTCGAAATTGATAAAGTCACGAAATCTCGCGTTGTTACGGGATTTTAATATTAATCTGGTGCCGTCAATGATCAATTTCAGGGTGGATGTAAACCGATTGTATGCCGAAAATAGTTTGCGTGATATTTATGGGACGACCGGCGGATATCTGCAGACCACCTATAATAAGAACTTTAACATGACGAGAACGTACGGGCTTAGCTGGAATTTGACCAGGTCCCTGCAACTTGATTTTAGTGCAAGTAATTATTCGCTGATTGATGAGCCTAATGGTCCTAATGATAAAACGGCACGCGATAGTCTGATAAGGAATCTACGAAGGTTGGGGCGCACTACTAATTATAACCACCAGATGACGGTGAACTATGTAGTTCCAGTAAACAAGATTCCGGGGTTGCGCTGGACAAGTTTGGTTGCCCGTTATGCGACAACGTTTGGGTGGATGGCAGAAAGCCTTGCTACGATGCAGGATCCAACAGTGCAGCTTGGCAATTCGATACAGAATTCGAGAACTATACAGCTTAATCCTACGCTTAATTTTAGCTCTTTATACAATCGGTGGGGGCTGGACAGGAAAAACAATCCCGGGATAAAGATACTGACGGCATTCAAGAATGTCGCCGCCACATATACTACAACTGATGGTATGTTCCTGCCTGGTTATTTGCCGAGAACCAAGCTCTTTGGTATTGATTTTAATGCTAATGCGCCAGGGTTGGGCTTTGTTTTGGGAAGTCAGAAGGATATACGCCGGAAAGCTGTGGAACAAGGCTGGCTGACGACTGACACCTTACAGAATCAACCTTTTTATACTACTCACCGCGAAGATCTGAATATCAGGGCAACGCTGGAGCCTTTCCGTAGCTTCAGGATTGAGATTACCGCGCTAAGGGGAAAAAATGAGAGCTACAGTAGTAACTTTAGGTTCAACGCCTCCAGTGGGACATTTGAGAATATGAATCCAATAACTACCGGCGACTATACCATATCATGGTTTTCGTTGCCAACGTCTTTTGGCAATGGTAACGGAAGCGATCTGTTCAGAAGATTTGAGGCCAACAGAGCGAAGATCTCTCAGCGTTTGGGCAGTGCGAATATTAATTCGAGCGGCGTGGTTGAAGGCTTCGCTGATGGATATAGTAAGTCGGCTCAGGAAGTTGTAGCGGCGTCTTTTCTGGCAACATATTCAGGAATAGATCCGGAGAAGGTGACGCTGAACGCTTTCCCCTCCTTTCCTCTGCCTAATTGGAGAATTAGCTATAATGGATTGACAAGAAATGGCTTTCTGAGTGAGATCTTTTCTTCAGTGGATATTAATCATGCTTACCGTTCTACATACACTGTTTCGGGATACAACTCCCTGGCGCGGTACGATGAAGCAGGCGGAGCCTCATCGATACGGGATGTAAATGGAGATTTCCTCCCGCGATATCAATTCAGTCAGCTATTAATTTTTGAACAGTTTATTCCTTTGATAGGGCTGGATATGCGTTTTAGGAATAATATGGGATTGAATTTCGAATATCGTAAAGCCAGAGCACTAAGTATGAGTCTTGCCAATGCCCAGCTATCGCAGCTTGCTGAGCAGGGAATTGTAGTGGGAATGGCTTACAGGTCGCCCAATTTCCGTTTTCCTTTCGGGCTGTTTGCTGACCGGAGAATGAATAATGATCTGAACTTTAAGTTTGATGTATCGGTAGACGATCGGAAAACGCTCATCTACCGGGCGGATGTCGCCAATGCGGAGGTGTCAGCAGGGGCCCGAAATATTAGTTTGAGGCCTTCTGTAGATTATATGCTGAACAGGAATTTGAATTTGCGTTTGTTTTTTGACAGCAATAGTAGTAATCCCTATACCTCGCAAACATTTTATACCTCTTATAGCAACTTCGGTATAAATTTGCGGTATATTATTAATTAATACGTCCCATTAGAGCGCTTCGGCGCGGAATTCTATTTGTAACTTAATGCTTCTCAATTTGTAATTAAAACTTATTTTTGGGCAAAAGAGAGCAATCCCGGAGGGGTAAAGTATTTTTTTAATTATTCAGGTGTTCTCATGAAGCCGTTAAGTAAACGGTGTAAAAATTTGTAATTTATTCAGACACAATAAGATGAACTTTCCCGCAGAATTAAAGTATACCACTGATCACGAATGGATTCGTGTAGAAGGTGACGTAGCATACGTTGGAATCACAGAATTTGCACAGCGCGAATTGGGCGATATCGTGTACATCGACATCCAGACCGTAGGTCAGGAAGTGAGCCAGAACGAAATTTTTGGTACTGTTGAAGCAGTAAAAACAGTGTCAGATCTTTTTATGCCGGTTAGTGGAACTGTTCTTGAGTTAAATGAGCAGCTGGATGCTAACCCTGAGTTGGTAAATCAGGATCCTTACGGTGATGGTTGGATGGTGAAGGTGCAGCTTTCTGACAGTACTCAGCTTGATGCTTTGTTAAGTGCCGATACTTATAAAGATCAGGTAGGATTCTAATGATGAAACTATTAAAGCATCAGGGACTAACCATAACATGGGCGTTACTGGTGCTTTATTTATGCAATATGCATATGGATCAGCATGAAGGCGCCTCATTTTTTGAAGGCTTTGACAAGCTGGTTCACACCGGTTTTTTCTTCGTGCTGAGTACATTGATGTTCTTCGGTTGTCAAAGGCAGGGAATAACCGGGAAAAAGCCATACGTGGTAATCGTTCCTGTGATGCTATTATCCATCTCTTTCGGTGGCATTATAGAATTGATACAATGGAAAATATTTACCTATCGCTCGGCAGATTGGTGGGATTTTTTCTGTGACGCGCTGGGGGTATGCATGGCAATATTCTGCTATCTGATGTTCTACTGCTGGGGTGTTCCCGCAAAGCAAAGGCAATAGTTTTTATATAATAGCGATTGACGATCCCTGTGATGAAGAGAGGTTATGTGTTAGTATTGTTTTTTGTGGCATTGACAATGTCGTCCTGCGGTATTTTCAGGAAGAAGTGTAACTGCCCTCATTTCTCAAGGAATACTCCTACAGGATTCATTGAAGGGCGCGCGATGGCGCTGTTACGATAGCTACCAGAGTGTCAGCTTCGTGAAAATTATTTGGAATTGTTTCAAATAACTATACATTTGTGAAGGTTAAAAAATATGAAGCTTTCACAACTACGTCCGGGAGAAATAGGTATCATCAAAGAGTTTACCGACCTTGAAATGTCGGTAAAGCTAATGGAAATGGGGTGTTTGCCTGGTGAACCTGTTATTGTTGAGCGTTATGCTCCACTTGGTGATCCCATGGCAATTACAGTAGCCGGCTATCAGTTAAGCCTGCGTATGCAGGAGGCTTCAACGATAATTCTCCAAAGGTGATAATGTGAAGGGACTTCTCAAAGTTGCGCTTGTAGGAAATCCGAATACAGGCAAATCTACTCTATTTAATGTTCTTACTGGTTTAAATCAGAAAGTTGGAAACTTTCCGGGTGTTACTGTAGATAAGAAAACCGGAAGATGTAAACTTCCTGACGGTCGTGAAGGTCACATCATTGATCTGCCGGGAACTTACAGTTTATATCCGAAGAGTAAGGATGAATCAATAGTTCTGGAAGTGTTGGCTGACCGCAAGAATCAGGATCATCCTGATTTGGTTGTGATCGTTGCCGACGCCTCAAATCTCAAAAGAAACTTGTTATTATACACGCAGGTGGCGGATATGAAAATACCCGTTATTATTGCGTTGAATATGATGGATGCCGCTGATAAGGCGGGCTATATTATTAACCCCGATAGATTGTCAACTTTATTGGGGGTGCAGGTCGTGCCTATTTCAGCGCGGAATGTGGAGAATATTGATAAGCTAAAAGAGGCTATTTGCTTTGCTCCTACCTTGGCGATACAATCTCCCACAATTAATATTGAAGGCTTAGCTCCTGAGTTAATCTCTGCGATAAAAGAAGAGTTGGCCATTGCTCATCCTTATACGGCTTTGCAGATGGCGCATCAGCACGAGAATATGTCTTTCCTTAGTAAGGAGGAGAGTGATCTCGTAGAGACGTTGGAGCAGAAACATAGCTTTCACTCGCAGGAGGCTCAGGCCAGGGAGACGATTGCTCGCTACGCTTTTATTAACGAAGTGCTTGCGGGATCAATGATCAGGAAGAGCAGCATCAAAAGGAATAGTCTTAGCAACAAGATCGATGAAATTCTTACGCATAAGGTGTGGGGATTCTTGATCTTCTTTATGCTGTTGTTGTTGATTTTTCAGGCGATTTTCAGTTGGTCAGAATATCCGATGTCACTGATTGAGTCGCTGTTTATCTGGCTGACAGAAAGCGCGCATAATTTGCTCCCCGCCGGAGTGCTGACCGATCTGTTGACTGACGGAGTTCTTGCTGGTCTGAGTGGCGTGCTTGTCTTTATTCCTCAGATAGCTATTCTGTTCGCGTTTATATCTATTCTCGAGGATACCGGTTATATGGCCAGAATTACCTTTATGATGGATAAGATCATGAGGCGATTTGGACTGAATGGCAAGTCGGTAGTTCCTATGATCGGTAGTTTGGCTTGCGCTGTGCCCTCGATTATGAGTACTCGTAATATCGAGAACTGGAAAGAAAGGATGATCACCATTATGGTAACTCCTTTGGTTAGTTGCTCCGCGCGTCTGCCAATTTACACCGTGCTCATATCGTTAGTGGTGCCAGACAAGATGATTGGATTTATGAACCTTCAGGGACTGGTTCTGATGGGCTTATATGTGCTTAGCATTGTGAGCGCTATTCTCGTTGCCTGGGTAATGAAATTCATACTGAAGACTCGTGAGAAGGGATATTTCATTATGGAATTGCCAGACTATAAGATTCCTCGTTGGTCGAATGTGTTTTTGACCATGTATGAGAAGGTTAAGACCTTTGTAATTGAGGCCGGAAAGGTAATTATAGCTATATCGGTAATTTTATGGGTTCTTGCGAGCTATGCGCCGGCAGGGGTACATGATCGTATTAATAGCAAGTATGAGAAGCTTGAGGCGCAAGCTGGAGTAAATAAAGCGGAGTTGGAATTACAGCATTCTTCAGAGATGCTTGAGAGCTCGTACGCCGGTCGTATCGGTAAAGCCATTGAGCCTGTGATTAAGCCTTTGGGATACGATTGGAAGATAGGCATCGCGCTGATAACATCCTTCGCCGCCCGCGAGGTGTTTGTAGGCACCATGGCCACTATTTATAGCGTTAACAACGACGAGGCACATATATCTTCAGTAACAGATAAAATGCGTCAGGCTCGTAATCCCGAGACGGGAGCTCCGGTATTTACCCTGGCGTCGTCATTTTCGTTGATGATATTCTATGCTTTTGCTATGCAATGCATGAGTACGCTGGCCATTGTGTATAGGGAAACCAAAGGCTGGAAATGGCCTTTAATACAATTTACTTATATGACCGCACTGGCTTACGTTGCCAGTTTAATAGTTTACACGATCCTTAAATAGCGGAGGGTTTGGATAAGGTTAAGATTTTAGCGAGATATATGCCGGAAGAAGCCGCCCCAATTATCGGGCGGTGGATAGATCATTTCAAATGTGATTTTAAGATTAGTCGCGGTCGTACTACCAAGTTTGGCGATTACCGCGCGCCGCATAACGGAAGCCATCATCGGATATCCGTTAATTATAACCTTAACCCGTACGCATTCCTGCTAACTACTGTTCATGAGTTCGCGCATCTGCTCACCTGGGAAGAGCATAAGCATCGTGTGAAGCCACATGGGCAGGAATGGAAGGGTAACTTCCGAAAGATGATGCAACCTTTTCTAAACAGCTCGATGTTCCCTGCTGAGTTGCATCAGGTAATCTCAGAGTATTTGCTCAACCCCGCGGCATCAAGCTGTTCCGACCCTTCTTTATTCCGATCTTTGATGAAGTACAATCCTGACCGAGGTTTGAGCACTGTGGAAGATCTACCCATGAACAGCTGCTTTCGTATGACTGATGGACGGGTTTTCAGAAAGGAGGCACTTAGGCGTAAGCGGTATCTCTGTACACAGCTGTCTGATGGCAAGTCTTATCTTTTTAATCCGCTTGCTGAAGTTTTCCCCTTAGCTGACTAATCGTGCTTTTCTTTACCTGAGAGATAGATCATCTCCTGATTGTCGGTGATGAGATAGTTAAGCTCAAGCCTTGTTCCTGCGTATTGAATAGGATTTTCTCGTAACTCCTGAATGAGATCATCTTTTTTATTGATTTTTAGTACGGCCCGAAACGCGTCAATTTCATTCCTTCCCAGAATCAGAAATGAAACATTGGCAGCTGCCGCAATTCGCTCAAAACCCAGGTTGAATTTTCCCCTCTGCCGGATAGCGTCTTCAAGTGCCTGAAGATCCTTGAACTGATCGAGGCGTTGCGGCCTTATTCTTTTTAGTAAATTATGAAGCGAGTAACCATTGCTGTTCATGGGAAGACTCTCAGCACATATCATCTTATTATTCTTGAAAAATAGCCGTTTCTGTGTTAACATTTGTTCGCTTCCCTGCATCCTGGTCACTTCCGAATATAGAATAAGCTTGCCCTTCTCCAGAAAGTATTTTTTCTCTGAGAAACTTTTATTACGATCAGTTATATGCTCCACATATAATAAAGGTTTACCCTTGTAGGTATACCTGTTTACGTAAAAAGAACGTTCGTGCTGTTGGAATACCAGGCTGCTTGCTTTGTTAATAAAGGGCAACATGTTCTCAATTGAATCTGCAAGATGTAGAATACGTGTTTGTTCTTTTGCAATATCCTGCTTTTCCTCAAAAGAACCCTCGGTATTTTTACTTGCTTTATCTGTACAACCCGACATTGTCCATGCGAGGCAAACGTAAAATAGAATCTCCCAAAATCCTGCAGTTCTCATTATCGTTCTATCTTAAGATAAGTGTGTGTATAATATTCTATTGAAATCTATGCCAAAATTGAAAATCGCTTGTTGGTGGCTGGCGATACCTGTTTTTGTACAGTCTGACACCTATAGCTGTATTATATTGTGGCCGTTTTTCGGAAGGTATGAAAGGGCAGCATATGTACGTTTATGATATGCTTGCCCGGTAGTACAGATATTGAAATTGATGGCAGCATGGCTTTTTACATGCATTTAAATGTAATTTTATACGGATAACTCGTATCTTTTGCGATTGATAAGTTTCCAACAGCTAATGAATCTTTGTAAGTTTGGAAAGCATTTAAACATCATGAAGTACATTTATTCTCTGCTTATAGTTTTGTTGAGCGCGACAACAGGCTTTGCTCAAAGTTATTTTCTGGATTCTCCGACCTATTTTTATGAAAAGGGTGGCGCCGTAAGTTTCAGGGTTGTGTCAGGGCGAGGCTTCGATACCAGTAATGTAAGGATCATCACCCCTGCTCAGCTTAATGCTGCAGCGTTGTATGCCAGCAGCAAGCCTCAGGATGTGCTGGCAGCCAATAAAGAAGCCAAAGCTTTCGATATCAAAAGCGATAATTCGGGAGTCATGCTTATGTCGGCAGGTCGCGAGCTGAACATAGATAACATCGAGCGGGAGGAAGTCATGCGTCAGTTGTCAGACGAAGGGTTTTCGGATTTGGCCAGCAAAGCTGATGATAAGGAGGAGTTGAATCTCAAGAATGTTTTCTGCATGAAAAGCCTTGTGATGGTCGGCAAGCCCGGTGGTGGTGTTTATTCTGAAGTAGTAGGGCAGGAGCTTGAATTGGTACCACAACAGAATCCCTACAAACTAAAGTACGGCGAAGATGTTACAGTACAGGTGCTTTTCAAGGGGAAGCCTCTACCAAAAGCGAAGCTTGAGATCTATGTACGCACGATCAATGGTAGCGTTTTGCCATCGGAAACTTCGACAGACAATGATGGTAAGGCATACTTAAAGCTGAATCGCGCGGGAGACTGGATGCTTAAGGTCGTAAACTTTGAGCACCTTGAAAATGCTGATAATAAAGGTCCCGATTATGAGCGCTGGCTATCAACGCTAACTTTCGGGTTTAAACAATAAACATAGAATAAAGAACGATGATTATGAGAAAATGGAGTTACTTATTCCTCGTGGGAGGACTCGTAGTAATGGCATCCTGTAAAAGCAGAAAGCCTGCATTTCAACCGGCAACGCCCGCGACCGCGCAAGCTGCCGAGGATAATTCGGTCTATGATGCTTATAGAAATAAGTTGCCCGATACCAAGGTTGAAAAGACTGATCAGGGTATAAAGGTAACATTTGACTCCGAAGTGTTATTTCCAACGAATTCCT
The DNA here is from genome assembly GCA_002454425.1 of Sphingobacteriaceae bacterium UBA6709. GTDB lineage: Bacteria > Bacteroidota > Bacteroidia > Sphingobacteriales > Sphingobacteriaceae > Arcticibacter. Next base: position 118,842 of record DKIV01000046.1, read on the forward strand.
CTTATCTATCTGATAAGGCAAAGACAAGGCTAAAGGCATTAGCGTCACAGATAAAGACGCAGGGAAGCGTGCGTATTCAGGTCGATGGTCATACCGATAAAACGGGCACTCCTGAGTACAATCAGTGGCTTTCTGATAAGCGCGCGGTTTCAGTGAAGAATTTTCTTATTGGTGAAGATATTCCAGAAGGTGCAATTTCTACCAAGGGCTATGGTGATACCAAGCCTGTAGCGGAGAACTCAAGTCCAGAAGGTCGTGCTAAGAATCGCCGTGTAGAGCTTACAATATCAAAAGGATAGCAGAATGATGTTGACGACTTGCATGTCGCTGATCATTTAGATGTATCATCTTTTATGTGAGAAGAGGGTTTAAATGCCGGGCGGTCAGCCTGGCGTTTAAACCCTCTTCTCTTATGGCCCCTGCCTTATTTTTATCCTGGGGAAACAATACAGCTGCTGAATTAAGACCCTGGTTGCTGTGTTATTCCTCCGCTTTTTGCCGTCTCCTTAAGCGGGCTCTCATTTAGCGGACTCGAGAAAGACGGGTTGATTCTGAGTTGTTTATAGTTTTGCATGATATAGGCCGTAGCTATAAATGCTGGAACATAACTGCGTGTTTCAGGTGGCAGGAAATCTCTGATTTCCCAGAATGTTTTCTTTCCTCCCGACTTGTCCATTGCCCAACGAATATTATTGCGTCCACAATTGTAAGAGGCGATGGCCAGAAGCCAGTCATTATAAAGAAGGTAGGAGTCGAGGAGAAAGCTTGCAGCTGCGTTACAGGCCTTCTCAGCGTCCTTTCGATCATCCTGCCAATCGCTGACTGTGAGTCCGTAAAGGCGTGCGGTGCCCGGCATAAACTGCCAAAGTCCCGCGGCTCCCACCGGAGATACCGCATTTGGGTTTAAGGATGATTCAATCACCGAGATGTACTTCATTTCTTCGGGCACATTTCGGTTTTTGAAAATGCGTTCGTAGATAGGGAAATAGTTTTGCGCGAGCCCCAGAACCCTGGAAAAGCGGCCCCGCTGCGTATTTAGATATTGATTGATAAACCTAACCGTAACATCATTATACGTAAGAGGAACTTTGGATTCCGCAGCCCTAAGGAGGAACGCGATATTAAGACTGTCAGGACCCGCGGCGCGTGCCGAGAATATTCCTGTGCTTGTTATGAAACAAAAAAGTGTTATTGCTACTCTGATCGACCTCATCCTTACTTTCTCTTTAACATGATTATTTGTTCGAAGCATCGTTACCCCGCTTATTTACTAACCGACACTTGCTCAGTATTTGCTTCAGCTATTTCAGTCCGCGTTATTGTTTTTTGAATCAGCCATAAGTCCCTGAGAGAAGGCCATTACAGCGCTTTCCTGAAACTTTGCACCTATCAGCTGTATACCCAGGGGGAGTCCTTCCCGGGTGTTTCCCAGTGGTAGCGATATTGCCGGAAGCCCCGCGAGGGAGGCCTGGACGGTGAAGATATCCGCAAGATACATCGTCACCGGATCGCTGTTTTTTTCACCAAGCTTAAACGCCGGGCCCGGACAAGTTGGCATTAAAATAAAATCATATTCTTCCAGAACCTCGTTCATCTTACGGCTGATAAGTCGTCGCACCTTTTGCGCCTTGCTATAATAAGCATCGTAATACCCCGCGCTCAAGACAAAGGTTCCAAGCATAATGCGGCGTTGCACCTCCTGACCGAAGCCTTCGGAACGTGATTTTTTATAAGTGCTTTCCAGATCTATCGCACCCTCACTTCGATATCCATAATGTACGCCATCATAACGTGCTAAGTTCGATGATGATTCAGCCATTGTAAGGATATAATAGGCAGGTACCACATAGTCCAGAAAAGGGAACGATACAGCATCTACGGTATGTCCCTGATCCTTTAATTTACAAATAGTTTGTTCGGTAAGCTTCTTTACTTCGGGATCCAGGCCCTCAGCATAAAGCGTCTCCGGGAAGTAGGCGATCTTTCTTAATCCTGTATTTGTTAGTTGTTCCGTATAGGAAGGAACGGGAAGCGACGAGGCGGTGCTATCGTACTCATCGGCTCCAGCTATTACCTCCAGGATTAAAGCCGCATCTTCAACGGACTTCGTAAGGGGACCCACCTGATCAAAGGACGAGGCGTAGGCAATAATACCATGCCGGGAAACGCGTCCATAGGTGGGTTTCATTCCCACCACACCGCAAAAAGACGCCGGCTGGCGCACGGATCCTCCGGTATCGGTACCAAGACTGGCCATGCAGAGATCTGCTTGTACAGCTACCGCAGAGCCTCCTGAAGAGCCTCCTGACACCCGGTTGTTGTCAGCATGATTCTTTACAGGGCCAAAGTATGAATTTTCATTAGAACCACCCATCGCGAACTCATCACAATTGAGTCGACCTATGATAATGGCGTCTTCATCTAAAAGGCGTTCTACTACTGTTGAAGAAAATATTGACGTGTAGTTGCTAAGCATTCTGGATCCCGCGGAAACTTTATGCCCTTTATAGCATATAAGATCTTTTATGCCGATGATGAGTCCTGCGAGCTTACCCCCTTTTCCATCACGCATCTTTTGTTGGATGTCATGTGAGCGTTTTAGCGTTTCTTCTTCAAATACCTCGACGAACGCGTTAAGATGGTTCAGTTGTTTGATCCTGTGTATGTATTCCCCGGCGACTTCAACTAAATCTTTTTCTCCACTGATCACCTCTTGTTGAAAGTTTCTCAGGCAACGGTATGATTCCATAAATTGAGCTTATTCAGAAAAGCCATTAGGCTTAAGTAATACTGTTTTTCCTAAAAGTGTTAATCATTAAAGATAGGTTTTGGATATGAGATATTGAAAATTAATTGCCAATTAATTCTGTTTTGGATGTCACGACACATTGCAAGATATGCTCTCGACGAAAGGGCCGGGAATATACTACGAATGAATTTCGTATTATTGTGCGGATGCTGACAACGGTAAAAAAGGAGCGGATAATTCTGGGTATAGACCCCGGAACAACGGTTATGGGATACGGATTGGTAAAGCAGTCGGGGAATAAGATTACGATGATCAGTCTTGGAGTGGTAAAACTGGGGCATCTAGATGATCACGCCTTGAAACTTAAACGTATATATGACAAGACAGTCGCCTTAATTGATGAGTATAAGCCAGATTGTATGGCCATAGAGGCGCCTTTTTATGGAAAAAATGTTCAAGTACTCTTAAAACTGGGGCGTGCACAGGGGGTGGCCATGGCCGCCGCGTTATCGCGCGAAATATCGATATGCGAATATTCACCACGCAAGATAAAACAGTCCATTACAGGGAATGGAAACGCGACCAAGGAGCAGGTCGCGGCAATGTTGCAGACCTTGTTGCAATTTAAGGAGACTCCTGAATTCTTAGACGCGACCGATGGACTGGCTGTTGCCGTGTGTCATTCGTTTCAACGTACAGATGCCGCGGGAGTAGCAAATTCAAATTATTCTGGCTGGTCTGCCTTCGTCAAAAACAACCCTCAGAAAATAAAGAAGACCTAAAAAGCCGCCGCTATTCTGGATGCAATTTCAGAGAACTCCTCCTTGCTGAGGTTTAATTTAGGCTTTGAAAAATCGATATCATGTACGCCGTGCAGCGGCACGAGGTGAATGTGCGCGTGAGGAACTTCTAAACCTATGACCGCTATTCCCACACGGAGGCAGGGTATTGCTGCTTCTATAGCATGTGCCACCTTTCTTGCAAAAAGCCATAAGCCGGTGTAAGTTTCTTCGTCAAGGTCGAATAGCTTATCGGTCTCCTGCCTGGGGATCACCAGAACATGTCCTTCGGTTAATGGATTGATGTCGAGGAATGCAAAATAGAGTTCATTCTCTGCAACCTTGTATGACGGAATTTCGCCCTGAGCGATTTTTGAAAAGATCGAAGCCATAGGATAAAAGTAGGTATTACGAAGCTTAATAAAAAATGATAAGGGAGAGAGGGCGAAGAAGCTTCCGGCGATGTCAGATCAGGAAGTGCTGAGCATGTCACTGCCGGAAAGCGTCCACAATGTTATTATCTTGAAATTTCAATAACTTCAAATTCCATTTTACCCGCAGGAACGGCAATCTCCGCGCGTTCTCCTACAGATTTTCCAAGTAGTCCTTTTGCAATTGGCGACTTAACGGAAATCTTTCCGGATTTTAAATCAGCCTCTGCTTCCGACACCAACTGGTATGTCATGGTTGCTCCATTCTTAACATTCTTAATTTTTACTATTGAAAGAGCAAGTACTTTTGATGTATCAAGTTTTGATTCATCGATCAGTCGGGCATTGGCCAAAGTATTTTCAAGCTTGGCAATTTTAGCTTCGTGCAGACCTTGAGCTTCTTTAGCAGCATCATACTCTGCGTTTTCAGATAGGTCTCCCTTATCGCGTGCTTCGGCTATTGCCTTTGCGATTTGAGATCTTCCTTCAGTCTTCAGAAACTGCAATTCAGTCTTCAACTTTTCCAGTCCCTCTTTAGTATAATAAGTAATATCTGCCATAATAAAATAAATTATAGAGCGGTATAAAAAACAAACAAGACTACATCTGCGCTCAGATATAGTCTTGCTCCTAAAAATACGAAGATATGTTTAGCTCATCATAAAAGCAAATTTTTTGTGGCTGTCTATGCTCTTGTTACAAAGCTGTTAACATCGCCTTTTTTGCCCCGTATAGCTTATTAACGGTGTTTTTGTTTTATGACGCCATGATATTCGTGCTACGTTGAATGGCCATCTTTTTCACTTTTTCGTAAATGGCTGTGGCATCGAATTCACACTCACGCCATAACTCGGACTGCTCGCCATGTTCAATAAACTTGTCAGGAATACCGAGTCTTGTAAGTTGTGCTGTATAACCGTGATCAGACATAAACTCGAGAATGGCACTGCCCATTCCCCCCATCAAACAGCCGTCTTCAACAGTAACGATCTTATTAAAGCGTCCGAAAACATGGTGAAGTAAATCTTCATCAAGAGGTTTCAGGAATCGCAGATCGTAATGTGCGGGGGTAATTCCTTCGCTGTTCAGATCGCGGCAGGCTTTTACAACCTCATTGCCGATATGTCCGATACTTAGTATGGCGACTTCTTCGCCGTCGCATACCATACGTCCTTTACCTATAGGCAAGGCTTGCAGCGGCCTTTTCCAGTCGGGCATAACGCCTTGTCCGCGAGGATAACGGATAGAGAAGGGCCCCATGTTTTCCTGTTGTGCTGTGAACATCAGGTTGCGAAGCTCTTCCTCGTTCATTGGTGCCGACACTGTCATGTTTGGAATGTTGCGCATATACGCAAGGTCATAAGCACCATGGTGTGTGGCACCATCGGCACCAGCAATGCCGGCGCGATCCAGGCAGAACACGACATTCAGGTTCTGAATGGCCACATCGTGAATTACCTGGTCATAGGCGCGTTGCATAAAACTCGAATAGATGTTGCAAAACGCTACCATTCCCTGTGTCGCCAGACCTGCGGAGAATGTTACCGCGTGTTGTTCGGCAATACCCACATCGAAGGCGCGCTCGGGCATGGCCTTCATCATGATGTTCAGGGAACTGCCGCTAGGCATTGCGGGAGTGATTCCCATGACTTTAGGATTCAATTCCGCGAGTTCTACCATCGTGTGACCAAAGACATCCTGATATTTCGGAGGCTGTGGCTTCTCGCTGACGCTCTTCTTTATTTCGCCGGTAATTTTATCAAAAAGACCTGGCGCGTGCCATTTTGTTTGATCCTTTTCCGCTAAGGCGAAGCCCTTTCCTTTTACTGTAACGCAATGCAGTAACTTCGGTCCCGGGATATTTTTTAGATCTTTAAGAACTTTTACCAGCTGCTTAACGTCATGCCCGTCAATCGGTCCGAAGTAGCGAAAATTTAATGATTCAAAAAGATTACTCTGCTTAAGCAGGGATCCTTTAATGCTTTTTTCAATTCCTTTGACGATTTGCAGCGCATTAGGACCAAGCTCTGAAAGCTTGCTCAATACATGCCCTATGTCCTCTCTGAACTTGTTGTAAGGTCTCGAAGTGGTGATTGCTGTAAGGTATTCTTTCAGCGCGCCGACATTGGGGTCGATAGACATGCAATTGTCGTTAAGTATCACCAATAAGTTTGAGTTCTCTATACCAGCGTGGTTCAAAGCTTCGAAAGCAAGACCCGCGGTCATGGCGCCATCGCCAATTACAGCCACGTGCTGGCGGTCACGCTCACCTTTGTAATGTGACGCTACCGCCATTCCAAGCGCTGCTGAAATTGATGTTGAGGAATGCCCGACACCAAAGGTGTCATATTCACTCTCAGAACGTTTTGGAAATCCACTGATTCCATTGTATATGCGGTTGGTGTGAAATACAGACCGACGTCCTGTGAGGATTTTATGTCCATAAGCCTGATGACCCACGTCCCATACTAACTGATCGTAAGGCGTATTTAATACATAGTGCAAAGCCACAGAAAGTTCAACCACCCCCAGGCTGGCAGCGAAGTGCCCGCCATTAACAGAAACAACATCAATAATATATTGCCGTAGCTCTCTGCAAACCCTCTCCAGATCAGATTCATTAAGATTTCTCAGATCAGAGGGAAAGTTAAGCTGCTCTAGTAACTCCCCTGCCTTAACTTCCATATCGTTATGTAAAATTTTTTCGATCACAAAATAACTCATTATTATCCAAAAAATTCAGGCATTTATGTCGATTTAACTCGAATGTCTGTATTGATAAGACTATCTCCCCTTGTAAACAGGGTTAAGCCTTTTGTATAAGTGCAGTTGAAGGCTATTGAATCGTTATTAAGTTATAATAATGTCAATATCCGTAATTCTAATTTTCTTTATTTTTAATGTTGGTTGTCAAAATACCAGCGGTGCCAGGTGGATTTTCCATTTGGTGATTCCTTAATAAGCTTGTTTATCACGTTTTGTTTGGCGCTAAGTTAAAAATACCGTCTCGCTTAGTATTCAGGTTTTATTATATCATGGATGCCGACAAGGCGCCTGGGGGTAAAAAAACAAGCTAATTGTTTGAAAAAATAACTATTTTTGAACCACTTGTGAGACAGCAGGAATCTTTTGACATTAAATTGCCGCAGTTTGAAGGGCCTTTTGACCTTCTCCTTTTTTTTATCGAACGGGATGAGCTGGATATTCATGCCATCAGTATTTCCCAAATTACAGATGATTTTCTTTCCTACATTCAGGAGATGTCGGCATTAAACATCGAGCTTGCCAGCGAATTTATCTTTGTTGCGGCAACACTTATGCGTATCAAGTCGCGCCTGTTGTTGCCCCGTCCTGAACAGGGCGAAGATGGTAAGGAAATAGATCCCAAGCAGGATCTGGTACAGAAACTGATAGAATACAAGAAATTTAAGGATTTGTCTTTGCAAATGCGCGATCTTGAGGACGAGCGTCATTGCATGGAACGCCGCGGTAATATTCTCGCTGACGGTGAACGTGCCGCGGAGCAGGCAGAGGCAGGAGAGGAGTTAGCATCATTTGACCTTTATAAGCTGTTGCTGGCCTATGATAAGTGTATGTACCGTTATCGTACACGAAGTGAAGAAGTAACGCATACCGTGGTGCAGTATCCTTACACTATTGAGCAACAGAAAAAGGCGATAGCCGAACTCATTCAGTTAAATAAGAAAATGGATTTCTCTGAATTGATGAAAAAATCGGAGAATAGAGTTCACCTGATATATAATTTCCTGGCAATCCTTGAAATGCTGCAGCAGCAGCTATTAAGCATTGAGTCGGGATTAGGATTTAATAATTTTTGGGTAACTGAAAAGGAAGTACCCGCTAACGTAACAATATAAGAATACGAATAATGAACAGGGACAACAGTGTTTTTGAGCTTATAAGCCAGGAACAACAACGCCAGGAAAGTGGCCTGGAGCTCATCGCATCAGAGAATTTTGTTAGTAAGCAGGTGATGGAAGCTGCTGGGTCTGTATTGACCAATAAGTATGCTGAAGGTCTTCCGGGAAAACGATATTATGGCGGATGCGAGGTAGTTGATCAGATTGAGTCTATCGCTATTGAAAGAGCCAAGAAGTTATTTGGCGCCGAATGGGTGAATGTGCAACCTCACTCCGGTGCGCAGGCGAACTCTGCGGTATTTCTGGCGGTATTGAAGCCTGGTGATAAGATTCTTGGTTTCGACCTTTCTCATGGTGGGCACCTTACTCACGGATCTCCGGTAAACTCCTCTGGAAAGCTTTATCAACCCTTCTTTTACGGTGTCGATAGGGAAACGGGTTTAATCGATTATCAGCAGCTTAAAGCAACTGCGTTAGCTGAGAAGCCAAAGCTCATTATTTGCGGTGCTTCTGCTTATTCACGTGAGTGGGACTACCAGTTCATCCGTGAGGTTGCCGATGAAATTGGCGCGTTAGTGCTCGCCGATATTTCTCACCCTGCTGGCTTGATCGCCAAGGGATTACTTGCTAATCCTTTAACGCATTGCCATATTGTTACTACCACTACTCATAAAACGTTACGTGGTCCTCGTGGTGGCTTGATTATGTTGGGCAAGGATTTTGAGAATCCGTTCGGTTTAACTACTCCAAAAGGAGAAGTAAGAATGATGTCCAATCTTCTTGATATGGCCGTATTTCCGGGAACACAAGGCGGACCTTTAGAGCATGTTATTGCTGCTAAAGCGGTGGCTTTTGGCGAGGCTCTTAGCGATGAGTATTATGATTATGCTGTGCAGGTTAAGAAGAATGCCGCGGCAATGGCTGATGCTTTCCTTAAAAAGGATTATAAGATCATTTCCGGCGGCACGGATAACCACCTTATGCTTATCGATCTGAGAAATAAGGGCATTACAGGTAAGGTTGCTGAAGCTGCATTGCAGAAGGCGCATATCACCGTGAATAAGAATATGGTGCCTTTTGATGATAAATCACCTTTCATTACTTCCGGTATTCGTGTTGGAACCGCCGCGATCACCTCACGTGGCCTGCAGGAAGCGCAAATGGTAGAGATCGTTGAGCTTATTGATATTGTTATTAAGAATGCGGAAGATGAGCAGAAGCTGGCAGATGTGAAGAAGTCTGTAGAAGCGATGATGTTCAACTTTCCTCTTTATCGTTAATATAATCTTATTTCCAGCCGGCATTGCTATTTTGTCGGCTGGAATATTTTTCTAATCTCTTTATGTCATCAATTTCTGTTCTTACTACTGATGTCCGATCATATAAAGTTCTCGTCGCGGATGATAATCCGTTGAATCGCTTGTTGTTAAGACGTTTTCTGCTAAAGATGAACCATGAGGCTGATTTCGCGGAAAATGGCGCGATAGCCCTTGATCTGCTGAATGCATCCAGCTATGACCTCTTGATTCTGGATATACAGATGCCGGTGCTCAATGGATATGACACGGCATGTGAGATTAGAAACAATACCGATGATCGCATTAAGAATATTCCTATTCTGGCGCTAACAGCAACGATACTTCAGGATGATCTTGAAAGAATTGCTGGTTGCGGAATTAACGACACGCTGATGCAGCCATATAATATGGATCAATTAGCAGAAAAAATAGATAGCTTAATGAATAAAAAGCTTTCTCATTAACCTGATCAAGTCGAAACCTTCTCAATAACCTTTACTACAGTATTGTTAAAGACCCTGGGGTTTTACTGAATATTTATGATTCTTGTGAAGCATCTAGCAGTTTGCTGTTACTTGTTGGGGGGTATTTGCCTGTTATAGTTAGCTGTATTTTGAGCGAAGGTAAGTTTAGTGAAAAGATCTTTTAAGATGAAGGAGTCGGCGCCGTGGGGGCTCTCCGACTCTTTCTATCTAAATTAACGCTCTCTATATACTGATACTTATAAAACAGACCAAAAGTTACACATTGTGATGAAAAAAAGTATCTTTTTTGGTAATTGCCTTATATCCAGTAGAAAATGTTTTTCTAAACTACATGTATTTCTGCACGGGGGCTGCGCGATATGAACAACTACCGTTTTTAAAAGGTGTGAGCCGCTGAAAGAATGCTAATGCGTACTCCTTCTACAGCACTTAACGCCATAGCACATGCCTCTATAGTAGCTCCGGTGGTGATAACATCATCAACGAGCAGCAAGTGTTTGTTTTTTATGATCTCAGGATTTGTAATCTCAAAAGAACTTTTCACATTCTCGTGTCGCGAAAACCTCGAATGCATGCCGGTTTGACTTGTCGTGGCATACACACGTCTAAGTACCTTTCCATTTAAGGGAATTCCTGTATTCTTCGCAATGCCTATGGCGATTTGTTCACTTTGGTTGTACCCTCTTTTTGCCTGTCGCGATTGGTGTAAAGGCACTGGTATGATGATATCTGGGCAGTCTATCTTGCAATTCAGCGGCATTCGTTTGCTGCATTCGCAACCCAGCCACCGTCCTATCTGCGGCCTGTCGGCGTATTTCAATGCATGGATAAGCTTGCCAATTCCAGATTTAGGTTGGTAATAAAAGCATGAGCTTGCGCCAACCGTCTTTACACGACCCCGGAACTGCCGCTCAAGGAGATTGTCTTCATGAAGATGGAAATCAGTATAGGGGAGATAGTATTGGCAAGAAGTACATACTATAGATTCAGCAGATAGTAATACTTGCCCGCAGCACGCACATAAACGTGGGAGAAATAACTCCACAAAGTTATGCATATATCCTGCGATAGTTTCTGTCATAATCTGGCTTTGTCTAAGCCGACCTGTTTTAGGTATGCTTCAGTAAAGCTAGAAAATGACAGCGTTCGAGGCAAGCATTCTTATTGTTTTTCTTTCACCGCTAGTTGTCCGCAAGCGGCGTCAATATCTTTTCCTCTGCTTCTACGAACATTCGTTATTATTCCTTGCTTGCGAAGATAGTTTGCAAAGGCCTCAGTTTTATCCTCACCGGCATTCAGGAAGGAGGCGAATGATATGGGATTATATTCTATTATATTCACTTTGCAGGGCAGATGTCGGCAAAATTTGGCAAGCTCGGCAGCATCCTCAAGACCATCATTGAAATTATCGAAGATGATATATTCATAGGTCACAGGGTTTTTTGTTTTTTGAAAATAGTATTTCAGCGCGTCAGCCAGCGCCTTCAGCGAATTTTGTTCGTTGATAGGCATAATCTCATTACGTTTGCGGTCATTCGCGGCATGTAATGATAACGCTAGATTAAACTTAACGCCGTCATCTCCAAGCTTCTTTATCATCTTAGCGATACCTGCAGTAGAAACGGTGATGCGCTTGTACGACATATTCAGGCCATCTTCAGCTGTTATGCGCTCAATAGATTTCAATACATTCGCATAGTTCAGCAAAGGTTCGCCCATTCCCATATACACAATATTGGTTAACGGTATGCCGTAGTTTTGTTTTGACTGCTGATCTATCAGAACCACCTGATCATAAATTTCAGCGGCATCAAGGTTACGTTTCCGATCCATATACCCCGTTGCACAGAACTTGCATGTGAGGCTACAGCCGACTTGAGAGCTTACGCAGGCAGTCATCCGATCAGGAGCGGGTATTAATACTCCTTCAATGATATGGTTATCGTGCAACCGGAAGGTATTCTTTATGGTTTTATCTGCGCTGAACTGTGATTGGTGAATGCTCACAGGACGGATATCAAAGCTTTCCGCCAATTGTTGCCTTAGGTTTAGGCTTAGGTTGGTCATTTGTTCAAATGATGTTACTGATTTTACCCACAACCACTCCCATACTTGCTTGGCCCGAAACGCTGGGTTTCCCGAACTTGTTAAAAACAATTTAAGCTCTTCTAGAGAGAGAGTTCTGATATCCTTTTTGGCAACAATCTGATTCACAATGCAAAGATAGGAAATATGTCGGAACTGGAAACTCTGAATTTGTAAGTGAGGGTCAACTGATCTCCATGGTTGTTTTGTTTTTTAGAACCTTAATCCTCTTTGCATGAATAAGTTCCGGGACTTTGTACCTACCAGGTTCGAGTCTGACTCGAGA